>NZ_AP025628.1:2159816-2879755 GCF_025999835.1 Caldinitratiruptor microaerophilus | reverse complement strand
TATTGAGAGGTCCAGAATATGCGTTGCTCGGCTCTCCCTATCGGAGCCTGCCGAGAAGGGTGCCAAGCGCACGCGTGCAGTCCTCGGTGGTGACACTGGGTGGGACGGACCCCTGGGGTTTCCTCCCGCGCCTGGTGTCGGGCCTGCGCCATGTCTTGGGTACCGGCGAACGGCTTCACGTGGTGGTAGGGCCCTTTGCGTCGTCCAGTGAATTCCTGAGAATGCTGCACCGTGATCAGCGGATCGAAATCGTGGAGAATCCCTCGCCTGCGGAGTTGGCCGCCCTCTTAACCAGCGCAGACATGGCGATCAGCGGAGGGGGGCAGTCCCTATACGAGATGGCGGCTGCGGGCGTCCCTTGCATTGTCGTGCAAGTTGCGGAAAATCAAGCTACGAACATACAGGGATTCGTGGCGCTCGGATCCATCGTATATGCGGGTCCCGCCGGTGCAGATGGGACCGTGCAGCGTGTCGTCGAGGAGTATATCCGTCTTCGGAGCGATTGGGCTGCACGGGCTGCGATGGCGCGACGAGGCCAAGAAACGGTCGATGGAAAAGGTGCCCTGCGTGTGGCGAGCTCGATCTTACAGAGGCATATCGGTGCACGGGGGGTATAGCAGTGAATCCAACCGTTCGGATAGGTAATAAGGTTTTAGGACAAAATGATTACTGCTATGTGATCGCAGAAGCGGGCGCTAACCACAACCGCGACAAAGGCATCGCGTTCAAACTGATTGACGTGGCCGCGGAGGCGGGGGCTGATGCCGTCAAGTTCCAGACGTACTCCGCGGAGACCTTGTATTCGAAGAAAACCCCTAGGTTTAAGTACCTCGAAAAGGTGAGTCACAAGGAGACGTGGGAGCTGATCAAGGAGATCGAGCTTCCTCGTGAGTGGCAAGCCGAGCTGGCAGAGTACGCGCGGACCCGGGGAATTGACTTTCTGTCAACACCGTTTGATTACGCCGCAGTGGACGAACTGGATGCCCTGGGAGTGCCTGCATTCAAGATTGCATCGTTTGAGCTAGTAGACCTTCCTCTAATCCAGTACGCGGCCGCCAAGGGGCGCCCAATGATCCTCTCCACCGGCATGGCCACGTATGGCGAGATTGAGGAAGCGTTGGCTGCTTGCCGTGAGGTCGGAAACGGGAATGTCATCCTGTTGCAGTGCGCATCCCTTTACCCGGCTCCCGCTCATCTTGCCAACCTGAGGGCCATGGTCACCATGCGGCGGGCGTTCGGTGTGCCGACAGGCTTCTCGGACCACACGGAGGGTGTAGCGGTTGCTACCGCGGCAGCAGCGCTGGGAGCTGTAGTGATTGAAAAACACTTCACGCTTGATCGCCGACTACCAGGGCCTGACCACCCGTTTGCCCTGGAACCGGACGAACTCCGTGCCATGGTTAGCGCAATCCGCCAAGTGGAGAAAGCCCTGGGCCACGGTCGCAAAGAAGGTCCGGCCCCTGAAGAGGCTGAGATGCATCGTCTTGCCAGGAGGAGCTTGGTCGCCGCAAGGGACCTGCCGGCAGGAACAGTTCTCACGCGGGAGATGTTGACTGTGAAGCGCCCCGGCTATGGGATTCCGCCACGGGACATCTCCAAAGTGGTGGGAAGGCGACTTGCCGTCAACGTTGAGGCGGATGAGGTACTGGAATGGAGCATGTTCCAGTGAGCCCGGAGTCTTTTCGCCCGCCGGCCAGCGTATGCCGGCTTCGCCCGGCCCGACCGGAAGATCGCGATCGCTTCTGGGAGTGGCGAAACGACCCGGATGTGCGCCGCTACTCGTTTCATCCTGAACCCATTTCGCTGTCCATCCACGAGAGATGGTTTACACAATCGCTTCGGTCTCCCCATCGCCAACTCTACGTGATCGAAGTCGATAGCGCGCCAGCAGGTAGTTTGCGGTTCGACGCGAAGGGTGAGGGTGAGGCCGAGATCAGTATTGTGATCGCCTCGGGGTTTCGTGGTATGGGAGTTGGGGCTGCAGTTTTGAAACAAGCACAGAAATTGGCCGCGACTTTGGGGTACAAACGATTGTTCGCCAGGGTGAAGGTAGAGAATATACCATCCCGTCGTGCTTTCGAAAAGGCGGGCTTTCAGTTGATCGACCAAGACCATGTAGCCTGTCTCTATGAGGCTGAATTGACTGGGGTGTGCCCTGCGGGATGACAGGTTGCCGGGGTCACGTTTGCGGCAGGGGAGTGTCGGGGAAATCTTCGAGTACCTGACCACCGGCCCTTCCTTGGCTCCAGGACCGTGGTAGTCATCCCCCGCTGTGCCGAGCTCGCCAAAACCGCGCCCGGTTGTGGCTTCACCGCCGCTGGCATGGCAGAGATATCTTTTGGTACAGCCCCGTCAGCAACCGACTAGGGACCCGCACCAGGCCGGGCGAACGAACCCGTCGGAGTTGTGGCACGGGCGCTTCGACAGAAATGATCCGGATGTTCTATTCCATCAGGTAGCCGCTTGAACCGGGAGTCACCCTCCCGGTCTGGTTCATCTGCTCATTGAGGTCAGCCTGTTCATCCCTGCGAAGGGCAGTGAAGCGCGGCGCTATATCCGCCAGGTCACGGCCTGCGGCCTGCCGCTGGTGGAGCCTGCCGCCATCGCGAACTTCGTGAGGGAGGTCTGCCGGTGAAAGCCCTCATCCTGAGCGTCGGCACCGGGGGCCGGCCGTCTTGTACTCCATCGAAGCGCTGCGGGAGGCCGGCATCACCGACTTCCGGATCGTCGTCGGGGACACGGCCCCGGAGGTCATGGCGGCGGTCGGCGACGGATCCCGCTGGGGCATCCGGGTCACCTACCTCCGCCAGGACGCGCCCCGGGGGCTGGCGCATGCCGTGCACATCGCCGAGGACTTCATGGCCGGCGAGCCCTTCGTCATGTTCCTGGGCGACAACGTGCTGAAGGGCGGCGTGGCGGACTTCGTGCGCCGGTTCCGGGAGACCCGGCCCGACGCCCTCATCCTCCTCAGCCGGGTGCCGGACGCGCAGCGGTTCGGGGTGGCCGAGCTCCGGGACGGCCGGGTGGTGCGGCTGGTGGAGAAGCCGGAGGTGCCGCCGAGCGACCTCGCCCTGGTGGGGGTGTACCTCTTCAACCACCGCATCTTCGAGGCCGTCCGGGTCATCAAACCCTCTTGGCGGGGGGAGCTGGAGATCACGGACGCCATCCAGCAGCTGGTGGACTGGGGCTACACGGTGGAGCCGCACCTGGTCGAGGGCTGGTGGAAGGACACGGGCAAGCCGGAGGACGTGCTGGAGGCGAACCGGCTGCTGCTGGACACGATCGAGCCCCGGGTGGAGGGGGAGGTCGACGCTTCGGAGCTGTCGGGGCGCGTGCGGATCGGCGCGGGAACCCGGGTGGTGCGGAGCGTGGTGCGGGGACCCGTGGTGATCGGCGAGGGGTGCGAGATCGAGGACGCGTACATCGGCCCGTTCACGTCGATCGGGGACCGGTGCAGGGTGCGGGGCAGCGAGGTGGAGAACAGCGTGATCCTGGAGGGCTGCGTGATCGACCGCGTGGGGGTGCGGATCGACGGCAGCCTCCTGGGCCGGGGCGTGGTGCTGGAGCGGGCGCCGGACCGGCCGCGGGCGATCAGCCTGGTCCTGGGGGACCAGAGCCGGGCCCGGATCGTGTAGGATGGTTCGGGAACGCGTCACGGTGGAGGGTTCAGCGTTGGAGCCGAAACCCGTGGAGCCCCGGAAGTTCCGCGCCGTGAGCCGGGAGCGGATCGACGGCGTGAAGGTGAAGCCGCTCCGGGTGATCCCCGACGAGCGGGGACGGCTCATGGAGATGCTGCGGGCGGACGACGAGATCTTCATCCGGTTCGGCCAGGTCTACATGACCACGGCCTACCCCGGCGTGGTCAAGGCCTGGCACTATCACCGCAAGCAGTGGGACCACTTCGTGGTGGTCAAGGGCATGATGAAGGTCGTGCTCTACGACGACCGCGAGGGCTCGCCCACGCGGGGCGTGGTGAACGAGTTCTTCCTGGGCGAGCACAACCCGGTGCTGCTCCAGATCCCGCCCCTGGTGTACCACGGCTTCAAGTGCATCGGCGAGACGGAGGCCATCTGCATCAACGTCACCACGGAGCCGTACAACCACGCCGACCCCGACGAGTACCGGGTGGACCCGCACGAGAACGACATCCCGTACGACTGGGCGCGGCGGGACGGGTGAGGCGGAGGGGCAGATGGCGCGGCGCATCCTGGTGACGGGCGGGGCGGGGTTCATCGGCAGCAACTTCATCCGGTACGTGCTGGACCGTCACCCGGACTGGCGGGTGGTGAACCTCGACCTCCTGACCTACGCCGGCAACCCGGCGAACCTGCGGGACGTGGAGGGCCATCCGGGGTACCGGTTCGTGCACGGGGACATCGGCGACATGGGCCTGGTGCGGGCGCTCCTGGCGGAGGAGGCGCCCGACGCGGTGGTGCACTTCGCCGCCGAGTCGCACGTGGACCGGAGCATCGCCGGGCCGGAGGTGTTCGTGCGCACCAACGTGCTGGGGACGCAGGTGCTGCTGGAGGCGGTGCGGCAGGAGATCGCCCGGCGGGAGGCGGCCGGCCCGGCGGTGGGGCCGGCGGGGCCACGGGCGGCCCGGGGTGCAGCCCCGGACGGCGGCCGGCCGGGGCTGCTCTTCGTCCAGGTGTCGACGGACGAGGTGTACGGGTCGCTGGGCCCGACGGGCCTCTTCACGGAGGAGACGCCGCTGGCGCCGAACAGCCCGTACTCGGCCAGCAAGGCGGGGGCGGACTTGCTGGTGCGGGCCTACCACCACACGTACGGGCTGCCGGCGATCATCACCCGCTGCTCGAACAACTACGGGCCGTACCAGTACCCGGAGAAGCTGATCCCGTTCTTCATCACCCGGGCGCTGGCGGACGAGTACCTGCCGGTGTACGGGGACGGTCTGAACGTGCGGGACTGGCTGTACGTGGAGGACCACTGTGCGGCGCTGGAGCTCGTGCTGCTGCACGGCCGGCCGGGGGAGGTCTACAACATCGGGGGTGGGAACGAGCGGACGAACCTGGAGATCACCCGGCGGATCCTGGCGGAGCTGGGCAAGCCGGAGTCGCTGATCCGGTTCGTCCCCGACCGCCCGGGGCACGACCGGCGGTATGCGATGGACACGACGAAGATCCGGCGGGAGCTGGGGTGGGAGCCCCGGCACGGGTTCGAGGAGGGGCTCCGGCGGACGATCGAGTGGTACCTGACCCACCGGGAGTGGTGGGAGCCCCTTCAGAGGCGTCAGGTCGCCAGCAGGGAGTGAGGAGCCGTGCCGGAATTCGGCGTCATCAAGAAGGTGAACCCGCGCGAGGTGTGGCCGGGGGAGGCTGCGGACTTCACCCCCTGGCTGGCGGAGAACCTGTCCGAGCTCGGCGCCGTACTCGGCATGGAGCTTGAGCTCGAGCAGCGGGAGGCACCGGTCGGTGGCTTCTCGGCGGACATCCTGGCCCGCGACGTGTCCCGGAATCGGATGGTCGTGATCGAGAACCAGTTCGGGGTCACGAATCACGACCACCTGGGGAAGTTGCTGACGTACGCCGCCGGCTACGACGCGGCCACGGTCATCTGGATCGCCGAGGAGATCCGCGAGGAGCACCGGCAGGCGCTAGACTGGTTGAACCAGCGGACGGACGAAAACGTGGAGTTCTTCGGCGTGATCGTCGAGGTGCTGCGGATCGACGACTCCCGGCCGGCGCCGCAGTTCCGCCCCGTCGCCTTCCCGAACGAGTGGCAGAAGGCAACCCGGTCCGCCCGGCCCGCCCCGACGGAGCGGGGGGCCCGGTACCAGCGGTTCTTCCAGGCGGTGATCGACGATCTCCGGCGCCGCCACGGGTTCACCGGCATCCGGACGGCCCTCCCGCAGAGCTGGGTCGCTTTCTCCTCGGGTGTGGCGGGCGTGTCGTACGGTCTCAGCTTCGCGTGGGGCGACCGGGTGCGCGCCGACGTGTACATCGACCGGGGCGATGCGGAGTGGAATACCCGGGTATTTGAGGCGTTGCGGGCGCGAAGAGACGAGGTGGAGCGGCAGTTGGGCCGGCCGCTGGAGTGGGAGCCGCTCGAAGGGCGGCGGGCGTGCCGGATCGCCGCGTACCGTGCCGGAAGCATCGACGCCGACGAGGCCACGCTCGCAGGCATCCGGGAGTGGGCGGTCGCCACCCTGGCGGACCTCAAGCGTGTCTTCGGTCCCCTGCTGAAGGACATCGCCGGGTAGGGCCCGTGCCCCCGGCCGATCTTGCCCGGCGGCCCGAGTGGGCTCGGGCGTGGCCGCGCGCGCCGGCCGCGCGACCAGCTTGACCCCCGTCGGTGTATGGTGTAATCTGGAAACCAGCGATGTGGACGGACACCCGTTCAGTGGGCGGCCCGGGCGACGGAGCCGGCGGGGGGCGGAGGGATGCACATGACGGAATCCCGGGACGTGAACTGGGAGGCCCGGTATCTCGATGCGATCGAGGCCCGCCTGGGGTCTCTCGAGCAGGGGCAGGCCGCCCTGCGCGCGGAGGTCGTCGCGCTGCGGGCGGAGGTGAAGCAGGACATCGGTGCCCTGCGGGCAGAGGTGAAGCAGGACGCCGGTGCCCTGCGGGCGGAGGTGAAGGGGGAGATCGGCGCATTCCGGTCGGAGATGCGGCAGGAGCTGCGAGCACTGCACCGGCAGATCTGGGGCCTGGCCGCCGGGATCGTCCTGGCGGTGATCTCGGTCTGGCTGAAAGACCTGGCGTGACGCACTCGACCTGGCATGCAGGAGTTCCCGGCGGGAAGGTGAATAGTAACTCCCCCGGGGCTCGACGGCCCTGGGCGGCACCATCCGCCCGAAGGGAAAGGAGCTGGGGCGTGCATGGACGTCGCCGTGTACGGCCGGAACATCGAGGTTACGGCCGCCCTGCGGGACTACGTGACGAAGAAGCTGAGCAAGCTCGACAAGCTCATCACCGCACCCCAGGGCGCCAAGGTCGCGATGAGTGTCGAGCGCGGCCGGCACATCGTCGAGGTCACCATCCCGGTGAAGGAAGGTTTCCTGCTCCGGGGTGAAGAAGCGTCCGACAGCATGTACGCCTCCATCGACCTGGTCCTGGAGAAGCTGGAGAAGCAGGTGAAGCGCTACAAGGCCCGGTGGGACCGCAAGCGGGCGGAGCCGTCCGCCGACCTGGCCGCGATGGCCGGGGCCGAGGCCGGGCCGGCGGGCGCCGAGGCGGCCGGCGACGAGTGGGCGTCGCCCGACGAGGACCGCATCGTGCGGGTGAAGCGCTTCGCCATGAAGCCGCAGACGGTGGCGGAGGCCATCATGCAGATGAACCTGCTGGGCCACGACTTCTACGTCTTCGCGAACGCGGAGACGGACCGGTTCAGCGTGGTGTACCGGCGCAAGGACGGGAACTACGGGCTCATCGAGCCGGAACGGTAGGCACGTGCGGTGCGAATCGTCGCCGTAGTCTTCGAGGGAGGGACGGAGCCCCGGGGGGACCTGGGGCTCACGTTGTCGCGCCTCAGGCGGGCGGTCGTCCTCGACACGCTTGAGCGGCTCGTGGGGCTGCGGGGGCTCGCCGAGGTCGTCCTCGCCACGAACTTCCCGGACCTGGCCGCCGAAGCCGTGCGCCTGGGCGTGCGGGTGCATCCGACGGAGCGTTCGTTCCACTTTCACCGGGAGCTGGCGGCGGCGGTGGCCGGGAGCGGGGCGGAGGGAGTGGTCTACCTGAGCGGCGCCGCCGCCCCGCTGCTCTCGGAGGCGGAGTGGCGCTGGGTCCTCGAGGCGCTGTCCGTCCTGGCGCCGTGCGTCGTCGTGAACAACCCGCAGTCGGCCGACCTCGTCGCCTGGGCTCCGGCCGATGCCCTGGGGCGCATCCCGGCGCAGCCCCGGGACAACCTGCTGGGCTATCTCCTGCGCCACGAGGCCGGTCTCACGCGCCACCTGATCCCCAACTCGGCAGCCGTGCATTTCGACCTCGACACCCCGACCGATTACCTGATCCTCGCCGAGTCGGGCCGGGCGGGGCCCCGGGCGCGGGCGGCCCTGGAGGGGATCGACTGGGACCGGAGCCGGCTGCGGGCCGCCGCGGCCGAGCTGCAGCGGGACCTGGCGGAGGTGGCGCTGATCGGGCGGGTCGGGACCGCGGTGGTCGAGTACCTGAACCGGTACCTGCGCCTGCGGGTGCGGATCTTCTCGGAGGAGCGCGGGATGAAGGCCCTCGGCCGGGAGGAGGAGGGCCTGGTGCGCTCGTTCCTGGCCGCCGCTCTGGCCGAGCTGGGCCCGCGCCGGTTCTTCGAGCTCCTCGGCGAGGTGGTCGGTGCCGTCTTCCTCGACAGCCGGGTCTTCTTCGCCCACGGCGGCCGGCGGGTGAGCGAGCAGGACCGGTTCCTGTCCGACCTGGGCCGGGTCGGAGCGATCGGGGACCCCTGGGTGCGGGAATTCACGGCGGCCGCGCTCGAGGCGCCGGTGCCGGTCGTCCTCGGCGGCCACTCGGTGGTGGCGGGGGGCCTGTGGGTGCTGGCCGAGCAGGCCGTCCTCGTCCGGGGAGCCACCGGCGTGACGTACCGGTAACGGGCATCGGGGTCCTCGCCGCCCCAGGTGCGCCGCAGATCGCCGCAAGATCGCCGCTAACTCGTTGACGGCACCTTCTGAATGGTGTAATCTGGTAAAAGCGAGCACCTCGGTCCAGGGTGGGGATAGCGGCTCCGGCTACGGGGGGCGGAGGGATGCAGGTGGCGGATTCGCCTGGAATCAATTGGGAGGAGCGGTATCTGGACCAGATCCAGGCGCGGCTCGATAGCCTCGATCGCGGCCAGGAGGAACTTCGTGCGGCGTTGTCGGCTCTGCGCGCGGAGCTGAGGACCGACATCGCGGGGCTGCGTACCGAGCTCAGGGACGAGATGTCCGGCCTGCGGGCGGAGCTGAAGGCCGAGATGTCCAGCCAGCGGGCGGAGCTGAAGGCCGAGATGTCCGGCCTGAGGAGCGAGATCTCCGGCGTGCGTACGGAGCTCCAGGACGAGGTCTCCGGCGTCCGGACGGACCTGAAGACCGAGGTCTCCGTCCTGCGCGGAGAGATCCGGGCTCTGTCGAGGCAGATCTGGGGCCTCGCCGTCGGTATCCTGGTGACCGTCGTGTCCGTATGGCTGAAGGGTGCCATCTGAGCGGCACGCCGCAGGGTGGCCGGTGCCCCGGCCCACTCGTCCGGCCGCGTTGTTCCCCCGGGGTCCGCATGGTACAATAACGGGGACGCACGGCGGCCCGGCGGGAGTGCGAACCCGGAGATCGGGCCATCCGTCCTGTGGTCGGACATTGTACGATGGCGCAACCGGGAGACGGGAAGCCCGTTCGGGGGTTCCCGCCCCGGTTCCGTTTGCCGGGGGCCGGGTGCCGGCCCGGCGCCCGGGATGCGGGAAAAAAGGTGGGAGCCGGATGTTCGCCACCCTGAAGAAGCTCATCGTGGGGGACGTGAGCGAGAAGACCGTCCGGCGGCACATGCAGACGGTCGCCCGGATCAACGCCCTGGAGCCGGAGTTCGAGCGGCTCACGGACGCCCAGCTGGCGCACAAGACCGTCGAGTTCCGCCAGCGCCTGGAGAGCGGCGAGAGCCTGGACGACCTCCTCCCCGAGGCGTTCGCCGCCGTCCGGGAGGCCGCCAAGCGGACGCTCGGGCAGCGCCACTTCGACGTGCAGCTCGTCGGCGGCATGGTGCTCCACGAGGGCAACGTCGCCGAGATGAAGACCGGCGAGGGCAAGACGCTGGTGGCCACGCTGCCGGCGTACCTCAACGCGCTCCCGGGCCAGGGCGTGCACGTCGTCACCGTGAACGACTACCTGGCCCGCCGCGACGCCGAGTGGATGGGTCAGATCTACAAGTTCCTGGGCCTCAGGGTCGGGCTGATCGTCCACGGGCTCAACCCCGCCCAGCGGCGGGAGTCGTACCAGGCCGACATCACCTACGGCACGAACAACGAGTTCGGCTTCGACTACCTGCGCGACAACATGGCGATCAGCCTGAACGACCTCGTGCAGCGGCCGCTGAACTACGCGATCGTCGACGAGGCGGACTCCATCCTGATCGACGAGGCGCGCACCCCCCTCATCATCTCGGGCCCGGCGGAGAAGCCGACCGAGCTGTATTACACCTTCGCCAAGCTCGTCACGAGGCTGCAGCGGGACGTCGACTACACTGTCGACGAGAAGGAGCGCCGGGTGGCGCCCACGGAAGAGGGCATCGCCAAGGTCGAGAAGATGCTCAACGTGAAGAACCTCGTCGACGAGAACGCCGAACTCTACCACTACTTCCTGAACGCCCTGAAGGCGAAGGAGCTGTTCCACCGCGACCGGGACTACGTCGTCAAGGACGGGCAGGTCATCATCGTCGACGAGTTCACCGGCCGCCTGATGTTCGGCCGGCGCTGGTCGGACGGCCTGCACCAGGCGGTGGAGGCCAAGGAAGGGGTCAAGATCGAGCGGGAGACCCTGACCCTGGCCACGATCACGATCCAGAACTACTTCCGCATGTACCGGAAGCTGGCCGGCATGACCGGCACGGCGAAGACGGAGGAGCAGGAGTTCCGGCAGATCTACGGCATGGACGTCATCGTCGTGCCGACCAACAAGCCGATGATCCGCAAGGACCTGCCGGACGTCGTGTACAAGACCGTCCGGGCGAAGTTCAACGCCGTGGTGGAGGAGATCGTCGAGCGGCACAAGACCGGCCAGCCCGTCCTGGTGGGCACGGTGTCCATCGAGAAGTCGGAGATGCTCTCCGAGATGCTCAAGCGCCGGGGCATCCCCCACCAGGTGCTGAACGCCAAGTACCACGAGAAGGAAGCCGAGATCGTGGCCCAGGCCGGGCGGTTCGGGGCCGTGACGATCGCCACGAACATGGCCGGCCGCGGCACGGACATCCTCCTCGGCGGCAACCCGGCGTTCATGGCCCGGGACCGGCTGCGGCGCGAGGGATACGACGCGGGGCTGATCGCCCGGGCGACGGAGGGTCTACCTTCCGACGACCCTGAGATCCGCAAGCTCCAGGAGCTCTACCGCAGCTACTACGAGGAGTTCAAGAAGCAGTGCGACGCCGAGGCCGAGAAGGTGAAGGCCGCCGGCGGGCTGCACATCATCGGCACGGAGCGGCACGAAGCGCGGCGGATCGACAATCAGCTGCGCGGCCGGGCGGGCCGCCAGGGGGACCCCGGGTCGAGCCGCTTCTACGTGGCCCTGGAGGACGACCTCATGCGCCTCTTCGGCGGCGAGATGGTCGCCAGCCTCATGGAGAAGCTCGGCCTGGAGGAGGACGTGCCGATCGACCACCCGATGGTCTCCCGGGCCATCGAGAACGCGCAGAAGAAGGTGGAGGCGCGGAACTTCGAGATCCGCAAGCACGTGCTCCAGTACGACCAGGTCCTCAACGAGCAGCGCGACCTCATCTACAAGCAGCGCCGGCAGGTGCTGCGGGGGGAGAACCTGCGGGAGTCCGCGCTCGACGCGATCCACAAGGTGTGCGAGCGCCTGGTGCAGCACTACGGGCCCGAGACGCACCCGGAGGAATGGGACCCCCAGCCGCTCATCGACGCCGCCCACGAGGCCTTCTTCCCGGCGGGCGTGCTGAAGCCGGAGGACCTCCGCGGCCTGCGCAAGCCGGAGCTGGCGGAGCGGCTCAAGGCCGTGGCCGAGGAGCTGTACGCCGCCAAGGAGGCCCGCATCGGGCCCGAGCTCATGCGGGAGCTGGAGCGGGCGGTGTTCCTGCGGACGGTCGACGAGAAGTGGATCGAGCACCTCACCGCCATGGACGACCTCCGCGAGGGCATCGGCCTGCGGGCGTACGCGCAGCGCGATCCGCTCATCGAGTACAAGCTCGAGGGCATGGACATGTTCAACGCCATGATCGAGTCCATCCAGGAGACGGTGGCGCAGCACCTGTTCCGGCTGGAGATCGTGCGGCAGGAGGTCCACCCCGCGCCTTCCGTGGCGCCGGGCGGCGCGCCGGGAGCCGTACCCGGCGCCGGCGGCGTTGCCACGGGGGCTCCTGGAGAGGCTGCCGGGCCCGGGCTGCCGGCCGGAGGCCGGCCGGGCCGGCCCGTGGCGTTGCCGCCGGCCCTCGAGTTCAAGCGGCGGGTCACGTTCGAGTCGGGGCCCGGCGCGGAGGCCCGGCCGCAGGCGCCGGCGCGGGCGGCCAAGGCGGTCGGCCGCAACGACCCCTGCCCGTGCGGGAGCGGGAAGAAGTACAAGAAGTGCTGCGGGCGCACCGCCGCCCAGGGGGCGTGATCGCTGCCTATACAGAAGAGCAGGCTACCCAGGCACGCAGGCGGTACCCAGGCGGGAATTGACGGCACAAGGTTAGGGCAGTATCCTCAGAGCAGAAGGACCGCCGTGAGAGGCGGCCTCCTGCCGGGGCACGCAGCCCGGCCAACGCGAGTGGATACCCTACCTACCGGGGAGGGGCGCTGGTGGCGTCAGCGCCCCTCAGCCTTTCTTGGAAGGCTTCCGGCGGCGGCTGGTGAGCAGGTATGCGTTGGCCAGGGCAATGAGGGCCAACGCAACTGCCGGTGCCAGCGTGAGGCTGAGTTCCACCGTCCCACCCCCTTCCGGCACCAGCCAGAGGCTGGCTTGTGCCGGGCGCGTGCCCCACGCGCCGAAAGGGGGCGGCGGGCTGGGTGGGGAAAGCCCCGCAGTTGGAATTCTATCGCAATCGCCCTACCATCTCGAGCCAGGCTGCACTGCACCGAAGCCCTGCAAAAGCGCAGGCCGGGGCATGTCCCCGGCCTGCTTCGGGACCCTCTGGCCTTCGTTGGGCCAACCGCGCACGCTGCGCTACTAGGTCCGCGTCCTGTCCATACGGGGTTACGGGGTTACCACGGCCCGGTGTACATACATTCTGTGCCTGCTTGACCCCGACACGGGGCGGCACATGGCCATCGTCACCCGCGCCGACCGCATCTGCCCGGGGATGCTACGGACCTGCCAACCTGAAGCTGGCCCGGCACCATCGCTGGGGAACCGAGATCTGCGAAGGTCAAAGCCTACCCTTTCAAATCAGCGACGCTTCTGATTTCACCAGGACGAGGTGAATCCAACGTCGCTCACGTACCTCCGAACGGTTTCCAGATCCTCGGGTGTGTCCACGTCGAGGAGGGGGAGGTCGTCGGGCCAGGGGACCACCCGGGTGCAGTCCGGGTGACGGGCGATCACCGCCGATGCCCCCCGGTCGCCGGTGAGGGCGGCCAGCTCGGGGAAGTGGCGCCGGTCGAAGAGCGCCGGGGGCGCCAGCCGGCCGGAGGGGTAGCCCGGCCGGACGATGGTCGCCCCGGGCGGGTCGTGGGCGCGCACGAGCGCCCCGAGCAGCTCCGGCGGGACCAGGGGCTGGTCGCCCAGCAGGACGACGGCCGCCCGCACCTCCGGCCCGAGCGCCGCCACCCCGGCGGCCACCGACCTGCCCATGCCGGCCGGGTGGTCGGGATTGTGCACCGTGCGGACGGGCAGGTCCGCAACCGCCGCGGCGACGGCCTCCGCCGCCGCCCCGGTGACGACCACGACCGGGCCCAGGCCGGCGGCGAGCGCCGCCTCCACCGCCCAGCGCACGAGGGGGCGGCCCCCGACGGGCTCCAGCTGCTTGGGCCGGCCCATCCGGGTGGCGGAGCCGGCGGCCAGGACGACGGCGGCGTAGCCCATGGCGCTAGGCCCCGCCCGCCTGCCGTTCCCACTCGCCCCGCCGCTCGGCGATGCGGGCCGAGATCTCGCCGTACTCGGGGAACCGGTTCCCTTCCTCTTTCTTCGAGAAGAGGAGGGTGCCGTTGCACTCCACCTTGAAGACCCCGCCGCTGCCGGGGATCAGGGCGATCTCGGCGATCTCGGTGCCGAAGCGCCCCACCAGTTCCTCCGCCACACGGGCGGCGCGGGGGAAGTACTTTCAGACGGTGCAGAACTCGATCCGGATGCGCATGGAGAGGCCTCCTCGTCTGCGGTCTGGCGAGGTGGGCCGCGCAGGGCCCGCCCCGCCTCCCTCTACACTACCGCAAACGGGGACCGTGTACCACGTCCTCCCGCCCAGGGCGGTCGGGCACGGGGCTTCTTCACAGCCGCAGCCGCCGGCGCTTCTCCTCCTCGACCTCCCGGGTCGTGCGGAACACCGCCTCCCAGGCAGCCGGGACCTGCTCGGCGAGGAGCCGGACGGCCTCGGCGGTGATGCCGCCCGGCACGGAGATGCGGGCGATCACCTCGTCGAAGGTCATGCCGTCCTCGGCCAGGAGGCGGGCCGTGGCCAGGGCGGTCTCGCGGACCAGGGCCTCCGCCACCGGCAGGGGGAGGTCGGGCTGGGCCTCGGCAGCGGCCCGGGCCATCGCCTGCAGGACGCAGGCCAGGAAGGCGGGGCCGCACGAGGTGATGTCGGCCGCTGTCCGGCCCTGGTGCTCCCGGATGACGAGGGGCCGGGCGATGGGGGCGAGGAGCCGCTCCAGGCGCTGCCGGTCGGCAGGGCGCACCCGGTTCCCGTACATGATCAGCGCGACGCCCCCGCCCACCTGGTGGGCGAGGGAAGGGATCACCTTGGCGACCCGGGCGGCGGTGCGCGCCTCGACCGCCTCGAGGGGGAGCATGTTGCTCAGGATCACGAGGAGGTGGTCCGGGGTGAGGTCGTCCCCGACCTCCTCGAGCGCCGCACCGGTCTCGCCCGGCTTGACGCACAGGAACACGAGCGGGCAGCGCCGGACCACCTCGCGGGCCGGCGCCGGGTGGACGCCCGGGACCTCGCTCGCCAGGCGCTCGAGCTTGGCCGGGGTCCGGTTGGCCGCCCACACCGCGCCGGGGCGGAGCGCGCCGTAGCGGACGAGCGAGCGGATGAGAAGGCTGCCCATGCTGCCGGTGCCGATGAAGCCGACATCCATTTCCGTACCCTCCCGCTCCGCCTTCCAGTTCCAGTCTATTCGGGCGGAAAAGCGTGGTGCCGGGAGAGGGCACGGGTGGCAGGAGCCGTCAGCCGTCCCGGTCCGGTGCCCGGGTACCGGGAGGCCCGTCCGAGGCCGGCCCGGTACCGGCCGAATCCCGGCAGGCCGGACAGTACCCGTAGACGACGAAGCGGTGGCCGGTCACCTGGAACCCCCGGCGGCCAAAGAGCTCCTCGATGCCGGTCACCGGGCAGTGGATGCTTTCCGACCGCCCGCAGCGGACGCAGACGAGGTGGTGGTGGTGGCCCTCGGTGCGGCGCAGTTCGTACCGGGCGAACCCGTCGCCGATCTCGACCTTGCACACCAGCCCGGCCTCGGTGAGGATGTCCAGGTTGCGGTAGATGGTGGAGAGGCTCACCGCGGGCTGGCGCTGGGCCACCCGCCGGTGCAGCTCCTCGGCGGTCAGCATGCCGGGGCTCCGCCGCAGGACTTCGAGAAGCTCCCGCCGCTGGCGGGTCAGGCGGAGTCCCTGCCGCTCGAGGTCCCCGGGTTCCACGGAACTATCCCCCCTGGCCCGCGACCCGCGCGCGGGGCAAGGCCGGCGGCGGGCCATCGCTGTGATCTCCCTGCCCGCTCCTGCCCAGGAGGCGCCAGATCTGCTCGGCCGCGTCCTCGACGCTCGCCGGGGGCGACACGGGCACGCCCCGGCGCTCGAGCGCCGCGAAGAGCTGGATCAGCGCGGGCGGCTCGAGGTTTGCCTCGCTCAGCAGCTCGGGCCGGCGGAACACCTCCAGCGGTGTCCCCCGTGCCAGGATCCGGCCGCGGCTGAACACGTACACCACGTCGGCGATGCGGGGCACCAGGTTGACGTCGTGCGTCGTCACCACCAGCGCCATGCCCCGCTCACGGTTGAGACGGTTGAGGATCTCGATGAGGTCCGCCCGGGAGCGGGGATCGAGATTGTCGAAGGGCTCGTCGAGGATGAGGAGTTCGGGGCGCATCGCCAGCGCTCCTGCGATGGCGACCTTCTTGCGCTCGCCGCCGCTCAGGTAGTGCGGGACCCGGCCGGCGAGGTGCCGGATGCCGACCAGGTCGAGCGCCTCCTCGGCGCGGGCCCGCACCTCGGCGGGGGGCAGGCCGTGGCTCTTGGGGCCGAAGGCGACGTCGTCCCAGACGGTGGGGCCGATGATCTGCTCGTCGACGTGCTGCAGCACCACCCCCACCCGCCGGATGAGCTGCCCGAAATCGCGCTTGGGGTCCAGCCCCAGCACCGTGCAGTGCTGGCACGAGGTCGCGGTGAGGAGGCCGACCATGTGGAGGAGGAGCGTCGTTTTCCCCGACCCGTTGGGCCCCAGGATGGCCACCCGTTCCCCCGGACCCACGACGAAGTCCTGACCGGAGAGGGTGACCTCGCCCCCGCCGGGGTACACGTGGTGGAGTTCGCAGACGCGGACCACGTCGGTCACGCCGGATTCCCTCCTTACCGCAAGGCGGCCGCCAGCGCGACGACGGCCGCCGCCGCCAGGATCGGCAGCCAGTCGTCGGGGGTGGGCCGCCACCAGGCCCGCCCGGCCGGGATGACGCCCCGGTAGCCCCGCAGGGCCAGGATCCGGTGCACGCGCTCGGCCATCTCCAGGGCGTGGACGGCGGCGAGCCCCATCACGGCGCCCACGGTGCGCACGTGGTGGGCCAGGGCGAGGCCGCGGCCGGCGCCCTTGAGGCGGATCGCCGTCAGGGTGCGCTGCACTTCCCGGGCGAGGATGAAGAACGACCGGTACGTGAGGAGCAGCACGTCTCCCAGCACCCCCGGCATGAACAGGCGCAGCGCGGCGAAGACGTCCCCGTAGAACGTCGTGGCGAACAGGAGGAGCACGGCCAGCGCCACGGTCGCCGAGCGGGCGACGACCACCCACCGGGCTTCGCCGGCCGGCACGAGGCCGCTCACCGCGAAGACGCCGGCGAAGACCACGGGGTAGGCGAGGAGCTCCAGGAACTCCTTCAAGGGCAGCCTGGCGACCCACACCAGCCCGAGGAGGAGCGCCATCGCCGCAACATAAAAGGAAGGCGCCGCCCCGCTGAGCATCGCGCCGATCACGGCAGCCACGAGGACGAGCTTGGACAGTGCGGACGCCCGGTGCAGGGGGCTGTGGCCCAGGGCCGCGGCCCGGTCGAGGAAGTCGAGGTGGTGCACCGCGCTTACCCCCTACCGGAGGCCCGGGAGGCCGAGAAGATCCGGCCGCACCCGGGCGATGTAGCCGGTCACGGCCCCGGTGACGGCCGACTCGATCCCCGCCCCGATCAGGAACACGGGCACGGTCGCCGCCAGGAAGGTCCGGATGCTCTGCCCGGGCTCCCCGGCCGCCGGTTCCGGAGTTGCCTCCCCGTGCTCTTCGCCGGCCTCTTCCACGTGAATGACCTGCCAGGGCTGGGCGCCGGCCAGACGTGCCACACCGAGGATGAGGGCCAGGGACAGCGCAAGGGTGACGCCGGCAGCCGCGGCGGCCGCCAACCCGGGCGCCAACCGCCGCCGGAGCCCCGTGAACGCCACGCTGCCCAGCACCGTCTCCGTCACCAGCACCAGGCTGTTCAGGCCGATCACGGTCACGCCGCCATGCCCCATGAGGGCCAGCACGATGTTGACCGTTACCGCCGCCAGCACTCCCAGCGCGGGGCCGAGGAGGATGCCCGCCAGCACGGTCAGGTTGAGGTGAAAGGGGATGAAGCCCAGCGGGACCGACTGGCCGAGGACCATGAGAGCGGCCAGCGCCGCGACGCGGGGCACCCGCGCCGCAGCTTCGGCCCTCGGTACCTGCCTGCTGGCCCAAAGCACGATCAGGCCGGTCACCACGAATCCCAGAAGCAGGTACGGCCAGGGGATCACACCGTCCGGGATCTCGAGGTGGGTCACCGGGCGCCCTCCTTTGCCACCATCAGGTTTCGCGGCGCGTCACCCGCCGATGCCCATTCTACCTGCAAGTCGTTCCTAATGCAAGTCGTTCCTATCTGGGCGTCGGGTTCCGTGTGGTACCTCCCGATGCCATCCCAGGCTGAGCCCCCCGCCGGGCGCGGCCGGCCGGCACCGGCGCCCGGCCAGCAGTGTCCGGCACCCGCTGGCGGGTAGCGGGGACGCGGCCGCTTGGGCGACAACGGCGGTACCGGTACAGGATTTGACCCGCAAACCCCCGGAGTAGGTGGCACAGAACGTGTCCTCGTTCGGGTGCGAAGGGGGCTTGCCGGCCGTCAAGGCGACACATAAGTTGTGTTATGGAACACGGCTCCGGCATTCCGGCCGATCCCCCGACGGTGGAATGCGCCTTCCCGGGTTCACCGGCACAAGGGTTGTGCCAACCCTCCCGGTACTGCCGGCTCACGTTTTGTGCCGGCGCCGTACGGTTGCGGTCGTTCCACGCCGCACGGACTCGTGCGTTGCCCGGCAGCGGCCGCCCGCCGGCGGTGCCCCTGCAGCCGGCCGGGTCATGGCCGCGTTGTGACCCCCGTCCGGCCCATGTTACAATAGGGTGCGAGCGCAGCCCCGCCTCCGGGCGGGGCGATGCGGCGGAAATGGGGGTCTCGTGCATGCTGGAAGACATCGCCCGCCGCGCCGAGCGCATCAAGGCCCGTCTGGCCGAACTCAGGGGGTCTCTTTGACTGGGACGGCCGGCAGCGGCGGATCGGGGAACTCGAAGCCCGGAGCGCCCGTCCGGATTTCTGGGATGACCCGGCGCAGGCGCAGAAGGTCCTGAAGGAACTGGGCAGCCTGCGGGAGCCGCTGGAGCGCTGGGAGGCCCTCAGCCGGCGCGCGGAGGACCTGGAGGTCATGGTGGAGCTGGCCGAGGAGGCCGCGGACCCGGAACTCGGCCAGGAGGCCGCCCGGGAAGCGTCGGCGCTGGAGGAGGACGTCCGCAAGTTCGAGCTGGAGCGGCTCCTCACCGGCCGCTATGACGACCACAACGCGATCCTGACCCTGCACGCCGGCGCGGGCGGCACGGAGGCGCAGGACTGGACCGAGATGCTCCTCCGGATGTACACCCGCTGGGCCGAGGCCCGGGGGTACAAGGTCGAGATCCTCGACACCCTGCCGGGCGAGGAGGCGGGGCTCAAGAGCGCGACCGTCGCCATCCGTGGCCCTCACGCCTACGGCTTCCTGCGCCCCGAGATGGGCGTGCACCGCCTCGTCCGGATCTCCCCGTTCGACGCGGCGGCCCGCCGGCACACGAGCTTCGCGGCCGTGGAAGTGACTCCGGAGGTCGAGGACGACGGCGAGGTCGAGATCCGGCCGGAGGACCTGCGGATCGACACGTTCCGCTCCAGCGGCGCCGGCGGCCAGCACGTGAACAAGACGGAGTCGGCGGTCCGCATCACCCACCTGCCCACGGGGATCGTGGTCTCCTGCCAGCAGGAGCGGTCCCAGATCCAGAACCGCGAGGTGGCCATGCGCATGCTCCGCTCCCGTCTGGCGCAGCTCAAGCTGGAGCAGATGGAGCGGGAACTGGGCCAGCTGAAGGGCCCGAAGATGGAGATCGAGTGGGGCAGCCAGATCCGGTCTTACGTGTTCCAGCCGTACACGCTCGTCAAGGACCACCGCACCGGGTACGAGGTCGGCAACATCCAGGCCGTCATGGACGGCGAGATCGACGGGTTCATCTACGCCTACCTTCAGAAGCGGGCGGCGGGCGAGCTGGTCCGGTAGCAGCGGAGGCGATTCGGTGAGCCGGTGGAGACGCAGCTGGGCTACCGCCGCAGGTGCGGCGGCCCTCGCCGCAGTGACGGCCGCAGGGTTTCTCGCCGTCCGCGCCCGGGCTGCGGCCCGGCCCGCGCCGGAGCCGGGCTCGGCGGACGACCCCGTGGTGACCCGGAGCTTCGTCGAGGAGTACGTCACCCGGGCGCTCCAGGGCCTGGGTTCCGGAGGCGCGGGCGGGTCAGGCGCTGCACCGGTCGGTCCGGGCGTCCCGGCGGCCGCCCCGACCCTCGAGGTCGTCCAGCTGGCCCCCGGCCAGCGGCTGGTGGCCGAGGGCGGCACGGAGATCATCCTGCGTACCGGCCGGGTCAAGGTGGCGACGGAGCCCACGAGCCTGGGCGGCCTGAGCGACCTCACGGCGGGCAGGGACGTGGCCAACGGGCAGGACGTGGCGGCGAACCACCTCCTGCTCGTCCCCCGCTCCGACGGGCGTGGCGTGGTGGCCACCACCGCGGCGATCCTCCTCGTCCGCGGTGCGTTCGCGGTGCAGTAGCACGGAGCCATCGGCAGGGAGGCGCTGCGGCTGGTCCTCAAGCGCTTTCTCGTCATCCTGGAAATGCTCGGTCTCGTGGCGGCGGTCCTCCTGCTGGCACGGCAGCCCGGTCCCGGCCCGGCGGTCGAGCTGGCCGTCGACCTGGGGGCGGTCCGCCGCTTCGCGGCCATCCGGAACCTCGACCCGGGGCGGATCCTCGATCGCTTCCGGGAGGCCGGCGCGACCTCGGCCCTGGTGGGGGAGAAGACCCTGTACGACCTCCTCCAGCAGGGCCAGGCCGGTTATCCCCCGGCCTTCCGGGTGAGCGTCCAGGTGATCGGCGGCGGGGAGGCCGCGGCGCGAGCACGGCTCGACCCCGCCTTCGCGCTGCCGCCGGAAGAGGTCCGGGCGGACGAGACCTACGTTTTCGTCCGGGACAATCCGGAGCTGGCGGCCTGGCTCGAGTCCGCCCTCCGCGCGCGGCTCGGGGCGGAGCGCGTCCGCCGCACGGCCGCCCGGGGCGACCCGTCTCTCGCCGTCCTGGCCGTGCAGGCGCCGATCGGCGACCCGGACCGGCCGTGGGCGTCGGCGCTCCTCGTGATGCCCCTCGGGCACCTGCCCGCCGACGCCGACCTGGTCCGGCGCCACGGCCTGGCGGTCGCCTACGGGGTCGGAAACCCGTTCCCGAGCCTCGTCCGCGCCCCGCTGCGCCCGGCCGACCCGGCCGCGCCCGCATCGGCGCTGGAGCCGGGACGGCCCGTGTACCCGGAGGGTGCCGAGGTTCCCGGCTACCCCGGCCGGGCAGTCGAATTCGGCGCGGCCCTGGCCGGCCGCGGCGCGATCCTGGCGGTGCCGGTGGGCGCCGCGCTGCCGGTCGGACCCGGGGGCACGCTCGCCGCGGCTCCCGGCGGGCCGCTCGGGCTGCGTGACCTCGCTGGCACCCCGGGGCTCTCCGCCGTGCGGGCGCACCGCACCGTGCACGGTGAAGGCCCCGCGGACTGGCTGCGGCTGGCGGCCCAGGACGGGGTGCGGCTGTTCGTCTTCGGCCTCTGGCCCGAGTCAGCCGAGCCGGAAGCGGATCTGGCGCGCCAGACGGCGGCGCTGCGGTCCCTGCGCGCCGCGCTTCCCCGCGCGGGCCTACGGCCGGGGGTGCTGGGCCCCGGGCAGGGCCACGGGAGGCCGGGAGACCCGCGGGCGGCCGGGACTGCCGGCGGGGTCCTCCTGGCGCTGGCCGGGGCGGGGGCCGCGGCCTCCTTCGTACATCTTCTCCTGCGCTTCTGGACGCCGGGGCCGGACCACGGCGTGGCGGCCTACGCGGCGGTGACCGCGGCGGCCCTCGGTGTGGTGGCGTGGGGCACCTGGCTGGCCGCGGCCGGCCCCCCGGATGCCCGGGAACTCGCGGCGCGCCTTCCGCTCGTCACCTGGCCGGCCCTCGGGGTGATGGGGGCCGCGTCGCTGGGGCTCGACGCCCAGGTGAAGACCGCGGCCCTGGTCGCGCGCCAGGGCGCCCGGGCGTTCGACCCGGGGCCGCTGGGGGACCGGATCGTCCTCGGGCAGATGCTCCTGCGGCTCGTGCCGTACGCCGCCGCCGGGGGCCTGGCGGCGCGGGCGCTGGCGGGCAGCCTCCCGGAGCCTGTCGCCCGCCCCGGGGCCGGGCTCGCGCTCCTGCCGGTCATCCTCTACCTGGTGCACTGGGCGTGGCTGCGGGGACCGCGGGCGGTGCGGGACCTGGCCCGGGCCGGCGACCGCCCGGTCCGGGCCGGCCCCCTCCTCGTGCTCGCCGCAGCGGTAGCGCTGGCGGGGGTGGTGGCGCTGGACGCGCTCCTGACGGCCCAGCGCTCGGCGGAGGCAGCCCGGCTGGCCGACACGGCCCCGCCGCCCACCGCTCCCGGGGCGCCGGTGACCCCGGAGCCGGTGCCCTCGCCCCCGGGCGTGGCGGGCGCGTTCGGCCTGTGGGCTCCCCGACCGGTGGAGGTCCTTCTCGCCTACCCGGCGCTGGGCGCGGCGGGGTGGCTCTTGCGGCGCGGCCGCAGCCGGCCCGGGCTCTGGGCAGTCGCCTTGGGCGGGCTGGCGGCTGGCACGCTGGCGACGGCCCTCGCCGGGCCGTGGTCGCCGCTCGGGCGCGAGGCCCTGCGGGAGGCAGCGGGTCTGGTGCTGGGGACGGCGGCCGGGCTGGCGGTGCAGGATGCCCTGCGCCGGCGGGCAGGGGCGGACCGCCGGAGGGCGGCGACATGAGGGGGGCAGCGATGCGTAAGGATGCCTTCGCCCGGCGGTTCGGCGGGGCGCTGATGCTGGTCTCGCTCGTGGCGGCCCTGCCGGTCCTGGTGGTGCGGCACCGGAGCGAGGAGGGCTCGCGCAGCGTGATGCTGGCGGTGGACCTGCCGGCCTTCCGCGACTTCGCGGCCGAGCAGGGGTACCCGCTCGATCGCCTGCTGGCGCAGCTCAAGCAGGCGGGGGTCACCGCCGTGGCGGTTCCGGAGCGCAGCGTGCCCGACCTCGCGCGCAACGGCGCCGCCGCCGTCTTCACGGGCGCCGAGGTCCTGGCGGAGCTCGCGGCGACCGACCGGGCCACCCCCACCCTGCGCCGGCTGGCGCGGGAGGGCCGCCTGGTCGCCTCCCACACGTACGTGGTCCCGGCTCCCGGCACCGACGCCGGCGATCTTCACCGCGCGCTGGCCGCCCGACTCGGGCCGGAGCGGGCCGTCTGGCACCGGCCCGGGCCCGGCGAGGGCGGCAGCGGGGTGATCGAGCTGGACGTCTCCCCGGCGGACCTGGAGCAGTACGGCGCCGGGTGGGACCCGGCCGACTTCGACCTCGTCCACCGCGCCGGCCTCGAGGCGTTTCCCCGGCCGCGGCCCGCACCGGCGGCGACGCCGGCCCTCGTCCGGGACGTCTTCGCCGACCTCGACCGGCTGGCGCCGGAGGCCCGGGCCGTCCTCTTCTGGGGGCGCGAGGTGCTCGGCTTCCGCCGTGACGGGCGCGGCGCGGACGCGCTCGCCGCCGTGGCGGAGGAGGTGCGGCGCCGCGGCCTGTTGATCGGCATGATCGAGCACGCCTCACAGCTCGGATTCGCCCCGCAGGAGGGCGCCGAAGCGGTCGCGCGCGCCGCCGGCTATCCCGTCGCCCGGGTGTACTCCATGGGGCAGGCGGAGATCGAGAAGTTCCGGCCGGAGGTCACGGTGGAGAAGTGGCTTCGCTCGGTGCAGGAGCGGAACATCCGTATCCTCTACCTGCGCCCGTTCCTGGGCTGGCAGGAGCCCGGGCGGAGCGTGGTCGAGACGAACCTCCAGTACTTCTCCCTGTTGTCTCGCCGCCTCGCCGGGCACGGTTACCCGCCGGGCGCTCCGGGCCGCATCGCCCCCTTCTGGACGCCCTGGTGGCAGCGGGGCCTGGTGGGGCTGGGCGCGGTGGGTGCGGGCCTCTACGCGCTCGCGCTCCTGTGGCCGCTGCGCGCGAGCACCGCGGGCCTGCTCGCGGCGCTCGGGATCGGTGGCGCCCTGGGGCTCACCCGCGTGGCGCCGGTCACCGGCCCGCAGGCCCTGGCCCTGGCGACGGCCGTCGTGTTCCCCGCGCTCGGCGGCCTGTGGGTTCTCGCGCGGTGGGGCGCCTCGGCGCGCCGTGACCTCGGCCAGGCCCCGGAGGGCGGACCGGCGAAGCCCGCCGCCCCGGTGAACCTCCTGCGCGAGGGAGCGGTTGCCTTCGTGGCCCTGTTCGGCTTCGCGCTCCTGGGCGGCCTGCTGGTCGCGGGACTCCTGGGCGACGTCACCTACGCCCTCGAGTTTCGCTACTTCCGCGGGGTCAAGCTCGCCTTCGCGGCGCCCCTGGCCCTGGTCGCGCTGGGCTACGTGCTGGCCGGCCACACCGGCCGGCCCGGCGAGATCGCCCGTTCGGCGGCGCGGGAGATCGCCGGCTGGTCGGGCGCCGTCGTGCGCTGGCGGCACGTGGCCCTCGGGCTCCTCGCCGCGGTGGCGGCCTTCTGGTACATCCAGCGCTCGGGTAACTTCCCGCTGGTGCCGGTGCCGGAGTGGGAGCTGGCCCTGCGGTCGGCGCTGGAGCGGGCGCTGGTGGTGCGCCCGCGCACCAAGGAGTTCGCCATCGCCTACCCGGCCCTGGCCCTGGCGGTGGTCTTCGTGCACCGGGGGCTGCGGGCCTGGGCGCTGCCGTTCGTCCTGGCCGCCGTGACCGGCGCCGTCTCCGTGGTCAACTCCTTCTCGCACCTGCGCACGCCGCTCCTCGTGTCCCTCGTCCGCTCCGTGCACGGCCTCTGGCTGGGGGCGCTCGCCGGGGCGGCGGCCGCGGGACTCGCCGCCCTGGTGCTGCGGTGGGTGGAGGGAGCCCTGGGCCGGGAGGGTCGCCCGTGAGCCCCTCGGGGCGGCCGGCGGCCGGCGGCGCTCCGCCCCGGGTCCTGGTCTACGGGTACTACGGTTTCCGCAACGCCGGCGACGAGGCGATCCTCGCCGGCATCGTCCGCGCCTTCCGGAAGGTGGAGCCGGGGACCGAGTTCGTGGTGGTCTCCGGCAAGGCGGCCGAGACCCGCCGGGTGCACGGCGTCGAGGCCGTCTCCCGCAACCGCATCCGGCGCATCTGGCAGGAGATGGGCCGGGCCGACCTCGTGCTGGCCGGCGGCGGGAGCCTCCTCCAGGACGTGACGGGCCTCCGCTCCATCCCCTTCTATCTCGGCCTGGCCGTGATGGCGATGCTCAGGGGGCGGCCGGTCGTGTTCCACGCCCAGGGCGTCGGGCCGATCCGCCGCTGGCCCGGGCGCCTCCTGACCCGGCTGGTGGCGTCCCGGGTGGCGCTCATCACGGTACGGGACCCCGAGTCGGGCGAGTTCCTGTACCGCCTCGGGGTGCGCCACCCCCGCCTCTTCGTGGCGGCCGACGCCGCCCTGGCCCTCGAGCCCGGCGATCCGGCGCGGGGGCGGCGGCTTCTCGCCGCGGCCGGCGTGTCGCTGCCGCCCCGCGACTCCGGCGGGCCGCTCATCGGGGTATCGGTGCGGCCCTGGCCGGGTCGGGGGGAGCCGGGCTGGCACCGCCTGGCCGAGGCCCTTGACGGCCTGGCCCGCCGGACGGGGGGCACGGTGGTCTTCCTTCCCCTGCAGCCCCCCGCCGACCTCCAGGTCGCCCGGGCCGTCGCCGAAGCGATGGCCGAGCCCGCCGCCGTGCCGCACGCGGACGGTTGGACGTACCGCGACGCCCTCGACGCGGTGGCCGCCTGCGACCTCCTCGTCGGCATGCGCTACCACGCCCTGGTCTTCGCCGCCATGGCCGGGGTGCCGCCG
The DNA here is from genome assembly GCF_025999835.1 of Caldinitratiruptor microaerophilus. NCBI lineage: Bacteria > Bacillati > Bacillota > Clostridia > Eubacteriales > Symbiobacteriaceae > Caldinitratiruptor > Caldinitratiruptor microaerophilus. The sequence goes on along the minus strand of NZ_AP025628.1, from coordinate 2,854,408 downwards.
GTGGGCGTCTCCTATGACCCGAAGATCGACGCCTTCCTGCGCCAGGTGGGCGCGGTGACGGCGGGCAGCGTGCAGGACCTGGACCCGCAGGCGCTGGTGGAGGCCGGCCTGGCGGCGCTCAAGGGCCGGGCGGTGGAAGGGCGGCGCCTCCGGGCCGTCACGGCGCGACTGGCAGCCGATGCCATGCAGGCCGCCCGGCTCGCCCTTGATTTCGTCCGGCGGAGGAGCTAGCATGAAAAAAGCATCCGACCGGGGTCGGAGCGTGATCCTGGGGGTCGCGGTCGACCGGGTCACCCTGGCCGAAGCCGTCCGCCGCTGTCTGGACTTCGTGGCGAGCGGTGCGCCCCACCTGGTCGTGACCCCCAACGCGGAGATCGTGATGGCTGCCCGCAGGGACCCCGAGCTGCGGCAGGTCCTGCGCCAGGCCGACCTCGTGGTCCCGGACGGCGCCGGCGTGGTGCTGGCCGCCCGCCTCCTCGGGAGGCCCGTGCCGGAGCGGGTGGCGGGCGTGGATCTGGCGGCCGGCGTGCTGGCCGGCGCGCCGCCCGGCACGCGGGTGTTCCTCCTGGGCTCCACGCCGGACACGGTCGCGGAGGCAGCCCGGCGGCTCCAGGCGCGGTACCCGAACATCACGGTCTGCGGCCGGCGCGATGGGTACTGGGCCCACTTCGAACCGCAGGCGGACCGGGAAGTCGTGGCGGCGATCCGCGCCGCCAGGCCGCACGTGCTCCTGACGGGCATGGGGGCGCCGCTTCAGGAGAAGTGGCTCGCCCGCCACCTGACGGAGCTGGCGGTGCCGCTGGCGATGGGCATCGGCGGCGGCATTGACCTCTGGGCCGGGAAGGCCCGGCGTGCCCCCGACTGGATGATCCGCCTGAACCTCGAGTGGGTCTACCGCATCGTCCGCTTCGGCCGCTATCGCCGTTCCTTGCCGCCTCTCATCGGGTTCGCGCTTCGGGTCCTGGCCGAGCGGCTCGGCCTGGGCCCCGGAGGCGGGGGCGGTGACGCAGCCCAGCAGGAGGAACCGCCATGGAGGAAGACTACAGGGAACTGAGGGCGATCGCCCGGCAGATCCGGAAGGACATCGTCCGGCAGGTCGCCGGGGCGCAGTCCGGGCATGCGGGCAGCTCGCTGTCGGCGGTCGAGATCGGGGTGGCGCTGTACTGGCGGGAGATGCGGCTCGACCCGTCCCGCCCCGACTGGCCGGACCGGGACCGCTTCTGCCTCTCCAAGGGGCACGCATCGCCGCTCCTGTACGCGCTCCTGGCCCGCCGGGGCTACTTCCCGCCGGAGGAGCTGGACACGTTCCGGCGCATCGACAGCCGGCTGCAGGGCCACCCGGCGAGGCACAAGCTGCCCGGGGTGGAGATCTCGGCGGGCTCCCTGGGTCAGGGCCTGAGCCAGGCGATCGGCATGGCGCTGGCCGGGAAGCTCGACGGCAAGGGCTACCGTGTCTACGCCCTCCTGGGAGACGGCGAGCTGCAGGAGGGCCAGGTCTGGGAGGCGGCGATGTTCGCCGGCAACCGGCGCCTGGACAACCTGTGCGCGATCGTGGACTACAACGGCCTGCAGATCGACGGGCCCGTGAGCGAGATCAACGACCCGGCGCCCGTTGCCGGCAAGTTCCGGGCGTTCGGCTGGCATGCGGTCGAGATCGACGGGCACGACTACCGCCAGATCTTCGCCGCGCTGGCCGAGGCCCGGGCCACCCGGGAGCGGCCGACCTGCATCGTCGCCCGCACCCGCAAGGGCCGGGGCATCGCCGCCGTGGAGGGCACGGTGAAGTCCCACAGCTGGTACCCGAAGGTGGAGGAACTCGAGGACCTGTACGGCGAGATCGACCGGGAGGACGCGCCTTCTGCGCCGTCCCCGCAGGAGGTGCGTGCACGGTGAGCGTCGTGAGCCAGAAGAAGATCGCCACCCGGCAGGCGTACGGGGAGGCCCTCGTCGAGCTCGGGGAGCGCAACCCCGACGTGGTCGTGCTCGACGCCGACCTCTCCAAGTCCACCTACACGTACAAGTTTGCGGAGCGCTTCCCCGAGCGCTTCTTCAACGTGGGCATCGCCGAGGCGAACATGATGGGCATCGCCGCCGGGCTGGCGCTGGCGGGGAAGATCCCGTTCGCCAGCACCTTCGCGATCTTCGGCGCCGGCCGGGCCTACGACCAGGTGCGCAACGCGATCGGGTACTCGGCCGTCAACGTGAAGATCTGCGTGAGCCACGGCGGCATCACGCTCGGCGAGGACGGCGCCTCGCACCAGATGATCGAGGACCTCGCGCTCATGCGGGCCATCCCGAACATGACCGTGATCGTCCCGGCCGACGCCGTGGAAGCCCGCGCCGCCACCTTCGCCGTGGCGGAGCATCCGGGTCCGTGCTACGTCCGCCTCGGCCGGCCGGCGGTCCCGGTCGTGCTCCCCGAGGACTACGAGTTCCGGATCGGCCGGGCGGCCACCCTGCGGGAAGGCCGGGACGTGGCGATCATCGCCTGCGGGGTGATGGTCGCGCCGGCCCTGGAGGCGGCCGAGGCGCTCGCCGCGGAGGGCATCGGGGCGCGGGTCATCAACATGTCGACCATCAAGCCCCTCGACGTCGGCGCCGTGATCCGGGCCGCCGAGGAGTGCGGTGCCATCGTGACGGCCGAGGAGCACAACGTCCTGGGCGGACTCGGCGGCGCGGTGGCCGAGGTCGTCGCCGACCAGGCGCCCGTCCCGGTGAAGCGGGTCGGCGTCCGGGACGTGTTCGGCGAGTCCGGCAGGCCGGACGAGCTCCTGAAGAAGTACGGCCTCACCGCAGAGGACATCGCGGAGGCCGCGCGGGCCGCGATCGCGCGGCGCGCTCGGGCGGCGGCGCGCTAGCGGCAGGCGCGCCGCGAATTCCCGCCCACGGCGCCCCGGCCGCGGCCAGCCGCCCGGTCAAACTAGTTGGCGGCCCGGTTCTGCGCGACACGCCGGGCCGGGGGTGAGCGGGCGTGACGGTGGGTTCCAAGCTGCACCAGGCCCTGTCGCAGGCGGAGAGCCTGAAGGCCCAGCTGGAGACCTTCGGGCACGACACGCAGGACCCGAAGGTCAAGACGCAGTTCTACCAGATGGCCCAGGCGATGGAGCAGCACGTGATCGGCAGCCTGCGGAGCCGCGTGAACCACGTGGAGTCGCAGGAGCCCCAGTACAAGGTCAGGCAGCAGGCGGCGCAGCAGGCCGGGGCCCGGCCTCCGGTGCGGGGCTAGGGTGCGGGCGCCGGGATCTGCCGCCGCAGCACGAGGCCAGAGGCCGGGGTACGTGCCCCGGCCTCTGGCCTTGGTGCGAACCAGAATTCGACTGCAAACCCGTAGCAGGAAGCGAAGGTTTGCTTGTCGAAGATCACCCAGGTAAATGTTGACGGATAATGTATCTTTTCCACGTGGAACCCTTCAACACCAACCACATCCGGGAGTGGGAAACCCGTGGTCCGGTTTGTCCGCGTCAGCAAACAGTACCCCGGGCAGTCCCGCCCTTCACTGCGTGACATCACCCTCAACGTGGAGCGGGGGGAATTCGTCTTCATCGTCGGTCCCAGCGGGGCCGGCAAGTCCACCCTCACCCGCCTGATCTACCGGGAAGAACTGCCGACGAGCGGGCAGGTGATCGTGGGCGGGGTCAACGTCACCCGGCTTCGCCCCTCCCAGGTGCCGTACCTGCGCCGGAACATCGGGGTGATCTTTCAGGATTTCAAGCTCCTGCCGGAGCGGACGGTGTACGAGAACGTGGCCTTCGCGCTCCAGGTGACGGAGGCCTCCTACCGGGAGATCCAGCGCCGGGTGCCGGCCGCGCTCGAGCTCGTCGGGCTCCTCGACAAGGCGCACCAGCGCGCCCAGGAGCTGTCCGGCGGCGAGCAGCAGCGGGTCGCGGTCGCCCGGGCGATCGTCCGTAGCCCCAGCCTCGTGCTGGCCGACGAGCCGACGGGCAACCTCGACCCCGACAACTCGTGGCAGATCATGAAGCTCCTCCTCGAGATCAACCGCATGGGTACCACCGTGATCGTGGCGACCCACGCCCGGGAGATCGTGGACGCCCTGCAGCGAAGGGTGGTGGCGCTTGAGGACGGTGTCCTGGTCCGCGACGACCAGAAGGGATCTTACGGCTATGCCATTTAGCCCGTGGGCCTGGTCCCTCCGCCAGGCGGTCGCCAGCCTCGGGCGCAGCGGCCTCATGAGCCTGGCGTCGATCTCCACGGTGGCGATCTCCCTGCTCGTGCTGGCCGTGGTGGTCCTGCTGGCCGTGAACGTCAGCTTAATGGCCGGCAGCGTGGAGTCGCAGCTTCAGATCAAGGTGTACCTCGACACCGACCTGACCGAGGGGGAGAAGGCGGCGCTGGTCGAGCGCCTGCGCCGCCTGCCCGGGGTGGAGTCCGCCACCTACGTGCCGAAGGAGCAGGGCCTCGAGCTGATGCGCCAGCGCCTCGGCCCCAACGTCGTCCAGGCGCTGGAGGCGAACCCGCTGCCGGACGCCGTCGATCTGCGCCTCGAGCGCGCCGACGCCATCGCCTCCGTGGGCGAGGCGGCCGCCCAGTTGCCCGGCGTGTGGCGCGTCCGCTACGGGCAGGGGGTCGTGGAGAAGGTCCTGGCCGTCACCCGGATGGTCCGGGCGGCGGGGATCGCGCTGGTGGTCCTCCTCGCTTTCGCCACGGTGCTGATCCTCTCCAACACCATCCGCCTGGCGGTCTTCGCCCGTCGGCGCGAGATCGCCATCATGAAGCTCGTCGGCGCCACCGACTGGTTCATCCGGCGCCCCTTCGTCCTGGAGGGGATCCTCCTCGGGACGCTCGGCGCGGGGGTGGCGGTGCTCGTCACCTACTTCGGCTACGACTACGTGGTGCGCACCCTTTACGTGAACATGCCCTTCCTGCCGGTCGTACCCCCCGGCGCCATCGCCCTCGACCTGTCCCTGGGGCTTCTCGCCCTCGGTGCCCTCCTGGGGGCTGCCGGGAGCTTCCTGAGCCTGCGCCGCTTCCTGAAGGTGTAGACATCCCGGGCCCCGGGCCCGGACGCACGGAGGTGTCCCGCGCCTTGCGAGCCGCGCCCCTTCGCCGCGCCGTTGCCCTGATCCTGACCGCCGCTGCCCTCGCGCTGCCTGCCACGGTCCGGGCCGATTCGCTGGAGGACCAGATCCGCCAGGCCCGGGAGCAGCAGGCGCAGCTCGAGGCGGAGCGGCGTGCCGCCAGGGCCCGGCTGAACGAGCTGGACCGCAAGGTGCAGGACGCGACCCTGGCGTACCGGCGCGCCCTCGACGAGCTCCGGGCCACTCAGGCCGAGGTCGCCCGGCTGAGCCGGGAGCTCGAGGCCGCCGAGGCCGACCTTGCCGCCGCCGAGGCCGAGCTCGAGCGCGTCACGGCCGAACTGGCGAAGAAGCAGGAGGCCCTTGGCAAGCGGGTCCGGGTGGCATACGTGGACGGCCAGGTGGAGTACCTGGAGGTCCTCTTCGGGGCCACGAGCTTCTCCGACTTCCTCAGCCGCTTCGAGTTCCTGCAGCTCATGGCCGAGCAGGACAGCCGTCTGGTCGCCGACGTCCGCCAGATGCAGGCCGAAGCCGCCGCCCGGCGCCAGGCGATGGAAACCCGGCGCAACCGGGTGGCCGCGCTGCGGGACCAGGCCGCCCGCCGGCGGGAGGAAGCCCGCATCCAGGAGGTCAAGGCGAACCAGTACAAGGCCGACCTGGAGGCGGCGCGAGCGAGGGTGCGGGCCGAGCTTGACGAGATCGACCGCCAGAACGCCCTGATCGCCAAGCAGATCGCCGAGTGGAGCCGCCAGCTGGCCCGGGCCCGGGGGCAGATCGTCTTCCAGTGGCCGGTCTCGCCGGTGCGGGTCACGAGCCCCTTCGGCGAGCGGTGGCACCCCATCGCCCAGCAGCGGCGGATGCACTGGGGCATCGATCTTGCGGCAAGCTACGGGCAGCCGGTGCGGGCGGCTGAGTCCGGCCGGGTGGTCTCGGCAGGCTGGCGGGGCGGTTACGGGAACACGGTGATCATCCTGCACGGGACGGTGGGCGGGGTCACCTACGCGACCCTGTACGGTCACAACTCCCGGCTGGCGGTCAGCGCCGGTGACGAGGTGAAGGCGGGCCAGGTCATCGCCTACGCCGGTAGCAGCGGGTACTCGACGGGCCCGCACGTGCACCTCGAGATCTGGGCGAACGGCAAGGCCGTCGACCCGCTCCCGTACCTGCCGAGGTAGCCGGCCTTCGCGCACCCGGACGTTCGGGCGTCTCCCCGGGCCGGCCGCGCGGTCCCCCCTCGCCGGACACGCGGGCCGGCTCGTGGTATAGTGTTGAGTGCCGGCATACATTTCTGGGACATTACGAGCCGTCGCCACGCGGGCGTGGCGAGAGGGTGAAGGGATTTGCTGGAGCGGCGCAGGGCACTCGTCGGTGCGCTGCTGATCGCCGTTTTCGCCGGTACCGCGGGTTTTGCGGCCGGGCAGGCCCGGTTCGTCGCCGGGCCCCTCCTGGCGCGGCTGGGCGTCTCCCTCTCCGGACCCGGGGCAGCCGCCCAGGGTCTGGCGGCGGAGTGGCGGGTCCTCGAGGAAGCGCGGCGGAAGGTCCTGGAGAACTACGTCGACCCCGTGCCGGAGAAGGACCTGCTCACCGGCGCCCTGCGGGGCCTGGTCGAGGCGACCGGCGACCGCTACTCGCTCTACCTGACGCCCGAGGAGTACCGCAGCTACCTGCGGCACTTCGAGGGCAGCTTCGCCGGGATCGGCATCCAGGTCGAATTGAAGGACGACTACATCACCGTGGTCCGGCCCCTGCGGGGCACGCCGGGCGAGAAGGCCGGCCTGCGCACCGGCGACCGCATCATGGCCGTCGACGGCCGCGACGTGACCCGGATGAGCATCGACGAGGTGGTCAACCTCATCCGCGGCCCTGCCGGCACCCGCGTGCGGCTCACGATCTCCCGCTGGCCGTACCGGGAGCAGTTCGACGTCGACGTCGAGCGCGCGCGCATCGAGGTGCCCCAGATGGAGGGCACCATGCTGTCCTGGGCGCCCGGGGTCGGTTACATCCGGATCGAGGAGTTCAACACCGGGATCGCCGGCCGGGTGGCCGAGAAGCTGGGCGAACTCCGCCGGCAGGGCATGCGGGCCCTGGTCCTCGACCTGCGCCAGAACCCGGGCGGCCTCCTGGGCGAGGCGGTGGACGTGGCCTCCCTCTTTGTCCCCCGGGGGCCGGTCGCCTACGTGGTTTCGCGCGACGGGCGAAAGGAGACGCTGTACGCGAAGGGGTCGCCGCTGGGCCTCCCGCTGGCCGTGCTGGTGGACGGGGGGAGCGCATCGGCCTCCGAGATCGTGGCCGGAGCCATCAAGGACCGGTCCGCCGGCACCCTGGTGGGGACGCGGACGTTCGGCAAGGGGTCGGTCCAGTCCTTCATCGACCTGCAGGGCGGCGCCGCCCTCAAGCTCACCACCGCGCGCTACCTGACCGCGGGCGGCCACATGATCCACGGCCGGGGCATCGAGCCCGACGTGCTCGTGCCGATGCCGGAAGGTCAGGCCATCGCCCGCGACGGCGGGCGGGACCCGCAGGTCGAGAAGGCGGTGGAGGTCCTGCGGCAAAGGATGGGACAGAAGAACACGTAGCCGGAGGAGCGAAGGCCGTTGGGTTCCTACCTCGACCTCACCCGCCTGCTGTTCGCCCGCCTCGGCATGTTCCTGTTCAACCCCGTGGCGGGCGGGTTGCTCCTGGCCGTGCTGTGGCTCGTCTGGGCGCAGTACCGGCGGACTGCCGCGGTCGAGGCGCACCTCTACGGGGCGCCGAAGAACGCGCCGCTGCGGCTTCTGGGCGACTCCCTCGTCCACGGGGTGCTCGCCGGCGCCACCGTGAGCCTGGCCGGCCTGTGGGCGGGGGTGGTCGTCATCCAGCCCGAGGCCGGCACGCCGGCGTGGCTGCTCCTGTGGCCCGTCGCCCTGGCGCTGGGCCTCTTGCACCCCCGGTTTCTCTGCTTTTCGTACGCGACGACCCTGATCGGCGTCTCATCGCTCCTCTTCGGCTGGCCCCGGGTCGACATCCCGAGCCTGGCGGCCCTGGTGGGGCTCCTTCACCTGGCCGAGGCGCTCCTGATCTGGACGGGCGGAGCCGGCGCGGCCACGCCGGTGACGCTCCGGAACCGGAGCGGGGAGGTCGTCGGCGCCTTCCAGCTGCAGCGGTTCTGGCCGGTCCCGCTCGTGCTGCCGGTCGGGGTGCTGATGAGCAGCCTCCCGCCGGACGCCGCGCCGCTTCACCTGCCGTCCTGGTGGCCCCTCATCCAGCCCGACCCCGCCCTGGCGCCTTCCACCGCGACCCTCGCCCTCGACCTGGTCCCCATCGTGGTGGCGATGGGCTACAGCGACCTGGCCGTGACCGCGCTGCCGCCCGCCCGGGCCCGGCGGTCGGCCGGCTGGCTCGCCGTGTACAGCCTGGTGCTCCTCGGGCTGGCCGCCCTCGCGTCCCGCAGCCGGGTCCTCCTCTGGGCCGCGGCGCTGTTCGCGGGGCTCGGGCACGAGTACCTGGCGGTCGGGATGGCCCGGCGGGAACTGCGGGGCGCGCCCGCCTTCACCCGGCCGTGGCGGGGGGTCGGCGTGCTGGACGTGCTGCCCGGCAGCCCCGCCGCCCTGGCCGGGCTCCGGACCGGCGACGTGATCCTCCAGGTCTCGGGCCGCCCGGTCAGCAGCCGGGCCGACCTGGAGCAGGCCGTTGCCGAGTCTCCCGCCTGGTTCTGGCTCACCTTCCGGCAGGGACAGGAGGTCGAGACCCGCCGCATCCCCCGGCCCCCCACGGGGCTCGACGGGCTCGGGCTCATCCTGATCCCGGAGGCCGGCGACCAGCCCCTCGTCAATCCGGTTCCCGGCCGGCTCGCCCGCCTGGCCGGCGCCGCGGGCCGATGGTGGCGGGGGCGGAGGGACAGGGGGGCGGCGTGAGGCGTCTGCGATCGCGCGGAGATGAGACCACAGAACTAGTCCCGGGGGAAAGTCCGTAGACTCTCCGTGTCATTGACTGTCTTCGGCCCTTCCGGTAGCCTTAGGGCTGCACGAACCGTCCGGGTGTAGCTGGTGCCTTACCACACCACCGCCCGGGTGGCCGGGGGTGGCCGGCGTGTGTGCCACCGTCGCGAAGACCCTCCCTGAGAAGTGCCAGTTGTGCCCGGTGCGGACGCAAGGGGCACCGTTTTGCTGGAAGGACCTCTACGAGCGGATGGTGAGCCTTGGCCAGGTCAGCCACGTCAGGCGGCTGCGACGCGGGGACGTCCTGTACCGCCAGGGGGACGAAGCGACCGGCTGGTGGATCGTGCGGCAGGGGCGGGTCGTCGAGTTCATCGTCGACGAGGCGGGGCGGGAGCACATCGTGCGGATCGCTGCCGCCGGCGGCATCGCGGGCATCTGTGGCTTCGGCCCGTGGAGTGAGCACTGGGCGACCGCGCGGGCCGGTCACACGGGCGCGGAGGTCTGCTACGTGGGTCGGGATGAGGCGCTTCGGCTCGTCTCGGAGGATCCGGAGCTCGGCAGATGCCTGCTCGCTGGCATGGCGGAGGAGTTGCGGCGCGCGTACCTACGTCTGCATGGCCTTGTCACCGTCCCCGCCCGGGTTTCCGCCGCCCGCCTCCTCCTCTCGATGGCGGAACGGACGCCGGACGGGCGGTACGTCGTGGCGCTGTCACGCAGGGAGATGGCGAACATCATCGGCGTGCGGCTGGAGACCGCCGTCCGCATCCTCGGCGAGTTCCGGCGGCAAGGCCTGATTCGGGACGAGGGGCACTTCCGCATCGAGCTCCTCGATCCGTGCCGGCTGCACGGGGTCGCCGAGGGGATCGAAGGCGAGGGAGGACCGAGCTTCCTGGCGTAGGTTTGACAAAAGTCAACACCTGACAGGGAACCGGCTGCTACGTTGAGGGTGGCAGCCGGTTCCCCTCTTGCGCGCCCTCGCCGGCAACTGTGTGAACGTGCGAACAAGGAGGGAGAGTCCATGAACGTTCTGGACAAGGTCGTGCTCCTGGGGACGGGACTGATCGCCATCTACGTCATCTGGCGATTGTACCGGGATCTCAGGAGCGGTCTGCGCGCCGGACGCGCACCCGTGTACTACTTGGCGAGTTTCGCGGTCCTCCTGGCGGCCGGGTTGCTGCTCATCGGCCTCGGCTACGGCGTTCTGGGCAACCCGCTCGTGGTCGTCGTGGCCAGTCTCATCCCGGCGACGCTGTCCCTCGGGCTCGTCACGGAGTTCTTTCCCAGATATGAGAAGCCCTACGCCGCCTTCGCGATCGTCGGACTGCTGGGCATCGCCCTCACCCGCGTCTCCGGGCCGAGCGGGCTGGCCACCCTGGTGCTTGCGGTGGTTCACGCGGTCGCCGGCCTCCTGATCGTCGCTCTCCCGGTCCTTGCAGGGCTCACGGGCAGGGCCCCACGCGGCTTCCTCTGGGTGGGGCTCGGCGGGGTGCTGATCGGCATCGGCGGCATCGCGCTCGCCTTCCTGAAGGCAGGCCTGCCCATCCTGCCGGCCAGCTTCATCTTCTCCATCCTTGCCCCGCTCCTGTTGTTCATGACCGCCTGCTTCGCCCAGGGCTTCCTCTCCACGCCCAGGCGGTGAGGCCGCCGGGCTTGTGACACTGAAGGCGCGAGGTGAACGGAATGAGGGGGCTCGCCGGCCGTCTCCGCTACCTCTTGCTCTCGACCCGGGGGCTGGTGCTGCTGGCCATCGGCTTCGTCGCCCTCGTGACGGTGGTCTGGTCCACCCTCTCGGGACCCATGGTGGAGTGGGGGGTCAAGGACTTCGTCGTCCGCGTGCTGGGGATGAGGCTGGTGGAGGCGGAACGCGAAGGCCGGATCATCACCCTTTACCACGCCATCGCGTTTCCGGTGGTCGCCGTCCTGGTGTACCTGATGACCGACAGCCTGCCCATGCGCCCGCAGCAGGCGGCCACGATCAACGGCACCATCACGGCCGGGTACCTCACCGCCTCGGTATCCGGGATGATCTTTGCGTACTTCGGCCGCAACTGGGTGCTGCACGGCCTCTTCGTGGCGGGGCAGGCGCTCATCTTCTACGCGGGGGTGCTGCTCGCCCTGGCTCTGTGGCCCTGGCAGCCGTGCTACCGCGTGACGGACCCGGCCCGTGCCCGTACGCGGGGCGGTGTGGATCTGGAGCGGGTGGCCTTCTTCACCATGACGGTGGCAACCTTGGGGTCCGCCGCCCTCGGCGCTGTGGCCGGCTCCCACTTCGGCAACGGGTTCAAGAGCTTCCTGGCCGAGGACCTCGTTCGGGAGCCGGTCAAGACGTTCCTCCAGAAGGCCGTGATCGGCCATCTCCACATCATGTTGACGCTCATCGCCATCGCCACCGCCCTGCTCATCGGCCGCTGGTTCGGCTTCCGCGGGGTCTTTCACCGCATCGCCATGCCGCTCATGATCCTCGGGACGGTGGTGGTGACTCTGGGGGCGTGGTCCGTGGTGATCACGCCGCACGCGCACGCGATCATCTATGTCGGTTCGGTCCTCGTCATGCTGGCAGCGCTGATGCTGGTGATCTTCGGCTGGTCGAAGCTGGTACAGGAAGGTCTGGCCCGGGTCGGGCCCCGCGCCGGTAGACCCCGGCCAGGGCAGCGCCTATGGGCCCTGATCCACGACCCTCTGCGCTTCGGGGCGCTGTGGCAGATGGTCTACATGAACTTCACGGTCAGCGGGGTCGGCATCTTCATGGCCATCAAGCTCGACGAGATCTTCCGGGTCTGGCCCCACCGGGAGGAGCGGATCCTCCTCACCGGCCACTGGCACATCCTCTCCGCCCTGATCGCAACCATCCTGCTCTTGTACTTTGCGGACATGATGGGCGTCCGGGGGGTTGCCAGACAGGTGTACGGCTGGACGATCGTCCTGGGTTCCAACCTCGCGTTCGGCGCCGTCACCGTGTTCGGTCTCAAGCGGCTCTTCGTCAGCGAATACGAACAGCAGCGCCTTGTCGCCGCGACCCTGCTCCTCGCCGACATCGGCCTGGCGGCCGTTCTGGTGGCCCTGGCAGCCTTCCTGATCTGGCGGCTGCAGGACCTCTTCCGGCGGCGGGGGATGTGGGCCGGTGAGCTGGAGGCGCAAGAGCCGGGAGAGGGGGGGTACCGGTGAAGGCGCGCTTCGGCAGACGCGTTGCGAGCGTAGTACTGGCCGCTGCGTGTGGCGCATCCTTGCTGGCCGGCTGTGGCCGACCACCGGTGCCCTCTCGCGCTGTTCAGCAGTTCACCTCCGCGGGTGCCGACCCCGAGGCGTGGGCTCTCGTTCCTGCGGGTCCCTTCCCGATGGGCCGTGACGGTGTGGAGACGGTGATCCCGCAGGACTACGAGATCATGGTCACTCCCGTGACCAACGCGCAGTACGCGCGGTACCTCGAAGAGGCGCTGGCGGCGAGCCGCGTGCGCGTGCAGGGAGGCCGGGTCGTGGGCCCTTACCCCGGCGACCCCTTCGGGGGAGGTAAGCACGAGAAAGCGTACCCAGCCGGCGACTACCTCCACATGCCGCTGGCGGACCCGGCCACCCGAATCACCTTTGATGGCCGGCGGTTCGGGGTGAAACCCGGCTACGAGAACCACCCGGTGACCATGGTGACGTGGTTCGGGGCCCGAGCCTACTGCGAGTTCAACGGAGGCCGCCTGCCTGCGGAGGCCGAGTGGGAGAAGGCCGCCAGGGGGACGGACCGGCGCCCTTTCCCGTGGGGCGACTCGATCTCAGGGGCACACGCCAACTTCTACCACAGCGGTGACCCCTTCGAGACGGAGGACGGGTACAGCGACACCACGCCGGTCGGCTTCTACAACGGCCAGCGGTACGGCGAGTTCCAGACCGCGCGCGCCGTCAGCCCCTACGGCCTGTACGACATGGCCGGAAACGTCAGTCAGTGGGTGGCGGATCGGACGCCGGGCATTCATTACCGGTTCTTGCGGGGCGGCAGCAAGGCCGACCACGGATACGATCTGAGGACCTGGAGTCGCAACAGCGCGGTGCCGGAGTACGCCAGCCCGAACGTGGGCTTCCGGTGCGTGCGGAATCCGGCGAGGTAGGTGAGCGGCGATGAGGTGGGATCGTGTGGCGGACTGGTGGCAACTCGTTAAGCCGAGGCAGACGGCGCTGTTGGTGTTCACCGGCCTTGTCGGCCACGCCAGCGCGAGCGCGCCGATAGCGCGCCCCGGCGCTTGTGCCTGGCTCTCCCTGGCCGGCAGCCTCGTTGCGGCCATCGCCGGGGCGACCATTCTGAACATGGTGTACGACCGCGACGTGGACGCGGTGATGAGGCGCACCCGCCACCGACCCCTGGCGGAGGGCCGGGTGGATCCGGCACGAGCCGCCCTCGCCGGCCTCTGGTCAAGCTGGCTGGGGATCGGGTGGGCTTTCGCGCTGGCCCCGCTGTATGGGGCGGTCGTCCTGCTCGGCTGGGTGCTCGATGTGGCCGTGTACACCATGTGGCTCAAGCGGCGCACCGTCTGGGCGGTTGTCGTCGGCGGGCTGGCTGGCGGGATGCCCGTTTTGGCCGGACGCGTGCTGGCCGCCGGCCGGGTCGATGTGCTCGGCGTCCTCCTGGCCTTTTCCGTGGTGGTCTGGATCCCGACCCACATCATGACATTCAGCGTGAAATACGCCGCGGACTACCGGGCCGCCGGGATCCCGGTCTTCCCCAACCGCTACGGGGTGAAGGCCACGCAGTACGTGGTCGGGCTCTCGACACTTCTCGCCGCCCAGTTGATGCTCACGGTCACGTGGCTACTTTCCGTACCCCTGGGCTATCTCGGGGCCGGAGCCGCCCTCTCTGCGGTACTGATCGGTCTCGCCGCTAACGCCCTCGTGTCGCCGGACGTTCAGCGAAACATCCGGCTCTTCCGGTTCGCCTCGGTCTACATGCTGGGGAGCATGGGCCTGGTCCTCCTGGCTAGAGCTTGAGGATGGCAGGGTCGCGCCGGCGGTCCGGCCGCGACCCCTTCCCCGATTCGGCTCAACACCGCGAGGACACCCAGTGCAGGTGGCGGACGGTCCTCGGCGCCCGGGCGGGCGGGCCCGGTTGCGCTGGCCGGGGGCCGTCCGCCGTGTTCCGCGGGTGATCGTCCTCCCCCCCGGCCAGGGGGGGAACGACCGGAGGTGGGGAAACCCCGCTGCTCGCCGCGGACTGCGTCGCCGGCTCCTCCGTCATGTCACCGGCAGCATCGGCCGCCGGCGGGGTCACGGGTCCCGGCTCCGGGGCCGCCTCCGGCGCCGGGGCGACGCCCGGCTCCGGCGGCAGGGCGCCGGAGGGGCGATCGGGGGCCGGTTCGGGCTCCGGGGCCGAGGTCGGTGGCGGGCGGAACGGAATGCCGGACCGGGCCAGGGTCGCGTTCACGGGCGGCGTGAGCGCCCCGCCGTGCTGCGGGCTCAGGGGGAGGAACGCCGCGCCCCCCGGCATGGCCCGGAACGTGTAGACCCGCCCGGGCCAGGGCGGCAGGCCCGGCGTGCTCCGGGGTCCCGAACGCCCGGCGGGGGTCGCCGGTTGCGCGGGGGACGGGGCAGGCGCAGGCTCGTCCGCGGGGGCGGCACGGGTGCCATCCTGGTCGGTCCCGCTGGCGGGCGGGCTCTCGTCGGGGGCGGCGCGATCCCCGGGATCGGGGCCGCCGGCACGCGCGTCGGGGCCCGGTTCTCCGGTCCCGGCTGGAGCGGTGAGCAGGGCGGGCGCTTCGCCGTCCTCGGGGAGGCCGTCGGGCACCGCGCCGGCCACGGGCGTGTCACCGGCACCGGGCTCGCCCTGGGGACCGGGGTGGGGCGCGCCGGGAGCGTCCTGCCCGGACTTGCTCCGCAGGGCTTTCGCCAGCGAGTGGAGCAGGGCCGCCAGCCGCCGGGTCTGGGCGAACTGGTCCAGGAACCGGGCCAGGTCCGGCGGCGCGAAGGCGCGCGTGATCCCGGCGAAGAGCCCCCGGGCGAGGAGCTCCGGGTCGGAGGCGGGGAGCTCGACCAGGACGGCGCAGCCGCCGGCGCGGCGCAGCGGCAGCTCCTCCCGCCAGGCCGGGCGGGCGGGCAGGAGCGGCAGGTCCGCCTCGCCGGCGATCGCGGCCCCGAGGTGCTCGGCCAGGTCGCGGCTGCTCCGCGACAGGGGACCGTAGACGGTGCACCGGACGAGCCGGGCATCCGCCCGGCGGAGGTAGGCGAGGGCGGCGGGGGCAACCTGGCGGAGGCGGTCGAGCTGGCCGGCCAGGGGCTCGTCCGCCGAGGTGGTGTACACCCGGGCGCCGGCGCCGCGCAGGAGGGCGGCGGCGCCCCGGATGGCGCCGGCGAAGTCGGGTTCGCCGCCGAGGATGAGCGTGTGGCCGCGCACCGGGGAGCGCAGGTAGAGGCGGCAGGCGTCGGGCTCCCGGAAGGTGTCGACGCCCAGGGCGCGGCACAGAAGCTCGATCGCCGCCGCCCCGGCGGGGCTCGTGTCCGTGAGGTGGTGCCAGCCCAGATACACGGAGATCTCCTTCATGTGCCGTGCCGCCCCCGGCGGCCGTACCGGGGACGGCTCCCTCCTCCGACACCGTGGGTCGCCATAGGATATTCACCGGCCGCGGGGGAGGAGCACGGCGCATGTCGAGGGCCAGGAACCCGCGGCGGCATCCCCTCATAACCTGCCACCAGGCACGACGGCCCGTCGGCACCGGCGGGCCGGCAGCGAGAGGAAGAAGGAGGGGTCGGCCGCCCATGGACGCGGATCGCTCCGGGCCGGCCGGCGGCCAGCAGGAGATCCGCCCGGGGCCTGTTCGCCCAGAGTCGCGCCACGATCCGGACGAGATCGTCTGCATTGCCGTCGACAAGGTCTTCGATTACTGCTTCGACGAGACCACGGTGACCCGCTGCATCCCCCTCGAGGGGCAGCCCCACGGCACCCCGGTCTCGTGCGCGTTGCGTACACAGGAAGCCACCTGCCGGATCGTGGGAAACCCGGAATACACGGACGGCGGGATGGCGAACGTCAACGTGGTGGTGACAGTCCCTGCCACCGTGCGGGTCGGCGAGTGCCACGAGTTCACGATCACCTTCCCGGTCTTCCGGAGCCTGCAGCTCTGCATCCCCGAGGGGACGCGCCTTGGTTGCGAGGTCACAGGGACGTGCTTCTGCGACCTGATCGACGCCAACGCCGACGAGCGCTCCGAGGAGCTGTGCTGCGTCGCCAACCTCTGCGTGGTGCTCCACACCACGGCCCGCGTCCGGCTCCTCGTGCCCAGCTACGGATTCTGCGCCCCGGGACCGTGCAGGGACGCGCCCTGCTCGCGCCCTCAAGGACATCCTGCGGGCTGCGAGGAGTGACCCGCCCGGTGGTGGCCTCCGGAGCCGGAGCCGGTCCCGCCCGTGGGACGGCAGGGGGTGGGGGCCGGTGACCGGTGAGCCCTGCAAGGTCCGCCTGCGTGTTCCCGGCGCCGGGCTGCCCGGGGCCCGGGATCGGGTCCGGGCGGTCCTCCAGGGCTTGCCGGGGGTGCTGCGGGTGCGGGTCGACCCCCCACCCCCAGCCGCGGTCCCGGGAACCCCGGCCCTGGTCACGGTCACCTTCCTGCCGGGCGCTAGGCGGTCCGCCGAGTTCGTGGCGGCACTGGCGGAGGCCGGCTTCCCGGGCGCGCAGGTGCTCTAGGAAGCCCGCCCGGACGGGGCCGGCGGGACAGTGACCGGCGCACAGGCCGTCAGGGAGGAGGCGGGGTGGCCCGCACCGCCGCGGCGATCTCGCTGAGCCGGTCCGGCACCTCGTGGGCCGCGTTGCCGACCACCACCGCATGCGCCGCCCGGGCCGCCGCGGCCGCGCGGGCCCCGGAGTCGACCCCGCCCCCGTACCACACCCGGCACGAAGGGCCGGCGGCGCGGCGGAGCCGGTCCAGCAGCTGCGTGTCTCCGAAGCGGCCGCTGTACTCCACGTACAGCAGGGGCAGCCGCAGGAGCCGGCCGGCGAGCGCGGCGTACCCGACCGCGGTCTCGGGCGGGGGCGCCTCGGCGGCCGTCAGCCGCGCGGCAGCCGAGTCGGGGTTGAGGATGAGGTAGGCGGCGGGCCAGAGGCGCTCCCAGGGGAGAATCGCCCCCAGGCGGGGGAGCATCGCTCCCAGGGCTTCCGCCTGGGCACGCCCGGTCCAGGTCGGGTCGCCGGCGTTGAGGACGAACGGGACGAGGTACCCCGGCGCCCCCGGCACGGCTGCAGCGGGAGATGACACCTCCAGCCACACCGGCGGGCGGCGCAAAGCGGCCTCGAGGCGGCCGAGGAGCCCGAGCACCTTCTCCGCGGTGATCCCCTGAGTCCCGCCGACCAGGAGCGCGTCGGCACCCGTGGCCAGGACGAGCTCCAGGGCCCGGGCGCTGAGCGCCCGGTCGGGGTCGAGCTTGATCACCAGGCGCCAGCGCCACCAGGGCGGCGGCGCGCTCCCGGCGGGGGCGCGCCGCGCTCCCGTCAGGCGGGTCCGGACGAGCCAGGGAACCTCGCGGACAAGTCGCAGCCACCCTCCGGCGGGGGCGAGGGCCGGGTGGGGCGCACCCGGCGTTCGGGGCCTGTCCGGCTCCACGGGCGCGATTCCTCCGTGTCCGCGGCGGCCCTGGCCGGGCCGCGGGGCCCGCGCGCCGCTGCGGTATAATGGGGGAGCGGGGGGAGAGCCCATGCCGGCGTTCGAGCTCGTGACCGACTTCAAGCCTCGCGGCGACCAGCCCAGGGCCATCGAGGCCCTGGCGGACGGCATCGAGAAGGGCGTCCGGGAGCAGGTCCTGCTCGGCGTGACCGGGTCGGGCAAGACCTTCACGATCGCCGGGGTGATCGAGAAGGTCCAGCGGCCGACCCTGGTCATCGCGCACAACAAGATCCTGGCCGCCCAGCTCACGAGCGAGTTCAAGGAGTTCTTCCCCAACAACGCGGTCGAGTACTTCGTGAGCTACTACGACTACTACCAGCCCGAGGCCTACATCCCCCAGACCGATACGTACATCGAGAAGGACGCGACCATCAACGACGAGATCGACAAGCTGCGGCACAGCGCCACGATGGCGATCTTCGAGCGGCGCGACGTGATCGTGGTGGCGTCGGTCTCGTGCATCTACGGCCTCGGCTCGCCGGCCGACTACCGGGACCTGTCGGTGTCCCTGCGCCGCGGCATGACCGTCGACCGGGACTTCGTCCTGCGCCGGCTGGTCGACATCCAGTACGAGCGCAACGACGTGAACTTCGTCCGCACGAAGTTCCGGGTGCGGGGGGACGTGGTCGAGATCTTCCCGGCCGGCATGTCCGAGCGCGCCGTCCGGGTGGAGTGGTGGGGGGACGAGATCGAGCGCATCTCGGAGTTCGACCCGCTCACGGGGGAGATCCTGGCCGAGCGCGACCACGTCGCCATCTACCCGGCCAGCCACTACGTCGTGGCGGAGGACAAGCTCAAGCGGGCCCTGGTGAGCATCGAGGAGGAACTGGAGGAGCAGCTCCGCTTCCTGCGCAGCCGGGGCAAGCTCCTCGAGGCGCAGCGGCTCGAGATGCGCACCCGGCAGGATCTGGAGATGCTGCGGGAGTTCGGCTACTGCCCCGGCATCGAGAACTACTCCCGGCACCTCACGGGCCGGGCGCCGGGCGAGCCGCCGTACACCCTGCTGGACTTCTTCCCGGACGACTTCCTGGTGGTGATCGACGAGTCCCACCAGACGATCCCCCAGGTCGCCGCCATGTACAACGGCGACAAGTCCCGGAAGGACACCCTGATCGAGTACGGCTTCCGGCTTCCCTCGGCTGCCGACAACCGCCCGCTCAAGTTCCACGAGTTCGAGGAGCGGCTGAACCAGGTCGTCTACGTCTCCGCGACCCCGGGGCCGTACGAGCTGCGGCGGGTACCGAAGCACCACATCGTCGAGCAGATCGTCCGGCCGACGGGGCTCCTCGACCCCGAGGTCGAGGTCCGGCCGACGAAGGGACAGATCGACGACCTCATCGCCGAGATCCGGGCCCGCGTCCAGCGGGGCGAGCGGGTCCTCATCACCACGCTCACCAAGAAGATGGCGGAGGACCTCACCGACTACCTCAAGGAAGTCGGCATCCGGGTCCGGTACATGCACTCGGACGTCGAGACCCTCGAGCGGATGCAGATCGTCCGCGGGCTGCGCCTCGGGGAGTTCGACGTGCTCGTGGGGATCAACCTGCTGCGGGAGGGCCTGGACATCCCCGAGTGCTCGCTGGTGGCCATCCTCGACGCGGACAAGGAGGGCTACCTGCGCTCCGAGCGGTCCCTCATCCAGACGATCGGCCGCGCCGCCCGCAACGAGCACGGGAAGGTCATCATGTACGCCGACCGGATCACGGAGTCGATGCAGAGGGCCATCGACGAGACGAACCGCCGCCGTGCGATCCAGGCCGAGTTCAACCGCAAGCACGGCATCGTGCCCAGGACCGTGGTCAAGCCGGTCCGGGATGTCATCCAGGCGACCCGGCCGGCCGACGCCGCCGGCGACCAGCCGCTCGACTTCCTGTCGCTCCCGAAGCACGCGCTCGGGCCGGTCATCGACCGCCTGCGCAAGGAGATGAAGGACGCCGCCCGGAAGCTCGAGTTCGAGCGGGCGGCGGAACTCCGGGACCTCATCATCGAGCTCGAGAAGCGCCGGGCAAGCTAGGGCGCGATCAGAGAAAGCTGCGCCGCAGCGGCATGGTGCCCTGGAGAAGCAGGCTCAGCCGGATGATCCGGTCGGCCCGGCCCTGGGCGGACGGCCCGCCGTCATCCGGCGTACGAGGCTCGCCGGCAGCTTCTGCCGTGCGGGCAGTTGCCCGCGCCGCGGCAAGCCGAGCCGGGTCGAAGGGCGGGACCGGCTCGTTGCCCGTGAAGTGCGGGACCGGCACGCCCTTGCGGCGCGCGAACACATCGGCAGGCAGGTCGCCCCGCTCGCCGTTACACTCACGGCACGCCGTGACGAGGTTCGTCATCGTGGTGCGGCCGCCCCGGGACCACGGGATGATGTGGTCGACCGTATCCCCCGGTCGCCCGCACCAGTAGCACGTGTAGTTGTCCCGGGCCAGTACCTTCAGGCGGATGTGGCGCTCGGCGAACGGGTCGAAGCGGAGCCGGATCTTGTCCTTCCCGACCCACTTGGCCCTGGCCAGGCGGACCTCACGCTCGGCCACCTGCCGGCGGCAGGGCGTCAGGGTCCGGCCGCGGCGGTCGATGACCTGGACGAGTTCCCCCAGTCGCGAAAACCTCCTGATAAATGAAGCACACCGGGCCAATTGTACCTCGGATGTCCGGTCCGCGCAACGTACCGTTCCTAAACGCAAGCGTTGACAAGTAAACCTCAGCTTACGACGCCGGGCGAACGGTGCTCCCGACGATTCGCGCCGGGGGATCGCACCCCGGGACCCAAGCCAGACCATCCCGCTCCGGGCCGTGCGAGCCTGCACCCGCCGGTGCCGGAGCGGATAGGGGTACCCCCCTGCCTGGGCCTCCCTCGGAGGGACACTCGTATAAAGCATGCGTCAGCTTCCGCCCACGCACGCCGGGGAGAACCCGGCGCCAGTCGCCCCAGGCGTGCCGCCCGCGATTCCTCGCAGGTAGCGGACGGGCGTTTCCGGACCGGAGCCGCTCCCCAAACCTCAGGCCCCGCCGGGCGATCGCCCACCGCCGCCGCAGCGTGCGGCGACAGCCCGTACCGGGCCATGAACTTCCCGATCACGCTGGTGAACGCTGGGTTGACGGTGATCACTTCCACGCCTTCCCGTTCCGCACGGGCGATGAGCAGGGCGTGGAAAGAGGCGTAGGCGAAGTGCGACAACCGCCGGGCGTGCCGGTCGGAGACCTCCCGCAGCCGGGCCTTCTTCGCCCGGAAGTCCAGGCGCTCCACCACCACGGGCTTTCCGGCGGCCTTCGCCCAGGCCACCACGTCCGCCACGGCCTCTCCCAGTGTGGCCAGGACCTGCTCCTTGCGCCGGCCCTGGATCGGCACCGGGATGTGCCGGGTCCCCACCGGGTTGCCGGAGCGGTCGATCTCCGCCACCGCCACCAGGCCCGGGTTCAGGTCCACCCCGACGGCCCCCGCCTGCCGGTGCGTCACCGCCGGTGCAGGCATCCGCTCCGTGGTGGCGTGCAGGTACCAAGTGCCGTCCTTGCGCACGAACCGGTACGAGATGGCCTGCCCGGCCGCCAGGGCGGCGCCCAGCACGTCCTGGCCGTAGGCGAAGCGCACGCCCCGGATCAGGACGTGGGTGCCATACTCGCCGGCCAGGGCGTTCGGGACCCGCAGCCGCAGGGTG
Source organism: Caldinitratiruptor microaerophilus (assembly GCF_025999835.1). Taxonomy (NCBI): domain Bacteria; kingdom Bacillati; phylum Bacillota; class Clostridia; order Eubacteriales; family Symbiobacteriaceae; genus Caldinitratiruptor; species Caldinitratiruptor microaerophilus. Next base: position 2,833,190 of record NZ_AP025628.1, on the reverse strand, counting down.
CCGCCCGGTAGGAGGGTGCAGGTCTGGTTGCCGCCGGTCTCGTCCTTCGAGCCCAGGCAGAAGAACGAGTCGCTGCGGGCCTCCCGCCAGGCCTGAAGCCACTCGTCGTGGGAGGCATAGCCATTCTCCGCCAGGTGGAACTGGGCACGGAACAGCTTGCGGGAGCCGAAGCAAAGGGAAGACGGTCCCTGGTGGTTTTCCGCCGCCTCCAGCCGGGCCCGGAGCATGGCCAGGCGCCGGTTCTTTTGGTGCAGGCGGAACCGGACCCGCTGGCGGCGCTCTACCCGCTCGTGGGGCGGCAGCTTGCGCGCCTGCCCGCTCCCCTTGGCCAGGGCCGCATCCTCCCGCTGCAGCTTGCGGATGGCCTTCTCCGTGGCCTCGATCTGGCCTTGCAGGGTGCGGCTCCGCTGCTGCCGGGTCTCCTCGGCGGCCCGGACCTTGCCCTTCAGTTCGTAGGTGATGGCGTTGAACTGGCGGGCCGTGAGGCCATGCCGGGCGATGTACTCCCGCTTGCATTCCTCCACGGGGCGGCGGCGGACGTAGAGGTCCACGAACAGCCGCCGCTGCAGGCGCTGGTAGAGGGCGGCGATGGCGTCCAGGAGCGGGTACAGGGCCTCGTCCCGCAGGCGGGTCTGGAACGTGACCTGCACGTGGCACCACGCTCCTGGGGGGCAGAATGGTAGTGTGCGTCAGACACGGCATAGCTTACCATAGAACACGTGTTTGGTCAAGAGGGGGCCCGGTTCAACTGCGGCCCGGTTCAACCTCTGCGGGGGATCCCCTCCGAAAACTCACCCATACCGAGCTTTCCTCATGAAAACAGCGAACTGGTAGAAACCCCTCCTGGGGGCGTGACCGGCACACAAGCACTGGCGGCGCGGTGCTCATGTTCCGGCCACGAGGCGTGAGAGGAAATCCCGGAACGCCGGCTCAGTGAAGCGATACTGTCCCCTTCCCAACTGGACCAGGATACCCGCATCCACGAGTTCCTTGAGCGCACGGCGTACTCGCTGGCTGTGGTCAGCACCTGTCCCACCCTTGGCGTAGGGCCCCTGCCCGGCGGCGAGCCGGAACAGGATACTCCGGGCGACGGGGGTCCGGGCCGCCGCCTCGAGGGTCTCGGTGAATACGGGCTCCAGTTCCAGCATCGCTCGCTCGTACGCAAGGCGGACGGTGGTCGTGTCGATCTCCGACAGTCCCAGTTCCCGGGCCGCGTAGTAGGCCGCGGACGCAACGCTCATCGTGTCGTAGGGGTGCCCTTCCGTCAACGAAACGAGGGTGTCGGCCGCATCTGGAAGCAAGCGGATGTTTCGCTCTGTGAATTTTCTCGTGAGGTACTCCGTCCAAGCCGCCTGCGGGATGGGCGGAAGGTTGATCCAGGCAGCAAAACGATAGAACGCTTCCCGGTTGGAGGCGAAGAGCGTCTTCAGCAGCCCGTACTTCGAGCCCAGGAAGAAGTAGGCGACGTGCGGCTGATCCTGGAAATGTGCTCGCAGCCGCTTGAGAAGGTCCGGGCCGCCCAGACGGGTGACTTCCTGGAACTCGTCGAAGAGGACCACCATCCGGCGCCCGTCCCGGGCCGCCAAGCGCTCCGGCAGCTCGAGGGCGTTCGCCAGTAGATCCTCCGGGTTCTCCTTGCGTGCGCGGGTGCCGGCACTGAGCTTGAGCCCTGCGAGTGCGAGCTCGAAGCGGGCAGTGCCCGTGAGGCGGCCAAGCTTGTCACCGGCCCGGGCGAGGACCCCTCGCAGTCCGACGTTCTCCAGGCATGAGTCGATGAGAGCGTAGGCAAACGCCAACACATCCGACACGGCGAAGAGGTCGATCTGCGCCACGTAAAGCCCATCACGTCGGAGCCTGCGCAGGATTTCCCTGGCGACGGAAGTCTTGCCCGTCCGCCGCGGCCCGCTCAGCACCAGACTCTGCCCGTCGGCGAGGCGCGCTGCGACAGTCGGGATGAAGTCTTCTCGGTCCACGACGTCCCCTTCGGGGGCAGGGACGCCCACCGGGAAGAAGGGACCCATCACGATGGATCTCACCTCAGCGTGATAACTTTATCACGCCTGCGTGAGATCAGGCAAGCGGGCCTTGCCGGCCCCCGGGCCCCGGGCCAACGTGCAAGAACTGCACGGGCGGTGGGGTGCACCTCCAGGCGTCGGGTTCTCAAGCGCTGTGGGGGTCTCAAGGTGCGGTTTCTGCACGCTATCCCCAGTGCAGAAAGTGCACGTCGTCCCGCCCGGGCGCACGGGACACCGCCACGCGGAACCGGCGCGGCCGGCGAACGCACCGCACGCGCCACCGCCGGCGAAGCGCGCCGCGGTGGGAGGCCGCCTCACCTCGCCTCCGCCTCGACTTCCCGGGCGGGCGAGGGCGGTCACGGTACCGGTGACGGCCGGGGCGGCTTCCGCCCGCTCCTCCGCCGGGTCCAGGTGCGACCGGATGAACTCGGCGTGATCCTCCAGGACCTCCAGCCAGAAGTCGAACTCCCGCCGCAGGCGGGCCGCGCGGCCCTCGCGCACGCGATCGCCGCCGGCGGGAGCCCATGCGCCAGTAAGTGCTATAATAAGTGCGCACCCGAGGGGGGTCGCGCCGCTGGACAAGATCGTCATCCGCGGGGCGCGGCAGCACAACCTGAAGAACATCGACCTGGAGCTGCCGCGGGACCGCCTCATCGTGTTCACGGGCCTGTCCGGGAGCGGCAAGTCGTCGCTCGCCTTCGACACCATCTACGCCGAAGGCCAGCGGCGCTACGTGGAGTCGCTCTCTGCCTACGCGCGGCAGTTCCTCGGCCAGATGGACAAGCCCGACGTCGACCTGATCGAGGGGCTGTCGCCGGCCATCTCGATCGACCAGAAGACGACGAGCCGCAACCCCCGCTCGACGGTCGGCACGGTGACGGAGATCTACGACTACCTGCGCCTCCTGTGGGCGCGGGTCGGCCGGCCGCACTGCCCGAACTGCGGGCGGCCGATCAGCCAGCAGACCGTCGAGCAGATGGTGGACCGCCTGGAGGCGCTGCCGGAGGGGAGCCGCCTCCAGATCCTCGCCCCGCTGGTGCGGGGCCGCAAGGGCGAGCACGCCGGCATCCTCGAGGACATCCGCAAGCAGGGGTACGTGCGGGTCCGGGTCGACGGCGAGGTGCACGAGGTCACCGAGCGGATCGAGCTCGACAAGAAGAAGAAGCACACCATCGAGGTGGTCGTCGACCGGGTCGTGGTGCGGCCGGGAAGCCGGCAGCGCCTGGCGGACTCGCTCGAGACCGCCCTGAACCTCTCCGGCGGCCTGGTGACCGTCGACGTCGTGGGCGGCGAGGAGATGCTCTTCAGCCAGAACTTCGCTTGCCCGGACTGCGGCGTGTCGATCCCCGAGCCCGAACCGCGGATGTTCTCCTTCAACAGCCCGTACGGTGCCTGCCCGGCGTGCTCGGGCCTGGGGGCGCACATGGAGATCGACCCCGAGCTCGTCATCGACCGGACGAAGTCCATCGAGGACGGGGCGATCGTCCCCTGGGCCGGCGCCCACTCGCAATACCACCAGGCGATGGTGGAGGCGCTCGTGGAGCAGCTCGGCTACTCGCTGACGGAGCCCCTGCAGGACCAGGACCCGCAGCTCGAGCGGGTGCTCCTCTACGGCCTGCCCGACCGCAAGGTCCGCTTCCGCTACGAGAACATGTACGGCCACCTGAAGACGTACGAGGCGTACTTCGAGGGGGTCGTGCGCGTCCTCGAGCGCTGGTACCGGGAGGCGCAGTCGGACGCCGCCCGGGAGTACCTGGAGGAGTTCATGACCGCCCGTCCCTGCGCCGCCTGCGGCGGGGCCCGGCTGAAGCCGGAGAGCCTGGCGGTGAAGGTAGGCGGCAAGTCGATCGCCGAGGCCACACGGCTCACCGTCCTGGAAGCCCGGGAGTTCTTCGGGAACCTCGACCTCACGCAGCGGGAGCGGATGATCGCCCACCAGATCCTGAAGGAGATCCAGGACCGCCTCGGCTTCCTGGTCAGCGTGGGGCTCGACTACCTCACGCTCGACCGGGCGGCCGGGACCCTCTCCGGCGGCGAGGCGCAGCGGATCCGGCTGGCCACGCAGATCGGCTCGCACCTGGTTGGGGTGCTCTACATCCTCGACGAGCCGTCCATCGGCCTGCACCAGCGGGACAACCAGAAGCTGATCGACACCCTCAGGCGCCTGCGGGACCAGGGCAACACCCTGATCGTGGTCGAGCACGACGAGGACACCATCCGCGCCGCCGACTGGGTCGTGGACATCGGCCCCGGGGCTGGCGCCCACGGCGGCGAGGTGGTGGTGAGCGGGCCGGTCGAGGCCGTGCTGGCCGAGCCCCGCTCGATCACCGGCGCCTACCTGAGCGGGCGGAAGCGGATCCCGGTGCCGGAGGTCCGCCGGCCGGGGAACGGGAACGTCCTGGTCGTGAAGGGCGCGCGGGAGCACAACCTGAAGGGGATCGACGTCCGCATCCCCCTCGGCATGTTCGTGTGCGTGACGGGCGTGTCGGGGTCGGGGAAGTCGACCCTGGTGAACGAGATCCTCTACAAGGCGCTGGCCGCCCGCCTGAACGGGGCCCGGGTGCGGCCCGGCGCTCACGACGGCATCGAGGGGCTCGAGCACCTGGACAAGGTGATCGGCATCGACCAGAGCCCCATCGGCCGCACGCCGCGCTCCAACCCGGCCACGTACACGGGCACGTTCGACCTCATCCGCGACCTCTTCGCCTCCACGCCGGAGGCCCGCATGCGGGGTTACAAGAAGGGCCGCTTCAGCTTCAACGTCCGGGGCGGCCGCTGCGAGGCGTGCAAGGGCGACGGGATCATCCGGATCGAGATGCACTTCCTGCCTGACGTCTACGTGCCCTGCGAGGTCTGCAAGGGCGCCCGGTACAACCGGGAGACGCTGGAGGTGCGCTACAAGGGGAAGAACATCGCCGACGTGCTCAACATGACCGTCGACGAGGCGGTGGAGTTCTTCGCCCCCATGCCCCGGATCCACCGCAAGCTCCTCACGCTGCAGGACGTGGGCCTGGGCTACATCCGGCTGGGCCAGCCGGCCACCGAGCTCTCCGGCGGCGAGGCGCAGCGGGTGAAGCTCGCCACCGAACTGAGCCGGCGCTCGAACGGCCGCACGCTCTACATCCTGGACGAACCCACCACGGGCCTGCACATGGCCGACGTGCACCGGCTCCTGGACGTGCTGCAGCGTCTGGTGGACGCCGGGGACACGGTCCTGGTGATCGAGCACAACCTGGACGTGATCAAGCAGGCGGACTGGATCATCGACCTGGGGCCGGAGGGGGGCGACCGGGGCGGGCGGATCGTCGCCGAGGGGACGCCGGAGCAGGTGGCCCGGGTGCCGGAGTCGTACACGGGGCAGTTCCTGCGGCGGATCCTCGGGGGCGGGGCCGCGGTGGCGGCCGGGGCCCGCGCGGCAGGCCTCGACGCGGCCTCCCGGATGGCCGGCGACTGACCCGGGCCCCGGGTTGCCGTGCCGGGCGGGTGGGGACACTACCGGTCACGCGCCCCTGCTGCATTCGCGGAGCGCATGGGCGCCATTCCGGGGGCGAAGGAGGAGTTCCCGCCCCCGGTGCGAAAAAGGTTTGGTTGAGACCGAATCCGAAGGGGGATCGTGGCGGCAATGGCCCACGTGATCACGGAGCCCTGCATCGGCACCAAGGACCGTGCTTGCGTCGAAGCCTGCCCGGTCGACTGCATCCATCCCTATCCGGAGAGCGACGGCCAGGAGGCGTTCGACGCGGCGGAGCAGCTCTACATCGACCCCGACACCTGCATCGACTGCGGTGCCTGCGTCCCGGTGTGCCCGGTCTCGGCGATCTTCCCGATGGACGAAGTGCCGGAGAACATGCGGGAGTATATTCAGAAGAACGCCGACTACTACAAGAAGTAACCAGGCCGGCACGGTACCGGTTCGGCAGAGGCCCGGCGCGGGGGCGCCGGGCCTCGGCGTGCATCAGCCGGCCGCCGCCCGGGAGGCGTCGCCCGCCGTCGCGGTGGCGCCGCGGGCGGTGTCCCGGGCCTCCCGCAGGAGGTGCCACTCCAGGCTGTCGGCCAGGGCCTGCCACGACGCCTCGATGACGTTGGTGGAGACGCCGACGGTGCCCCAGCGGCGGGAGCCGTCGGTGGACTCCACCAGCACCCGGACCCGGGCGCCGGTCCCCTCCGAGCCCTCGAGCACCCGCACCTTGTAGTCGGTGAGGCGAACGCGACTGAGGGACGGATAGATCTCGGAAAGGGCCTTGCGCAGCGCGACGTCGAGGGCGTTGACCGGACCGTTGCCCTCGGCCGCCGTGTGGACGGTCCGATCGCCCACCCGGACCTTGATCGACGCCTCGGCGCGCGGCACCTCGCCGCCCCGCCGCTCGATGATCACCCGGAAGCTCTCGAGCTCGAAGGGTCGGGGCTGGCCCTCGTCGCGGAGGAGGAGCTCGAGCGAGGCCTCGGCGCCCTCGAACTGGTACCCCTCGTGCTCCAGCGCCTTGATGCGGTCCAGCAGGGCCTTCGACTGCTCCGGGTCGAGGCTGTCCCCGCCGAAGGCGTACTGGAGGTTCGACCGGCCGCTCAGCTCGGAGACGAGCACGCGCCGCTCGTTGCCGACGCTCTCCGGCGGCACGTGCTCGTACATGGCCGTCGACTTCAGGAGGGCGCTCACGTGGATGCCCGCCTTGTGGGTGAACGCGTTGCGGCCGACGTACGGCTGGGCGTCCCACGGCGGGAGGTTCGCCGCCTCGCTGACGAAGCCGGCGAGGGCGGTGAGCCCCTTGAGAGCCTCTGGCTCCACGCATGCGTAGCCGAGCTTGAGCTGCAGGTTCGGGATCACCGCGCACAGGTTCGCGTTGCCGCAGCGCTCGCCGTAGCCGTTGACGGTGCCCTGCACCATGGTGCAGCCGGCCCGGACGGCGGCGAGGGTGTTGGCGACGGCCACGCCGCTGTCGTCATGCGTGTGGATGCCCAGCCGCACGCCCGGCAGCGCCTCCCGCACCATCGCGACGATGTCTTCCACCTCGTGCGGCAGCGTGCCGCCGTTCGTATCGCACAGGACGACCCAGTCGGCGCCGGCGTCCGCGGCCGCCCGCAGGGTGGCGAGGGCGTACTCCGGGTTCGCCTTGAACCCGTCGAAGAAGTGCTCCGCGTCGTAGATGACCTCCCGGCCGCGGGCGCGCAGGAAGGCGACGGTCTCGCCGATCATCGCGAGGTTCTCCTCCAGCGTGGTCCCCAGCGCCCCGGTCACGTGGAAGTCCCACGACTTGCCCACGATGCACGTGGCCTGCGTTCCGGCGTCCAGGAGCTGGCGCAGGATGATGTCGTCCTCGCAGCGGACGCCCGGACGGCGGGTGGAGGAGAAGGCGACGAGCCGGGCCCGCCGCAGCGGCTCGTCCTGCATGAGGCGGAAGAACTCCGCGTCCTTGGGGTTCGATCCCGGCCAGCCGCCCTCGACGTAGTGCATGCCGAACTCGTCGAGCCGCCGGGCGATCCGGACCTTGTCGGCCACCGTGAAGCTGATCCCGGCCCGCTGGCTCCCGTCCCGCAGTGTGGTGTCGTAGAGCACGACCGAAGGCTGCACGCGCATGACCTCCCTGCTCCCGATCTGCCGCCCCCGGGCGGCGAAAAAGGAAATCGCCTCTCGCCCGCAGGGGCGAGAGGCGACGCCTCCCGTGGTACCACCCTGATTGACCGCCCGCCGGAAGCGGCCCGCTCGTCGGTACGGCCGCCCGCCGTCGCCCGGTCGGACCGGGCTCCCGGCCGTCCGCCCGGCGGGGCGGACGGCGGCTTATACCGCCTCCCGGTAACGGGGGAGTCCCGTCCACGCCTACTGGGCCCGGCACCGGGCGGGCGCCGCGCGCCGTTCGGGTGGCGACTCGAAGGGGATTTTCCCCGGACCCTGCGGGCGGGGCTTTCAGCCGACGGCCCCGCTCTCTGGCGCCGCCCGGCGCCCGGGTACTCGACCTTCTGGTGCGTCTTTTCCGGAGCTGGATTTGAGCATGAGTTTATGGCACGGCCCTCCTGCCTGTCAAGCGGCGGATGATGGGCGGCCGTGTCAAGCTTCGGTAGGTGACCCGACAAGGCCCGAATTTTTTGGTTCGTTATGCACTCCGCGGCAGCGCCCTCACAAGCTCACGTAGCACGTACTTGACCCACGGCGAGCCGGCAGCTGGTCCGCTGAGCGCCGGCAGGTTCACCCGCAGCCATGCCTCCGGATCATTCAGTTCCCCGGGCTGCACCCGAATCGCCGTCGAGCCGGTTGCCTGGCGCAACACCTCCGACTGCATCGGCCAGGCCTGCCGCCCCATCACCGCCAATTCCCCGTTCGCCCGGGCCGCCAGCAGCCGCACCAGATGGTCCGCTCCCCTGTCACTCCACTGCGCTCCATGGCGCTTCATCCGTCGGGCGACATGGTGGAACACCTGCCCCTCAATGGTGCCCAAACTGTCTGCGGCCCCGGAACGGCAGATGCCGTCCCAGTTCTCCTGCAGGTACTTCCGCAGCCCTGCCACACGCTTGCGCTGCGCCCCACGACTGGCCCGCTCGGCCGTCGCCAGCACCTGCTCCACCTGGCTCCAGTCCTTGACCTTCAGGGCCTCCACCGCCTTCCGGTAGGCCTCCTCGTCATGCGACAGACCCTCCAGCAGCGCCCGGCGGAGGTGGAACGGGTCCAGCTGGTACCTCGCTCCGGCAAACGTCCCCGCCCACTGCTTCACCCACGGGGCACCGTCGCCGCCCACCACCACGTCCTGTACCGCACTCAGATCCCACTTGCTGCCGAAATCCGCATACGTCTGCTCCGAGAAGACCTCCGCACTGGCCAAGCCTGCGGTCACCCGGCGCTCTACCAGTTGCCACCGGTTTTGCCCGACTTGCTCTTTGCCCTCATAGCCGACCGCCAGCTTCAGCCCCAGGTGCCTGTGGGCTCCCCGGGGACCACGGCCTTGGACCACCACCTCGTCCACCTCAATCCGCAACCGCTCGGTCCGCCGCTGCCCCGCCGGCACCTCGCCACGGTCGAACACTGCACGGCGCTGCGCTTCGGCTTGCTCCACCCGTACAGCGCCCACCTCCTGGACCTCACGCCAGACGCTCATCGCTCGGACATCCATGCCCCCCAGCGTGAGCTTCGCCAGCACCGCCGCCGCCCGGTGGTACGGCATCTCCGCGGCCATCGCCACCGCCAGTTCTGTGGCCCACGGCGACAGCCGCTGGCGGGCTGTCCACCCCAGCGCCTCGTCCAGCAGGAAATGGCCTTCCCCGCTCTGACGGTCCCGGTAGTACCGCCGCCGCACCTGCACCTTCCCAAACGGCGTCACGATCGTCCGCGGCTTGCTGTGCACCAACTCATATCGCGCCGCGTCCCGCCGGCGCATCAGCTCGTCGTCCAGCCGGTGCAACGCCAGCACCAGCGCCCGTCGCGCCACCTCCTGCACCAGCCGGAAGATCCCCTTCTCCAGTTCCATGAAGTCGTGGCGGGTCCGCAGCAACTCCGAGATCCCATGCACCAGCAGCAGGATTAGGTCCATGATCTCACGAACTAGCCACATCGAGACCTCACCCATTACCAGGCCTTGTCGGGATGGTTGCTACCGCAACCTACCAGGTGAGGTCTCATTCTTTGTTGTCCCCACCATCTCCTCCCGAAATGTTATCCGGCCATGATGGGCGGCGGATGATGGGCGGATGATGGGCGGCGTGCGGATCATGGGCTGCGGTGCCCGGCCGGCGGTGGACAACCGCCCGCGGATGTGCTAAGACGTTAAGCGCATCTCACGTTTCGGGTCGGGAAGTGTACGACTTGCAGGGCTGGCGCCGGAACCTGTACGTCCTCTGGGCGGCGAACTTCGTGGTCTCGGCCGGGTTCAGCCTCGTGATCCCGTTCCTCCCGCTGTACATCCAGGAGGAGCTCGGGGTCAGGGATCCGGCGCAGGTGCAGCTGTGGTCGGGCGTGGTGTTCGCGGCGAACTTCGCCATGATGGCCATCTTCTCGCCGATCTGGGGCGCCATCGCCGACCGCACCGGCCGCAAGCTCCAGATGCTCCGCTCGGGGTACGGGATGTCCGTCGCCGTCCTGCTCATGGGCCTGGCCACGAGCGTGTGGCACCTGTTCGGCCTGCGCCTCCTGCAGGGCGTGTTCTCCGGCTTCATCCCGGCTGCGGTCGCCTTCGCGGCGGCCAACACGCCGGCGGAGCATACCGGCTACGCCCTGGGGATCCTGCAGACGGCCAGCGGGGCCGGCAACATCATCGGGCCGCTGATCGGCGGGGTGCTGGCGAAGGCGATCGGCAGCTACCGGCCGATCTTCTTCCTCACTGCCGCCGCCTGCGTGACGGCGGCGACCGCGGTGCTGGTCTTCGTCCGCGAGCGGTTCGAGCCGCCGCCGGCCAGGGCGCGGGCGACCCTGGCGGCCGACCTCCGCCACGTCGTCCAGAACCCCGTGCTCCTGGCGATGACCGTGGTCTACTTCCTGAACTTCTTCGGCCTCCTCACCGTGGAACCGATCCTCACGCTCTTCCTGAAGAACCTGGAAACCCCGGAGCACTGGGTCGACATCATGGCGGGTGCGGTGTTCTCGGCCGCGGGCATCGCCACCGTGATCTCCGCCCCGATCCTGGGTCGCACGGGCGACCGCCTGGGCCACCGCCGCGTCCTCCTCTGGAGTCTTGGCGCCGCGACGGTTCTCTACGCGCTGCAGTCGTTCGTGACGCAGGCGTGGCAGCTGCTCGTCCTGCGGTTCCTGGTCGGCCTCGCCCTGGGCGGCATTCAGCCGGCGGCCAGCGCCCTGGTCGCCCAGGCGGCGGGCAGCGAGTTCCAGGGTCGGGCGTTCGGGGTCGTGAACAGCGCCGTGTTCCTCGGAAATACGGTGGGGCCCCTGGCCGGTGGCCTCGTGGCCGGGTTCCTGGGCCAGCGGATGGTGTTCTGGGTCACCGCCGCGGCCATCGCCCTCAACATCCTGTGGGTGCAGCGGGCGGTCCCGGAGGCCGTCCCGCCGGCGCCGGCGGTCGCCGGCCGCAAGGCGTAGGTCGCGAGGCGAGAGGCCGGCAGCCGGCAGGCGGGCGGCACCCGGCGAGGGGGGCCGGCCGCGGCATACAGTAGAATAGAGGTGCCTGCACGTGGCGCCGGGCGGGAGCGAGGTGGACGGATGGACCTGGAGGCACAGCTGCAGGCGCTGCCGGACCGGCCCGGGGTGTACATCTACCGGGACGGCGAGGGCCGGATCCTGTACGTGGGCAAGGCCCGCAGCCTCCGGCACCGGGTGCGGCAGTACTTCCAGGCCAGCCGGAACCTGCCGCCCAAGGTGCAGCGGATGGTCGGGCAGATCGCCTCGATCGAGCACATCGTCACCGACAACGAGGTCGAGGCGCTCATCCTCGAGTCGAACCTCATCAAGCGCCACAAGCCGAAGTACAACGTCAAGCTGCGGGACGACAAGCACTACCCCTACCTGCGGCTGACCCTGCACGAGAAGTGGCCCCGGGTGCTCATCGCCCGGCAGATGCGCCGGGACGGCTCCCGGTACTTCGGCCCGTACACGACCTCCGGCGCCGTGCACGAGACGCTCAAGCTGCTCCGGCGTCTCTTCCCGCTGCGCACCTGCAGCGATCCCTCCCGGTACCCGCGGGGGTGCCTGCAGCTTCACATCGGCCGTTGCCTGGGCCCGTGCCTTCCGGACTTCGAGCAGCACGCGGCGTACGAGCAGGCCGTCCGGGACGTCGCGGCCTTCCTGGATGGAAAGGTGGACGACGTCCTCCAGCGCCTGCGCGCCGACATGGAGCGGGCGGCGGAGAACCTCGAGTTCGAGCGGGCGGCGGAGATCCGGGATCGCATCCGGGCCGTCGAGAAGGTGGCCGAGCGCCAGAAGATCATCTCGAGCGAGATGGCGGACCGGGACGTCATCGCCTACGCCCGCGACCAGGACGAGGCCTGCGTCCAGGTCTTCTTCGTCCGCCAGGGCAAGCTGGTCGGACGGGACCAGTTCTTCCTCGCCAACACCGATGGGCTATCGGGCGGCGAGATCCTCTCCGCCTTCATCCAGCAGCACTACAACCGCACGAACTTCATCCCGCCGGAGATCCTCGTCTCCGACCCGCTGGAGGAGGAAGACCTCCTCGCCCGGTGGCTCAGCGAGAAGCGGGGCGCCAGGGTGAGCATCGCCTGCCCGCAGCGGGGCGAGAAGCGCCGGCTGGTCGAGCTCGTCATCCAGAACGCCGAGGAGTCGATGGCCGAGCGCCAGCAGGCGCGCGAGCATGAGCGCCGGGCGACGGAGGGAGCGCTGGCCGAGCTGCAGGCGGCGCTGAGCCTGCCCGCGCCGCCGCGGCGGATCGAGTGCTTCGACGTCTCGCACGTCCAGGGAGCCGACGTGGTCGCCGCCATGGTGGTCTTCGAGGACGGCGAGCCCAAGAAGTCCGACTACCGCAAGTTCAAGATGCGCGTCGACCGCAACGACGACTTCGCCAACATGGCCGAGGCGATCACCCGGCGCTTCAAGCGGGGCCTGGCCGAGCGGGAGGCGCTGGCCCGGGCCCGGGCGGAGGCGCAGGCGGCCGCCGCCGTGGTCGCGGCGGGAGACGGCGCGGCTGCGGACGCCGGGGCTGCTGCCGGCGTGGCCGCTGCGGACGGGACCCATGGGGCCGGCCGTGCCCGCCGGCGCCGGGACGGGCTGGCCCGGCGGATCCCGGAAGAGCCGAAGTTCGCGGCCTTCCCGGACCTTCTCATCATCGACGGCGGCAAGGGCCAGCTGTCCGCCGCCCGGGAGGCGCTGCGGGAGCTGGGGCTCGAGTCCATCCCCACGTTCGGACTGGCGAAGGAGGAGGAACTCCTCTTCGCCGAGGGGCGCCGGGAGCCGATCGTCCTCCCCCGGGGGTCGGCGGGCCTGCACCTCCTCCAGCGCGTGCGTGACGAGACCCACCGCTTCGCCGTGACGTACCACCGCCAGCTGCACCGCAAGGGGATGAGCCGGTCCGTGCTGGACGGCGCCCCGGGCATCGGGCCCAAGCGCAAGCGGGCGCTCCTGCGGGCCTTCGGGTCGCTGCGCCGCATCCGGGAGGCGACGGCCGAGGAGCTCGCCGCCGTGCCCGGGATGACGCGGGAGGCCGCCGAGCGGCTGGTGGAGTACCTGGAGCAGCAGCGCGAGGCGGAGTAGCCCGTCCGGTGCCCGGGTCCCTCACCCGACCACGAAAGAGGGAGAGCATGCGAGACGCCTTGCGGCTCGCCGCCACGGTCGCGGCGGCCCTTCTCCTCGCCGCCTGCGGCGTGCGTTCCGCCCCCGGATCCGGTAAGGCCGCGCCGGGACCGTCGGGCTCGCCCGCACAGGGCACCGGATCCTCCGCCCCGGCCCCCGCACCGGTCGCCCCCAGTGGCAACCCGCCCGGTCAGGCCACGGCCCCGGCCGCGCCCGTCGGGCAGGCCCCCGCGGGCACCGCGCCGCCCGGACCGACCCGTCCGGCCGGGCCCTCCGAGGAGACGATCCACTGGTACGTCCCCTCGATCGGCGCGCCCCTGCGCTCCGACGACCCCCGGGCCAAGGGCAAGAAGGTCGTCATGCTCACCTTCGACGACGGCCCCAAGCCCGAGACGACCCCGCTCATCCTCGACGTGCTCAAGCGGGAAAACGTGAAGGCGCTCTTCTTCGTCACCGGGTACGGCGCCAAGAACGAGGACCTGCTGCGCCGGATCCACGAGGAGGGGCATCGGATCGGCACCCACACGGTGAACCACACGCTGCTGACGCGGCTCCAGGGGCGGGACGCCATCCGCGCCGAGATCGAGCCCGTGAACCAGGTCGTCGAGCGCGTGACCGGCCAGCGCGTCCGGTACTTCCGCCCGCCCAACGGGATGTACAACGCGGACGTGCTGGCCGTGGTGAAGGAACTCGGCCTGGAACTGATCAACTGGAGCCACGGCTCGCAGGACTGGGTGCTCGCCAACACGCGGAAAGACCCGGCCGAGGTCGTCCGGTACGTGCTGGCCGAGAAGCCCCCTGCCCCCGGTGCCACCGTGCTGCACCCGGGCGCAGTCATCCTGATGCACGACACGCTGCCGTGGACGGCCCAGGCGCTGCCCGACATCATCGCCGGGCTCAGGGAGCGGGGTTACGCGTTCGTCCTGCTGGACCCGTGACCGGCGGCCCCCGCCAGCGGGCTCGCAGGGGGATCGCCGCCCGCCGGGCGGGCGAGCCGGCCGGCCAGCCAGGCGGCGGCCAGCCCCACGACCGTCGCCGTGATCTGTAGGGCCGAGAGCCCACCCCAGACCACGGGAGCCAGACGGAAGAAGTCGCCGAGCACCAGGCCGAGGCTGGCGAAGACGGCCGCGCCCAGGGCCGCGTGGCCGGGCCGGCCGCTCCGGCCGAGGCGCGCCGTGCCGGCCGCCGCGAGCGCCAGGCCGGCGGCCGCCCCGAGCCCGACCGCGCCCGCAGCGGCCACCGCCCCGCCGGCGAGGAGCGGCGCGGCCAGGGTGTCCAGCACCCGCCGCGGGCGCTCCGGGTCGCGGCGGCCGGACGGCTCGCGGGCGAACCGGCGTAGCGCCCACCCGGCTCCCAGCGCCACGCCGAGCGTGCTGCCGACCCACGCGGCGGTCCCGCCGGTGGCGGCGAGGAGGGTTGCCGGGTGGGTCAGGTAGGTGACAGGGTCCGCGACCACCGCCGCCACCCGGCTCCCCAGGAAGCCGCCCAGCAGGAGGCCGATCAGGAGGTCGTCCGCCGCCCCGGCGGGAAGGCCCCGCCGCCGCAGGGCGGGGGCCGACAGCGCCGCGGCCAGCACGGCGCCGAGGATCAGGAGGAGGATGGATACCCGCACCTGGGCCCCGCCCACGCTCACGGTCTCCGGGACCTGCGGCAGCGTCCAGGCGCCGCCCCCGGTGGTCCCCGGCGCGCCCCGCAGGGCTGCCTGGAGTTCGGCCTGCATCGCCTGCAGGGTCAGGGGGCCGGTGACGCGGCGCGTGATCACTCCGTCCGGGTCGATGAAGAAGCTCGTCGGCAGGCCGCTCACCCGGTAGGCCGCCATGGCCTCGCCCCGCGGGTCCATGACGACCGGGAAGCGGTAGCCGGTCACCTCGAGGAAGCGCCGGACCATGTCGGGGGACGACTCGGTGTCCGTGGCGTTCACGGTGAAGATGGCCGTGCCTTCGGGCAGGTCCTGCGCCAGGCGGTCGATGTCCGGCATCTCCAGCCGGCACGGCGGGCACCAGCTCGCCCAGAAGTTGACGAAGACCGCCTTGCCCCGCAGGGCGGACAGGCGCATGGGCTGCCCGTCGGGCGACTGGCCCGCGATCTCCGGTGCCAGGTACCCCGGCTCGGGACGCACCTGCCCCCCGCCGGGCAGGGCGGACGGGCGGAGCACGCCGCCGAGAAGGGCGAGCGCCACCAGGGCTCCTGCCGCGATGTTGAGCCAGCGCTGCATGGACGACGCTCCCTGAACGTTGGTCTGCCCTTACTTTACCGTGCGGGCCTGCCGGGCTCAAGTACCCCCGGGAGTATGCGGGGGCGGAGGCCTTGCAGGAAGGCAGACGGCACCCGGCAAAGAGTCCCCCACGGTGCGTGATGTCCGTCACGGCCCGGAGCGCGTTTCCCGGCTACGTTAGGGGCGGGCAGGGCCAGCCCCTGCGCCGGTCACCCCGGAGGAGTGAGCACCGGTGTTTCAGCCCAAGACCTGGGACTTCGACGAGAGGCCCCTGGTGGTGATCTGGGAGATCACCCGGGCCTGCGCCCTGGCCTGCAAGCACTGCCGGGCAGAGGCGATCCCCCACCGGAACCCGCTGGAGCTCACCACCGAAGAGGGTTACCGGCTCATGGACCAGGTGCGGGAGCTGGGGAGCCCGGTCTTCGTCCTCACGGGCGGCGATCCCCTCATGCGCCCGGACTTCTATGACCTCATCCGCTACGGTACCTCGATCGGCCTGCGGGTCTCGTCGAGCCCCAGCGGCACCGCCCTGGTGAAGCGCGAGGCAATGCGCAAGGCCGCCGAGGCCGGGCTCCGGCGGGTTTCGTTCAGCCTCGACGGCGCCAGCGCCGAGACCCACGACGCCTTCCGCAAGGTCCGCGGCTCGTTCGACTGGACCATGAACGGCATCCGCTACGCGCGCGAGGCGGGGATGGAGGTGCAGATCAACACCACCATCTCCCGGTACAGCATCGGCGAGCTGGAAGACATCGCCCGGCTGGTCGAGGAGCTCGGGGCCGTGCTGTGGAGCTTGTTCTTCCTGGTGCCGGTCGGCCGGGGGGTCGCCGAGGACCTCGTGAGCCCGGAGGAACACGAGCGGGTCCTGCGCTGGGCGTGGGAACTGAGCGGCCGCGTGCCGTTCGCCGTGAAGACCACGGAGGCGCCGTTCTACCGGCGGGTCGCCCTGCAGATGGGCGGCGAGCTGCCGGGGCCGGCCCGCGTGGCGCCCGGGCGGGGTGACGGGGCTGCAGGCGGCGCCCCGACGTACGCGCCGGACATCCCCCTGCCGGGCCGGTTCGGGTCGTACGGCGTGAACGACGCCCGCGGCTTCGTGTTCATCTCGCACATCGGCGAGGTCTGCCCCAGCGGGTTCCTGCCCCTCGTCGCCGGCAACGTGCGCGAGCAGCCGCTGGCGAAGATCTACCGCGAGTCCCCGCTCTTCCGGGAGCTGCGCAACCCCGACCTCCTCAAGGGCAAGTGCGGGGTCTGCGAGTACCGGTTCGTCTGCGGCGGGTCCCGGGCCCGGGCCTGGGCCTTGACGGGCGACCACCTTGCCAGCGATCCTTCCTGCGTCTACGTCCCGCCGGCGGCGCGCGCCGCCGCGGGGTGATACGCCGGCCGCCGCGCGCCGGCCCGGCTAGCCGCTCGCGAAGGCTTGGTGCACCTCGGCCGCCATCATCGGCAGGATGAGCGGCAGTGCCAGAAGGAGCGGCAGCCAGTCCTCCAGGCCCCGGACCACCGGTCCGGGGCCTGCGGCTGTCCGTGGCCCCACTGCCACCGGCGCCTCGGGCTCTGCGGCGTCGGTTTCGGCTCCCGAGGGCGGGGGCCCGCCATCCGCGAGGGCCGCGGGCGCCCGGACGCCGCGGGGCCCGTGCAGCCCGCGCACGGCGGCCCGAAGCGCCGGGAGGGTGGCGGCGCCGAGCACGATCCAGAGGAGAGCCCCCGGGCCGGCGGCGCTCGCCGTCTCCGGGACGCTGTCCGGCCGGCCGGCGGCGAGGTACAACCCCAGTGTCAGGGCGTTGTTGGTGAAGTGCATGACCACGGCGGGGATCAGCGAGCCGGTTCGCTGCACCGCGTAGGCGAAGAGCATGCCCAGCCCGGCGAGGTTGGGCAGCCGGAGCAGGGACATGTGCATGAGGCCGAAGAGGAGGCCGGCGGCGACCCAGGCGGCGCTCGGGCCCAGCGAGCGGTAACCGGAGAGGACGAGCCCCCGGAAGGCGAACTCCTCCGCGAGCGCCGGCACCCCGGCCATGAAGAGGATCAGGACCCATGCCGGGGTTCCCGGGGCGAGGAGCACCGCGTACGGGTTGGGCGGCCGGGCGCCCACGGCCAGCATGCCCAGGACGATGGCGGCGGCGACGCCCTGGGCCGCCACCCAGGCCAGTCCCCCCGCCAGGAGGCTGCGCGCCACGACCTCTGTGCTCACCGGCCGCAGCCGGAACGTCTCCCGCACGGCGTGGCCGCGGCTGAAGAGGAGGGGGAGGACCACGAACAGGAGGACCTGGGACACCGTCACCCCGGCCAGACCCAGCCGCTGCTGGAGCGGGGCCGTGAGCCACCCCGCCGCCACGGCGGCGGCGAAGTAGGCGTTCGCACGGGCCAGGGACGGCGGGCCCCCGGGACGGTTGCGGACGCCAGAGTGAGCCAAGCGGAGCCGACCTTTCACGGGAAGGGTGGGTGGAACCGGCGGTACACCTCCATTCTACCAGGTTCCAGCCGCCCGGACCGCGCGCTCCGCCCCGCACTTTACGGGCCGCCGATCTGCAAAAACTGCAGATGCCCTGCCGCGCGGACTCGTGTCCCTCCCGATGGAACAACGGTCGCCGCCTACGACCCCGTCTGGCGAAGTGGCTTCCCGGGCGTGCCCCGTGCCGGACGCAGGTTGGTCCCAACGCACCGGGCCTGCCTCCGGCGGCACCGGCGGGCGCCGCACGCGAGCGATGAGCTTCCCGTCCTGGGGTAGAATGAAGCGGGGGTCGCATGCGTGCCCGGCCTCCGATCCGCAAGGGCGAAGGAGTGGTCGCGTGCTCACGAGTCTGGAGGGCAAGGCCGCGCTGCCGCTGGCGGTCGACCCCGGGACAGGGCGCCTCGAGTTCAGGGGCGGCCTGCCGCCCGTGACCCCGGCGGTACGGACGCTGGCCGAGATGCGGGAGGTCCTGGAGGATCCGGCCGCGTCGGGGCCGGACGAGCTCTACTACATGTATCGGGACGTCGGGTTCCCGCAGGACCGGGAGCGGCTGCACGCGCACGGCCTGCGCTACGACATCACCGTGATCCTCCCCGTGCGGGTGGGACGGGAGTTCGCCAAGACGGCCGGCCACTACCACCCGGACGTGCCCGGGGCGAACCTGCCCTACCCGGAGATCTACGAGGTGCTCCACGGCACGGCCTGGTACCTGCTCCAGCGCCGCAGCGGAGACGGGGTGTCGGACGTGGTGCTGGTGAAGGCGACCCCGGGTGACAAGGTCCTGATCCCGCCCGGTTACGGCCACATCACGATCAACCCCGGGCCGGACGTCCTCGTCATGTCCAACCTGGTCGAGAAGGACTTCCGCTCCCTGTACGAACCCTACCGGCTGAGGCGGGGCGGCGCGTACTACTGCGTGACCGGCGACGGCGGCGAGCCGCGGTTCGTGCCCAACCCCCTCTACGGGGCCGTGCCGTCCCTCCGGGTCGTGTCCGCCGCCCCGCAACCGGACCTGGGCCTGGACCCCGCCGTCCCGCTGTACCGGGCGGCGGCTGCCGATCCGTCCCGCTACGCGTACCTCGTCCGACCCCAGGAACGGGGAGAGGCGCTGATGCGCGGGGTTGCCGGGTAGGCCGCGGCCGGCGCACACGACGACCGATGGAGATCGTCGCCGACTACCACACCCACACACGCTACAGCCACGGCCGCGGCACGGTGGAGGACAACGTCCGGGCGGCCCTGGCGCGCGGGCTGGAGGCGGTGGGCATCGCCGACCACGGCCCCCGCAGCTGGCCCTGGATCCGGGCGACGGCGGACGGCCTCCGGGCGATGCAGCGGGACGTGGCGCGCGTGCGGGCGCGGGTGCCCGGGCTGCGGGTCCTGGCGGGGGTGGAGGCCAACGTCGTGACCCCGGAGGGCGACCTCGACGTCCCGGCGGACCTCCTGTCCTCCCTCGACCTGGTGATCGTCGCGCTGCACCCGACCGTCCTGCCGCCGACCCTGCGGGACGCCTGGCGGCTCCTCGGCCCCCACTACGCCGCGCGCGGGTGGCCCTCCCCCCGCGTCCGGGCCCGGGCCAGGGAGGTCGCCACCCGCGCCCTGGTGCAGGCGGTGCTGCGCCACTCCGTCGACATCGTCGCGCACCCGGGATGGGGCTTCGACGTCGACACCCGGGAGCTGGCCCGGGCGTGCGCCGGGCGGGGCACGGCGCTGGAGCTGAGCGCCGGCCACGAGCACATGACCGTGGAATACTGCCGCATCGCCGCCCGGGAGGGGGCGCTCTTCTCGCTCGGCTCCGACGCCCACGCCCCGGAGCGGGTCGGGGACCTGGACCGGGCCGTGGCGCTGGCCCGGGCGGCCGGTGTCGGCCCGGAGCAGGTGGTCGGTGCACGCGGCGGGCCCGACCTGCCGCGCCGCGCGGCCGCCGCGACCGGCCGCCCCGCCGGCCGGGGTGGCAGCGAGATCCGGCAGGAAGGGGGAGAGCGGGGGCGAACTTCCGAGGTGACCGTGTCGCCTCCCGGGTCCGGCACGGCCCCGAGGTGATCCGACGTGCAGCCGAACGTGCGGCTGGTCATCGTCACCGGCCTCAGCGGGGCCGGGAAGACGGAGGCCCTCAAGAGTCTGGAGGACGTTGGCTACTTCTGCGTCGACAACCTGCCCCCCGCCTTCATTCCTAAAATGGCGGAACTCTGCGTACAATCCGAGGGGAAGATCAGCCGCCTGGCGCTGGGCATCGACATCCGGGGCGGGGAGTTCTTCTCCCAGACCCTGAGCGCGCTCGACGAGCTGGAGCGTGCCGGCTATCCCTACACGATCCTCTTCCTGGAAGCGTCCGACGCCGTCCTGGTCCGCCGGTACAAGGAGTCCCGGCACCGCCACCCGCTGGCGGCGGAAGGCCGCATTGAGGAGGCGATCCGCCGGGAGCGCCGCCTCCTCGAGGAGCTCAGGGGTCGCGCCGGGTACATCGTCGACACATCGAACATGACGGTGAACCAGCTTCGCCAGGAGATCGTCAAACTGCTCGGGCAGGACTCGCAGAACGGGCGCCCCGGCCTCCTGGTCCACGTCGTGTCGTTCGGCTTCAAGCACGGCCTGCCCATGGATGCCGACCTCGTCTTCGACGTCCGCTTCCTTCCGAACCCGCATTACGTGCAGTCGCTCCGCGACCGCACGGGCGAGGACCCGGCCGTGGAGGAGTACGTCAACCGCTGGGCCGTCACCCGGAAGTTCCTGCGGCGCCTGCAGGGTCTCCTGGGCTTCCTCCTGCCGCAGTACGAGGCCGAGGGCAAGACCCAGCTCACCATCGCGGTGGGGTGCACCGGAGGCCAGCACCGGTCGGTGGTGGTCGCGCGCCAGCTGGCCCAGTGGCTGGGCGAGCGCGGCTACCGGGTGACGGTCGAGCACCGCGACGCCCGGGCGGTCCGGGCAGAGGAGCGAGAATGAACCGGATCTGGCGCTGGTTCCAACCCGGCCTCGGCCTCAAGCGCTGGCTGCTCCTGTTCGCGGCCGGCATCGCGCTGCTGGGCCTGAGCGTTTCGGTCGTCCTCGAGCAGGGCCGCCTCTTCGCCCGCCTGGAGGGCGCTCTCACCCGGTGGGCCACGGCCCGCGGGCCCGTCCCCTCGGGGCTCGTCGCCGGGCTGCTCGCCTTGGCCGGCGTGGGCCTGGCGGCTGCGTCGGTGTATGGCCTGGTCCGCAGCGTGCTCGAGACCCTGAACCCCGGCGAGCGGGGCATGGCGGAGAAGTTCTACCGGCGGCGGCAGCTCTTCCGGGGGCCGCGGGTGGTGGCCATCGGCGGCGGGACGGGGCTGCCGGCCGTCCTGCGCGGCCTGAAGGAGTACACGGCGAACCTGACCGCCATCGTCACCGTGGCGGACGACGGCGGCTCCTCCGGCCGCTTGCGCAGCGAGTTCGGCATCCTGCCCCCGGGGGACATCCGCAACTGCCTGGTCGCCCTGGCGGACACCGAGCCCCTCATGGAGCGGCTGTTCCAGCACCGCTTCGAGCAGGGCGAGGGGCTCTCCGGCCACAGCTTCGGCAATCTCTTCATCCTCGCCATGACCGAGGCCACCGGCGACTTCTACGAGGCCGTGCGTGCCTCCAGCCAGGTGCTGGCGGTCCGGGGCCGCGTGATCCCGTCGACCCTGGACGACGTCCGCCTGCACGCCGAGCTGGCCGACGGGCGCGTGGTCGCCGGCGAGTCGGCCATCGCCCGGGCGGGCGGGGCCGTCCGGCGGGTCTTCCTGGACCCGCCCGACGCCGCGCCCGTGGCCGACGCCCTGCAGGCCATCGCCGAGGCCGACGCCATCGTCCTGGGGCCGGGCAGCCTCTACACCAGCATCCTCCCCAACCTCCTGGTCCCCGGGATCGCCGAGGCCATCCGTCGTTCCCCCGCCGTGAAGATCTACGTCTGCAACGTCATGACCCAGCCCGGCGAGACGGACGCGTACACGGCCGCCGACCACGTCCGGGCGATCCTCGCCCACGCCGGGCAGGGGCTGATCGACTGGGTGGTCGTCAACACCGCCCCGGTGCCGGCGCACGTCGAGCAGCGCTACGCCACGCAGGGGGCGCGGCCGGTACCCGTGGACGTGGCCGAGATCGAGCGCCTGGGCGTCCAGGTGGTCCGCGCCGACGTCGCCGACACGGACGCCGATCTGGTACGCCACCACCCCGGCCGGCTGGCGACGGTGATCGCCCGCCTCATGCTTGTCCACCCGTCCCGGGCCGACCGGCCGCCGTGGGACCAGCTCTGGTTGCGCCAGCGCCTGCGCGAGCAGGAGCGCCTGCTGGCCCGTCGCGCCGGCGAGGCGGCGCCGGCCCCCACGCGGTCCGGCGCCCCGGCCGGCGGGGGGCCGCAACCGGAGGCGGCGCCCGGGGCGGCGCGCAGGGATCGTCCATGAGCGACCAGGCCCCCTTTTCCGCCGGCGTGCGGGACGAGCTGTCGCGGGTGTGGCCCTCCGACGCCTGCGACCGGCGGGCGGAGCTCGCCGGCCTCGTGCGCGCGGCGGGGATCCTGAGCCTGCGGGGCGGGGGACAGGTCGGCCTCACCCTGGAGACCGGCCACGCCGCCACTGCCCGCAAGGCGCTCCGGCTCCTGCGCGAGGAGGCCGGCGTGCGGACCGAGGTGGTGGTCGAGCGCCGGCGGCGGCTCCGCAAGGGTCTCACCTTCCGGGTGCGCGTGCCGCCCCAGCCGGAGCTGGTGGCGCTCCTGCAGGCGGCCTCCATCCTGGGTCCGGGCGGCGAGCTCCGGTCTGAACTCCCGCCTTCCGTGTGGGAGCGGGACTGCGACGCCCGGGCCTTCCTGCGGGGCTTCTTCCTGGGCGCGGGGTGGGTCAGCCGGCCGGATCGCGGCCACCACCTCGAGCTCACCAGCCCCGGGCCCGAGGTGGCCGAGCACCTGGCGCGGCTGCTCGGACGACTCGGCCTGCCGGCGCGGGTGGCGCGGCGGCGGGAGTCGGTGGTCGTGTACGTGAAGGAAGCCGCCCACGTGGTGCGGTTCCTGGGGCTCGTGGGGGCGCACCAGCAGCGCCTCCGGTACGAGGACGTGCGGGTGCTCAAGGAGGTCAAGAACCGGATCAACCGCGAAGTGAACGCGGAAGCGGCCAACATGCAGAAGACGGTGGAGACCGGCGCCCGGCAGGCGGAGTCGATCCGCCGCCTGGCGGCGGCCGGGCTCCTGGGCAGGCTCTCCCCGGCGCTGCGGGAGATGGCGGAGCTGCGCCTGCAGCACCCGGACCTGAGCCTGCGCGAGCTCGGGGAGCTGTGTCACCCGCCCGTGGGCAAGTCGGGGGCCAACCACCGGATGCGGCAGATCCTGCGGCTGGCGGCCGGCCTCTTCCCGGAAGGCTCGGGCCCGGCCTTGTGAACGTGAGCCCATTTACGGTGCACGGCAGATACGTTACAATGGGGCCCAGGCAAGCCGGAAAGGCGCCACAGGCGCATTCACGAGCCGGTTCCCGCCAAGGAGAGGGCTGGCGGGCCGCAAATCCATTGAAGCAGGTGATCGGGTGAACTCCCAGGCCCTGCCGTCCCGCGGGAGCACGCTGGAGCTGTTCGGGGAGATCGAGTCCGAACTGCAGCAGGTGGAGGAGGCCATCGAGGCCTCTCTGGCGACGCAGGACGGGCTGGTCGGGGAGGTCTCGACGTATCTCTTGCGGGCCGGCGGCAAGCGCATCCGCCCGGCTCTTCTCTTGCTGGCGTCGCGCTTCCCGGGCCGCCGCTTGGGTGACCTGATCCCGGTGGCCGTCGCGGTCGAGCTCATCCACATGGCCACCCTCGTGCACGACGACGTGGTCGACGACTCCCAGCTCCGCCGCGGCCGGCCGACCGTGAACGTCCGCTGGTCCAACCCCGTGTCGGTGCTAACCGGAGACTACCTCTTCGCCCGGGCGTTCTCCCTGCTCGCCCAGACCGGCGACAACCGCGTGGTCCGGATCATGGCCGACGTGGTCTTCGAGATGAGCCGGGGCGAGCTCATGCAGATCGCCACGGCGTTCGACACCGGGCAGACGGAGGCCGACTACTTCGAGCGCATCGCCCGGAAGACGGGGTACCTGATCGCCGAGTCCTGCCGGCTCGGGGCGCTGGTGGCGGGCGCCTCCCCGGAGCAGGTGCAGGCGCTCTACGAGTACGGCCTGGCCGTGGGGATCAGCTTCCAGATCGCCGACGACCTCCTCGACTTCACCGGTGCGGCCGAGCGGGTCGGCAAGCCGGTCGGGGGCGACCTGAAGCAGGGGATCCTGACCCTGCCCGTCCTCCACGCCCTCGCCCACAGCGGGCGCGCCGCCGAGCTGCACAGGGTGATCGCCGCCCGTTCCATCGACGACGAGGCCCTGGCGCGCGTCCGGACGATCCTGGAGGAGGCGGGATCGCTGCAGTACGCCCGTTCCCGGGCCGAGGAGTACCTCGCCCGGGCGTACGCCCAGCTGGAGAAGGTGCCTGAACTGGCCAGCCGGCACACACTGAAACGGATCGCCGAGTTCGTCGTGAACCGCCAGTTCTGACCCACGCCGGGAGGTCATGCCCTCCCGGTTTGGCGACTTACCCGGGCGCGCTTCATCTCCCGGGCGGGCTGAAGGAGGTAGGGGGGCGTGCGCAGGCCCAAGATTCCGGAGGCGGCCATCAAGCGGTTGCCGGTCTACCTGCGGGTGCTCGAGGAGATGCAGGAGCAGGAGGTGCCGATTGTCTCCTCCGCCGAACTCGCCGAGCGCACGGGGTTCTCGCCGGAGCAGATCCGGAAGGACCTGGCCTACTTCGGGGCGTTCGGGACGCGGGGCGTCGGGTACGACACCGCCCTCCTCCGGCGGCGGATCAGCCGGATCCTCGGGCTGCACCAGGGCGTGAAGGCCGCCCTGGTAGGCGCCGGGCACCTGGGCTACGCGCTGGCGCGCTACAGCCTGTCCAAGCACAAGGACGTGCAGATCGCCGCGATCTTCGACGTGGACCCCCTGAAGGTGGGCACCCGCATCGGCGACGTGGTGGTGCGCAGCGTGTCCGAACTCGAGCAGGTCGTCCGGCAGGAGGGCGTGAAGATCGGGATCGTCGCCGTGCCGGCGTCGGAGGCACAGCGGACGGTCGACGCGCTGGTGAGCGCCGGCGTGGAGGCGATCCTCAACTTCGCACCCGCCAAGCTGAAGGTCCCCGAGGGGGTCTTCCTCCAGAACATCGACCTGACCATCGAGCTGCAGAGCCTGGCCTACTACACGTCCGCCAGCCAGGTGGAGGAGGATGAGGTCCGGGTCGAACAGCCGTAGAGCGCCTGTCCGGGGCCCGCACCTCCGCCCCGACCGCCCTCGCCGTGGTAAGATGAGAGGCGACGGAGAAAGGCCGAGGTGAGGCCGGTTGCCCCTGATACCCAACTTCTCCCGGTTCACGCTGGGAGAGTATTTCCTGGCCCTCGTGGACATCGGTCTGGTAGCCTATGTCCTGTACCGGCTCTTCATCCTCATCCGGGGCACCCGGGCCGTCCAGCTCATCAACGGCCTGTTCATCCTGCTTCTCGCCACGGCCGCCAGCCGGGTCCTCAGGTTGTACACGTTGAACTGGCTGCTGGAGAAGGTCGTGCTCGGGGCGTCCGTGGCGCTGCCCATCGTCTTCCAGCCGGAACTGCGGCGGGCGCTGGAGCAGATCGGCCGTGGGCGCCTGATCCCCACGAAGGGCTTCCTCGACCCGGGCGACGAGGACCCGCCCCGCCTGATCGACCAGGTGAGCAAGGCTGTCGAGATCCTCGCCCGCAACAAGACCGGGGCACTGATGGTCATCGAGCGGGAGACGCGGCTGGGGGAACTCATCGACAGCGGCATCCCGATCGAGGGCCATGTCAGCTGGGAGCTCCTGACCAACATCTTCATCCCCAACACCCCGCTCCACGACGGCGCGGTCATCCTGCGGGGCAGCCGCGTCATGGCCGCCGCCTGCTGGCTGCCGCTCGCCGAGGCCACGGAGCTCGAACACCGGCTGGGCAGCAGGCACCGGGCGGGCGTGGGGGTGACCGAGCACAGCGATGCGGTCTCCGTGATCGTATCCGAGGAGACCGGGGAGGTCAGCGTGGCCCACGGCGGCCGGCTGGTCCGGGGCCTCGACGAGAAGGCCCTGCGGGAAACGCTCACGGCCCTCCTGATGCCGCAACCGGTGCGGGTGCCGTGGCGGTTCCGCCCGGGAGACGGGTAGGCACGGGGCCGCCGGGGCGCGGCCGGCGGGCGCGGGATCGGAGAGGGGGGACGTCCGTTGGAGCGGCTCTTGCAGCGGGACGGCGTGGTCCGGCTGCTTTCCTTGCTTCTGGCCTTCATCCTGTGGGTGCAGATCACCGACGCGCGCTCCGCGGACGTGACCCGGCGGCTCACCGCCGTCCCGCTGCGGGCCGAGCACATCGGCCCCGATCTTGTCCTGCAGGCCCCCCAGGCCCTGCCTCCGGTCGACGTGACCCTGCAGGGTCCGGCGCGAGACGTGGAGCGGGTCCGGCCGGACGACCTCGCCGCGGTGATCGACCTGGCCGGGCTCGGCCCCGGCCAGATGCATACCGTGCGGGTCCAGGTGCGGGGGCTGGCGCCCACCGTCAGCTACACGGTCGAGCCGAACGTCGTCTCCGTCTTCCTCGAGCAGCGGGTCTCCCGGCCCGTGCGGGTGACGCTGGGCCAGCCGGAGATCGCCCGGGGCGACCAGAAGTACGTGCTCCGCCTCCTCCGGGACCAGGTCCAGATCCTCGGACTGCGGCCCAACGTGGACCGGGTCGCCCGGGTCGAAGCCGTGGTCGATCCGGCGAGCCTGGACGGCGCCGGGCAGCGAGAGGCGTCGCTCAGCGCCGTCGACGCCTCCGGGATGGAGGTCCAGGGTGTGACCCTCGACCCGGCGCGGGTGCCCGTCGAGGTCTCCGTGGTGCGCCTGCCGCCGGCACGGGACGTGCCCGTGCACCCGCGCTTCGCCGGCAGCCTGCCGGAGGGGTACACGTTCAGCGTGTCCGTCACGCCCAGCACGGTGAAGGTGCGGGGGCCGCGGGAGCGGCACGACGGGTGGCAGGAAGTGGCCACCGAGCCCATCAACCTCACCGGCCAGACACGGCCCTTCGCGGTCCAGGTGGGGCTCATCCTGCCCCCCGGCGCCGAGAGCATGGACTACCAGTCCGCGACCGTGTCCGTGAACGTCACCGAGCTGCGCACCGAGCGGGTGCTGGCAGACCACCCGCTGGCGATCCGGGGCGTCGGCCCCGGCCTGGTGGCCCGCGCGGCCGTCGAGGGCGTGACGGTGCGCCTGCAAGGGCCCAAGCTGGCTCTCGACCGGCTCGACCCCGCCCTGTTCGACGTGCGGGTGGACGCTGCGGGGCTCGGGCCCGGCCGGCACCTGCTGGAGGTTCGGTACGACACCCCTCCCGGCATCACCGTCGTGTCCGTCAACCCCTCCGCGGTCGAAGTGGTCATCTCCAAGTCCCCGAACGAATAGGCCGGAGCAGGCGGCATCGGGGCCGGGCCCCGCCGGCCGCTACGCTAGGAGCCCCTCAGGAGGAGGATCTTCGCGCGCCCATGGGAAGGCTTTTCGGTACCGACGGTGTCCGCGGCGTGGCCAACAGCCCCGAGCTCCCGCCGGAGCTGGCCTTCGCCCTCGGTCACGCAGCCGCCCGGCTGGCGGCGCAGGGCCGGCTCGGCGGGCAGGCGGGACGGCGGCCGGTGGCCCTGATCGGCCGCGACACGCGGCGCTCCGGCCCGATGCTCGCCCACGCCCTGGCGGCGGGGGTGCAGTCGGCCGGAGGGGACGTCCTGGACCTCGGCGTGGTGACCACGCCGGCAGTGGCGTACCTGACCCGTGCCCTGGGGGCGGATTTCGGCGTGGTCATCTCCGCCTCGCACAACCCGGCGGAGTACAACGGCATCAAGTTCTTCTCGCGCGACGGGTACAAGCTGCCGGACGCCATCGAGGACGAGCTCGAGCGGCTCGCCGGGGAGCCTGCCGGGCTGCGGCCGACAGGAGCCGGCGTGGGAGAGGCGCGGGACGCCCACGGGGAGGCGGACCGGTACGTGGAGTACGTGGCCGGCACCGCCACCGCCGACCTCTCCGGCCTCCGGATCGTCGTCGACTGCGGCCACGGAGCGGCCTACCGGCTTTCGCCGGCGGTGTTCCGCCGCCTCGGCGCCGAGGTGCACGTCCTGGGCGACGCACCCGACGGCCTCAACATCAACGACCGCTGCGGGTCGACCCACCCGGAGGCGCTCCAGGAGGCCGTCCTCCGCCTCGGAGCCCACGCGGGTATCGCCCACGACGGGGACGCCGACCGGTGCATCGCCGTGGACGAGCGCGGCCAGGTCGTCGACGGCGACCAGATCATGGCCATCTGCGGCCTCGACCTGAAGGCCCGGGGGCTCCTCGCCGGGGACACGGTGGTGGCCACCGTCATGAGCAACCTGGGGCTCGAGCTGCTCCTGAAGCGCCACGGGATCCGCCTGGAGCGAACCCGGGTGGGTGACCGGTACGTGCTCGAGCGGATGCTCGAGATCGGCGCCGTCCTGGGCGGGGAGCAGTCGGGCCACGTGATCTTCGGGCACCTCGGCACCACCGGCGACGGCATCCTGACCGGCGTCCAGCTCCTCTCGGCGATGGTGCGCGCAGGGCGGCCGCTCTCGGAGATGGCCGGTCAGGTGGAGCGTTTCCCCCAGATCCTGGAGAACGTGCGGGTGCGCGAGAGGGACGGCTGGCAAGACCGGCCCCGCATCGTGGAGGCGGTGCAGGAGGCGGAGGCCCGTCTCAAGGGGCGGGGCCGCGTGCTCGTGCGGCCGTCCGGGACCGAGCCGCTCATCCGGGTCATGCTCGAGGGCCCCGATCCGGTCCTGCTCGAGGAGCTCGCCGCGCGGCTCCGGGAGGTGATCGCCGCTGAGCTGGGGTAAGGGCCCGCGCCCGCGGATCGCCGCCCGGCGCTGGGGTCCGGCCCGCACGCTGGCGGAGGCGCGCCGGCGCCGCACGCCCCACCCGATGCGCCCCGTGCTCTGGGCGGCGATGCTGATCGCCGCCCTGGCGCTGATCGGCCGCCTCACGGCGCCCGGCCCGACGGCTGCACGGGCGCCGGTAGCGGACGGGCCGGGTGCGGGCGCGCTCGGCGGGGCAGGTCCCGGCGGGCCCGGCGGTGAGGCCGCCGGGCCCTCGCCGGCGTACACGGTGCCCGCGGACGTCGCCCGGGCCCGGTCGCACATCGACCGGAGCGGAGGGGATCCGGGGGCCGTCCTGGCCACGGTCTTCTACGCCGACCGGTACAGCGGCGGCAAGGCGCTGATCCCCGTCGAGGTGAAGGTGAGGTCCCTCCCCGCGCGCGGCGTCGAGCGGGCTGCGGCGCTGCTGCCCCTGCTCCTGGAGCCCCCCGCCGACCTGGGGCTCGAGACCGGGGTCCCCGCGGGCACCCGCGCCCGTGGCGTGCGGCTGGACGACCGCACCGGGGTCCTCACGGTGGACCTCACCGCGGCGGCCGAGCGGGGGGCGGGGCCGGGCTGGGCGAGCGCCTTCCTGTACAGCTTCGTGTACACGCTGACGGGCGTCGACGGCGTCCAGGCCGTCCGGGTGGACGTCGACGGCCGCCCGGGCCGGTTCGCCGGCTGGACCTGGGACAGGCCCCTCGGGCGTGCCGACCTGGAGCGAATGGGAACCATGCGGGTCGTGGCCGGGGTGCGGTTCGACCCCGCCGCCGCTCCGGCGGGGCAGTGAAGATCCCGGGCAGAAGGCCCCGGGCGCCGGTGGAAGGCGCCCGGGGCCTGACACGTCCCAGGCGCGTTCAGGTTCACTTCAGCCCACCCGGATACTCTGCCTCGCAGAACGCGCCCGCACGAGACCCGGGCAGCGCAAACGGGAGGGACGGACATGAAGGTGAACGCGCCGCTGGTGCGCTTCGTGCTCACGGTGGCGGGGCTCACGGCGGGCACGGCGGTCCTGGGGCAGGTCGCCCGGGCGCCGGCTGGGCCCCCGGAGCCGCTTCCTGTGGCTCCGCCCGATTCGCCGGCAGGGCCGGTCCCCGTGGTGCCGGGCGTCTCCGCAGAGGCACGGCAGGCCGAAGCCGGGCCGCCGGCCCTGGCCCCCCTGCCCCCGCCTCCGCCGGCGACCGGGCGCCGGGAGGGCGGCCAGCCGGCCAGGCGGCTTTGGGACGACGACCGGTACGAGCACGATGACGAGGACGAGCGCTACGAGGGCGAGGACGGCCACGAGTGGCGCGAATACGAGGACGACGAGGACGGATGGGAAGACGACCGAAGGGTAGGCGGGGTGGCGCAGTTCCTGAGCCCCCGGACGAGCGCCGAGTCCCGTGTGGCTCCGCGCACGGCGGGTGCGCTGCCGGCCCCGGGCGTGCTGCCCGAGATCCGGGCGCGGCGGTCGTGAGCCGGCCGGGTCCGACCGGTGAGGCCGCGCCGGCAGTTCTCTCGAGCCGGTTCGCGGCGATGGGGACCGTGGTCGCGCTCCACGTGCGGCCCCGCCCGGGCGAGGAGGCGGCAGCAGCGGCCCGCTTGGAGGCGCTGGAGGCGTGGTTCCACACGGTTGAGGCTGCCCTGAGCCGCTTCCGGCCGGAGAGCGAACTGAGCCGCCTCAACGTCCACCCCGGCCGGTACGCCCTGGTCTCGCCCCTCCTGGGCCGCGTCCTGCGCGCCGCCCTGGTTGCGGCCGGACGCACGGGCGGCCTCTTCGACCCCACCCTGCTGCCCGAACTGGAGGCGGCGGGCTACGACCGCCCGTTCGGCGAGCTGCCTCCGCCGGAGATGGATGGCGCCGGCCCACCCACCGTGGACCCGGCCGGGGGCCCGGGGCACCCGGCCGGGTCCCGCTGGGCGGCCGTCCGGGTCGAGGCCGTGCCGGGGACCCCGCTGTGGCTCGTCGACCGGCCTCCCGGCGTCCGCTTCGACCTGGGCGGCATCGCCAAGGGCTGGGCGGCCGACCGGGCGGCCCGCGCGCTGGCCCGCCACGGCCCGGCGGCGGCGGACGTCGGCGGCGACGTCCGGATCGTCTCGACGGAGCCCTGGCCGGTGGCCGTCGCCGACCCCTTCGACCCCGGTCGCACCCTGCTCCGGCTGGCCCTCCGCGGCGGAGCCGTGGCGACCTCGGATGTCCTGGGGCGGAGATGGAGGGTCGCGGGCGGGTGGCACCACCACATCGTCGACCCCCGAACGGGACGTCCGGCCCGGACGGGGGTCGTGGCGGCGACGGTCGTCGCCAGAACGGCAGCCGCGGCCGAGGCCCTGGCCAAGGCGTGCATCCTGGCCGGCCCCGGGGAGGCCGTCGCCCTGCTGGCGCAGCACGGCGCCGCCGGGCTTGTCGTCACGGAGAACCGGTTCGTGCGCATGAGCTCGGAGCTGCGCGAGGTGACATTGCGTGCGGAAGGCTGACGATCGTCATCCGGGGCCACCGCCCTACCGTCTCCGACTGGCGGCGCTCGGGTGGCTGCTGCCCCCGGCCGCCCTGGCGGTGCCTGCCGTCCGGGCCGGCCTGCCCGCCGTCTCCCGTCTGTTCGTGGAGCCCAGCACGTGGCACATCACCCGGGCGGCAGGCATCATGGCCTACCTCTTCCTCTGGCTCGCCGCCGTGACCGGCCTCCTGCTCTCCTCGCGCCTTCTGGGGCTGGCCGCTCCGCCGCCGCTCCTGGGCGCCGCGCACCAGTGGGGGGCGGCGTGGAGCCTCTACGCTACGGTCGTGCACGCCGTGATCCTGCGCTACGACCACTGGGTGTCCTTCCGCTGGCCGGATATCCTGCTCCCCTTCGCCTCCACGTACCGCACCGGCGCGGTGGCCCTCGGCGTCTATGCGCTGTACGCTCTCGTGGGCGTGCAGGTCACCTCGTATCTGCGGGCGCGGCTGGGGGTGGCCACGTGGCGGCTGGCCCACGCGCTCAGCGTGCCGGCCTACGTGCTGGCCCTCGCACACGGGGTGTGGGCCGGTACGGACACCGCCCAGCCGTGGGTCCAGGCGCTATACTGGTCGACGGGAAGTGTCTTCGCGTTCCTGCTCCTCGCCCGCCTGCTCCTCACCCGTGGGGCCCGTGCAGGCGGTGGGGCGCCCGGCGGCCGTCACGGAGAAGGGACGGCGCCAACGGCGCGCTGAGAGGAGGATGCCCGCTGCGGATCCTGGTCGTGGAGGACGACCCCAGGCTCGGCCCGGCGCTGGTCGCGGGGTTGCGGGAAGAGGGGCTCTTGGTCGACCACGCGCAGGACGGCCACGAGGCCGACCTCTTCGTCCGCGATCGCCGCTACGACGTGATCATCCTTGACCGGCTGCTGCCGGGCGTCTCCGGCGACGAGCTGCTCGCCCGTTGGCGCCAGCAGCGCCTGACCACCCCGGTCCTCCTTCTCACGGCGCTGGACAGCGTGGGGGATCGGGTGGCCGGGCTGCGGGGCGGGGCCGACGACTACCTCTGCAAGCCCTTCGCCTTCGCCGAGTTGCTGGCCCGGGTCGAGGCGCTGGCCCGCCGGTCGGCCGCCCCGGTGGCCGACCTCACGTTCGGCGCGCTCCGCCTCGAGCCGTCGACGCGCCGGCTGCGGGTCGGCGACCGCGCCGTCACGCTGACGGGGCGGGAGTATGCGCTCATGGAGCTCTTCATCCGGCACCCTGGCCAGGTCATGACCCGGGACCAGATCGCGGCCGCCGCCTGGGACGAGCCCTGGGAGGCGTCGGACAACCTGATCGAGGCTCACGTGAAGAACCTCCGGCGCAAGCTGGCGCTGGTGGCCGGCGACGGCTACCGGCTGCGCACCGTGCGGGGAGTCGGCTACGTCCTGGAAGGTGATCGCTCCTGAGCATCCTGCGGCGGAACTTCCCCCTGCGCATCGCCCTGGTGGCGGCCGGGCTTCAGGCCGCGATCCTCTTGGTGGTGCTCGGCGGCGCCTACGTGAGTGCGGCGCTGGCGGTCGGCCGCGCCATCGACGCGTCGCTGGTGCGCGACGCGCTCCTGGACGGGGGCCGGGACAGGGTGCCTCCCGGAATGATCCCGGAGGCGGAGGCCGAGGCGCGAGCCCGCCGCGCCGGGGCGGCCTTCCGCACCCTGATCGAGCAACGTGGCCACGACGAGGACGATGAGGGCGACGAGCACGGGGGGTACCACCTCGTCCCGTACCCCCGGCCCGACTGGCTCCAGCTCCTCCTGCCCGACGAGGACGCGGTGCGGGTGGCGTACGTGGCGCGGCCGGACGGGCAGGTGCGGGTGGTCGCCGCCCCGGCGGGCGCCCTCGCCCGGGAGATGGGGAAGGTCGTCCGCATGCTCGCCGGGGTGGCAGCCGCCGCGGTGCCGGTGGCCGCCGCGCTCGTCTTCTGGGTGGCCCGGCGGGCCTTCGCCCCGCTGCGGGAGGTGGCGGCCACGGCCGCGGCGATCGGGCCCGCGTCCCTGGACACCCGGATCCGCCCCCGGGTGGCGGCCGAGGACGAGACCGTGGCCAGCCTGGTGGCCGTCCTCAACGGGATGCTCGACAGGCTCCAGGCCGGCTTCCGCGCCCAGGCCCGCTTCGCGGACGACGCGGCCCACGAGCTCCGCACGCCCCTCGGAGCCCTGCGCACCCAGCTCGAGGTGGCCCTCCGCCACCCCCGCGACGCGGAGACTTACCGGCAGGTGCTGGCGAGCGCCCTGGAGGACGTCGAGCGTCTGAGCCGCCTGGCCGACGACCTCCTGCTCCTCGCCCGCCACGAGAGGGGGGCCGTGCTGCCCGTCGAGTCCGCCGTCCCGCTGGGGGACCTCGTCGCCCGGGCCGAGCGCGAGGTGAGCGGGCTGGTCCAGGAGGCCGGGGTGGCGGTGGTGACGGA
Source organism: Caldinitratiruptor microaerophilus (assembly GCF_025999835.1). Classification (NCBI taxonomy): domain Bacteria; kingdom Bacillati; phylum Bacillota; class Clostridia; order Eubacteriales; family Symbiobacteriaceae; genus Caldinitratiruptor; species Caldinitratiruptor microaerophilus. Next base: position 2,799,600 of record NZ_AP025628.1, on the reverse strand, counting down.
CGTTCCCGCCGGGCTCGACCTCGACTGCGACCCGGTGGCCGTCGAGCGGGTGCTCGCCAACCTGCTGCGCAACGCGGTGCAGCACAGCCCTCCGGGCGGCGTGGTGACGGTGACGGCCCGGGCAAGGCCGGCCGCCCCGGCCGGGTCCGGCGGCGGCGCGGCGGTGCCGGGGGTCGAGGTCCACGTCGAGGACGAGGGCCCGGGGATCTCCCCGGCCGACCTGCCGTTCGTCTTCGACCGCTTCTACCGTGGGGACGCCGCACGCCGCCGGGGCGGCACCGGCCTGGGGCTGGCGATCGCGCGGGCGGTCGTGGAGGCGCACGGGGGGCGGATCACGGCCTCGGCACGGCCGGGGGGCGGCGCGCGCTTCACCGTGTGGCTACCTCGACGGGCGGCGTCCTTCCTGACGGGTGGCGGGGCGCCCGCGGTCCATCACGATGGAAATGGGTAATCGCATTTGGCGTGAGACTTTGAGGTCATGATGGTCTAAAGCCCGTTGGTGTAAAAAGGAAGGAGCGAATGCGTATCCGTACCACAGGCGGCGAGGAGCGTCGGACGCATGTCGATCCGCACCCGCGTCATCCTGGGAACCGCGCTCGTGGCGCTGCCGCTCATCGTTCTCGCCGTCGGCCTGTCGATCGCCGTCCTGAGGACCACCAGCGCCCTCCAGGCCAGCGTCGAGGAGGTCAACGTCGAAGCCCGCTGGCTCATCCACCTGCAGCAGGACAGCCTCAAGGTCGCCATCGCCCTGCACGAGGCGCTCGAGCACGGGACGCCTGCCGCGCGGGACCGGTTCGCCGGGCTGGCGCGGGCGCTGGACCAGGGGTTCGATCAGGCCCTGGCCGCCCCGTTCGCCCTGGCCCGGGAGCGCGATCTCGTGCGAGCCGCCCGCGACGAGTGGCAGGCGGCCAGGGCCGCCGCAGAGCGCCTCCTCGCCGGGCTTTCCCCGGGCCCGGCGGACCGGGAGACCGAGCTGAGCCGGTTCCAGGCACATCTCGACCGGACGATCGCCAACCTCGAACAGGCCGACGACCTGGCGCGCCGGGAGATGGACCGCCAGCTCGAGCTGGTCCGAGCGGCACGCACGGGCATCGCGCTCCTGATGATCCTCGTGCTCGGCGTCGGTCCCGGCATGCTGCTCGTCGTGGGCGGATACGTCGACCGGATTCTGCTGAACCCCGTGCGGGCGCTGCAGGAGGCGGCCCGGCGTTTCGGGGAGGGCGACCTCTCCTACCGGCTGACGCCCCGGGCGGCAGACGAGCTCGGCGAGCTGGCGGACACCTTCAACGCGATGGCCGAGAAGATCGAACGGGAACTCCGGGCTCGCGGGCACATCGAGAAGGAGCTCCGGTACCTGGCGGACCACGACGCGCTGACCGGCCTGTACAACCGGCGGCGGTTCCAGCAGGAGGTCGAGGCGCGCCTCGAGCGGTCCGGCGGCGAAGCCCCCGGCGCCGCCGTCCTGTTTCTCGACCTGGACGACTTCAAGGAGGTGAACGACAGCCTCGGCCACCGCGCCGGCGACGAGGTCCTGGCCCGCGTCGGCCGTCTCCTCCGGGCTGCAGTCCGGGCCACCGACATCCCGGCGCGCGTCGGCGGCGACGAGTTCGCCGTCTTCTTGCCGAGCACCGGCGCCGAGGAGGCCCAGGCCGTCGCCCAGCGGCTGGTCGAGTCCATCCGGCGGCACCACTTCCGGGCCCTTGGCCGTGACCTCGTGATGACGGCGAGCGTGGGGATCGCCCTGTACCCGGAGCACGGCACGACGACCGAGGAGCTCCTCGCCCGCGCCGACCTGGCCATGTACCAGTCGAAGAGCTGCGGGAACCGCTTCTGCCTGTACATCCCGGAGCGCGACGGGGCCCGCGGGATCTCCTGGCTGAACTGTGAGGCGCAGCTGCGGGATGCGCTCGAGAAGGAGCGCTTCGTCCTCTTCTGCCAGCCCATCCTCGACCTGCGGCAGGGACGGGTGACCCGCTACGAGCTCCTCCTCCGGATGAAGGGCGAGGGAGACCGGCTCGTGGGCCCCGGCACGTTTCTCCCGGTCGCCGAACGGTCCGGCCTCATCCACGACATCGACCGCTGGGTGATCCGGCAGGCGATCCGGCTCCTGTCCCGCTCGCCGGCGGCCCTGCCCGACCTGTGCCTGGAGGTCAACCTGTCCGGGAAGTCGTTCGCCGACGGCGGCCTCGTGGCGTTCGTGGGGGCCGAGCTGGAGGCGGCGGGGGTCGAGCCCGGCCGGCTCATCTTCGAGATCACGGAGACGGCCCTCATCCCCGACCTCGACGAGGCGACCGGCGTGGTCCTCGGCCTGCGGCAGCTCGGGTGTCAGTTCGCGCTGGACGACTTCGGCCGGGGCTTCTCCTCGCTGTTCCACCTGAAGCACCTGCCGGTCGACTACCTCAAGATCGACGGCGCGTTCGTCGAGTCCCTGCCCCATCATCCGGTCGACCAGCACCTGGTCCGGGCCATCGTGGAGGCGGCGCGCGGGGTCGGTGCCCGCACCGTCGCCGAGTACGTGCGGGACGGGGAGACGCTGGCGCTCCTGCGGGATCTGGGGGTCGACTACGCCCAGGGCTATCACGTCGGGCCCCCCGTCCCGGTGGAGCGGGTCCTGTCTACCGTGTGCGTCTGAGCGGGGCGCGCCGGGGCTCGAGGAACGCTTCGCGCCGGAGCGAGGTCCTGCACGCAGGGTCCACACCCGCTAACCCGAGAGAGACTTGACGTAGGCGGGCTTGTGGTCTCCCAGCTGGCGCAGGAGCACGGTGTCCGCCGTCCAGAACTCCACCGGGGCGCCTTCCGGTGCGGTCGCGGTCTCGGTGCACGCCAGGAACGCGGCGTCGTACAGCGTGGGCAGACCGTATCGACCCGCGATCTCCCAGGTACGGGCTCGCAGTTCCGGCGTCTCGGCGTACTCGATGGGCAGGTTCTGGAAAGCAGTCCAGAGCTGGTGGGCTTCTTCCAGTTCGAGCAGCCCCACCCGCACTTTTTTCCGGAGGACCGAGCCCACTTCCGCCCACGCCCACGCCGGTGCCACCAGGCGGGACCCGTCCTGGAGCGCGCCGAGCACCAGGCTCGTCGCGGCTTCCTCCTGCTCGTCGGGCGTCAGGTACTTGATCAGGACGCTGGTGTCGAGGCACAACGTCCGGTTACTCATCCCGGGCCTTCCCCTCCCGGAGAGAGCGGATGAGCGGCACCGGGTCGGGATGGACGCCCGTCCGCGCCTTGATCTGCCTGCGCAGTCGGACGATCTGCTCGTGAGCCTGAAGCGCCTGGCGGCGCCGGATCTCGCGTCTCGTGGCTTCGACGACCAGGTCGTTCAGGGATTCCCCTTCCGCCTGAAGCTCACGGGCACGGGACAGAAGCCCCGCCGGAAACCTCACGGTGAGGGCCTCACGCCTTTCCAAGTCGATCCCCCCGGGCGAGTCTCTGATTCATTCTATCCCGCGCAACCAACCGATGCAACCAAGTGCGGCCACCACGTGCGGCGGGCTACCCCCGGGCGCGGCGGTGCTTGAACTGTCCGCACGGATGTGCTACCTTTCGGCTGACCGTCTACCCCGGGGGACCGCGCACCTGCCACCGGCCGGCTCGCGGCCGCAGGTCCGCGCCCCGACCCGAAGGTGGTGCCTCGCTGCATGATCCGCAGCCTCCTCGCCGGCCACGTCCGTACCGCCGCAGCCGCCGTCCTGGCCGACGCCGGCCAGCCGTGGCCCGACGGCCTCGCCGTCCAGGTCGAGCAGCCCGCCCGGCCCGAGCACGGCGACTACGCCACGAACGTCGCCATGGCGCTGGCCCGGACGCTGCGCCGCCCCCCGATGCAGATCGCCGGGGCGATCCGGGACCGGCTGGGCGAGGTGCCGCTGGTCGCCCGGGCGGAGATCGCGCCCCCGGGGTTCCTGAACTTCTTCCTCGACTGGGGCGCCTGGGCCCGTCGGGGGACCCGGTACACGCCGCCGGCCGAGCGCGCCGCGACGAAGATCGTGGTCGAGCACACCTCGGTCAACCCGAACAAGGCGGCCCACATCGGCCACCTGCGCAACGCCTGCATCGGCGACACGCTGGCGCGGCTCTTGCGCCGGGTCGGGTACAAGGTCGAGGTCCACAACTACATCGACGACCTGGGCAACCAGGTCGCGGACACCGTGGTCGGGCTCCTGCACGTACCCGTGCACGGCGACCACCACCGCTTCGGCGACTTCTGCTGGGACGTCTATGCCCGGGTGAATCAGGCGTACCGGGACGATCACTCGCTTGCGGCCCGCCGCACGGAAGTCCTGCGCGCCCTGGAGGAAGGCGGCAACAACACGGCGTGGCTCGGGCGGCTGGTGGCCGAGCGGATCGTGCGCGAGCACCTCGAGGACATGGCCGAGTTCGGGATCACGTACGACCTCCTCGTCTGGGAGGGAGACATCGTCCGGCAGGGCTTCTGGGCCGCCGCCTTCGACCTCCTGCGCCGCTCCCCGCTCTTCGTCAAGGAGGAGACGGGGAAGTACGCCGGCTGCTGGGTGCTGAAGCAGCCGGCCGAGGTCGGCGCCGGCTCGGGCGGCCCGGCGGGCACCGCGGGTGCCGCCGGGGCCGGCACCGGTGCGGACGCCGGGGCCGCGCAGGCCGGCGCCGCCGCGGCCGACGGCGAGGCCGCCGAGGCGTACAACCCCGACAAGGTCCTCGTTCGCTCGAACGGCGTCCTCACCTACACGGCCAAGGACATCGCCTACCACCTGTGGAAGTTCGGGCTGCTCGGCCGCGACTTCCGGTACCGGCAGTTCGGGCGGGGGCTGTGGACGTCGGCGGCAGAGGGGGTATCCCGGCCGTTCGGACGGGCGCACCGGGTGGTCAACGTGATCGACCGCCGCCAGGAGTACCCGCAGTCCATGGTCCGGCTCGCCCTGGAGACCCTCGGTTTCACCGACGCCGCCCGGGGGTTGCACCACGTCGGCTACGGCGTGGTGTCGCTGTCCCCCGCCACGGCCGCGCGGCTGGGCGTCGACGTCTCCGACGGGCGCTCGAGCTATCCCATGTCGGGCCGGCAGGGGATCGGCATCAAGATCACCGATCTCCTGGAGCAGATGGAGGAGACGATCGACCGGGAGCGCACCCGGAAGGCCGGGGCCAGCAGCCGGGCCATCGCCGCCGGGGCGGTGCGGTACTTCCTCCTGCGGTTCCACCTCATGACCGAGATCGTGTTCGACATCGAGCAGGCCCTCGACATCCGGGGGAACACCGGGCCCTACGTCATGTACGCCCACGCCCGGGCAGCCTCGATCCTGCGCAAGGCCGGCGGCGCCCCGGCCTCCCCGCCGGACGCCTTCCCGCCGGAGCTGACCGAGCCCGAGCGGTTGCTCCTGCGCCAGCTTGCCGACTGGCCGGACACGCTCGAGCAGAGCGCCCGCGACCTCAACCCGACCCCCATCACCGGCTACGCCTACCAGCTCGCCACTCTGTTTAACCAGTTCTACGAGTCGACCCCCGTGCTGAAGGCGGAGGAGCCCGAGCGGACGTTCCGGCTCTGGCTCGTGGACGCCTCCCGCCACATCCTCGCCGACGTCCTGGACGTGCTCGGCCTGCCGGCGCCCACACGGATGTAGGGGGCCAAGGGAATTTACAGCTACAGGCAGATAGGGTTCGACAGGTGTCCGCAGTGCAGAAGAGGTACCGCAAGCGAATTCCTTGCGGTACCTCTTCTGCACAGCAGCGTGACCGCCTGGCGTATGGAGTCGACAGAACCTGGCGTTCTGGGCAACATCAAGCCGTCCACAGGACTCAAACTCCATGCGTTCGCGTCCCACGAGGGCGCAGTTGTGCAATTCCGGCACCGCAACCGGAACGGTAGCGGTGCCTGTTCTGCACTACGTCCCGGTGCACGGAACCAAGTTCAGCGAGGCGGGACCCCGACGGGCGGACTCCCGCCCCGCGCCCGTGCCGGTCGGGTCGGACGGGTTGGCCGGGCATCTGGCACCCGCACACGACGGGCGCGTGCACGTCCGATCCTGGCCATTCGAAGAAAGCTCGTGTATACTGGTATCGGCCTGACGTCTGGCAGGAAACGGAGGTGGAACGGTCCAGCCGCGGCCCGGCAAAGGAGCATACGGGTAGCGCCAGGACTGGCGGCGGCGGTCGCCAGTTGACGAGGTGGGGGATCTCGGAGGATTCGGCGGGTGACCCCCGGCTGCTCACGGCCGTGAAAGGCTCAGCAAACCCCGGCGGCGACGCCGGGACAAAGGGGGCCGGGTGAGCGGGCCTGAGCGCGCTCCGCGTGAGGGTCCGGTTCGTTGCCCGCGGGCGGGAGCCTGCCCGGTTCAGGCTGCCCGGCGCAGGGGCCTCCTTTGCCGTACCCGGGTTGGAAGGAGAGGGTACGGTTTTTCGCGTTGCGTGCATCTCTTGGCACGCCGCCGCCCCAGTTTCAGGCTGCCGGCGGCGGTCCAGCGAAGCTCACGAGGGAGGAACTGCTGCGCGATGTGCGGGATCGTCGGCTACGTCGGGCAGGAGCCGGCCCTGCCGATTCTGCTGGAAGGTCTGCGCCGCCTCGAGTACCGGGGCTACGACTCGGCCGGGGTGGCGGTGCTCGTGGACGGGCAGCCCCACGTGGTGAAGGCTGTCGGGCGGATCGCCCAGCTTGAGGAGCGGCTCAGCGGCGGCGAGGCGTCTGCGATCCGGTCCGGGACCGGGGCGACCGTGGGCATCGGCCACACGCGCTGGGCAACGCACGGCCGCCCCTCGGACACCAACTCGCACCCCCACACCGACTGCACCGGCCGGTTCGTGGTCATCCACAACGGGATCATCGAAAACTACCTGCAGCTCCGCGAGGTCCTCACGGCCCACGGGCACGTCTTCCGGTCGGAGACCGACACGGAGGTCATCCCCCACCTGCTGGAGGCGTACTACCAGGGCGACCTCGTCGAAGCCGTGCGCAAGGTCGCCTCGCAGCTGCACGGTGCCTACGCCCTGGCGGTGCTGTGCCGGGACGAGCCCGACCGCATCGTCGCCGTGCGGCTGGCTTCACCGGTGGTGATCGGGCTGGGGCAGGGGGAGAACTTCCTGGCCAGCGACATCCCGGCCCTCCTTCCGTACACCCGCCGGGTGCTGGTCCTGAACGACGGCGAGATGGCCGTCCTCACCCGGGACCGGGTGCAGATCCTGACCCTCCAAGGCGGGCCCGTCGAGAGGGAGCCCATGGAGGTCACCTGGGACGCCGCCCGGGCGGAGAAGGGCGGCTACGCCCACTTCATGCTGAAGGAGATCCACGAGCAGCCGCAGGCGCTCAGGGACACCCTGCGCGGCCGCCTCAGCCCCGACGGGCGCCGGGTCACGCTGCCGGAGGTGGGCCTCACGCCGGAGGAGGTGCGCCGCCTGCGCAAGGTCGCCCTGGTGGCGTGCGGCACGGCGTCGCACGCCGGCCTGGTCGGGCGGTACCTGATCGAGCGGCTGGCCGGCATCCCCGTCGAGTGGGACGTGGCCTCCGAGTACCGGTACCGGGACCCGATGCTGGGCCCGGACAGTCTCTTCGTGGCGATCAGCCAGTCCGGCGAGACCGCCGACACCCTGGCGGCCCTGCGCGAGGCCCGGGCCAAGGGCGCGAAGGTCCTGGCGATCGTGAACGTGGTCGGCTCGTCGATCGCCCGCGAGGCCGACTGGGCGCTTCACACCTGGGCGGGTCCGGAGATCGCCGTGGCGTCCACGAAGGCGTACACGACCCAGCTCGTGGCCGTCACGCTGCTGGCGGTCTGGTTGGGCCAGGCGGCGGGTCGCCTTGACGAGGACGGCGCCGCCCGGATCCTGGCGGCGCTCCGCGACCTGCCCGCCCAGGCGGAGCAGGTCCTCGCACAGGAGGCGGAGGTCCAACGGGTGGCGTCCGACCTCGCCCGCCACGACGACGTGTTCTTCATCGGCCGGGGCCTCGACTACGCCGTGGCCCTGGAAGGGCAGCTGAAACTCAAGGAGATCTCCTACATCCACGCGGAGGCGTACCCGGCCGGCGAGCTCAAGCACGGCACGCTGGCGCTCATCACCAAGGGCGTACCGGTGGTCGCCCTCAGCACCCAGCCGGCCCTGGCCCCGAAGACGCTCTCGAACATCCAGGAGGTCCGGGCCCGGGGCGCGGCGGTGATCGCGGTGGCCCTCGAAGGTGACGAGCAGGTCCCCCGCCACGCCGACACCGTCTTCACCATCCCCCGCACCGACCCCCTCGTCGCCCCCGCCCTGGCCGTGATCCCGCTCCAGCTTCTCGCCTACTACGCCGCCGTTCTGCGAGGGCACGACGTGGACAGGCCGCGCAACCTGGCCAAGAGCGTCACGGTCGAGTAGGAGCGCCGGCAGCGCCGGGCCCCGCGCGGCATATGCCGCGACCCGGCGGCCACGACGGCCGCTAGCCGCCGGGCGGCGGGACGATCGGCGAGAAGCCCAGGGACACCGAGAGTGCCGCCCCCTGGCCGGCCAGCGCTGCGGCGAGCGCGAGCCCGGCCAGCATCCGGGCGAGCGCGGGGCGGGACGGCGTCCGGCAGGCCAGCAGGAGCGCGACGCCGGGCAGCGGGATCGAGCCGGCGAGCCACAGCAGAAGCGGTCCGGGGGGCATCCGGAAGGCGCCGAGGCATAGCCACCCCCAGCCGACCTGCGCCAGGGCAAGGGTGCTGAGGAGGACGCCCGCGGCGGCCATGGCCGGGCCGGGGTCGACCGGCGGCAGCACGGCCGCCTTGGCCACCGACCCCGGTGCCGGGACGGGCGCCGGCGCGCGCCGGCCGTCCGGCCGGCTCGAGGGGGAGACGGTGTCGGGATCGGGCGGGGTCAGGAGCATCAGGGTCAGCCCCCCGGCGAGAGCGCCGGTCGCGGCGAGGCTGGTCAGCAGGACCGAACTCGGCCACGGCGGCCGCACGAGAAGCTCGAAGACGGCTGCGGTCGCCGCCAGGCCGATCACACCGGTGTAGAGGGCGGGTTCGAGCCACTCGGATGCGGGGGCAGGCGGGGATCCGCCGCCGGGCTGCCGGCACGGACGGCCGAGCGCCGGCGCCAGCGCCCGCCCACCCGCCGCCACGGCGAACGGCAGCAGGGCGAGCGCGCTGAGCCCGAGGCACGGCGGCGGAGGTTTCCCGTTGCCGGCCAGGACCGGGTAGGCGGGCACGGCCAGGAGCGCGCCCGCCGCGGCGGCCAGGGACGCCCGGGCGAGAAAGAGCCAGGCAAGAGGCGTCGCCGGCTCCGGCCCCGCGCGGGGGTCCGGAGCCCGGGGCGCGCGCTCCGCCAGGTAACCGGCCACCGTCAGACCCACGGCCCCGGCGGCCAGGAGGGCGAAGCCGGTCGTCACGACTCCTCGGTCCAGCGTGCCCGTCGTCCCCCCTCAGAAGGCGCGCGCGGCCTCAAGGGCCAGTCGATCCGCCTCGGGAGAGCGGATCGCCAGCCAGTACACGCGGTCGCCGCGGACGTAATAGAAGTGCTGCCACTCACCGCCGATGGCCTTGTGGATCACCAGGTCGCCCAGGTGCAGCGCCACCGGGGGACCCAGCCGTCCCGCCGCGGACGAGATCTTCCGGGTCATCCGGTCCACCAGGTCCCACGCCTCGCCGGGGTCGCCGGCCACCGCGACCCAGACGGTGAGGTCCGCGTCCTCGCCCTCGTACCTGGCCATCTGCGCGCCGGCGAGCTGGAGCGGGCGGCCGTGGTGGCTGTCGAGGGCGGCCAGTGCGGCGTCGCCCGCCGTGTGGGCCTTGAGGGTCATGCCGTTCCACACCGGGGGAAACCCCCCGGCGATGCAGTCGCCCGGCGCCCCGGCGGGGGACGGGCGGGCGCGGACCAGCCCGGCGAGCACCAGGGCGTAGGTGGCGACGGAGAGGGCCACGAACCACCGGCGGTACACGGGCGCCACCCCCCGGACCGGTCGCCACGAGGCGGGCGGGGCCTGCGCCGGGCGAGGAGCACAGGGTCTCCCTGGCGCCACGGTACCATACCGGGACCCGAAACGACCATCCGCCGAAAGTGGCCATCCGGGTGTGCCAAAAGGGCTAATCCTCTGGCGGATCACCGCCCCAGCGCGCAGCCGTCGGCCCGGGGGTCGGAGCCACCCCAGAGGACACCGCGCTCGTGGTCGATCCGGATGACCTGGGCCGAGCCCCCGGCGGCATACGGGCCGATCACCTGGACCGGGTGGCCGCGGCGCCGCAGGCCCTCCACGACGGACGCGGGGAACCGGCTTTCCATCGCCAGGGTGACCGGATCACCCAGCGTGGCGGGATCGGTGCCGGGGGTGTGGGTCCAGCGCGGGGCCTCGACGGCCTCCTGGGGGTCCATGCCGAAGTCGATCAGGTTGACCAGCACCTGCATGTTCCACTGGGGCTGTCCGTCGCCCCCCGGCGTGCCGCCGACGATCACGGGCCGGCCGCCCCGGGTCACGATGTAGCAGTTCAGCGTGTGCATCGTCCGCTTGCCGGGGGCGATGCAGTTCGGGTGACCTTCTTCCAGCGTGAAGCCGCGGCCGGCCCGGTTGTTGAGGAGGATGCCGGTCCCCGGCACGGTGACGCCGGCGCCGAAGAGCATCGACAGGCTGTGGATGAGCGACACTGCGTTGCCGTCGCGGTCGACCGCGCACAGGTAGGTCGTGTCGCCTTCCGCGTGGCCGGCGAGGTCGCCGGCCAGGGCCCGGTCGGGGTCGATCCGGGACCGCTGCCGCGCCGCGTGCTCCTTCGACAGGATCTCACGGAGGGGGAAGGGGACCAGCCGCGGGTCGCCGGCGTAGCGGAGGCGGTCGGCGAAGGCCAGCCGCTTCGCCTCGACCATGAGATGCTGGGCCAGGTCGCTGTCCGGCCCGAGGGCGCCCAGGTCGAAGCCCTCGACGATGTTCATCGCCTCCAGGTGGATGAGCCCCTGCGACGGCGGCGCCGTCTGGTGGATCTCGTAGCCCCGGTACGTGGTGGAGATGGGGGTGTACACGTCGCTCCGGTGGGCGGCAAGGTCGTCCGCGGTGAACAGGCCACCCCGCTCGGCCATGAAGCGGGCGATCGCCTCGCCGAGGTCGCCCCGGTAGAAGCGCTCCGCGCCGCCCCGGGCGAGGATGCGGAGCGTCCGGCCGAGGTCCGGCTGCACGAGGATCTCGCCGTGCTGGGGCGGACGCCCCTCCCGCAGGTAGATGCGGGCGCTCTCCGGGTCGCCGGCGATGCGGGGCGCGCCCTCCCGGAACCACTCGGCCAGCTTCGCCGAAACCGGGAATCCCTCCTCGGCGTACCGGATGGCGGCGGCGAACAGCTCGTCCCAGCCCTTCGTGCCGAAGCGCCGGCTCAGCTGCTCCAGGGCGTCGACGGCGCCGGGGACGGAGACGGCCGGCGCCCCGTCGAGGGGCATGGTCCTGTAACCGCGTTCGACGAAGTACTCCCGGGTGGCCATGGCGCCGACGATGCCGCTCCCGCCGATCCCCGTGAGCTTTCCCGAGCGCGCCTCGTAGACGAGGATGAACGCGTCGCCGCCGGGGCCGCACATCATCGGCAGGGTGACCCAGGTGACGGCCGCGGCGGCCACCGCGGCGTCGGCGGCGTTCCCGCCCGCCGCCAGCACCTCGACGCCGGCCAGCGTCGCCAGCGGATGCGAGGAGGCCACCATCCCGCCTTGGGCGAGCACGGGGGAGCGACCGGTGACTGCTGCGCTCCGGGAGCTCACGGACGACACTCCTTTCGGATCTGGGGATCAGAGGGCTCGCGGTGCCGCGTACTCGATGAGGATCCCGAGGACGAGGGCGGCCGCCACCGCCAGCCCCGGGTGGACGCCGAAGTAACGGACCGCCACGAAGAACAGGGCGGCGAGGGCGAAGGCAGCCCACGTGCCGCTGAAGGCGTACTGGGCGTAGTCGGCCGCCAGGGAGGCCAGCATGACGAACACGACGGGCCGCGCCGCCTTGACGATCCCCTTCACGACGGTATGCTCGCGGAACTTGTACAGCACCGCGAAGAGGGCGATCATGAGGATCGCCGTGGGGAGCACGACGGCGGCCAGGGCGACGAGCGCCCCGGGCACCCCGGCGACCCGGTAGCCGATGTAAGCGGTCAGCTTGGTGGCGATCGGACCGGGGAGCGTATTGCCGAAGGCGAGAGCGCTGGCGAACTCCTCCTTCGTGACCCAGTGATAGGTGTCGACGGCTTCCATCTCGTACAGGGGGATGATCGACGGCCCGCCGCCGTAGCCCAGGAGCGTGGCCCTGCCGAAGCCCACGAACAGGTCCCACAGTACATGCAGAGACGGCAAGTCGGTTGCTCCTTCCCGTGAATCGTCACCGTTACTCCATTTTACCTTACAAGGCGACGGCGACCCGCAGGAATTCGCTCGGAACCGCAGAATCGCAGAATACGGAATACCGCATTCCACGACGAAGGTGGAATTCCTGCCGCAATGGAGTTGCCGGACTTTCGCAGCGAACCCATCAACCAAAAGGTCTACGCCTACCTGAAGGAGGGGATCATCCGGGGGGTCTACCCGCCGGGCCAGCTCATGCGCGAGACCGTGCTGGCCCTGGAACTGGGGGTCAGCCGCACCCCGGTCCGGGACGCCCTGCGCCGGCTGGAGAGGGACCGGCTCGTGGTCCCGTCCGGCTCCAGCTTCCGGGTGTACAGGCCCACGGCGCAGGACGTGGTCGAGCTGTACGAGTGCCGGACCGCGCTCGAGGTGCTGGCGGCTCAGCTTGCGTCCCGGCGGGGGCCGGTCAGCGAGCACGACGAGATGGAGCGCTGTCTGGCCGGGATGGAGGAAGCCTACCGGCGAGGGGACGCCAGTGCGGTGCGCGATCTGGACACCCGGTTCCACGACCTTCTGGTCGCGGCGGCCGGCAACCGGACGCTGGCGGAGCTGATGGAGCACATCCACTACCGCATCGCCCAGCTCCGGAACATGGCCCGGGACCTGCGGATCGACGGTGCGACGGTCCTGGACCAGCACCGGCGCATCCTGGAGGCGGTTCGTTCCGGCAACGCCCTGGCGGCCGAGAATGTGGTGCGGGAGCACCTGGCGATGGTTCGAGAGGCGCTTTTGGGCCGGATCCGGGAACAGGGAGGGTAGGCCGGACCGGATAGGCTCAGCCAATCTGGCTTGATGGGGGGCCTGTGAAGTGAGGGGTCGGTTGCCACGCATTTTTGTCTTTCTCGTAATTTCCAGTATCATCTGGACCGGATGCGGTAGAGGTGCCCAACCGGCCGGCCAGACGGGGGCGCCTGCCGCCGCAGGTGAAGGGCAGGCGGCCCCGGCGCAAGGACCTCGGGAGCCCATCGTGCTTCGGGTCGCGCTGGACGCGGATCCTCCGAAACTGGACCCGCACCTGTCGTCGTCGGCCATCGACCGCCAGGTGCAGAACAACATCTTTGACAAGCTGGTGGAGCTCGACGAGAAGCTGAACGTCGTGCCGGAGCTTGCCACCGAGTGGAAGATTTCGGAGGACGGCAAGGTGTACACGTTCAAGCTTCGGCAGGGCGTGAAGTTCCATGATGGTACGGACTTCAACGCCGAGGCCGTGAAGTTCAACTTCGAGCGCATGTTGAACCCGGAGCTCAAGTCGCCGCGCCGCAACGAGGTCAGCATGGTCGAGAAGGTGGAGGTCCTCGACCCCTACACGGTGGCGATCACGCTCCAGAAGCCGTTCTCGCCCTTCCTGGGGATCCTGACCGACCGGGCCGGTATGATGGTGTCGCCAGCGGCGGTCCAGAAGTACGGGAACGACGGCTTTCTCAACCACCCGGTCGGCACCGGCCCCTTCAAGTTCGAGAGCCGGATCAAGGGCGACAGCATCACTCTCGTGAAAAACGAGTCGTACTGGCGACAGGGCCTGCCCAAGGCCGATAAGGTGATCTACAAGGTCATAACGGATCAGAACGTGGCCGTCGTGAATCTTCAAAGCGGACAGGTCGACATCCTGGATACCCGCACGATCCCCGACCAGCAGTTGCCCTCCCTGCGGCAGGACAAGCGAGTCGTCCTCGACGTGCGTTCCGGGCTGGGATATCAGGGTCTGTGGTTGAACGTGACGAAACCCCCGTTCGACAACAAGTGGCTGCGCAAGGCGGTGGACGCCGCCATCGACCGCGAAACGCTCGTGAAGGTGGTCTTCGGAGACGCGGCGAAACCGGGTTGGGGGCCGTTCCCGCCGTCCAGCCCGCTCTACGACGGGCAGGTGCCCAAGCGTGACCTGGCCAAGACCCGGGAGTTCCTCGAGAAGGGCGGGAAGCCGAACGGCTTCGAGTTCACCCTCAGCATCGCCCCGAGCCCCGAGACCCAGAAGATGGCCCAGGTGATCCAGGGCATGCTGGCCGAGGCGGGGATCCGGATGAACATCCAGCAGGTCGAGTGGGGCCAGCTGCTGGACGACCTCGACAACCTCCGTCACCAGGCCGGTGCGGTGGGTTGGAGCGGGCGAGCAGAGCCCGACCAGAACATCTACGCGTTCCACTACACCGGCGGCGGCTTCAACAACTCGGGTTACAGCAACCCGGTCGTCGACCAGCTGCTCGACAAGTCACGGGTTACCCAGGGCACCGAGCGAGAGCAGGTCTTCCGGCAGGTCCTGGAGATCCTGCGCGACGACGTGCCGTACATCTACCTGTACTACCCGGCCCAGAAACTCGCCTACAGCCCGAAGGTCAAGGGGCTGACGAATCACCCTGACGGCATGATCCGTCTCGAGAACGTCACCAAGGAATAGCGACCGAACTCTTGACAGCCGGCGGTGGCTGCCCCACGCCCGGGGCTGGACGGGGAGAACCCGGCCGGCCCCGGGCTTTGCGAATCTCGTCTGGAAAGGGGGCTCGAGCGTGCTCGCCTACCTCGGCAGGCGCTTGCTCCTCACCATCCCCCTACTCTTCGTGGTGTCATTTGTGGCCTTCGGCCTCGTTCACTTCCTTCCCGGGGACCCCGCCGACGTGATCCTGGGTCCCGAAGCGCCGCGAGAGGTCAAGGAGGCCCTGCGGGTCAAACTCGGCCTCAATCTTCCGCTCCACGTGCAGTATGGCCGTTGGCTGGCGAGGGTGGTGCAAGGAAACCTCGGCGAATCCCTGGTCGACGGTAGCCCGGTGGCCGGGCTCATCGCCCAGCGCCTGCCGGCCACCCTGGAACTGACTGTTCTGACGTTCGCGGTGTCGACGCTGATCGCCGTTCCCCTGGGGGTTGCCGCCGCCGTGCGACGTGCCACGGTGGTCGACTATCTGAGCTCGGGTGTCGCCCTGGTGGGGCTCTCGGTCCCTCACTTCTGGCTCGGTATGATGCTGATCCTTCTGTTCGCCGCCAAGCTCCAGTGGCTGCCGGCCTCCGGCTACGTGCCGCTGACGCAGGACCTCCGGGCGAACTTGATGGCGATGGCCCTCCCTGCTATGGCCACCGGGCTGCGGGAGTCCGGAGTGGTTGCCCGCTTCATGCGGAGCAGCCTCCTGGAGGTGCTGCGCAGCGACTACGTGCGGACGGCCCGCGCCAAGGGGTTGTCGGAGCGCGTCGTGATCTACCGCCATGCCATCCGGAACGCGCTGGTTCCCGTGATCACCGCCAGCGGGCTGCAGATCGCTGGTCTGCTGGGCGGTCTCGTCATCACGGAGACCATCTTCGTGATCCCTGGCTTCGGGCGGCTGATCGTGGACGCCATCTTCAGCCGGGACATCACGGTTGTCCAGGGAGCGGTGCTCGTGGCTGCCGTCATGGTCGTGGTCGTGAACCTCGTCGTGGACGTCGTGTACTCCCTGGTCGATCCCCGGGTGAAACTCGGCGGCGGGGGTGAGCGGTGATGGCGGCGGAACCGCAGTCCCCGGCATCGCTCCGGGTGGACATGAGCCCGCACAGCGCCCCGAAGGCCCCGCTGCGCGACTACTGGGTCCGGTTCCGTCGCAATCGGGCCGGGGTGATCGCCCTGTCGGCCGTCGGGTTCTTTGTCCTGGTTGCGGTCCTGGCGCCGTACCTGGCGCCGCATGACCCGCTGAAACAGGACTATTCCGCCCTGATGCGGCCGCCAGGCCCGAATCACCCTTTCGGGACCGACGCCCTGGGGCGCGACGTTTTGTCCCGTGTGGTTTACGGAGCACGGGTGTCCTTGCTGGCGGGGCTCATCTCCGTGGGCATCGCCCTGTCCGTGGGGCTCCCGGTGGGGCTTCTCACCGGCTACTACCGGGGATTCTGGGACGAATACGTGGTGATGCGGGTGGTGGACGGCCTGCAGGCGTTTCCTTTCCTCATTCTGGCCCTGGCGGTGGCTGCCGCCCTGGGGCCGGGCTTCACCAACGCCATGGTCGCCATCGGTCTCGGATACACCCCAGCCTTCGTCCGGATCGTGCGCGGGGCGGTGTTGGTGGTCCGTGAACAAGACTACGTTCAGGCCGCACGAGCCGCTGGTGCCACCTCGGGGCGGATCCTGCTCCGGCACGTGCTGCCGAACTGTCTGGCGCCCGTGCTCGTGCAGACAACGCTCGCCGTGGCGTCGGCCATCATCGCCGAGGCGGGCCTCAGCTACCTGGGGCTCGGCGTCCAGCCGCCCGCTCCGAGCTGGGGCTCGGCGCTCCGCGAAGCGCAGGGGTATCTCACCATGGCTCCGTGGATGGCCATCTGGCCGGGCCTGGCCATCTTCGCGACGGTACTCTCCCTGAATCTCCTGGGCGACGCGCTGCGGGACGCGTTGGACCCCCGGTTGCGCGGGGGTTGAGGCGCCGCTGGAGCGGGGAAAGCGGAGGCGGCTGTCCCGGGCCGGGACGGCCGCCTCCGCACCTGCGCAT
Source organism: Caldinitratiruptor microaerophilus (assembly GCF_025999835.1). Classification (NCBI taxonomy): domain Bacteria; kingdom Bacillati; phylum Bacillota; class Clostridia; order Eubacteriales; family Symbiobacteriaceae; genus Caldinitratiruptor; species Caldinitratiruptor microaerophilus. The sequence goes on along the minus strand of NZ_AP025628.1, from coordinate 2,782,897 downwards.
CACCTCACCACCAGCACAGGGCAACGGGCCCGATTCGCCACCGCACCGGACACGCTGCCGAGGAGGATCTCCCGGTGCGGGCTGCGGCCGCGGCTGCCGACCACGACGAGGTCGGCTCGCATCTCCGCCGCGAACTGGACGATGGACTCGGCCGGCACTCCCACCAGGCTCACGTCGTGGACGCGGGCCTTCGTCGCCCCGAGGGCCTCCCGGGTGCGGGCCAGGACGGGGGCGGCCACCTTCTGCACGCGCGGGTCGTTGCCGGAGGCGGGGACGTCGAAGATTCCCTCGTAGGCCGATGCGTCGGCGGGGAGCGGAAAGACGTAGACGAGGAACAGCTCGGACGCCTCGTTGAAGTTCAGGTACCGGGCGATCCACTGCGCGGCCTTGAGGCTGGCAGGCGATCCGTCGGTCCCCAGGATGCACCGCATCCTACCCACCTCCGGGGCGGTCTGTGATCCCAATGTACCCCCATGGGTATGTGCAGTCAACGGCGCCGCGCGGCGCCGTCACCTGCCCGGAAGAGGCCCGGGCCGGCTCCGCGGCCGGCCCGGGGTGGGAGGGAGGGAGGGATCTATGGACAGGGAGGGAGTGTCAGCGCATCTTGCGGACGATGATCTCGTTGTAGCCGTCCCGCGGGTAGGCCCCGATGTACTCGTGGCCCGCCTTCTGGGCCCAGAGAGGGATGTCCTTCAGCGATCCCGAATCGGAGGAGAGAACAGCCACCGTCTGCCCCACCTGGGCGTTCTTCACCGCCCGGATGAGCTCCATCATGGGGCCGGGGCAGTAGGCGCCGCGGGCATCCACGACGATGTCAGGCTTCACTTCTGCCATTACCGGTACACCCCCGCTACTCGTGTGGCCCGGGTTCAGGTCCGGGTTCAGATGAAGAGGCTGATCTCGCCCTGCCGGGCCTCCTCGATGAACTCGCCGACCCCGGCGACGCCGTCGACCACGTCCTCGAGGTCCTCCAGCTTGAGCTGGAACAGGTCCATGGTCATCCCACAGGCGTACACCTTGACGTCGCCGAGTTCCTTGGCGGTCCGGAGGGTGTCGAGCCAGGACGGGACCTTCTTCTCCTGCATGATCCGGGCCATCTCGGCGCCCATCGCCTCGTAGTCCTTACTCACCTGCAGCTGGGCGCCTGCCCCCTTCTTCAGTGCCATGAGGCCCCAGAAGGTCAGGAAGATGCGGACCTCCTGCCCCATCGCGACGGCGCCGGACGCCAGGATCGCGACGGGGTACAGCTTGTCGACCGTGCCCGAGAAGACGATCATCGAGAGCCGGTTCGCCATGCCGCCATGCCCTCCTCGAATGTCCTTGTGACAACTTGATCATACGGGTATGGGTATCTAGGCCGGTAGCCACATAGAGGCTATTCCGGCGTAGACTTTTCGCTTAGTACGGGCGCGGGGAGACCGAACCCGCGGGGGCAGGGCCTCGTTGTAAGAGATGGGATGAACAGGAATCCCCGGCACTCCAGCGCCGGGATCCGAGACAGCGGCGGACGGGGGCCGGGCAGGAGGTTGCGGAAGGGCATGGATCTGGAGGGGCTCTGGGAGCACGCGAAGGGGCACCTCCTCCGCCGTTACCCGGAGGGGGAGGCCATGCTGGAGGGGTGGCGCCGGGAGACGCCGGACCGGATGGACGACCGGGACCTGCTGCGCGAGTACGGCTGGGTCGTGGCGACGTGCGGGCTGACGGCGCGGGCGATCGAGCCCCGCTGGGAGGCGCTCGGCTCCGCCCTGGGCGGCTGGGACCCGGAGGCCGCGCTGCAAGCCGGGCCGGAACCTGCGCTCGCCGTCCTCCGCAACCGCAGGAAGGTCGAGGCCATCCTGTGGCTGGCCCGGGTCTTGGCGGAAAGCCCCGGGATCATGGGCACGCTGGCCCGCGAGGGCGCCCTGGCACCGGTGCTGGAACGGTTCCGGCAGTGGCCCTTCATCGGTCCGACCAACGCCTTCCACCTGGCCCGGAACCTGGGCTGGGACACGGTCGCGCGCAGCGGGCCCGTGGTGCGCCTGGCGGAGTTCTTCGGTTACGACGCGGAGGAACTGTGCGACGAGATCGGGCTCCTGGTGGGCGAGCGCCGGCGCGAGGTGGACCTCGTGCTGTGGCGGTGGGGCATCGACGTGGGTGACCAGGCGATGCTCCGCTGGGCAGACCTGTACCGCTCGCTCACGCCGGCAGGCTGAGAGGTCGTGACGGTCAGCCGAGCCAGCGCCGGGCGCGCTCGGCGTCCTGCCGGGCGACCCACAGCAGCACCTCGGCGACCGCCTCGTAGAGCGCCGGCGGGATGATCGCCCCCGCGCCGAGGGCTACCAGCGCCGCCGCGAGGCCGGGCTCCCGGCGGATCGGTACCCCGGCCTCGGCCGCGGTTTCCACGATGCGATCGGCCACACGACCCCGCCCCGCGGCGACCACCTGAGGCGCCTCCTGCCCCGGGTCGTAGCGTAGTGCGGCGGCCTCGCGCACGCGCCTGGCCGGCGGCATTCCCCCGTGACCCGCGCGTTCTTCGCTCCCTCGCTCCCGGTCCGCGTCCTGGTGTGCAGCCACCCGTCTCACCTCGCTACCCCGGTCCCTCCGTCCTGCCCGGTTCATACCCGCCGGTCGAGCCCGGGGGGAAGGCCCGCAGCGGGGGCCGGGACGAGGGATGGCGGCGCCGCGTCGCCCAGGGTGGCCTCGAGGCGGCCTGGGCGGAGCCCCCGGCCGCTGAGCCCCTGCCGCAGGTCCGGCAGGGCGGCGTCCAGCCAATCCCTGGCGCCAGGGTCGGCTGCCACCACCGTGACGGACACCGTGTCTGCCCTCCGGACCCGGATCCGGAGCGGCCCGAGACTGGGGGTGGTCAGGAACAGCTCGACCTCCGCCTCGCTCTCTCCTGCGGACACCCTGCGCTTTCCATCCCGCTTGCGGACCACCACGACCTCGTCCCCCAGGTGAGGGTGCAGCACGGGCAGGGGGACGACCAGCGGCGCGGGGATGTCCGCCCGGGCACCGCCGGAGACCGCCCGCAAGATGGCCCGGATCTCGCCGAGGAGTTCGCTTGCCTGCCTGCCGGCCGCCCCGGCAGCCTCGCCGGAGAGAAGTGCCTCCGCGCGGGCGAGCACCGCCGGGAGATCGGTGGCGGCAGGGGCCTCGCCGGGCAGGGGTTCAGGCGCCGGGCCCCCTCTCTGCGCGCCCACGTGCCCGGGTGGTTGCCCGTCTTCGGGTGGTCGCCAGCCCCACGCCCGGAGCTGCCCGGCGAGGGCCAGGAGCGGCGTGCTGTCCCCGACGCCCCGGCCCGCAGCCGCCCGGGCCGCCGCCGCGAGCCGGTCCGCCAGGGCTCGCAGGCGCACTGCCAGCGACCAGGGGGCAGGCGGTTCGCCCGCCCGGGTGAGGTTCAGCACTTCCTCGAACGTGACGGAGGCGCCGGTCGCATGGAGCCACGCGGCGGCCGCCGCGGCGGCCTCCTGCTGTGCCGCCGGGAACCGGCGGACCACCGCGGTCAGGGCGCCGACCGCCTGGGGGTCCAGAGGACGGCGAAGTGAGACCAGGGCACGGCGAACCGCCTGCTCGGCGTGCCCCCAGGCAGGTCCGGCCGCGACGTCAGCGGCCGGGCGGGCCGCGACCGGCCGGAGGAGGACCTGCGGTTCCGTCCGCCGCACCTCGAGCAGGAGGGACTGGCCGGGCCTGAGCGGCACCTCGGTCCGCGCGCGCACCTGCCGGCCGCCGAGGACGAGCAGCGCGAGGTCGCCGGACACGTCGGCGACCCAGGCGCGGACCCGCTCGCCCGCCTGCAAGGGCAGGTCCGGCAGCAGGTCTTGCAGCAGGGTCAGGCCGGCCTGCGGTGCCCGGCCGGCGCCAGGAACCGGCGTGGCGATCACCCCCGTCCCGTACGACCGATCGGCGCGCGCGGCGCCGTGACGGCGGCGCGCTGTGGAATCGACGGAGATTTCTCCTTCGCGACTTGCGCTCCCTGCCCTGCTGCCGCGACGCGCGCCGAAGCCGGCGGCAGCGCAGGGATCCGCTCCCGCCGGCGCCAGCGGCCGCGCGGCGGCGCCAACAACTGGTTTTCATAACGCGCCGTCAACGCGCCATGCTATAGCCAGCAGCAGCCGAGGAGGTGACGAACGATGCCGAACCGGAATCAGGCCGTGGTTCCCCAGGCCCGGGGCGCCCTCGAGAACCTGAAGTTCGAGACCGCCCAGGAGCTCGGGATCTCCAACTACCAGGGCTACAAGGGCGACCTGCCTTCGAAGATCAACGGTGCGGTCGGGGGCAACATGGTGCGGAAGATGATCCGCCTGGCCGAGACCCAGATCGCCGGCGGGACCGGCACCGTGTAAGTTCCCCGGCGGCATCGGGCGCCGGCAGGCGCCCTCCGAAACCGGCTATTCCCGGCGGGGAACTACCCGCCGGGCTTTTTGCACCCGCAACCCGCGTCCGTGGAGTCCGATACCCACTTCACACGTACGCGTGCAGGCCCGAGATGAGGAGGTTGACGCCCACCAGGGTGAACAGGATGACGACGAACCCGAGGGCGTTGACCCAGGCCGCCTTTCTGCCCTCCCAGCCCCGGACGATCCGCATGTGCAGGTACCCTGAGTAGAAGAGCCAGGAGATGAGCGCCCACGTCTCCTTCGGGTCCCAGCTCCAGTACGATCCCCAGGCCTTCTGCGCCCAGATCATGGCGAACACCAGCCCGCCGAGCGTGAAGAGCGGGAACCCGACCGCCACGCCGCGGTAGCTGATCTCGTCGAGGATCGCCGGGTCGAGCGTGGCGACCGTGCGCGCGGCGGCGACCCGGAGCGGCACCCGCAGGGCGAGGCGCAGGACACCGTACAGCACCAGCCCCCCGGCCAGCGAGATCAGGAGGGTGTTGAGCTTGCGGGCCGCGTTCGCCCCGGCCATCCACGCTGGCGTTTGGAAGAGGGGCAGCGGGACCCCGAGGAAGGTCCCCAGGGACCCGGGCGCCACGCCCTGCGGGCCGGCGAAGGGCGGCAGGCCGTACTCGACCACGTCGCCGAAGGGGCCCGCCACGGGCACGCGGTAGCCCGCCAGCTTCATGCCCAGGGCGAGGGCGATGAAGGCGACGAGCACGAGGCCGCAGAAGAGGATCGCCTCGAGCGCCCGTTCGCCTGCCCGCTCCTCCTCGCTGCGGGTCCGCAGGAGGTACATGAGCGCGGCCCCGAAGGACACCGCGAACGCCCCTTCCCCCAGCGCGGCGAAGCTGACGTGGAGCACGAGCCAGTAGCTCTGGAGGGCGGGCACCAGGGGCTGGACGTCGGTGGGGAACACCGAGGCGTAGGCGATCACGATCACGCCGACCGGGGCCACGAAGGCGCCCAGCGCCGGAAGCCGGTACCAGGCGTTGAGGAGCAGGTAGAAGAGCATCACCGACCAGCCGGTGAAGCTCATGTACTCGTACATGTTGCTGAGGGGGGCCTGGCCGGAGCCCACCCACCGGGTGACGATCCCCGCGGCCTGGGCCACCAGCCCGGCTCCCAGGAACCCGTTCGCCCAGGTGGCGAGCGGCCGGCTGTCCCGGGCGCGCCGGCGGACGAGCCGGTACACGAAGAGCACGGCGGACACCACGTACGCCACGAAGGCGACGAGGAACAGGGTGCGGCTCAGCGTGAGCATCGACACCGCCGCTCACCTCCCTGCGGGGGCCGGCGCCGCGGGGGTGGCCCCCAGGCTGGCGGCCAGGCGGGCGAACTCGCGGGCGAACAGCGCTCGGCCCCGGTGGGCCTGTCCGGCCACGTGCACCTCGGAGCCGTCGACCATCGCCCAGATCCGCCGGTGGGACAGGTAGAAGGTCAGGAACACACCCGCGGTCGCGATCGCCAGGCCCAGGTAGATGATGGGTACCCCCCGGTCCTGCTTGACGCGCAGGCCGGTCACGTTCACCTCGGTGAGCTCGCGGACCACGAACTCGAAGGGGAGGCTCTGGTCGAAGTGGACGTCGGGGTAGAAGGGGAAGAACCAGGTAGGACCGTGCACCGTGCCGCCGGCCGCGGTCACCCGGAAGACGAAGGCCGGGTTGAGGGGGTCGGGGGAGCGCGTGGTCGGACGGTTGGCGGCGTCCAGGGCGAAGTCCGGGTAGTAGTCCAGCACCGCCACCTCGAGGTCGCCGGCGCGGTACTGCGGGGCGGGATTGGTGAGGTCGACGGAGAACTCGCCGAGGACCTTCTCGGTCCCGCGGGCCCGGATCTGGATGACCGCCTTGTCGAGTTCGGTCCGGTAGCTGCTCTGGTACAGCTCCACCCCGCGGTGGGCCAGCGGCTCGTTCATGAGGATCCGGTGCTCCTTGACGGGCTGGCCGTTCTCGATGACCACCGCGTCGGTGGCGTACAGCTTCGGGCGGCCGTCGGGGTAGAACTCGGCGGTGAACCCCCGGCTGTGGACCGACCACCCCGTGCCCGGCACGGGGACGGTCTCCCCGTCGCGCACCCAGAGGAAGTCCTCGCGGTACCAACCGGGGATCGCCCGGGACATCCCGCCGAGAAGGACCACGATGAGGCCGGCGTGCAGGATGTACGGCCCCCAGCGCCCCCACCGCCCCTGCTCGGCGAAGAGGCGGTCACCGAGGATCGTCACGCGGTAGCGCCTGCGGCGGAGGGCGCCGGCCAGCGGGGCCAGCGGATCGGGGCCCGCCGGGAAGGTGAACCGCTGCGGCGCGTGGTGGAAGAACCCCGGAGGCGGAGCGACGGTGGGGCGGTGGAGCGCACGGTACAGGGGGATGCCGCGCTGAAGGGTGCAGACCGTGAGGCTCAGCCCCAGCATCCCCATCAGGGTGAGGAACCACCAGGACGTGTAGGCGTGACTCAGCCCGGTGGCGAGGATGATCCGCCCCCAGAGCGGACCGTACCGGGCCGGGTAGTACTGGTCCGGCGGCATCCAGGAGCTGTACTGCCCCTCCTGGTCGATCAGGGTGCCGAGCACCGCCGCGGCCGCAAGGAGGAACAGGAGCACGACGGCCACCGGTACCGAGGCGAAGAAGTCCCACACCCGGTCCAGCAGCCCACGCGGGCGGCGGGCCGCGTTCGGGCCGTGCGCCTTCTCCGCCGGCCGGGCGGCCGCCAGCGGCCGGCCGCAGTTGGCGCAGTAGCGCGCGCCGGCGTCGCTCACGTGGCCGCAGATACAGCTCACCGTCATGGCCGATCCGCCTCCAGGTACTGTGCCACCCACGCCTCCAGCTGCTGCCGGGGGACCATGCCGGCGACCCGCGCCCGGATGCGCCCCTCCGCATCGATGACGTACGTGGTCGGGAGCGGCACCACGTCGTACAGGCGCGCGAGCTGGCCCCGGCGGTCGATGACCACGGGGAAGTTCACCCCGACCCGCTCCAGGAAGGCCTTGACGGCCACCTCGCTCTCGCCGAGGTTGACGCCCAGGATGACGAGTCCCCGGTCGCGGTAGCGGCGGTACGCCTCGTCGAAGTACGGCATCTCCTCGCGGCACGGGGGACACCACGAGCCCCAGAAGTTGAGCACGACGAGCCGGCCCGATAGCTGGCGCAGGGCGACGGGCTTCCCGTCCAGGGTCGTGGCCGTGAAGTCGGGGGCCGGGCTGCCCACGGCCAACCCGCTTCCCAGGCCCGGGGCGCGCGCCGGCCGCACCAGCAGGTAGAGGATCCCCGCCAGGCCGAGGGCGAGGGCCGCCGCAGCCGCCAGCCTCCGCGGCCGCACGGCGGGACCCGTCATGGCCGGGTTGGGGCGAGCCATCGATCCCACCTCTCCGTGAAACGTCCGCCGATTTCACGCTAGCAGGAACTCCCGGCGGGCCACCATGCGCCATTCGGCTCTTTCCGCCATGAAAAAAAGGTCTAGTGCCCGGGCGAACCACGCGGCGGTCTAGACCGGAATCGCGCGAAAGAAGCCTGCGGACGCGGCGGGAGCCCTGTTAGACTGTTCGTGCGGTGGAGGATCCCGTCTCCGTCGCCTCGAAATAGCGACAAGTGATTCCGCCGGACCAGTGCGGCCCGGCGGCGCCGCGAGGGGTGGCTGGATGCGGATCCTCTTTGCCACCGATCTCCACGGCCGTACCTCCCTCTACCGGGCGATGTTCACGCTCGCCTGCAGGGCTCGGGCCGGAGCGGTCCTCCTGGGCGGCGACCTGCTCCCCCAGGCCCGCAGCCCGTGGGGGCAGGTCCAGTACGTCCAGGGGGAGTTCCGCTCGCTCCTGGCGTCCTTCCAGGCCGAGGCCGGGGTGCCGGTCTTCGCCGTCCTCGGCAACCACGACTGGGCTGCCGCCCGGCCGGCCCTCGCCGTGCTCGAGCGCCAGGGCCTCCTGCGGCTGATCGACGGGGCCGTCGCCGACCTCGGCGACGGCTGGCAGGTGGTCGGGTACAGCTGCGTTCCGGTGACTCCGTTCCCCCTGAAGGATCACGAGCGGCGGGACCTCCCGGACGATGCCCTGCCCGAGGGCCGCGCCTGGGTGAGCGGTGCGAACCGGGCGGTGGAGGTGGACGCCCGCCGGTGGCTGCGGGAGCTCCCCAGCATCGCCGAGGAGCTCGAGGCGCTCCCGCGCCCTCGCGACCCGGCGCGGTCGGTGTACGTCGTGCACGGCCCGCCCCACGCGACCGCCCTGGACCGGACGGGAGACGGCCTCTCCGTGGGGAGCCGGGCCCTGCGGGCCTTCCTGGCCCGTGAGCAACCCGCGCTCGCCCTCTTCGGTCACATCCACGAGGCGCCGTGGGTCTCGGGGCGTTACTGGGACCATGTGGGCCGCACGCTGTGCCTCAACCCGGGGCAGGGGGAGCCGCTGCACGCGGTGCTGCTGGACACCGAGGACCCGGAAGGTTCCCTGCAGCATACCCTTCTGCAGCGACGATAGCGGGCGGGGACGGGGGCTTGGACAGCCCCGGGGTGGCGGTGTATAAATGATGTGAGCCTCGGGGCACCTGCACCGGCAGGGGCTCCGGCTTCATTGTCACACGGGAAGGTTGGGGAGAGACACGCGGATGGAGGAACGGGAGATCATCCTGTCCCCGGAAGGCCTGCGCCGCATCCAGGAGGAGCTGGACTACCTCAAGAACGTTCGCCGGAAGGAAGTCGCCCAGCGGCTCAAGGAGGCCCGGTCGCTCGGCGACCTCAGCGAGAACGCCGAGTACGACGACGCCCGCAACGAGCAGGGCTTCATCGAGGGCCGCATCGCGCAGCTGGAGAAGACGCTGCGCAACGCCCGGGTGATGACCCTCACCGAGGAGGGCGGCGAGGACGTCGTTCGCCTCGGCTCCCGGGTCAAGCTGCGTGACCTGGAGTTCGGCGAGATCGAGGAGTACACCATCGTCAGCTCGGTCGAGGCCAGTCCCGCGGAGAGGCGGATCTCCAACGAGTCGCCTGTCGGGCGCGCGATCCTGGGCAAGAAGCCCGGCACCGTTGTCACCGTCGAGGCGCCCATGGGCCCCATCAAGTACGAGATCGTGGAAATCGTGCACTGAGCGCCCGCCGGGGTCCGCGGCGGCCGCCGCGGGCCCCGTGCCGGCGCCGACAGGAGGCTCGACGTGCAGGAGACGCTTCGCGACCCACCGAGGGCGGCCGGGCCCCGGGTGGAGGTCCTGCCCAACGGGCTCCGGGTGGCGGTCGAACGTGTGCACCACGCGCGGTCGGTGGCCGTCGGGGTGTGGCTGGGAGCAGGCTCGCTCTACGAACGGCCCGGGGAGGCGGGCGCGGCCCACTTCCTGGAGCACATGTTGTTCAAGGGGACCATCCGCCGGAGCGGCCGGGCCCTGGCCGACCTGATGGACGCCACCGGCGGCGAGTTCAACGCGGTCACGGGCCGGGAGACCACGTGCTACTACGGCTGGGTCCTGGCCGACCAGTGGCCCCGCGCCGTCTCGATCCTCGCCGAGCTCCTGCTGGAGAGCCGGATCGACGCGGCGGCGGTGGAGCAGGAGCGCCTGGTCATCTTGGAGGAGATCCGGGGCGAGGAGGAGGCGCCCGAGAGCCGCGCCCTCATGGACCTCGACCGCCTGCTCTGGGGCCGGCATCCCTACGGCCGGCCGATCGCCGGCACGGTGCGGAGCGCCTCGCGGCTGACCCGGGAACAGCTCCTGCGCCTCAAGGAAGAGCTGTACACCCCGGACAACGCCGTCGTGAGCCTGGCCGGCAACGTCGACCCGGACGCCGCCGTCGAGGCCGTGCGCGCGGCCTTCGGCGGGTGGACCGGCCGCCGGGCCCGGCGGCCAGGGCGCCCGCCCAGGCCTGTGGGCGGCGTGGGGGTGCGCCGCCGGCGCCTCGACCAGGCCCACCTGGTCTTCGGTTCGCCGGGGCCGGGGCTCGGCACGCGGGAGCTGTACCCCGCCCTGGTCCTCAGCACCCTGCTCGGCGGCGGGCAGAGCTCCCGGCTCTTCCAGCGGATCCGCGAGGACGAGGCGCTGGCGTACACCGTGTACAGCTTTCACGAGGCGTACCGCGGCAGCGGTGCGGCCGGCGTCTACGCGGCCGTACGCCCGGACGGCGCCGTCCGGGCTGCGTCCCTCATCCGGGCGGAATTCGAGCGGCTCGCGCAGGGGCCGATCGATCCCGGGGAGCTCGAGCGTGCCCGGATGCAGCTCAAGAGCAGCGTGGTCTTCGGCCTCGAGTCGATGGTCGAGCGGATGAACCGCATGGGCGAGCAGCTCCTGCTCCTGGGGCGCGTGACGGACCCGGAGGAGCTGATCGCGCGCATCGACGCCGTCACCGCCGAAGACGTGCAGGCGGCCGCCCGGGCGATCTGGGGGGCGGGCCCGCTCGTCACGGCGGCCGTGGGGCCGGTGAGCCGGCCGGACATCGCCGGCGTCTGACCGGGGTATGGGACCGGGGGTTGCCGGGCAGGATGAATCGGTACCGAACCGCGCTCCCCGGGTGATCTGGCGTTGCACCTTCCCAAGGGCCTGGCCCTGGCCGCCCTGGTGGCGGTGGGTTTCCTGGTCTTGCGGCCTCGCCTGGACGGCGCCGTCCCGCGCGGCCCCGTGACGCTCGGCCCAGGCGCTGCGCCCGTCCGGGGGCCGTCCGGGGCCCGACCGGATCCGCCCGCGCTTTCCGGGCCGGGTGCGTCGGCCGGCGAACGGCCCGCGGCGCCCGCTTCCCCCGACCCGGGCGGGTCCTGGGTCCGAGTGGCCGCGCGACTGGAAGCCCTCCCCCCGGAGGACCGCCGCGCCCTGGCGGCCGCCTGGGCAGGGCATCTTCGCCGCGCCGGCACCCCGGTGTGGGAGGCGGGGCGGGCCTACCTGTTCTTCGCCGGCACGGCCCGGCAGGTCGAGGTCGCCGGCGACTTCACCGACTGGCACGCGGCCCCGCTCCGCCCCGTTGCCGGCACGGACCTCTGGGTCATCGGCGCGGACCTGCCGGACACGGCGGTCGTCTCGTACCGCCTCCTCGTGGACGGCCGCTCCCAGGCCGATCCGCTGAACCCCCGCCGCACGCGCGGCCTGGGGCTCGACTTCTCCGTGATCATGGGCCCCCGCGCGCCCGGCGAGGAGCCCCCGGCGGGGCTTCCGGCACGGACCGCCGCCACGCGCCTGGAAGTTCGCAGCCGGTACCTGGAGCGCACCGTGACGGCAGCCGTCCACGTGCCCGGAGCGTGTTCCCGCCGCACCCCCTGTCCCGTCCTCTACGCGGCCGACGGCCCCGATTACACCGGCGAAGGCCGCCTCCCCGCCATCCTGGCGGCCGAGGCGGCGGCAGGCCGGGTGCCGGCGCTGGTGCTGGTGGCGATCGACCCGCCCCCGGACCCCTTCCGCCGCACCGCCGAGCTCTTGCCGGGGGTCCTGGGGGACGCCTGGCCGCGGTTTCTCGCCGAGGAGCTCCTTCCGGCCGTGGAGACCCGCCTCCCGGTCCGCGGCGGCCGGGAGAACCGGGCGCTGCTGGGCCTCTCGGCGGGGGCGGCGGGGATGCTCCACGCCGCGCTCGTCCGGCCGGACGACTTCGGCCGGGTGATCGCGCAGTCGCCGGCCTCCCTGCCCCCGGTCCTCGCCGAGGCGGTGGCGCGCCTTCGCGGAGCGCCCCCCCGGGTCTGGTTGACCTGGGGCAGCTACGAGCGGAACATCTTCGGGCTGGACATCGCCGCCGACGCGCGCCGGCTCTACCGCGACCTCCGGGTGGGGGGCTTCCCGCTGGCGGGCGGCGAGCGGCCGGCCGGACACACGATGGCCATGTGGCGGCGGGACCTTCCCGCCGCCCTGCGGTGGACGTGGAGCACGGAGGGGGCTAGGCGCTGACCCGCTCGATCTCCTGGCGCAGGCGAGTGCGCGCCCGGAAGAGGCGGGACTTGACGGTACCCTCGGGGACGCGCAGGGCCCGGGCGATCTCCACGTACGACTGCCCGCGCAGGTCCCGGCGGATGACGACCTCCCGGTACGGCGGCTCCAGGAGGCTGACGGCCCGGCGGACGCAGCGCTGGACCTCGCGGCGCTCCGCCACCTCGGCCGGATCGGGGGGTGACTCGGCGGCCAGCACCGGCACGGCCGGCGCAGGGCCGGCGGCCGGCGCGACCGGATCGGCGCCCGGCGCCCCATCGCCCAGGGGCACCGGGCGCCGGCGGCGACGGCGCAGTTCATCATAGCACGTGCGGTGGACGATGCGGCAGAGCCAGGTGGAGAACTGGGAGTCGCCCCGGAACTGACCGAGGTGGGTGTAGGCGCGGATGAGCGCTTCCTGAACGGCGTCCAGGGCGTCCGGCTCGTTTCCCATCAGCCCCATGGCCAGGCGGAGCATCTGCCCCTCGCAGCGGGCGACCTCGTGCTCGAAGTCGACGGACGTGCTGGGCCGCTCGGCGACCTCCAACCGACTTCCCCTCCCGGTACCCGAACGGTGACTCCATATCCGGAACGCCCGAGCCGTCCGGAAGGTTACGGCGCGCCGGGCGAACCTTCCCAGGTGATCCGGTAAATCGCCCCCGCGCGGTCGTCCGTGACCAGGAGAGCGCCGTCCGGCGCCACCAGCACGTCGACCGGCCGCCCCCATGCCTCGCGGCCCCGGAGGAACCCGGCGAGGAAGTCGGCGGGGGGCCCTGCGGGCCGCCCGGCGCGGAACGGGATGGCGATCACCTTGTAGCCGGTGGGGACGGAACGGTTCCACCGGCATGGGCCGTCACCTCCGTGCGGATCGCGATTCGCCGGACAGGCGGTGCTCCCTTCCAAGAGGGGAAGCCCGGTTCACCGCAGAACTATTAGCCGGACAGACAGAAGCGCGTACAGAGGGGGCTTTTCTGTTGCGCAAGCGTAGCGGAGTTCTCCTGCTCGCCGCCCTGCTGAGCGCCAGCCTGCTGGCGGGCTGCGGCGGCTCCCAGAGCACGGGCGGGACCGGCGGCGCCGGCGGCTCGAGCCAGGCGCAGTCCTCGAAGCCGGCCCAGAAGACCGAACTCATCTTCGCCACGGGCGGAACCGGCGGTACTTACTATCCTCTGGGCGGCGGCATGGCCAAGGTGTGGGCCGACAACATCCCCGGCCTGAACGTGACGGTCCAGTCCACCGGCGCTTCGGTGGCCAACATCCGGGCCCTGGGCAAGAAGGAAGCCGACCTGGCCCTGATCCAGAACGACACCGCGGACTACGGCAGGAGCGGCAAGGAAGCCTTCGCCGAGAAGAACGAGAAGTACACGAACTACCTCGCCGTCGCCGCTCTCTATCCTGAGGTCGTCCAGATCGTGGTGCCGGCCGACAGCCCCGTCAAGACGATCGAGGACCTGAGGGGCAAGCGGGTGGTGGTGGGCGCCGCCGGTTCCGGCACGGAGCTGAACGCCCGCCAGATCTTCGGTACCTACGGGCTGGACTACAAGGACCGCAAGGACCTCGAGCCGCTCTACCTCTCCTTCGCCGAGGGCGCCGCGGCGATGAAGGACAAGCAGGCCGACGCCCTCGTCATCGTCTCCGGCGTGCCCACCGCCTCCCTGGCCGACCTGGAGACCGCGACGAACATCCGGCTCCTCCCGGTCGACGCGGAGAAGGTGAAGCAGGTCTACCCGTTCTTCGTGAAGTACACCGTCAAGGCCGGCACGTACAAGGGCATGACCCAGGACACCGACGTGGTCGCCCTCAAGGCGACCCTGGTGGTCCGGGACGAACTGCCTGAGGACCTGGTCTACCAGATGACGAAGGTGCTCTTCGAGAAGGCGGGCGACATCGGCCACGCCAAGGCGAAGGAGTTCGACGTGAAGCAGGCAGCCGACGGCGTTACCATTCCGTTCCACCCGGGCGCGGCGAAGTACCTGAAGGAGAAGGGTGTCGACGTCAAGTAAGCGTCGCTGCGCGGTGGGGGCGGCGGCCCTGGCGGCCGTCGCCCTCCTCCTGTTCCCGTCGCGGGCCCTGACGGTGCGAGGGGCCCGCGACGGAGACCTGATCTGGGCGGCGCCCGTCCGGGCGGGCGAGGAGTTCCGCCTCACCTGGATCCACACCGTCACCCGGCGCCCGGTCACCGAAACCTACGCTGTCACCGCGGGCGGCCGCCTTCGCCTCGTCGAGATGGTCTTCGACCAGTTCGGCGCCAACCTGCCCCATCGCCCCGAGGGGGGCACGACCTGGCGCATCGAGCGGGACCGGATCGTCGTCACCGGCTACGACACGGTGCTGGACCGCCTCTACCTGGGGGTGGCGCCCTACGGCCACTGGCTGCAGGTGGGGGGCCGGGAGTGGGACCTCCTCGCCGGGGCGGGGGCAGACCGGTCCGTCCGGCTGGCCGCAGAGCGACTGCCCTTCATCCGGATCCTCGTGACGGAGGTGTGGCAATGGCGCAACACCCGACCCCTGCGCGGAACGCCGAAGAGGAGCTGATGGTGAAGCTCGACCGGGAGTCGGGGTACCGGCGGCTGACCGGGAAGTGGGCCGTGGCCATCGCGTTCCTGGGGGTGGCCCTGGGCCTCTTCCACCTGTACACGGCCGCCACGCTCCCGCTGCCGGCGCAGATGCAGCGGGCGACCCAGCTGGCGATCGCGCTGGGCATGATCTTCCTGCTCTACCCGGCCCGCAGGGGCGACATCAAGGGCCGCGTGCCCTGGTACGACGTGCTGCTGGCCATCCTCGGCCTGGCCGCGGGCTTCTACCCGGTCGTGTTCTACGAGGACCTGGTGGCCCGGGCCGGGCTGGTGACGACCCTCGACCTGACGGTGGCGGCGGTGGGGACGCTCCTGGTGCTGGAGGCCACCCGGCGCGTGGCCGGATGGCCGATGGTGCTGGTGGCCCTGGGCTTTCTGGCCTATGCCCTGTGGGGCAACCTGCTGCCCGGGCTCTTCCGCCACCGCGGCTACTCCCTGGCCAGGCTCCTGGAGCACACCTACCTGGGCCTGGAGGGCATCTTCGGCATCCCTCTCGGCGTCTCGGCCACGGTGATCTTCGTCTACCTGCTGTTCGCCCAGTTCCTGGAGAAGACGGGCATCCGGCAGTTCTTCGTCGACATTGCCATGGCGCTGACGGGGCAGAGCCCGGGCGGGCCGGCCAAGGTGGCCGTGGTCTCCAGCGCCCTGGAGGGGACCATCTCGGGGTCCTCGATCGCCAACACCGCGGGGTCGGGCTCCTTCACCATCCCGATGATGAAGCGACTGGGCTACCGGCCGGAGTTCGCGGCGGCGGTGGAGGCGTCGGCCTCCACGGGCGGGCAGCTGATGCCGCCGATCATGGGCGCCGCCGCCTTCGTGATGGTGGAGTTCCTGAACATCCCGTACATCGAGATCGCCAAGGCGGCGGCGATCCCCGCCCTCCTCTACTTCACCGGGGTCTTCCTGATGGTCCACCTCGAGGCCCTGCGCAGCGGTCTCACGGGGCTTCCCCGCGACCAGTTGCCCCGGCTGAAGGACGTGGTCCTGAAGCAGGGGTACCTGGTGATCCCGCTGGTGGTGATCTTCTGGCTCATGGACGCCGGCTTCAGCCCCGCCCGGGCCGCGGTCTACGGCATGGCCCTGGCCTGGGTCTTCGGACTCTTGCGGCCGGCGACCCGGATGGGCATCCGTGCGATCCTCCGGACCCTGGAAGAAGCGGCCCGCAGCGCCCTCGGGGTGATCGCGGCCTGCGCGACCGCCGGCATCATCGTCGGCGTGGTGACCCTGACCGGGATCGGCCTCAAGCTGTCCAACAACCTGCTGGACCTGGCGGGGCAGAACCTCTGGGTGGCGCTCTTCTTCACCATGATCGCCTCGCTGGTCCTGGGGATGGGGCTGCCCACCACAGCGACGTACATCGTGCTGGCCACCATGGCCGCCCCGGCCCTGGAGAAGCTGGGGGTGGCGCCCATCGCCGCCCATCTCTTCGTCTTCTACTTCGGGATCGTCGCGGACATCACGCCGCCCGTGGCGCTGGCCTCCTACGCGGGGGCGGCGATCGCCGGGGCGAACCCGATGAAGACGGGCGTCGAGTCGGTGAAGCTGGCCCTGGGAGCGTTCCTGGTGCCCTACATCTTCGCCGTCTCCCCGAGCCTCGTGCTGGTGGGGGCGACGCCCCTCAAGATCCTGCTGATCCTTCTCACCGCCACCACCGGGATGGCGGCCCTGGGGGCAGCGGTGACCGGCCACCTGAGCACCTCCCTGCGCGCCCTGGAACGGCTGGCCCTGGCGGTCGGGGGTATCCTGCTTGTCGACCCCGGGCTGATGACCGACCTGGCCGGCGCCGCGGTGGTGGTGGGGGTGTTCGCGGTCCAGTTCCTGCGGGCCCGGCGGCAGCCCCGGCCGGCTTGAACCGGGCGGGCAGCATCCTTATACTGTCGGCAGGCAACCGCGAGGGCGACGCTGGGAGGATAGGGAATGGCAACGCTGTGGCCGGAACGGGAGGCCGCACGGATCGTCGAGCGCTGGCCGGACGAGGCGCGCCCGGTGCTGGAGACCGGGTTCGGCCCGTCCGGCCACCCGCACATGGGCACGGTGGGGGAGGTCGTCCGGACGCACTACGTGGCGATGGCGCTCCGGGACCTCGGCAAGGACCCGGAGATCGTCGTGTTCTCGGACGACATGGATGGGCTCCGGAAGATCCCGAAGAACATCGACGCCCCGTGGCTCGAGGAACATCTGGGCAAGCCCGTCTCCAGCATCCCGGACCCGTACGGGTGCTGCGCGTCGTACTCGGCCCACATGAACCGCGAGCTGGCGGAGATGCTCGCCCGGACGGGCATCCCCCACCGCCTGGTGTCCTCGGCGTCGATGTACCAGGGCGGCCACTTCGACGACGTGATCCGCCGCCTGTTCCGCCACGGCCAGGCGATCCTCGACCTCATGTTGCCGACCCTCCGGGAGGAGAACCGGGAAGGGTGGTTCTTCTGGCAGCCCCGGTGCGAGAACTGCGGGCGCGTGAACACCACGGTCGTCCGGGAGTGGGACCCGGAGACCACCCGCGTGCGCTACACCTGCACGGGGGCGTTCCGGGGGGTCCGGGGGTGCGGGTACGCCGGCGAGCAGGACGCCCTGGGCGGCAAGGGGAAGCTGGGATGGAAGATCGACTGGGCGGCCCGCTGGCTCTACTTCCCCGTTCGTTACGAGATGTACGGGAAGGACCTCATCGACTCGGCCCGGATCTCCAGCGAGATCGTGCGGCTGGCCGGCGGCGAGCCGCCCGTGCAGATGTTCTACGAGATGTTCCTCACGGAAGAGGGCCGGAAGATCTCGAAGTCCGTGGGCGAGGGCATCTCCCTGGAGAACTTCCACCGCTGGGGCACCCAGGACGCGGTGAACCTCCTCATGTTCAAGAACCCGCGGGAGCAGAAGCGCCTGGGCCCGGAGACGGTGGTCCGGTACATGGACGAGGTCCTCACCCTGCCGAAGGAGGACCCCCAGTACCGCTACATCTACTACCACGGCGACCGCCCTGACCTCGGCGGGCTGCGCTTCAGCGACCTCCTCGGGCTGGTGAACGCGATCGGGGTGACCGACCCCGACCTCCTGCGCCCGTATCTCGAGCGCAGCTTCGGCCACAAGCAGGTCGGGGAGCACTGGGGCTACGTGCGGGAGCTCCTGGAGAAGGCCGTCGCTTATCACGAGGACTTCGTCCTGCCCACCCGCCGGGTGCCGGACCTGACGCCCGAGCAGTGGGCCGTGGTGGACGACTTCCTGGCGCTCCTCGACCGCGAAGAAAGCGCCGACGGGATCCAGGGCGGCGTGTTCCAGATCGCCCGGGACCGGGGATTGCCGGCGCGCGACGTGTTCCGCATCCTGTACGGGGTGCTCCTGGGGAGTGACAGTGGCCCCCGGGTCGGGGGCTTCGTGACGCTGATCGGGAAGGACCGGGTGCGCGAGCTCATCGCTCAGGCCCGCGACCAGGCCCGGCCGGGCCGCTGAACCTCGCAGGGATCGGCCTCCCCCCGGCTCAGCGGGCGCGGGGTCCGCCGGTCCCCGCGGGGTGGCCGAAGAGCTGCTCACGCAGGTCGCCCGGCAGGGCCGGGCCCAGGGTGACCGGCTCCGGGCCGGTCAGGTCGGTCAGGATGTACCGGTCGGCGTGGCGTTCGAGACGGTGCAGGAAGGACTCGAGACAGCGAGCGCTGTGGAAGCGGCGGAGAAACATCTCCCGGGCCGGGTGGCTCGCACGGCTGTGGTGTAAGAGCGTATACTTGAGTTCCTGATCCTCGTATTGCTGTTCGCAGCCCGAGCAGACGAACATCCCGCTTGCCTCCCTGTTGCATTTCGCCTTCAAGATAGCCGCGGGCTCAGGCCACGTCAAGGCGCGGGCGCCTCCGGCGCCCACCGGGCGAGAGAGGAGGGCGGTACTAGTACGAATGACCTATGCTGCACCCGCCAAAATGGCTCAAGTGGCGGTCTTTCCCCAGTGATTAACTATGTTAGAATCAACGTAGCGAAAGGAGCGTGAGATCTGTGGTCTCCAACGTGGAACCCTCCGAGGACCGCTCCACCCGGCGGGAGATCATCTACCTTTTGCGGACGGCCGGTCCGCTTACGGTGAGCGAACTGGGCGAGAGGCTCGGGATCACCCACGTCGCCGTACGCCGCCACCTGACGGCCCTGGAGCGGGACGATCTCGTGACGTCCACCCTGATGCGCCAGCCCATGGGCCGGCCCACACGGCTCTACTCCCTCACTGAGGCGGCGGACGACCTGTTCCCCAAGAAGTACAGCACCCTTGCCGTGGAGATGGTGGACTTCATGGCGGAGCAGGCACCGGACCAGAGGATGGTGGACGAGTTCTTCGCCCGCCGCTGGGAGCGCCTCACGGAGAACTACGGGCCGCAGGTGACCCGGGGCAAGGACGTCCGGGAACGGGTAGCCCGGCTGGCCGAGCTCCAGGCGGCCAACGGGTACCTCGCCTCCTGGGAGAAGGGCGACGGCCCCGGGGAGTTCGTGCTACGGGAATTCAACTGCCCGGTGCACGCAGTTTCAAGGAAGTATCCACAGGCGTGTAAGCATGAGTTGAAGTTCTTCAAGACAGTTCTCGGAACCGATCAGGTCGAGCGTGTCGAGTGCATCGCCGACGGCCAGCCCGCCTGCAAGTACGTCATCCGCACTCCGCACGCTGCGGAGGCCACCCCGGAGGAGTCCGGCCCCCGAGACGGCCACTGAAGCCGGGTTTCCATCCGCGAAACGGCAGGCGGCGAGCCACCGGTGCATGAACGTCACACCGCGGAGGAGAGGGAGGTGCCCTCTCCTTCTGGCGTTTGGGGGACCCGGCGCGGTACCATGCGGGTGGGAGGGATCCCACGTGCCTTTCGCCGACAGCCGCGCGGCCCGGCGCTTCGACCCGGACAAGTACCAGAAGGTGACGCTGCTGGCGACCGAGCGCAGCGCCGTCGACGTCTACTGCCTCCTGCCCGGCCAGAGCCAGCGGCTACACACCCACGCGGAGACGGACAAGTACTACGTCATCCTGGAGGGAGAGGCGCGCGTGCGGATCGGGGAGGAGGAACGGGTCCTGGGCCCCGGCTGGGCGGCCCTCGCCGGGCCCGGAGTGCCGCACGCGATTGCCAACGACGGGCCTGGGCCCGCCGTCGTCCTGGTGTTCCAGGCGCCGAAGGCGTACGGATAAAATGGTAAAATCGATGAAGTGACTGGGGACGGGGCTGAGGTCTATGCCCATGGATGCGTGGTCGGAGAGTCACATCCGCGCGCTCGAGCGGGCGCGGAGCGCCGTCATGCACGTGGCCGCCTTCGACCCCCAGGAGAAGAGCCTGACGCTGGGCACGGGGGTCATCCTCGACAACTACCACGTGGTGACGTCGGGGCAGATCGCCGGGATGGGAGACGAGGTCACGGTCCGCACCCCCGAAGGGCGGAAGTTCAGCGCCGAGTGCATCGCGGTCGACCCGCTCTACTTCGTCTCGGTCCTGCGGGTGCAGGGGCGGCTTCCCGTCGAACCGCCGGCTCTGGCGCCCGACTCCGAGATCGTCGTCGGCCGCGTGGTGCTGGCGGTGGGTTTCGCCCTCGGCGTCGAACTGACGGCCAGCGCCGGCATCGTCAGCGCCAGCGACCACACGGTCTACCGGCCCGAGCGGTTCCCGGTGGACGGGCTGATCGTGACCGACGCCGCCGTGCACCCGGGCAACGTGGGCGGTCCCCTCATCGACCTGGAGGGCCGCATCGTGGGACTGAACGGCCTGGCCTGGGTGCAGGGTCTGAGCCTGGCCGTGCGTTTCTCGGTCGCCGCGCGCCTGGCCAACCAGATCATCGAATACGGGTCCGCCACCCATCCCTGGCTGGGGTTTTCGGGTCAGCCCGAGGTGATCGACCCCACCGTGGTCCAGGCGCTCGAGCTGCCCGCCGACCGGGGCGTGGTGGTCCAGACCCTGAACCCCGACGGGCCCGCGGCCCGCGCCGGCCTCGAGACGATGGACATGGTCGTCCGCATCGACGACCGGCCGGCGATCCACCTGGGCCAGTTGCGCCAGGTGCTGGCGGCCCACCGCCCCGGCGAACGGGTGCCGGTCACGGTGCTCCGCGGCGGAGAGCTTCTGGAGCTGGGGTTCCCGGTCGAGGAGATCCCGAAGCTGAATAAATCCGGCTGAGCTGATCGAAAAATCCTTTCAAGGAAAAACAAGGAATTCCCGCCCGCGGGTAGAATTCCTCTCCCTGGAGAAGGGGTGCCGGGGAGGGATTGCCCATGGCGGGGAAACGTCGTCTGCTCGGGGGTGAGGCGGGCGCCCAGAGCGTGGAGTGGCTGGCGCTCGGCCTCCTGGTCGTCGTGCTCCTCGCGGGGTTCACCGGCGCGGTGCGGGGGAACAAGTCGCTTCCGTCCCGGTTCACCGGGGCGGTCGGGCGCCTCCTGGAGCAGGCCGTGCCGCGCCGGTAGGCATGCGTCGAGGCTGCCCTGCTGGCCCAGGGGCGGTGGGCTGTGGTCCAGGGCGGGAATTGCCCGCCTGCGGCGCACCGCACGACCGGGACGTGAACGCCGCCAGGAAGCTCCTGGCGATGGCCGGCTGAGCGTCGGTACCGCCAGTTCGTCGGGACGTGACGCCTGTGGACATCGGGGGTTACAGGCCGCAAGGCCAGTGCCGGTGGATGAAGCAGGAAGCAACCGGGGCAGGTGTGATGATACATTTGTCCATGAGTTGCAGAACGGTACTCGGCCATGGAAAGGAGAACGGTTTCGCGTGGACATCCGCGCACGAGACCTCGACGAATCGCTGCACCGGGCTGCCCTGGCCGCGGGCCGGGAGGGCCCGGACGCCGAGCCGGCCGCTGCCGAGCGCGACGAGGACCTGTACCGCCGCTGGGCGCTGGACACGGCGGCTGCGGGGACGGAACCCGCCCCCGCGGAGGCCGTCCGGGCGCTTGACGACCCGGACCTGGCCGCGCTCCTCATCGAGTCGGCGCGCGAGCGGGGCGGCGCCCCGGCACGGTTGGTGGTCGAGGAGGCGCACCGCCGCCTGGCTGCCCCCGACACGGCCGGAGCGGCCCTCGCGCAGGCCCTGGCGGCCGAGCTGCTGCAGGGGGACACCGCCTCCGAGGACGAGTCCGGCGGTGTGCCGCCCGAAGCACGGGCGGTGATCGACCTCCTCGCCGGCCGGGGTGGCGCGGCGGCAGCCACCGCCCTGCTGGCGCTCCTGGTGCACGACCTGCCCGCGGTCCGGCGGGAGGCGGGGATCGCTCTGGGCCGCTCGGGGGCGGCAGCCGCGGACGCCCTCATCCGCGCGCTTCGCCGCACGGAGGACCCGGACCTGCGCGTCACCCTGGCCGAGGCGCTGGCCCACGCGCCCCGCGGCCCGGGCGTCGCCGCGGCGCTGCGCAGCGCCTGGGAGGCGCTGCCGCCCGGCTCGCGCTGGCCGCTCGCCGGCGCCCTCGGCGCCTACGGGGACCCGGAGTTCGCCCCGCTCCTGCGGGCGGAGGCCGCGGCCGCATCGGGCCGGCGGGCCTGGGCCCGGTGCCGGATCGCCCTGTTTCAGATGGGACAGCCCGCCGGGACTGCCGCCCCACCGGCCCTCGCCCGGGAAGACCCCGAGTGGGCTGCCGACCTGGCGGCGGGCGCCCGCGAGCTCCTGGGCGCGGGCCTGGAGGCGCAGGCCGCGGACTGGGTGCAGGAAGGGCTTGAGGCGCTCTCCCGCCAGGAGCGTGCGGACCCCGGCGCGGTGGACTGGTACGCCCGGGAGCAGCTGCTGGAACTGGACGACAGGCTCTCCGGCCGCGGGACCGGCCCCCGCCTGACCCGCTACCGCGACTACACGTACGGGGCCCTCCACTACTACGGCGCCCTGCGGGCCGGCGAGGTGCGCCAGGTGCTGGCTCTCGCCGGGCTGACCCCGCCCCCGGAGGAGGAGCTGTGGCCCGCGCTGGAGGCCGACCCGCGGCTGCGGGTGTTCCCGGGGCGCGTGTGCGCGCTGAGTGGGGTGGAGCGCGTCGATCTCATCCTCGAACACCGCGAGGAGACGGGCCTGGCCCCCGCGCTCGTCTCGCTGCGTACGATGGCGCTGGCCGCGCGCGGGCTGGCACACCTCGCCTGGACGGCCCAGGAGGAGGAGGCAGCCGACCGCCTCCTCGGGCTCCTCCCGGAGGCGCTGGCGCAGCCCGAGCGGATCGCCCGCCTGCAGATGGCCATGCGGGGCGCGGAAGACGCCCTGACGGCCTTCCGCCAGTGGCTGGAGGAGGCGATCCACCAGGGACTGGCCATGGGCGACACCCTGAAGCAGGCGATGGTGGACCTCTGGAACCACACCGCGCGCTGGGAGCTGTTCGGACACTCCCCGTGGGCAGCCGGGGAGATCCTCTCCCTGGGCCGCGCGCAGGCCGGCGAGGACGAGCCCGGCAGCGCGCCGCCCGGCCCCCGGCGCCTGCGGGCGCGCCTCCGCCGCCGCCGCTGAGGCCCGCGGCAGCCCACGCCGCCCGTCTGCGCCTAGAGATCGGGAAGGCCGTCCCGTGCCCCTCCCGTGTTGCCGGCCCATGGCGTTCCCCAGCGGCTGGCCAACTGCTGCCTTGCAGGTTCGGGCGCGCTGTCTGGCGAATTGCCCAGGGAGAAGCCGCGGCCCGGCAGCAGGAGGCTGGCCGGCCGCCTTGCGGCCCATGCAGTCACAAGGGGTGGGGCAGTTGAACTTTCACTTCACACCGGAGCAGGAAGCGCTGATCGGTCTCGCACGTCAGGTCGCCAAGGATGTCATCGCCCCCCGGGCCGCCGAGGTCGACGAGAAGGGCGAGTACCCCGAGGACTACTTCCAGGCCTTCCGGGAGACGGGCCTCCTGGGCGTCGCCATCCCGGAGCAGTACGGCGGGGCGGGGCTGGGCTGCACGGGGCTGGTCCTGGCTGTCGAGGAGGTCGCCAAGTACGACTGCTCGGCCGGGCTCATGCTGCTCCTGACCCGGCTCTCCACCATGTCCATCCTCCTGGCGGGGACCGAGGAGCAGAAGAAGGAGTACCTGGGCGGAACGGCCGCCGGCCGCCGCCGCGGGGCCTTCTGCCTTTCGGAGCCGGACGCCGGCTCGGATACCCAGGCCATCCGGACCCGGGCGGTCCGCAAGGGCGACGAGTACGTGATCACCGGCACGAAGAACTGGATCTCCGGCGCCGCGGTGGCCGACTTCTTCGTGGTGGCGACGAAGACCGACCCGGAGGCGCCCGGCTCGAAGGGGTACAGCGTCTTCGTGGTCGACCGCGACACCCCCGGCGTGACCGTGGGCCGGAAGGAGAAGAAGATGGGCGTCCGCGGCGTGCCGGTCAACCAGGTGATCTTCGAGGAGGCGCGGGTGCCAGCCACGAGCCGCCTGGGCGAGGAGAACAAGGGCTTCCGGATCATCATGGAGACCCTCAACTCGGTCCGGCCGGTCGTCGCCGCCCGCGGCATCGGCCTGGCCGAGGGGGCGCTCATGATCTGGCTGGACTACGCGCACCAGCGGCACACCTTCGGCAGGCCCATCGTCGAGCACCAGGGGCTGCAGTGGATGGCCGCCGAACTGGCCGCCGAGATCGAGGCTGCCCGGCTGCTCACCTACCGGGCGGCGGCGCTGGTGGACGAGGGCAAGTTCGGCAAGGAGTACGCGCACTTCCTTTCCATGGCCAAGCTCAAGGCCACGGAGCTCGCCGTGAAGGCCGCCAACGACAGCCTCCAGATGATGGGCGCCGTGGGGTACATGGAGGACTATCCCCTGGCGCGGTACGTCCGGGACGCCCGGCAGCTGACCATCGTGGAGGGGACGAGCCAGATCCAGAAGACGATCATCGGGAGGGCCCTGGCGGATGGCCTCCTCAAGTGGTGAGTCCGCCCCGGCGGGGCCGCTCACCGGGCTCCGGGTGCTGGACCTCTCCCGGGTGCTGGCGGGTCCTTACTGCACCATGCTCCTTGCGGACGCCGGGGCCGACGTGATCAAGGTCGAACCGCCGGCCGGGGACGACACCCGCGCGTGGGGACCTCCCTACTTGCCGGGCTGTGAGCCCCGGGAGGGGTACCCCGGCGACAGCGCCTACTTCGCCAGTTGCAACCGCAACAAGCGGGGGATCGCGGTCGACCTGCGCACACCCGAGGGCCAGGAGATCGTCCGGCGCCTGGCCGCCCGGGCGGACGTGGTGGTCGAGAACTTCAAGCTGGGGACCATGGAGCGGTGGGGGCTGGGGTACGAGGACGTCCTCCGGCCCCTCAACCCCCGCCTCGTGTACGCCAGCATCTCGGGCTTCGGCCGCGACGGCCCCGACGCGGAGCTTCCGGGTTACGACTTCGTGGTCCAGGCGGCCGCAGGGCTGATGAGCATCACCGGCGAGCCGGACGGCGAGCCCATGAAGGTCGGGGTCGCCGTGAGCGACCTGACCACCGGCATGCTCTGCGCCTTCGCCATCCTGGCGGCCCTCTGGCGCCGCCAGCTCACCGGTCAGGGCCAGCGGGTCGACCTGAGTCTTCTGGAGACCCAGGTCGGGTGGCTGGCCAACGTGGCTCAGAACTACCTGGTGACGGGCAAGCCCCCGCGCCGTTACGGCAACGCCCACGCCAACATCGTCCCCTACCAGGTGCTGCACGCGCAGGACCGGCCCTTCGTGGTCGCCGTGGGGAACGACCGGCAGTTCGAGCGGTTCGTCATGCTGCTCGGGCGGCCGGAGCTCGCCTCCGACCCCCGCTTCGCGACCAACGCGGCCCGGGTGCTTCACCGGGACGAACTGGTTGCGCTCCTCGACGAGGTGTTGCGAACCCGGCCGGCAGGGTACTGGCTGGCAGGCATGCGGGAGATGGGCATCCCGGGCGGTCCGGTGCGGACCATCCCGGAGGTCTTCGACGACCCGCAGGTGCGCCACCGGGAGATGCTGGTGGAGGTGGACCACCCGGCGGCGGGAGCGCTCAAGCTCGTGGGCATCCCGTTCAAGTTCGGCGACACCCCGGGACGCGTCCGGCGACCCCCGCCCCGGTTGGGCGAGCACACGCTGGAAGTGCTCGCCGAGGTCGGGTATACTCCCGCTGAGGTGACTGCGCTGGTCGCCGCTGGGGTCGTGCGTGCGCTGGAGGCGCCGCGCGCCCCCGACCCTGAGGCGCTGGAGGACATCGATGGCCGATTTCGTGGCCCTTGACATCACCCGCAAGGGCAAGACGCACGTGCTCGAGTGGAAGATGTACGGCCCCCCGGGCTCCAGCCCCTACTTCGCCGGCGAGCCGGGGCCGGACGGGCGGGTGCGGGAGCGGGTGCCGCTCCCGTGGCTCAGGCGCCCGGAGGAGCCCCCCGATCCCTTCAGGGAGGTGCTTCACCTCGGGGGCGCCTTCACCCTGGAGGCCTGCCTGGGGTACGCCTTCCTCTGGCGGCTGCGGGCCGGCGGGCGCGTGTTCGTGCAGCACCAGGAGTGGGATACCGAACGGCCGCTGGGCGACGGCACCGTGTGGCAACGGCCGGCGGCGGAGATCGCGCGCATCGCGTCCCGTTTCCCGGTGCTTACGGTCCCCTTCGAGCTGACCGGTCAGGTGATGCCCGACCGCACGCCACTGGCGTGCCGGGCCCGCTGGCAGCCGGGGAAGGTGCTCCTGGCGGCGCCGGCGCGCTGGGAGGACCTGCTGGCGGAGCTCGCCCTGGGGACGGGCCGCGACAACGCCGTCCGCAGCACCTGGTTCTACGCGGCGCGTCCGGACGTCACCCTGGAGGAGATCGCCCGGGCGATCACGGTCCGAGGGCGCCTGGAGACCCCGGTGTGGGCGTTGCCGGCGGAGGTGGAGATCCTCGCCTACGCCGAGTACGGCCAGGACGAGGGATACCACAGCGCCATCCAGTTCATCTGCAAGAACGCTGGCGCCCGCGACCGGGTGCGGCGGGTCGGAGAGGAGATGAACCGGCTCGTGCGAGCGCTGGAGGCGGCACCCGGTCCGGAGGAGGCGGCCGCCCTCGTCCAGGCGTGGGCCCTGGGCCACGAGGACCTCGGTGACGCCCGGGTGGCGTCCGAGGGCTTGTGATGAGCCCGCCCCTCCGGATCGTTCCACCCCCCTACCGGCTCGGCGGGGTCGTGCTCGTGTTCAGTCTGGCCGGCCTCGTCCTGATGGCCTGGGACAAGTGGCAGGCCCGGCGCGGGGGGCGGCGGGTCCCGGAGCGGGTGCTGCTGGCGGTGGCGCTGGCCGGGGGCACGCCCGGAGTCGTCCTGGGAATGCTCCTGTTCCGGCACAAGACGCGGCACGCGCTGTTCGGCTGGGGCCTGCCGGCGCTCATGCTGCTCCAGGCCTGGCTTACAGGTCGCTTCCTTCGCTGGTGAGAGTGGGTCTCGCGCAGGCGGGACGGCGCGCCGCGCCGTCCCGCCTTGCTTCGCGCCTCCTGGGGGAGCGGTCAGGGCGGGGCGATCGCGCCGGCGTGGCTGCGGGCCTTCTGCGCGTACATGGCCGCGTCGGCGGCCGCGATGAGCTCCGTGGCAGTGGAGCCGTCCCGCGGCAGGGCCGCCACGCCCACCGAGGCGCCCAGCGCCACGAGGCGGCCGGTGCCGGTGGGCAGGCGCTCCTGAGCCAGCCGGGCGACGATCCGCTCGGCGACCTCCAGGGCGGCCTGCGCGTCCTTGCCCGGGAGCACGACCAGGAACTCGTCCCCACCGTAGCGGCCGGGCACCTCGTCGGGGCCCCGGCACGCCTCGCGCAGCGCCCGGCCGACGCTGCGGAGCACGCTGTCCCCGGCCAGGTGGCCGTACGTGTCGTTGTAGGACTTGAAGCGGTCGAGGTCCAGGAGGAGCACGGACAGAGGCCGGCCGGACGCCAGCGCCCGCTCGACTTCACTGTGAAGGCGGCGGTAGATGCTGCGGTGGTTGGCCAGCCCCGTGAGGAAGTCCGTATCGGCCTGCCGCCGCAACTGCTCCATGTGGCGGTGAACCTGCTGGCCGGCGATCACCGCGGACCGCACGCCGAGCGCCAGGGCCGTCAGGCTCACCAGGTAGAGGGCGGTGGCCGGGGAGAGGTCGACGTGACCGGGGCCCCAGCGCTCCATGGAAGCGGCGAGGAAGAGGAAGGCGAATGGACCGGCCGCCCAGGAGACGGAGGCCGGCAAGGCCGCCGCCGAGTAACCGGCGAGCAGGTGAAAGAGCAGAACGTGCAAGGCCCCCGGTCCGAGGGCGCCGCCAGGGGACGATCCGCTCAGGCCGGGGGCCGGGGGGACCCGCAGGGTCGCCCGGAGGCCGGCGGCCACCGCGGCGAGGGCCGCCGCCAGAAGGGCAGGCAAGATCCGCTGCACCCGGACCGGGGGGACGAGGGCCACGGCCGCGACCGCCAGGGCGACCGCCGGCCAGTGCCAGGGTGCGGAGGGGAGAGACGCCAGCCCGACCGCCACCGCTCCCGCGGCCACGGCCAGTACGGCGACCCGCACCACGCGCAACACGTGCACCCGGATCCCCCCCTCCTCCGGGTTGGCAGACGGTTACACTTCTTCCGGCAAGGAATTCTCCGTCATGGCAGCCTCTTCCTGCTTCCCGCCCCACTCACTCGCCCAGGCGGGTGAGGGGGAGGAACACGCCCGGAGCGCGGGACGGCGCATCCGCCGGTTCCGGGGCGGGTCCGGCGGGCGGACCTCCCTGCGGCGCGTCCACTTCGACCAGCTCGGCCGCCTCCACCGCGGCCGCCACGAGCCCGTCCACGTCCAGCTTCTCTTCGGCCCGCTCCGCCTGCTCCGGTCTGGGGCGGGTCTTCGGGTTCTTGGGAACGAACAGGCTGCAGCAGTCCTCGTAGGGCAGGATCGAGAGGTCGTAAGTGCCGATCCGCCGGGCCAGCGCGATGATCTCCGCCTTGTCCATGGCGATCACCGGCCTGAGCACCGGCAGACGGGTCACGGCCTCGATGGTCCGGAGACTCTCCAGCGTCTGGCTGGCGACCTGCCCCACGCTCTCGCCGGTGACGAGCGCGAGCGCCCCCCGTTTCCGGGCGATCGCCTCGGCGATCCGCAGCATGAAGCGCCGCAGGATCGTGATGTGAAGGTTGTCCGGGCAGTGGAGCCGGATCGCCTTCTGGACCTCGGTGACGGAGACCATGTGCACCCGCACCGGCCCGACCCAGCCGGCCAGGACGCGGGCGAGGTCGAGGACCTTCTCCTGGGAGCGCTGGCTGGTGAACGGGAAGCTGTGGAAGTGCACGGGCTCGATCTCCACCCCGCGCCGCATGGCGAGCCATCCGGCCACCGGGCTGTCGATGCCGCCCGAGAGGAGGAGGAGGGCGCGCCCGCCGGAGCCGTAGGGGAGCCCGCCGGGGCCCGGCAGCGTATCGGTGAAGATGTAGGCCTGCCCTTCCCGGACCTCGACCGACACCGTCACGTCCGGATGACGGAGGTCGACCTTCAGCCCCGGGCGGGCCGAGAGCAGGTCTGCCCCCAGGGTCTCGTTGAGCTGCTGGGAGCTGAGGGGGAAGCGCTTGTCCGCCCGGCGGGCGTCGACCCTGAAGCGCGCGGGGACGTCGCCCGGACCGAGGCGGGCGTCCAGGGCCGACCGGGCCGCGGCGCGGATGGCGTCGAGGTCGGCCGGGACCCGCCAGGCGGCGCTCGCCGAAACGACCCCGAACACGCGGACCACGCGCTCCAGGGCCGCTGCGGGGTCCTGCGCCGGCTCGACGAAGAACCGGCCGTATCCCTTGCGGACCCGGACGCCCGGATCGCCCCGCAGGGCCTGGCGCAGCCGCGTGGCCAGCAGGTCCTCGAACTCCGGCCGGTTCTTTCCCTTCAGGCTCAGCTCGCCGTACCGGACGATGATCACGGATTCCACGCGTTGCTCATCCCTCTCCCGCGTCGCCGCCGCCCGCCCCGGTGCGCCCCTGCCGCCGGGGCCCGGCAGGGCGGTCGGGACCCGTCAGCGGTACAGGACCCCGAGTTCGGGGACGATGTGGCGCACCGCCTCCACGAACGCGTCCACGTCCTCCGGCCGGCTGAGGGGCGAGAGGCTGACGCGGATGGCCCCCTCCGCCCGCTCCCGGGGGAGGCGGATGGCCTCGAGGACGTGGCTGACGGTCCGGTGCCTGCTGTGGCAAGCCGAGCCGGTGCTGACGTAGATCCCCCGCTGCTCCAGCGCGTGGACCAGCACCTCGCCCCGCGGCACCCCGCGGAAGCTGAGGTTCAGGATGTGGGGCGCAGCCTCGGGGGCGGCCGGATCGGGGCCGTTCACCCAGTATTCCAGGCCGCTGGCCGCCAGCCCCGCCAGGAGGCGCTCTCGCAACTCCCGGAGGCGCTCCAGGCCGGCAGGCTGCTCGGCCGCCGCCGCGGCGGCCGCCGCGCCGAACCCGGCGATGCCGGGCAGGTTCTCGGTGCCGGAGCGCAGGCCCCCTTCCTGCCCGCCCCCGTGGAGGAGGGGCCGGAGCTTCAGCCCGGAGCGGATGTACAGGCCGCCCACGCCCTTCGGGCCGTGGATCTTGTGGGCGCTCACGCTCAGGAGATCGCAGCCGATCTCCCGCACCCGCACCGGCAGCTTCCCCGCGGCCTGCACGGCGTCGACGTGGAAGAGGGCGGGGTGGCCCTGCAGGAGGCGGCCGACCTCGGCGACCGGGTTCACCGCGCCCAGCTCGTTGTTGACGTACATCAGGGTCACGAGCACGGTGTCGGGCCGCAGCGCCGCCTGCACGGCCTCCACGGCGACGTTGCCCGCCGGGGTGACGGGCAGGTAGGTGACCTCGAAGCCCTCGTCCTCGAGGGCCCGGCAGGCCTCGAGCGTCGCCGGGTGCTCCGCCCGGGTGGTGACGATGTGGTTGCCGCGCCGGCCCGGCCGGCCCGCGGCCCCCTTGATCGCCAGGTTGATGGCCTCCGTCCCGCCCGACGTGAAGACGATCTCCCCGGGTGACGCCTCCACGAGGCGGGCCACAGCCTCGCGGGCGGCCTTGAGGGTGCGCTCGGCCTTCACCCCCAGTCCGTGGAGGGAGGACGGGTTGCCGAAGTTCTCCGTCAGCGCTTCCTCGATGGCCCGCACGGCCTCGGGCCGGACGGGCGTGGTCGCGGCGTTGTCAAGATAGTGCACGCGGGCCCGCCCCTTTGCGGCGTGGTCGGTCTCCCTCCCAAGTGTAGCATGAGCCCGGGGGGCGTGCGAGCCGCGCCAGGGGCGGGCCGGACGTTGGGCGAATTCGTCTGTTGAGTGTGCCGAGAGAGAAGACAGCGACGGGGCGGGGGTGGGGAAGGTGGCGGGCACCGGCGAGGCGCGCTGCGAGCTGCGGATCGGGCTCGTCCTGTACGGGGGCGTATCCCTGGCGATCTACATGGCCGGCGCGGCGCAGGAGATCCTCCGGCTGGTCCGGTCCTGGCCGCCGGCTGCCGCGCCGGAGCCGGGCCGGGCCGGTGAGGGGCCGTACGCCGCCCTCCTGCGTCAGGCTTCCGTGCGCCCGGTGGTCGACATCATCGCCGGCACATCGGCCGGCGGCCTGAACGGCCTCATCCTGGCGAAGGCGCTGGCCTGCGGGGCGCCCGACCTGGCGGAGGCCGGCCGGCTGTGGATCGAGAAGGCCGGGGCGGAGGCGCTCCTGCACCGGCCCTCCCCGGAGGCCCTCCTGCGCGGCGAGTACCTGGAGCGCCAGCTCTGGCGGGCGCTGCGCCGGCTGGACCGGCGGGCCGAACCCGGCCTGGCCATGCAGGTGCCCGTGCTCGACCTGTTCCTCACCGCGACCGACCTCGGCGGGGTCGGCTGGGAGGCGGGGCGCGACCTCGGAGTCCGGGACGTCTTCGGGCAGCCCGTGCGGGGCCGCGAGAACCTCCTCCTGTTCCACCTGCGCAAGCGCT
Source organism: Caldinitratiruptor microaerophilus (assembly GCF_025999835.1). NCBI lineage: Bacteria > Bacillati > Bacillota > Clostridia > Eubacteriales > Symbiobacteriaceae > Caldinitratiruptor > Caldinitratiruptor microaerophilus. The sequence goes on along the minus strand of NZ_AP025628.1, from coordinate 2,751,418 downwards.
CGCCGCTTCCCCGCGCCTTCCCGGACGACCGGGGGCCCCGCCTCGGCTACGAGCGCAACGACTTCACCGCCCCCAGGCCGGCCCTCGCGCGCCGCCGCGACCGCCTCCTGGCCCGGCTCGGCCGAGCGACCTCGGCCTTCCCGGTGGCGTTCCCGCCCGTCCGGCTGCAGCGCGACGCCGTCCGGCGGGGCGGGCTGCCCGACCTGTGGCCGGACGACCCGGCCGGCCCGAGGGAGCGCTGGCTCACCGACGGCGGGCTGCTCCTGAACCGGCCGTTCCCTCCGGTGATCCGCACGGTATTCGGACGCGTGGCGGACCGGCCCGTGGAGCGGGTGCTCCTGTACCTCGACCCGGATCCCGAACCGTCCGGGCCGGAGCCCCGCGGCGGACGGCCGGGGCTCGACCGCGTGCTCGCGGCGGTGGCCGGCCTGCCGTGGAACGAGGACATCCGCCGGTACATCGCCGAGGTACGGGAGCACAACCGGCGCGTCCGCCACTACCGCCGGGCGCTCCTCGAAGGGGAGGCCTCCGCCGGTGGCCCACCCGCGGCGGGCCCGGCCGGCATGACCGCCTACCGGGCGCTCCGGCGCCAGCGCCTGGAGGAGTACTACCGGACGGGCTTCGGGGCCGCCCTGGTCCCCGCCGAGGCCTTCCTGGACGCCCTGCTGGACGGCACGGACCGGAACGGTGGACCCCCCGCCGACCTCGACCGGCTCGATCCGCCGTACCAGCAGCGCCGGCTCCAGTACCTCATCCACCTGGTGGGGACCTTCTATCCCCGCGGCGGCCCGCCCGGCGACGTGGCGGCCATCGGCAGGCTGGAGGCGATGCTCTGGGAGGTCCACGAACTCTGGCGCCAGGTGGAATGGGAGATCTTCCACCCCGGCGCGCTGCCCCCCGGCGACCCGCTCCGGGATGCCTTCGAGGCCCTTGCCGCCACCTCGCCGGGGTCCGGCGTGCCGGCCCTCCGCGCACTGGCCGCGGCAGTGCGCCGCCGGCTCAAGGCCTGCGAGCGGGCGGCGGCGGAGCGGCTCGAGCAGGCCTGGCAGTTCGCGTCCGGGCTGCCGGGTGGGGCCACGGCCGCCCGGGACGGGCTGGCGGCGACCCTGGTCCGGGCCTGGGCGGGCTTTGCCGAGCGGGATGTCCTGCTCTTTCCGCTGGCCGAGTACGGGGGCCTCGGCGAGTGGGACGAGGTCGAGGTGGGCCGCCTGTCTCCGGCCGCCCCCACGAGCATCCGGGTGCAGGCCCGGCGCAAGCTGGCCGGCGAGATCCTCGCCCACTTCGGCGGCTTCCTGGACGAGCGGTGGCGGCGCAGCGACCACATGTGGGGGCGCCTCGACACCGCCGAACTCCTGATCCGTCTGGTCGCCGCGACCGCCGCCAGGCACCTGCCTCCCGCCGAGGCCGCCGCACTGGCGCAGCAGGTCCCGGAACTCGTCGCGGCCTCCCACCGGGAGATCCTGGTCGAGGAAGCGGAGGCGCTGGACGGCCGGGCGCTCCGGGCGCTCCTGCGGCGGCTTCCGGCCGGGGGCGGGCTCTGCGCCCCGGACGCCGATCGCCTCCCTCTGCCCGACCTCGTGGCCCGGGCGCCCTACGAGGTCCTGAGGGAGTACCTGGAGCGGTACCACCGGGTGGGGGAGGAAGGCGTGCTCGACCTGCCCGCCCCCCGGCTGGCCCGCCTCGGGTACCGCACGATCCGCAACCTGGCGCGGGCGGTCGCCGCCGCGGGCGGGGGACCGCGGCAAAGCCGGTTCCTCCTGATCCCCGTCGCACTGGGCCTCTGGCTGGCCGGGCCGGTCGTCGGCCTGGGGCTCCTGGCGGCGGCGGGGGCAGCGCGGTGGCTCGGACGACGGCGTCCGCCGGGGGCGGATCCCGGTTCGGGGGGCAGTACCGGGGAGGTCGCGCGCGACGGGAGGGCGATGCGGCCTGGAGGTGGGTCCCGGACTTGAGCTGAGTCCGGACTCGGATGCCGGACGTCAACACCGTGCTCCTCTTCCGGTTGCGCCGGGGGCTGGCGTGGGTCCGGCCGTCCACGCGCTCATGGGGTGGCCACCCTGGACAAGGCGGATTGCGCCATCCTGTACGTCTGGGCCGTCATCACGGAGGCGCTCCGGGGTACCGCGCGGGTGCTTCTCGCAAGGGCCGGGGAGAAGACTGCCCGCCCAGGGGCGTGACGCCGTGAGCACGACGTCTGCGCCACCAAGGCGCACAACTCGCGCGGCAAGACGGGCGTTTGCCTGTCAAGTTTTGCGTTTCGGCCCGCGACCACTGCCCTTCCGGTCGACAGAATATGGAGTTTCGGTAACCTTCGGCCTCGCTCTCTTGCCCAACGCCGTGTTTTCCGGCCGCCATACCGGCCGTCCGGCGCAGAAATTGATAGTCGACAGAGACCTTGCCCGGTCAAGTTCTGCGTTTCGTTCCACCAGGGACGACGGCGTCCCGTCAGGAGGAATCGACTGCACCCGATTGGGGCACCCCCTTGCAAAAGCGCCCGGGGCCGGCATTTGCACTCCGTGCCGGCAGGCGTAAAGTAGAACTGGTGGAACCGGAAAGAGCCACCAGGGACCGGATGCGGGAAGGCCGGCGGGCTGCCGGTGCCGGAACACGGTCTCGTCGTGGCTGAACCGCCCGCAATCGCTATCTCAGGGAGGCTCATGCCGATGGCCGACTTCGGAACACCGCTTCAGCCCGACGAGGTCCGCCGCGCCGTGGCGGTGGCGGCGGGGCGGGAGCCCGGGACGGTGCTCCTGCGCGGGGTGCGGGTCGTGAACGTCTTCACCGGCGAGATCCTGCCCGGCCCCGTGCTCCTGGCCGGGCGGCTGATCGCCGGGGTCGGCGAGGCGGTCGAGGGCGCGGAGGCCCGGGAAGTGCTCGACCTCGGCGGGGGCCTCGTGGTCCCCGGCTTCGTGGACGCCCACGTGCACCTGGAGTCGTCCCTGGTGGAGCCGCGCGAGTACGCCCGGGCGGTGGTCCCCCGGGGCGTCACGGCGGTGGTGTGGGACCCGCACGAGTGGGCGAACGTGGTCGGGGCGGTGGCCTTCGAGGCGGCCCTCGCCGCCACGCGGGGCCTGCCGCTGGACGTGTACCTGACCGCGTCCTCCTGCGTCCCCGCCAGTCCGCTGGAGACGGCGGGCGCGGAGCTCGGGCCCGACGATCTGGACCCGGTGCTGGCCGGAGCGCGCGTCGTGGGCCTGGCGGAGCTCATGAACTTCCCCGGCACGGTCGCCGGCAACCCGCCGGAGCTGGAGAAGGCGTGGCGGGCGGAGCGGACCGGCAAGGTGGTCGACGGCCACGCGCCCCTCCTGGGCGGCCGGGGCCTGCAGGCGTACGTGGCGGCCGGGGTCGGGTCGGACCACGAGTCGGTGGCGGTGGAGGAGGCCCGGGCGAAGCTGCGCCTCGGCATGATGGTCTTCATCCGCGAGGGGTCCGCAGCCCGCAACCTGGCGGACCTGCTGCCGCTGGTGACTCCGGCGGTCCGCAGCCGGTTCTGCTTCGTCACCGACGACCGCCACCCGCACGATCTCGTCCGGGAGGGCGGGGTCGACCACGCCGTGCGCCGGGCGGTGTCCCTCGGGCTCGACGTCGCCGCCGCCGTGCAGCTGGCGACCCTGAACCCGAGCCGGTACTTCGGCCTGCGGCGCAAGGGCGCTGTCGCGCCGGGGTACTGGGCCGACCTGGCGGTGCTCGACCCCGAGACCCTTCAGGCCCGCCTCGTGTTCAAGGAAGGCCGGCTGGTCGCGCGGGACGGGCACCTCCTGGTCGACGTCTCCGTCCCCACCGACCCGCGCCTCCTGAACACCGTGCGGCTGCCGGCGCTCGGTCCGGAGCGGCTGCGCCTGCCCGACCCGGGCGGGCCGGTGCGGGCGATCGGCCTCGTGCCCGGGCAGATCGTCACCCGGAGCCTGGTGGTCCAGCCCGCCGTGCGTGGCGGGGAGGTCGTGGCCGACCCCGAGCGGGACCTGGTGAAGCTCGTGGTGATCGAGCGGCACGGTCGCGGGGGCGGGGTCGGGGTCGGACTCCTGCAGGGCCTGGGGCTGCAGCGCGGGGCGCTGGCCTCGACGGTCGCCCACGACGCACACAACGTGATCGTGGCGGGGACGTCCGATGACGACATCCTCGCGGCCGCCCGGGCCGTCGCCGAGACCGGCGGCGGGTTCGCCGCGGTCCTGGGCGGCCGGGTGCTGAGCCGCCTCGCCCTGCCCGTCGCCGGGCTCATGTCGCAGCGGCCCCTGCCGGAGGTCGTGGAGGAGCTGGACCGGCTGGAGGCGGCGGCGCGCTCCCTGGGCGTGACCATCGCTTCGCCCTTCATGGCACTCTCGTTCCTGGCCCTGTCGGTCATCCCCGAGCTGAAGCTCACCGACCGGGGCCTCGTCGACCCCGGCTCCGGCCGGCTGGTGGGGCTGGCGGCCTCAGCTTCGCTCAGCCCGTCACGATGAGGAGCATCCCGGCCGTCAGCAGGGCGGTGCTGGCCCAGATCCACGGGCCGGGGCGGTGCTGGCGGCCGATGAGGAGCGGCACCAGGACAAGCGCGAACCAGGGCGACGTGTTGCGCAGGGCGACGGCCACCGGCACCGGGGCGCGCTGAAGGGCCAGGTTGAGGAAGAGCGTCCCGGCGGCGGCGGAGAGCCCGGACCACCACAGGTCGAGCGCCTCCGGCCGGAAGGCGGCCCGCAGCTCGCCCCACGCCCGCGCGGCCGCGATCGCGGGCAGGACGGCCAGCACGCCGGCGACGCCCTCGCCCGCCCCGGCGACGACGGCCGAGGGCACGATGCCGAGCCCGGCCTTCCGGGCCACGCTGCCGAGGGTGAAGAGAAGCGACGCCGCCACGGCGAATGCCACCCCGGCGGCGACCCCGCCGCCCGACGCGGCGGCGCCGCGCCGGCCGTCGAGCCGCAGCAGGAGGAGTGCCGCCACGATCAGGACGATCCCTCCGACCGCGCGCCCGCCCAGCCTCTCCCCCAGGAAGACGGAGGCGAGCAGGTAGGCGAAGAACGGATCCAGGAGGCGCAGGGCGGTCGTCCGGGTCGCCCCGATGCGGCGCGTCGCGTGCGCGGCGCAGAGCGGCCCGGCGGCCGCGGTCAGGAGGCCGGCGACCAGAAACCAGGCCACCCCCGCGGCCCTGACGGGGGGCAGCGCGCCGCGCGAGCCGAGCCACAGGCTGAGCGGCAGAAACGCGGCCGTGACGCTCAGCGACAGCGTGAGCATGGACAGGCGGGGTCCGCCGCCCTTTTCGAGCCCGCGCTGCAGGTAGATGTTCCACAAGGCGAACGAGAGCGCGGCGAGCACGGCGAACAGTGCCCCCGCGCCCGTGCCGGAAAGGATCGAGCCTGCCATATGGTTCAGAACTCCGCCGCCCGCACCCTCCCGGGGTCGATCCGCTCCAGGAGCGCCAGCTCATCGGGGGTGGGCGCCGGGGTGACGGGGACGTCCCCGCCGATCTCCACCGCGAAGCCCGTGCGCTCCCGGACCTCCTCCGGGCTCGTCCACGGGTGGATGCTGGCGACCCGCAGCCGGCCGTCGGGGCCCCGCTCGAAGACGCACAGCGGCGTGACGACGTGGCTGGTGTTCCCGCTGGCGGTGGTGAAGTCGAGCCGCTCCACGAAGGTGCGGGTGTCGTGGCGGGTGCGCCAGAGGATCGCCCGCCGGGCCGTGGGGAGCAGGAGGGCCGACCCGGCGCCGCCCGGGAGGCGCACCCGGGGCCGGTGCGGATCGCCGCCGATCGCCGACATGTTGATGGCCCCGCGGGCGTCGATCTGGACGCCGCTGAGGAACACGGTGTCCAGACGCCCCCGGGCGGAGAGGTCGAAGATGTCGGCCAGGGGAAAGATCCCCTTGCTGCCGGTGAGGAGGAGACCGTCCACGGTCGACCGGGGGAGGACCTCCAGTGCCGCGTCCACGCTCCCCGGGATCGAGAGGAAGGTGAGGTTCGGGGCGTGGGTCGCCCGGGCCAGCAGCACGCTGACCATGACGAGGGGCGAGGCCAGCCCGAAGAAGACGGTCTCCCCGTCCCGCAGGAGGCGGGCGGTGGCCACGCACATGAGGTCGGCGACCCCGCCGGGCGCGGCTGCCGGGGGCATGCCGCTGCTCACGACGCCCGGACCCCCCCGAGCGCCCGTTCCCGCACGAAGCGCTCCCACGCCTCCTCGTCGGCGCAGGCGGCGAGGTACGCCTCGAAGAACGCCTCGTCCGGCGGGTAGCAGCCGTGGCACCCGTGGGGCCAGGCGCCGCCGGGCGCGTGCACCACGGCCGTGACCAGGAAGCCGGGAATGTCCGTGAGCTCGGGGCGGGCGGCGAGCTCCCGGCCGTCGACGATCCGCTCCGCCGTCACGATGAGGTTCCGGGCGGCACGGGCCTTGAGCACGTCGTCATACTTCGGGCCCACGATGCGGCTGTTTCCCTGGTCGTCGGCCTCGTGGACGTGGATGATGCACCAGTCCGGGGCGATCGCCGGGATCGCCACCCACTCCTGTCCGGTGTACGGGTCGGCGACGGTGCGGAAGCCGGAGGCCCGCACGAGGTCGGAGCCGGCCAGACCGGCCATCGGCATGAAGGAGACACCCTGGATTGCGGCCCGCAACCCTGCGTGCACGGACGCTCAGGTGTGCTCCCACAGGGTCACCTGGCCCGACTCGACGGCCCGGCGGAACCGGGGCGCCAGGCCCAGCGTCTCGAAGCCGACGTAGGCGGCCGTCACGTGCGCGACCGCCCCGGCGCCGACGAGGACGTCGACGTCGTACGCCCCCGCCGTCTTGACCAGGCGCAGCCCCTTCTTGCCCTGCCGGATCAGCTCGTGGATGGCCGCGCCCGGGGCGCGGTGCAGCGTGTTGCCGCCGATGGCCACCGAGGCGCCGTCGGGGATCCGGGCGATCGCATCGGCGAGGGAGACCCGTTTGCCAGCCACTGGCGAAACCTCCCCGGAACGCGGCCCTGGGTCCTGGAGCCGGGACCGCCGGTTCCGGCCCCTGCGAGCCGGTCGAAAGACAGTGTTCGCCCACCCGCCTCCGGCCTCCTGCCGCCCCTCACCCCTGGCGGCTGAACGCCCAGGACCCCATCACGAGGAGGACCAGGGCCAGGGCGGCCACCACCGCCAGGTCGAGGCCGAGCGCGAACTGGACGAGGAACGGCGCGGCGGGGGTCGCCCCGAGGAGGATCCCGCGGAGGGCGTCGACGCCGTAAGTGAGGGGGTTCACCCGCATCAGGGCGCCGAGCCAGTCGGGTACACCCCGGAGCGGGAACATGGCGCCGCTCAGGAAGAACATCGGCATGACGAGGAAGTTCATGATCATCTGGAAGCCCTCCATCGACTCCATCCGGGAGGCGATGGCGATGCCGAGCGAGCCCAGGGCCACGGCGATCAGGGCACAGGTGAGGAGGAGGGCGGCGACGGAGCCGATCGTGAGCGGCACGTGGGCCAGCGGGGCGAGGGCGAGCAGGATGGCGGCCTGGGTGGTCGAGACGGTGGCGATACCCAGCACCTTGCCCAGAGCGACAGCCCAGCGGGGCGCCGGGGCCACCAGCACCTCCCGCAGGAAGCCGAACTCCCGGTCCCAGATGATGCTGACGGCCGAGAAGACCGAGGTGAACAGGACGGACATCCCGATGATGCCCGGGTACATGAAGGTGATGTACCCCACCCCCGCCCCGGCCGGCGCCCCCCGGAAGGTCATCGCGCTGGCGATGCCGTTGCCGACCAGGAGGAGGTAGAGGAGCGGCTGCATGACCATGCCGGCGATCCGGCTGCGTTCCCGCAGGAAGCGCCGCGTCTCCCGGTACCAGATCGTGTACACGACGCGCAGGCTGTCCACGGGATCACCTCCCATGCCACATCCGGGCCCGGTGCCGGTGCCGCATGGCATCCGCAGCGCCGCCCTCCTCGTCCCGGATGGCCCGGCCGGTGAGCTTCAGGAACACGTCGTCGAGCGTCGGCTCGTGGACGAGGAGGCCGCGGATCTGCCGGTCGTAGGCCGCCGCCAGCCGGGGGAGCAGGGCGGCCGCGTCCGGCACCTCCAGGCGCAGGCCCTCCGGGTCGGGCTGCGGGCGGATCCCGAACCGCCGCTCGATGGCTTCGGACAGCGCGGCACCGTCCTCCGTCCGCAGGACGATCACCTCGCCCCCGACCTGCCGCTTCAGTGCCGCCGGCGTGTCCAGCGCGACGATCCGTCCGTGGTCGATGATGGCGATCCGGTCGCAGTGCTCGGCCTCGTCCATGTAGTGGGTCGTCATGAAGACGGTGACGCCTTCCTGGTCGCGCAGCCGGTGGACGTGCTCCCAGATGGCGGCGCGGGTCTGGGGGTCGAGGCCCACCGTCGGCTCGTCCAGGAACAGCACGCGCGGGCGGTGGAGGAAGCCCCGGGCGATCTCCAGCCGCCGCTTCATCCCGCCGGAGAAGGTGCGGACGATCGAGTGACGCCGGTCCTCCAGCCCGACCATCCGCAGGACCTGATCGATCCGTTCCCGGAGCCGGGCGCCGGTCACCCCGTACAGCATGCCGTGGATGTAGAGGTTCTCCTGGGCCGTCAGCCGGATGTCCAGGGTCGGGTCCTGGAAGACCAGGCCGATGGCGCGGCGGACGGCGACCGGCTCCCTGACCACGTCGTGCCCGGCGAGAAGGGCGCGGCCGGAGGTGGGCCGCAGCAGGGTCGCCAGGATGTTGATGGTGGTGGACTTCCCTGCCCCGTTGGGCCCCAGGAAGCCGAAGATCTCACCCTCGCGGACCTCGAAGCTCACCCCCCGGACCGCCTCGAGGGAGCCGAAGCGCCTCACCAGGTCCTCGACCTCGATCACGGGGCGTGTCACCCGGCGCCACCCCCTTCCCGCTCCGCCCCCGCCCCGCCCTGCCGCTCGGCGCTCAACGCCGCGCGCAGGGCGCGCAGGCCGTCGAGCAGGTGCTCCGCCCGATCCTCCGGCAGCGACCGCACGGTCGCGGCGAGGAAGGCCCGGTACGTCTCCTGCCACCGGCCCCGGAGGCGCGCCCCCTCGTCGGTCAGGAAGAGCCGGACCAGCCGCTGGTCGTGCGGGTCGGGCTCTTTGCGCAGGATCCCCTCGCCCTGCAGCTGCTCGGCCAGGATGGAGACGTGGCTCTTGGCCATCCCGAGCCGGCGGCTGAGCTCGTTCACCGTCACCCCCGGGCACATCGCCACGTGCCGCACCACGGGGGCCCAGCTCGGCGAGTGCGGAAGTCCCTGCTCTTGCAGGAATCGGGCCATCCGCTCCCGGACCAGGCGGTTGACCTCCCGCAGCAGGTCCACGATCTCCTCGGCGTACGTGGACACGGCAGCCCCCCGTTCGATGGAGAACGTTCGCTTTCGAACAGAGTATAATGCGCGCCGCGCTCGCGCACAAGAAGGCGCGGCCCGCCAGGACAGCCCGGGGCCGCGCCGGCATGCCTCGCCGATACGCCCTCAGTTGATCCGCTTCTCGTACCCTGCCCACTCCCGCTCCCGCAGGACGAACTTCTGGATCTTGCCGGTCGACGTCTTGGGCAGCTCGCCGAACTCCACGGCCTTGGGGCACTTGAAGTGGGCGATGCGCTCCCGGCAGAACGCGATGATCTCCTCGGCCGTGGCGGTGGCCCCCGGGCGAAGGGTGACGAAGGCCTTGGGGACCTCGCCCCACTTGGGGTCCGGGATGCCGACGACGGCGACCTCGAGCACCGCCGGGTGCTCGGCGATCACCTTCTCCACCTCCTGGGTGGAGATGTTCTCGCCTCCCGAGATGATGATGTCCTTCGCCCGGTCCTTGAGTTCGATGTACCCGTCCGGGTGCCACACGGCCAGGTCGCCGGTGTGGAACCAGCCGCCAGCGAAGGCCTTCTCGGTGGCGTCGGGGTTCTCGAAGTAGCCGAGCATGACCCCGTTGCCCCGCAGCCAGACCTCGCCGATCGTCTGCCCGTCCCTCGGCACGTCCTGCCCGGTCTTGGGGTCCACCACCCGGTGCTCCCCCAGGGCGATGTAGGGCACCCCCTGCCGCGCCTTGAGCCGGGCGCGCTCCTCCAGCGGCAGCTCGTCCCACTCGGCGTGCCACTCGCAGATCGTGAACGGGCCGTACACCTCGGTCAGGCCGTACACGTGGGTGATCTGGGCGCCGAGCCGCTCCATGGTGCGGATGATCTGGGGCGAGGGCGGGGCCGCCGCGGTGATGATCCGGACCGGGTGGGGCAGCCGGGCCCCCTGGCTCTCGAGGTGGGTGGCCAGGCCGGTGAGCACCGTGGGGGCGCCGCAGAAGTGGGTCACGCCCTCGCTCTCGATGAGCCGCTGCACGTCCGCCGGCACCACCTTGCGCAGCAGCACGTGGGTGGCCCCGATGGCCGTCACCGCCCAGGGGAAGCACCAGCCGTTGCAGTGGAACATCGGCAGGGTCCACAGGTACACGCTCCCGGGGGTGAGGCCGGTCTCGATGATCTCCGCCAGCGCGTTCAGGTACGCCCCCCGGTGGTGGTAGACCACGCCCTTGGGCTTGCCCGTGGTCCCGCTCGTGTAGTTGATGGTGATCATGTCCCGCTCGTCGAGGTCGGGCGGCTGCACGTCGCCCGCCGGGGCGGCGGCGAGGAAGGCCTCGTAGGTCGTGTCGGGGCCGGCGGGGGGCTCCGCGGGATCGCCGGGGTTGCCGGAGGAGCCGGGCTGGCCGGGCAGGGGGTCGACGACGATCCGCTCGAGGGCCGGCAGCCGGTGCCGGATCGGTTCCACGAGGTGGAGGAGGTCGGCGTCGGCGATGAGGACCCGGGCCCCCGAGTGGGCCAGGATGTACTCGATCTCCCCCGGGCTCAGCCGGGTGTTGATCGCCACGAGCACGCCGCCCGCCAGCGGCACCCCGAAGTGCGCCTCCAGGATCGGGGGCGTGTTGGGGCAGAGGACGGCGACGCGGTCGTCCTTCCGGATGCCGGCCTGCCGGAGGGCTGCGGCCAGCCGGTGCACCCGCTCGCGCAGGTGCCGGTAGGTGTACCGCCGCTCCCCGTAGACGACCGCGGTCCGCTCCGGAAACACCAGGGCGGTGCGGTCCAGGAAGGTGATCGGGGTGAGCGGCGCGAAGTTGACGCTGTACACGGATCACGGCCCCCCGCTCTCGATTTGGCACCTTTTTTCGATGTGCACCGCCCGAATCCTGTCGGGTTGCCGGGCGCCGGGACGTGTGACCGGGGGCACCGAGGTCTTACGGCGCTTCGGTTACGATGGTGCACGGGAGGTGGAACCCCGTTGGATCGGAGGGCCGGAGCGTTCATCCCCGCCGCGGCCGCCTGGCTGGTGACGGGCGCCGTCCTCGGGCTGCTGATGGCTGCCTGGCCGGGCGCCTGGCTGCGGCTCAAGCCCGCCCACGTGGCGGTCGTCACGGTGGGCTGGATGACGATGCTGATGTTCGCCATGACGCTCCTGGTGATCCCGGTGTTCATCCGCCGCCAGGTCGTGCAGGGGCCGTGGGTACCTGCCCAGTGGCTCGCCGCCAACGCCGGGGTAGCGGCGGTCTTCGCCGGCCACGCGGCAGGCAGCCCTCGCGCCGTCGTGGCCGGCTGGGTGCTCCTGGCGGCGGCCGGCGTGCTGTTTCTCCTCAACATCGTCCTCTCCGCGAGGCGGGGCGCCGCCGCTGCGGACGGGGAGGAACGCGCCCGGCGCCTGGCCCACCCCGCGCTCGACCCGGAGGCGATGCGGGCGGTCGACCGGCTGGCCCGGCGTTACACGGAGACGAGCGTGCTGCTCCTCGTCGCCGGCGGGGCCCTCATGGCCCTGGCCTGGGCGGGACGCGCCGGCGCCGGGGGCGACGCGGCGGGCGGCTACCTCCTCCGCTACGGCTGGATGAGCCTGCTGGCCTGGGGCACGGCGTACCACATGCTGCCCCGCTGGAGCGGGGTCCTGCCCCGGAGCCTGGCGGCCGTCCGCTGGCAGCTCGTCCTGGCGGTAGCGGGCACGCTCGTGGCGGCCGCGGGCGCGCTCGGCGGCTGGGGCCTCGCCGTCCGGACCGGGGTGACGCTGATCGCGGCGGCGGCCCTGGTGTTCTCCGCGAACGTGTGGGGCTGCATGTTCCATCCGCTGCCGGACCGGGGAGTGTCCCGCGGCCGCACGACGAGCGGCGCCTTCATCGCGGCGAGCGGGCTGAGCCTGGCCGCCGCCGGCGCCGCGGGGCTCACCTGGGCCCTCGCCGGCATGCCGGCGGGCTGGTTCCTGGCGATGACCCACCTCTACCTCCTCGGCTGGCAGACCCTCCTCGCCTATGGCGTGGCCGGGTGGCTGCTGCCGCTCCTGGCCGGGGTCCCGTTCGCCCGGCCGGGGCTCTACCGCGCCCAGCTGGCCCTGGCCCTCCCCGGGGTGGCGGGCGTGGCGGCCACGTTCCTCCTCAGGGACCGGTTCCCGGCGTGGCCCTGGCCGGCGATCTTCGGCTCCTTCGCCACCCTGTGCGCCCTGGCGGCGATCCTGTTCGCGGTGAACCTCGTCCTGACCGTCATGCCCGTCCTGGGAGGTCGCGGCCGGGCGGCCGCGGCGCCGTCGCTCGTCCGATAACAGAGGCGTTGGCCCTACGTCCCCGGCGGGAGATCCTCAGTGAGAGGAAAGGTGGTGCCGGCCGCGGAAGTACCATCGACCGGGGGTGAAGGGGCTTGTCGGGTGAGCACGGAGGGCTACCGGCGCAGCTCCCGTTCGACATCCGCATCGGGGACGACCTCTCGGCCGTCGCGCCCGGCGTGGCGATCGGCGCGCTCCTGTTCGAGGGCGTACAGGCCGGCCCGGCCGGGCCGGAGCTGACGGAGGCGCTCGCCCGCGAGGCGGCGGAGGCGGCGGCGCGGCTCGGCGAGGGTGGCGTGACCGCGCTGCCCGGCGTCGCCGGCTGGCGCCGGGTGCTCAAGGCGCTGGGTACCGACCCGGCGCGCTACCGCCCGTCGAGCGAGGCCCTGCTGCGGCGGGCGGTCCAGGGGAAGCCCCTGCCCGCCGTGAACGCGGTGGTCGACGTGAACAACCTCGTCTCCCTCCGGTCCGGACTGCCGATCGGCCTCTACGACGCCGACCGCCTCCAGGGCCCGGTGCTCACGTTCGGCGCGGGCCGGCCCGGCGAGGTGTACCTGGCGCTGTCCGGGCGGGAGATCGAGACGGCCGGGAAGCCCGTCCTGCGGGATGGCGCCGGGGTGTGCGGCGGACCCCTCACGGACTCCGAACGGACGAAGGTGACAGAGGGCACCCGGCGGGCGCTCATGCTCCTCTACGCCCCTCCCGGGTTCCCGGCGGCGGACCTGGAGGCGGCAGTGGACCAGGCGGCCGCTCTCATGGTCCGCCACGCCGGCGGCCGCGTGGCCGCGCGCCGGCGCGTCTGAGGGGAAGGTGGACCCGTGGAGGTCATCGCCTTCGTGGGGCCGCCGGGGAGCGGCAAGAGCCACCGCGCCTCGCTCGTCGCTGACCAGTACGGCTGCGACCTCATCATCGACGACGGTCTGATCATCCAGGAGGGCAAGATCCTGGCCGGGTCGTCCGCCAAGCGGGCGGACACCCGGGTCGGCGCCGTCAAGCGCGCGATCTTCCTCGACCCGGCGCACCGGGCCGAGGCCCTCGCCGCGGTGCGCCGGGCGCGCCCCCGGCGCATCCTCATCCTCGGCACCTCCGAGGACATGATCGTGCGCATCACCGACGCCCTCGACCTGCCGCGTCCGGAGACGGTGGTTCGCATCGAGGACGTCGCCTCGCCCGCCCAGATCCGGCTGGCCCGGCGCAAGCGCCGGCTGGAGGGCAAGCACGTGGTGCCGGCGCCGACGTTCGAGGTGAAGAAGACCTTCTCCGGCTACATGGTGGACCCGCTGCGCTTCCTGCTGCGCCGGCGCGAGGGGGATCCCGTCCCCGTCGAGAAGTCCGTCGTCCGCCCGACGTTCAGCTCCCTCGGGCACTTCTACATCGCCGACACGGTGCTCTCGGCGATCGCCGCCCGGGCGGCCGAGGCCGTCCCGGGGATCGCCCGGGTGCTGCGCGCCGTGGTCGAGTCCGGGGAGGAGGGCGTGCAGGTCGAGCTCGATGTGGCGCTCCGCTTCGGCTTCCCGGTCTGGGCCCCGCTCCGGCAGGCCCAGGAGGCGGTCAAGGCGCAGCTCGAGTACATGACTGCTCTCAACGTCGTGAGCGTGAACGTCCACGCCCGCCGCGTGCAGGTGGACTGAGCGGATCGGGGGTGCTGCCAGCCCGCCCCGCCTCATATGCTCTCCCGAGCGAGGCCGCCGGGGTGCGGCGGGCGCTTCGCCCGGGCCCCGGCTCGGGAGGTGTCGCGCGTGCGCCGGGCGGGACTGCCTGGCGGAGCCCGGGTGCCCGCAGCGATCCTGCTGGCCGTCCTGGCCGCGCGGATGGCTCCGGCCCGCGGCGCGGGGGCCCGCCTCGTGCCGGCGGCTCCGTCCCGGGTCGACGTGGTGGGTTCGGACACCGCGCTGCCCCTCGCCGTGCGGTGGGCGGAGGACTTCCACCGGCGCCGCCCGGACGTCCGGATCTCCGTCACGGGGGGCGGCTCGGCCGTTGGCCTGGCCTGTCTGGCGCAGGGGCTCTGCCAGGTGGCCGCCTCATCCCGGCCGGCCGCGCCGGAAGAACGGGCGCGCGCCCGGGCCGCCGGCCGGCCGCTTCGGGCCCACCCCGCCGCCCTGGACGCCGTGGCCGTGATCGTCCACCCGTCGAACCCGGTGCCGTTCCTCACCTTTCCGCAACTGCGGGCGATCTACTCGGGCCGGGTAACCAACTGGCGCCAGGTGGGGGGGCCCGACCGGCCCGTCGTCGCCCTGAGCCGCGGGGCCGGCTCCGGCACCGGCCAGATCTTCGAGGAGGCCGTCTTCGGTCCGCCGGAGACCCGCACGGGCCCCGACGGCCTCCCCCGGGCGCGCCAGGTGCCCGGCTCCGCCCTCCTCCACGACGACGTCGCGCGAACACCGGAGGCCATCGGGTACGTGGGGGTCGGTTACGTCACCCCTGCGGTCCGGGCGGTGCCCGTGGCCCGCACGCCGGCGGAATCTCCCGTGCCGCCGGCCGTTCCCCTGATCGCTGGCGGGCGCTACCCGCTCGTCCGCCCGATCCTCCTGTACACGGCGGGGGCGTCCTCCACCGCCGCCCTGGCCTTCGTCGACTACGCGCTGGGCCCCGACGGGCAGGCCCGGGTCGCCGAGGCCGGCTTCGTGCCGCTGGCGCTTCGCACTCCTGCCCGGCAGGGGGGAGGCCCGGGGTGAGGGCGGAGCGGGCCGCCGAACTGGCGGTACGGGCGTGCGGGTGGCTGGGCGCCTTCCTCCTGCTGCTCGTCCCGGCGTACCTCCTGTCGGAGAGCGCCGGGTTCCTGCGCGCGGTGGGCCTGCGGGAGTTCCTGCTGGGGACGGCCTGGGCTCCGCGGGCGCCGGTCGCCCGCTTCGGGGTGCTGCCCCTCCTCGCCGGGACGCTTCTCACCACCGGGGTGGCGATGGCCGTGGCGCTGCCCGTCGGAACCCTGGCGGCCCTCTACCTCTCCGAGGGGCCGCCTGGCCCCCTCAAGGGCGCAGGTCACGTCGCGCTGCGGACGGCCGCCGCCCTGCCGCCGGTGGTGATCGGCCTGATGGGGCGCACCTACGTGGCGCCGGCGCTGGCCGCGTTCCTGGGTCTGCCCGACGGACACACGGCCCTCGCCGCTGGCCTGTGCCTGGCCGCCGTCGTCCTCCCCACGTACACCCTGCTGGCCGCCGGCGTCCTGCGCGAGGTGCCCCAGGCCCTGCGCGAGGCGGCCGCGTCCCTGGGGGCCACGCCCTGGGAGGTGGCCGTGCGGGCGGTGCTGCCGGCGGGTGCTCCCGGCCTGCGGGCCGTCGCCGCGCTCGCCGCCGCCCGCGCGGCGGGGGAGACCATGGTCGTGCTGATGGTCGCCGGCAGCCGGCCGGATGCCCCCGGCCTCCTGCGCGGGGTGGAGCCGCTCAGCGCCGCCATCGCCTGGGAGATGGGCGAGGCGCCCGCGGGCAGCCTGCACCGCCAGTCGCTCTTCGCCCTCGGCCTCGTGCTCCTGGCCATCGGGCTCCTCCTTCACGCCGCGGCGGGCCGCTGGTGGCTCAGGAGGGAAGGCGCGTGAGACCGGGGCTCGGCGGCCGGCGGCGGGCCGGGCGGCTCGGGCAGACGGCCCTGGCCCTCGGGCTGGTGCTCTCCGCGCTCCCCGCTCTGGCCATCCTGGGGCTGCTCGTGGCCCGGGGTCTGCCCGCGGTGGACCTGGACTTCCTGGTGGGGGCTCCGGCCGACTTCCTGCGGCGGGGCGGGATCGGGCCCGCCCTGTGGGGGAGCGTCATGCTGTCCGGCGGGGCCGTGGCGGTTGCCGTCCCAGTGGGGGTGGGGGCGGCCGTCTACCTTGTCGAGTACGCCCCGCCCGGGCCCGTGACCCGGCTCCTGCGCGCCGGCGTCGCCGCCGTGGGCGCCGTGCCGGCCGCCGTCCTGGGGCTCTTCGGCATGGCGGCGGTGGTGGGGGGGCTCGGGCTGGACGTCTCGGTGCTCGCGGGCAGCCTCACCCTGGCTCTCCTGGCGCTGCCGCTCGTGGTCGCGGCGTCGGAGGAGGCCCTGCGGGCCGTCCCGGCGGAAGTGCGGGAGGCCGCCGCCGCGCTCGGGGCCACGCGCTGGCAGGTGGTGCGGCACGCCGTCCTTCCCGCCGCCGCGGGGACGATCCTCACGGGGGCGGTGCTCGCCTTCGCCCGGGTGGCGGGGGAGGTCGCGCCGCTCCTTTACACCGCCGCCGCCCTGTGGCGCCCCGGCCCGACCCTCGACCCGCGCGAGCGGACCATGGTCCTGTCCTATCACGTCTACGCCGCGGCGACCCAGGTCCCCGGCCTCCCGCAGGACCGCCTGCACGCGGCGGCGCTCGTGCTGGTGATCCTCACCGCCGGCCTGGACCTGGCGGCCACGTGGCTCGGGCGCCGGCAGGGTCGTCGGGGGGAGGGACGCCGGTGGAGCGGCGCCCGGGGCCGGTGAGGCGGGGGGAGGAGCCGCCCGCCGCGCCGGGCCGGCCCCCGGGGATCCGGGTGGTGGGGCTCAGCGTGTGGTACGGGACCGCCCGGGCGCTGCGCGGCATCTCCCTCGAGGTCGCTCCCGGGGAGATCCTGGCCCTGGTGGGGCCGTCGGGCTGCGGCAAGTCCACCCTCCTCCGCTGCCTGAACCGCCTGCACGACCTGAACCCGGCAGTCCGGGTGGCGGGCCGGGTGCTCCTGGACGGGGAGGACATCTACGCCCGCGGCGTGGACCCGGCAGCCGTGCGCCGGCGCGTCGGCATGGTCATGCAGCGGCCGGTGCCCCTGCCCGGCAGCATCGCCGACAATGTCACGTTCGGGCCGCGGCTGTGGGGAATCCGGGACCCGGAGCGCCTGCAGGCGATCGCCGAGCGGGCCCTGCGCCGCGCCGGGCTCTGGGACGAGGTCCGCCGCCGCCTCGGCCGTCCGGCCTCCGACCTGTCCGGCGGCCAGCAGCAGCGGCTGTGCCTGGCCCGTGCGCTGGCGCTCGAGCCCGAGGTACTCCTCCTGGACGAGCCCACCTCCGCCCTCGACCCGTCCTCCGCCGGGCTTCTGGAGCGCCTTCTCGCCGGGCTCCGGGGCCGGCACACCCTGGTGCTCGTCACCCACGACCTGGATCAGGCCCGCCGGCTGGCGGACCGCGTCGCGCTCCTGATCGGGGGCGAACTGGTCGAGTGTGCCGACACGGTGCGCTTCTTCGAACGCCCGGCCGACCCGCGCACCGTGCGGTTTCTTGCGGCGGCCGGGCGGCTGCGCGAGGAAAGCGACTAGGGAAGGGGGGCCATCTGTAAGGAAATCTGACAAAACCTTGACGCGGCGGGATGCGCCTCGTATAGTGGGGACGAATCGGGCCGTTGTTAACAAAGTTGACAAGGGCCGGCGTGGCGAGGAGGTCGAAGCCGTGGAACGTGAGCTCAGCACGGCGCCGGTGTACTCGATGGGGGTGGCGGAACGCCTCACCGGTCTCACGAGCCGCCAGATCCGGTACTGGGAGCAGCAGGGGCTCATCCGGCCGGCCCGGACTAAGGGGCGCCAGCGGCTCTACTCCGAGGCGGACATCGCCCTGCTGAAGGAGATCAAGCGCCTCCTGGCCGACGGCATGACGCTACAGCGGGCCAAGCACTACCTGGCCGCCCGGGAGGCCCGCCGGCGGGCCCGTGATCCGGCCGAGGCGGCCGAGCGCGTGGGGCTCGCCCCACGCGTGACCAGCCTGTACCCGCTCACCCACCGCGCCGAACTCTTGCGGCTCATCGACAGGGACCGCGACTGAACTTCGCGCGACGGAACCGGGCCTTGAGCCGGCTCCCGGCCGGCTCCTGGACCCTCATGCGACTGAATTCACAAAATGCCCCGCCGGCTTGCCGGTTCCGGCAGCGCCCTGGCGGGCCGGGGTGACCCGGGGAAAGGAGTGGCCGCCTTGACGCCCGAGGTGTTGACGCCTGGCACCTGGACTGCGGAGAAGGTCCTCGAGTTCATCCGGGAGCGCGGCATCGCCTACGTGGACTTCCGCCTCGTCGACCTGCCCGGCCAGTGGCAGCACGTGACCGTGCCGGCTGCCGAGGTCGACCTCGACACCTTCCGCCGCGGCGTCCCCTTCGACGGCTCGAGCGTGCGCGGGTTCCGGGGCATCGAGGAGTCGGACATGGTGATGATGCCCGACCCCGCCGCTGCGTTCGTGGACCCGTTCACGGCTGCCCCGACGCTGGCGATCGCCTGCGACGTGTACCTGCCGGGCGCCCGGGATCGCTACGAGCGCGATCCCCGCTTCATCGCCCAGAAGGCGGAGGCGTACCTGCGGGAGACCGGCATCGCCGACCAGTCCTGGTGGGGCCCGGAGCTCGAGTTCTTCGTGTTCGACGAGGTGCGGTTCGGGCTCGGCCCCAACGAGGCGTTCCACCTGGTCGACTCCGCCGAGGCGGCCTGGAACACCGGCCGGCCCGGGGGCAACGGGTACCAGGTCCGGCACAAGCAGGGCTACTTCCCCGTGGCGCCGACGGACACGATGACGGACCTGCGCACCGAGATGTGCGACGAACTGCAGCGGGCCGGGATCCGGGTCGAGCGCCACCACCACGAGGTGGCAACGGCCGGCCAGGCCGAGATCAACTTCGCCGCCGGATCGCTGGTGCAGACCGCCGACAACGTGATGGCGTACAAGTACATCGTCCGCAACGTGGCCCGCCGCCACGGCAAGACGGCCACCTTCATGCCCAAGCCGCTCTACGGCGACAACGGTTCCGGCATGCACGTGCACCAGTCGCTGTCGCAGAATGGCACGAACCTCTTCTGGGACGAGAACGGGTACGGCCACCTCAGCCAGCTCGCCCTGCACTACATCGGCGGCATCCTCTACCACGCCCCTGCCCTCACGGCCTTCACCAACCCCACCACGAACAGCTACCGCCGCCTGGTTCCGGGCTACGAGGCCCCCGTCAACCTCGTGTTCTCGAAGGGGAACCGGTCGGCCGCCGTGCGGATCCCGATCTCGATCGCCTCGCCCCGCTCCGCGCGCATCGAGTTCCGGACGCCCGACGCCACGGCGAACCCGTACCTGGCCTTCGCGGCGATGCTCATGGCCGGCCTGGACGGCATCATGAACGGGATCGACCCCGTCGCCCTGGGGTACGGCCCCATCGACAAGAACATCTACAAGCTGGACGGCGAGGAGCGGGCCCGCATCCGCAGCGTTCCCGCCAGCCTGGAGGAGTCCCTGCGGCACCTCGAGGAGGACCACGAGTTCCTCCTGCGGGGCGGCGTGTTCACCGAGGAGTTCCTCGAGACCTGGGTCGACCTCAAGCGAGAAGAGGCCGACGCCGTCCGGCTCCGCCCGCACCCGGCCGAGTTCGCCCTGTTCTTCGACGCCTGACGGTCGCTCATGGCCGTCCGCGCGGCAGGACCCCACCCGTCCGGTGGGGTCCTGCCGCGCGGCGCGGCTACGGGAGCGAAGCCCGCGGATACTAGGGGCAGGCCCATGTGAGGAGTGATCGCCGTGGTCCGAGGACCCGACGGCTTCCCCGGTCCGGCGCCCGAGTTCACCGGCCCGCCCGAGCGGCGGGTGCTGCCTCAGGTACCGGGTGAGTGGGAGCAGGAGCCGGAGGTCGCCGTGCCGCCGGAGGAGCGGCAGAGTCCGTACCGCACGCCGCCTCCGCGGCGGCTTCCGGAGGCCGAGCCCCAGGGTTGCGGCTGACCCGGTCCCACCCTACTGGACCCGGATCTCGACGGCGACGCCCTGCCGCACCTCGAGCTCGACGGTGGACTCCAGGTCCAGGTCGGAGAGCCGGATCCGCCGGCCGTCCTCGTCCCGGATCCCGGCGCCGGGGGCCACGAGGAAGGTCTCGGTGTCGTTCGTCACGCGGCCGCCGGCGATGAGGGCCACCGTCACGGACGAGAGGCCGCTACCCTGTGCCGTGGCGATGGAGACCAGCACGCCCCGGACCTCCCGGGTGTCGGCGCGCTCCTCGCCGTCTCCATCCGCAGCGTCGCGATCGTCCAGGACCTCGATCGCCAGCACGATCCCGTTGCGCACCTCGAGGCGGACCGTGTCGCCCTCCGCCAGGTCGTCGAACTTGATGTCGTCCCCGTTCCTGTCCCGGATGGTCGCGTCCGGCGCGACGGGCCAGGTCTCGATCCGGGAGGTCAGGTCGCCACCGGCGTCCAGGAGCCTGACCTCGATCCGGGCGGGTGAGGTGGAGGTGGCCTCGTCGACGTTCTGGATGACGCCCTTGAAGACCCCGGTCGCTTCGTCCGCCCGCTCCGTGACCTCGATCTTCACCGCCACGCCGCTCCGGACCGTGACGCGGACCTCGTCGCCCTCCCGCAGGTCGGCGAAGTCGATCTCCTCGCGGTCCGCGTCCACGATCTCCGCATCGGGGGCGACCGGGACGGTGTGGTCACGGCCGCGCGCGTCCTCGACCGTGATCGACGCCAGGCGGGTCTTCGTCGCCGGCTCCAGGTCCGTGACTGTCCCCTCCAGGGTGTCCTCGTCCCGGTTCGTCACGCCCGAGCGGGCGGCCAGGTAGAGGACCGCCGCGTCCTGGTTCAGGGCGATCACGACGTCCAGCCCGGCCTCCAGGTCGCCGAGCTCGGCGGGCTTCCCATCCACGAAGATGGCCGCGTTGCTCGCCACCTCGAGCGTCAGCTCGCCGCTTCGGGCCTCGACGGTGATGACCCCGTCACCGGCGTCCACCGCCTTGAGGGTCCCCCGGATCGTGTTCTGGCGCGCCGGGACGAGGTCGCCGAGCTGGTCGTCGGTCCGGGTGAGGAGCAGGGCCATCTCCGCCCGGGTGACCGGCTGGTTGGGCCGGAAGGTGTCGTCCGGGTAACCGAGGACGAGCCCCCGGCGGACCGCCACCGCGACATAGCCCACGTACCGGTCGGGGATCGCCGCCGCGTCGCGGAAGGTGAGGCGGGCGTCCGCGGCCTGCTCCGCCTCGTCCTCCAGGCCGAGGGCCCGCACCAGGAGCACGCTGACCCAGAGGCGGGAGGCGGGTTCGTGGGGCCGCAGCAGGCCGTCCTCCGCCACCGGCACGATCTCCTGCTTCACCGCCTCCAGCACGTAGGGGAGCGCCCAGTCGGCGATACGGTTCGCGTCGGTGAAGTACCCGGCCAGGTCGCGGGCGGTCACCCGGCCTGCGTCCTTCGCCTCGTCCTCGCGGCCCATCAGGCGGACGGCCACCACGACGGCCTCCTGGCGGGTGGTGGGCCGGTTCGGCTGGAACTGCCCCTGCCCGACGCCCTTCATCAGCCCGAACGCTGCCATCCGGGCGATGCCCGGCAGGGCCCAGTCGTAGCCGCCAAGATCGAAGAACTGCTGCATGTAGAAGCGGCCCTCATGTTTCCAGTACCCCACCGCCTTGCCCTTGGGGGCGGCCAGGGCCGGGGTGGCCATGGAGCCCAGCGCCACCGTGAGGGCCAGCACGGGGGTCAGGAGCCTCGGGAGTCGCACGGCGCTCGCCTCCTTCGCGGGTTTCCGCCAGAGGGGGTTCGTCCGCCGTGCGGCGTTTGTGGGGGTCGGGGCGGGCGCCCGCGCGCAGGCCTCGGAGGAAACCACCCGCGCCGCGGCGAATCTTCACTGGCCCGAGAATGCGCTTTACAATTGGTACGCGACAGCGGGTGAGCCGGGGGGTGTCCGCCCGCCATGCGGCTCGGGTACGAGCTTGCACTTCAGCAGCAGCAGAAGCTTCTGATGACTCCCGAGCTCCGCCAGGCCCTCGCGATCCTGCAGTTGCCGGTGGCCGAGCTCGAGCAGTACGTCCAGCAGCAGCTCCTCGAGAACCCCGTCCTGGAGGTGCGGGAGGACGGGGACGACCCGGTGCCGGGACCGGGAAGTCCGGACCTCGTACGGCAGTGGCTGGACTACCTGGGTCAGGAGCCCGAGGTCGCGCTGCCGGAGGGGACCGAGGACGAGGGGGACGGCCCTGCGGGGTTCGCCGCCCCCGCGCCGACGCTCTACGAGCACCTGCACGACCAGCTCCGGCTCCTCGACCTGCCCGCGCCGGAGCGCGCGGCGGCGCGCTTTCTCATCGACAGCCTGGACGAGAACGGCTACCTCACGCTGGACCTCGAGGAGGCGGCCGCTGCCTGCGGACAGCCGCTGCCGGTGGTTCTTCGGGCGCTGCGGACGGTGCAGGGTCTCGACCCGGTCGGGGTCGGTGCCCGGAGCCTCGAGGAGTGTCTTCTGCTGCAGTGGGAGGTCGTGGGCGACGGCAACCCGCTGGTGCCGCTCCTGATCCGCGCTCACCTGAACGACCTGGCGGCGGGCCGGATCGGCCGGATCGCCGAGGCCCTCGGTGTCACCCCCGGCGCCGTCCAGCGCGCCGCTGACGCCCTGCGCGCCCTCGACCCCAAGCCGGGGCGCCGCTTCGGCCGCCCGGGCGACACCCGCTACATCTATCCGGACGTCGTGGTGGAGCGGGTCGGCCCCGACTTCGTGGTCCTGGTCAACGAGGCGCCATCGGCCCGGCTGGTCCTGAGCCCGTCCTACCGGCGCCTGCTGGCCGCCGGGGCGGGCGTCGACCCCGAGACGCGGAGCTTCCTCGAACGCAAGCTTCACAGCGCGCTCTGGCTGCTACGGAGCATCGAACAGCGCCGGATGACCCTCCTGCGGGTCACGGAGGCGATCGTACGGCTCCAGCGCCCCTTCTTCGAGCGTGGGCCCCGGCACCTCCAGCCCCTCACGCTGCGGCAGGTCGCCGCAGAACTCGGGGTGCACGAGTCGACGGTCTCCCGGGCCACCGCCGGCAAGTACGTGCAGACCCCGCACGGCCTGTTCGAGCTGAAGTTCTTCTTCGCCAGCGGCGTCGAGAGCCACGACGGAGGGATCTCGGCCGAGAGCGTGAAGCGGCTCATCGCCGACCTCGTGGCGGCGGAGAACCCCCTGCGGCCGATGAGCGACCAGGAGATCGCCCGGGCCCTGGCGCGCCAGGGCGTCCGCATCTCCCGGCGGACGGTGGCCAAGTACCGGGAGGAGGCAGGGATCCCCTCCTCGGCCCGGCGGCGCCGTTATGAGTCGTGAGTTGTGAGTAGCGCAAGGCCCCGGCACCGCTCATCGTGCCGGGGCCTTTCCCCGCCGCCGAGCGCGGCCGGACGTCAGGCGGCCGGGGCGCCCAGGTCGATGTCCACCCCGTACATGTCCTTCAGCACGCCGAGGAAGGAACGGACGAGTCCCGACCAGACCTTCCCGCGCCGGTGGATGAGCACCGTCTCGCGGGTGAGCTTCTCCGCGTCGCGCACCCGCAGGACCGCCAGCTGGCCGAGCTTGATCTCCCGCTCGACGCACGAGCGCGGCAGCATGGTGATCCCGAGGTCGTGCATGACCATCCGCTTCGCCGCCTCGATGGAGTCGAGCTCCATGGTGACGTGCGGGACGAGGCCGGCGCTGGCCCAGAACTGCTCGACCACGCTCCAGTACCCTGAGGAGCGGTCCGGCGTGAGGAAGGGCTCGCCGGCCAGCTCCTCGAGCGTGATCTCGCCGCGTCCGGCCAGCGGATGGTCGGGGTGCGCCACGGTCACGATCGTCTCCGCGTAAAGCGGGACCGTCAGCAGTTCGGGATTCGGGGCCACGGGCGCGTGAACCAGGCCGAGCTGGACGGTGTCGTCGAGGACGAGCTGCTGGATCTGCTGGGACCGTCCGGTCCGGACCATGATCTCGACTCCCGGGTAGGCCGCCTTGTACCGGGCGAGGATCTCCGGGAGGATGTAGGTCGAGGTGGTCAGCGCCGATCCGACCGCCAGGGTTCCGCCGGTGGCGGAGACCAGGTCGGAGACGGCCTGCCGGGCTTTGCGGATGGCCTGCAGCACCCGCTCGGCGTGCGGCAGGAGCGCCCGGCCGGCGTCGGTCAGCCGGACGCCGCGGGGCCTGCGCTCGAAGAGAACCTGTCCCAGCTCCTTTTCCAGTGACTGGATGCGGGCGGTCACCGAGGGCTGGGTTAGGTAGAGGCGCTCCGCGGCGCGGTTGAAGCTGCCGGTCTGTGCGATCCACCAGAACGCCTCGAGTTCCTGAACGTCCATCTCCTTGTCCCCCCTACCCGCTGCACGCGATTCTGTCTATGCCCTTTCACCTTACGATAGAGGACGTGCCCGTCGAATCAGACGAAGGTCCAGGGGGTACGTAGGACTTTTGTCGGATAACTGCGAATCCCCGGCGCCGACCGAGCCTGGAAGAGCGGCGACAGGGCTTGCCTGGTCCCCTGGGACCTGCCTTCCTCCCCGGCCCGGCCGCCGGCCCAGCCATAGAAAAGTTCGCGGTCTTTCCCCTGTCACTATAGATTTCGCTGAATCCGCTGTCAACGTCCGGGCGCCGGCGGCGCGTCCGCTTTTTCGGCCCTCGCGGGCACAATGACGGTGCGACGGTGCCGGGCGGCGGCCGCGCCCGCTGCCGGCGAAGGAGGAAGCGCCATGCCTGTTCGCGTGGGGATCAACGGCTTCGGCAGCATCGGCCGGCGATTCTTCCGGATCGCCTGGGACCGGCCGGACATCGAGGTGGTGGCGATCAACGACCTGACCACCCCCCAGACGCTCGCGCACCTGCTCCAGTACGACTCGAACTACGGTACCTGGCACGTGCCCGTGGAGGCGGGCGAGGGCGAACTGCGGGTGCAGGGGCGCCCCATCCGCGTGCTGGCCGAGAAGGAGCCGGGGCGGCTGCCGTGGCGCGAGCTCGGGGTGGAGGTCGTCGTCGAGGCCACCGGCCGTTTCACTGACGCCACGCTCGCCCGGGCGCACCTGGACGGCGGGGGCGCGAAGAAGGTCATCATCTCGGCGCCCGCCAAGAACGAGGACGTGACGGTGGTCATGGGGGTCAACCACCACAGCTACGACCCTGCTCGCCACCACGTGATCTCCAACGCCTCCTGCACGACGAACTGCCTGGCGCCGGTCGTGCACGTCCTGCACCGGGAGTTCGGGGTCGAGCACGGCCTCATGAATACCGTGCACGCCTACACCAACGACCAGGTCGTCCTGGACTACCCGCACCGGGACCTGCGCCGAGGCCGGGCGGCGGCGCTGTCGATCATCCCGACGACCACGGGCGCCGCCCGGGCGGTCGCCCTCGTCATCCCCGAGCTCAAGGGGAAGCTCAACGGCTTCGCCCTGCGGGTACCGGTGCCGGTGGTCAGCATCGTCGACTTCACCTGCCGGGTGCGCCGCAAGGTGACCGCCGACGGGGTGAACGAGCGGCTGCGCGCCGCCGCGGAAGGGGATCTCCGGGGCATCCTCGGCTTCAGCGACCGGCCGCTGGTGTCGGTCGACTACAAGGGCGACCCGCGGTCCTCGATCGTGGATGGCCTGTCGACCCTGGTCCAGGGCGACGATCTTGTGAAGGTGGTCGCCTGGTACGATAATGAGTGGGGATATTCCAGCCGGCTGGCAGATCTGGTGACGTACATCGCCACGCGGGGTTTGTGACCGGGAGACAGCGGGTGGCGAGTCGTGCCTCCGGGCGGGCCGCGTCCCGGAGCGCGCGGGTCGCCGCCTGTCAGCAAGGGGGATCGCGCGTGCCGCTCAAGACCGTGCGCGACGTGGACGTGACGGGGCGGCGTGTCCTCGTCCGCGTCGACTTCAACGTGCCCCTCTCGCCCGACGGCGAGATCACCGACGACACCCGTATCCGGGCCGCCCTGCCGACCATCCGCTACCTCGTGGACCAGGGCGCCCGGGTGGTGCTCTGCAGCCACCTCGGGCGCCCGAAGGGCAAGGTGGACCCGCGCTACAGCCTGAAGCCCTGCGCGGTGCGGCTGGGGCAGCTCATTGGGCGAGAGGTGCGGATCGCCGAGGACGTGACCGGGCCCTCGGCCCGCGCCCTGGGCGCCCGGCTCCGGAACGGGGACGTCATGCTCCTGGAGAACCTGCGCTTCGATCCCCGGGAGGAGGCGAACGACCCCGGCTTTGCCCGGGAACTCGCCGACCTGGCCGACCTCTACGTGAACGACGCGTTCGGGACGGCTCACCGGGCGCACGCGTCGACCGCGGGCGTGGCGGCGTACCTCCCCGCCGTGGCGGGCTTCCTCCTGCAGAAGGAAGTCGACGTCATGGGCAAGGCCCTCGCCAACCCCGACCGGCCGTTCCTCGCCATCCTCGGCGGGGCCAAGGTGTCCGACAAGATCGGGGTGATCGAGAACCTCCTCGGCAAGGTCGACCGGCTGCTGATCGGCGGCGGGATGGCCAACACGTTCCTGCGGGCGCTCGGCCACGGCACGGGGAAGTCGCTCGTGGAGGAGGACAAGGTCGACCAGGCCCGCAAGCTCCTCGAAAAGGCGAAGGAGCGGGGCGTCGACCTGTGGCTGCCGGAGGACCTGGTGGTGGCGACGGCCCTGGACCCGAACGCCGAACACCGCATCGTGAAGAAGGAAGAGATCCCCGATGGCTGGATGGCGGTGGACATCGGGCCGGACACGGCGCGCCGCTTCGCCGGCGCGATCCGGCAGTCGATGACCGTCGTCTGGAACGGGCCCATGGGCGTGTTCGAGGTCGAGCCGTTCAGCCGCGGCACCTTCGCCGTAGCCGAAGCCGTGGCCGGCTCGCCGGGGCTCACCATCGTCGGCGGCGGCGACTCGGTGGCCGCCGTGCACGCGGCCGGGGTGGCCGACCGCATCACCCACATCTCGACGGGCGGCGGCGCCACCCTGGAGTTCCTGGAGGGGCGCGAGCTGCCCGGCGTGGCGGTCCTGGAGACCAAGCCCGACGTGACCCCGCCCGCCGGGTAGGAAGGAGCCCCGCCCATGCGCACGCCCCTCATCGCCGCCAACTGGAAGATGCACAAGACCGTGGCCGAGGCCCGGTCGTTCGTCGAGGCGTTCCTTCCGGCCGTCCGGGGCCTGGAGGGGGCCGACATCGCCCTCTGCCCGCCCTTCACTGCCCTGGCGGCCGTTGGTCCTCTCCTCGCGGGCAGCGCGGTGGCCCTCGGGGCGCAGGACCTGTACCACGAGGACAGGGGCGCCTTCACCGGCGAGATCGCCCCGGGGATGCTGACCGAGCTCGGCGTCCGCTACGTCATCGTCGGCCACTCCGAGCGGCGGACGCTCTTCGGCGAGACCGACGAGCTCGTCCGGGCGAAGGTCGCCGCCGCCTTCCGCCACGGCCTCACCCCGATCCTGTGCGTGGGCGAGCAGCTGGCCGAGCGGGAGGCCGGCCGGACCGAGGCGGTCGTCACCCGGCAGGTGGAGGCCGCCCTCACCGGACTGGAGGCGGCACAGGTCGAGCGGCTGGTGATCGCCTACGAGCCGGTCTGGGCGATCGGCACAGGGCGCGCGGCCACCGCGGCCGACGCCGGCGCGGTGTGCCGGCTCATCCGCGACCGCATCCGCGCGGCCTTCGGCGACCGGGCCGCCAGGGGCCTCCGCATCCAGTACGGCGGCAGCGTCAAGGCGGACAACATCGCCGACTTCGCCCGCGACCCGGACATCGACGGGGCACTGGTCGGGGGCGCCTCCCTCGACCCGCAGGGCTTCGCCGCCCTGGTCCGCGCGGCCGCCGAGGCGGCCCGGGGGCGACGGGCCTGAATCACCGGCTGTTCCGGCGATGGGCCGGCGTCCCTGTGCACGAGTACATTGTGCGCCGGCGTGTGCTGCGAGCGGCCGGACTCTTGCGCGCCAGCCGCCTGTCCGTCCTGGACGTCGCCGGCGCGGTCGGGTTCGAGAGCAGTAGCGCGTTTTATTCCGCCTTCCAGCGCGTTCTCGGCGTGGCGCCCGGAGAGTACCGGAGGGGGGGTTTTCGTGACAGCGGCCGTCACGTACACCGCGTGTGAGACGTCGCTCGGCACCGTCCGGGCGGCCTGGACCGAGCGCGGGCTCGCCTGCCTGGGACTGGAGGACGAGCCCGAGGAGGCGTTCCTCGCCCGGGTGCGGGCGCGCACCGGCCGGGATGCCTTGCGGGACGACGGCCGCCGGGGAGAGCTGCACTCCCTGGTGGAGCGCTGGCTGGCGGGGCAGGAGGTGGCGGTGGACCTGGACCTGAGCGGGCTCACCCCCTTCGAGCGGGAGGTGCTCGAGTACACCCGCCGCATCCCCCGGGGACAGGTCGAGACCTACGGGGCGATCGCCCGGGCCCTGGGGCGGCCCCGGGCGGCTCGGGCCGTGGGGGCGGCGCTCGGTCGCAACCCCCTCCCGCTCCTCATCCCCTGCCACCGGGTTGTCTCGTCGGCCGGGCGCCTGCAGGGCTTCGCGTACGGCGGGCCCGCCCGCAAGGCGCAGCTCCTGCGGATGGAGGGGGCCCGTCCCCGCCTTCCGGGCGTGGCTGGTAGACCGCCGCAGCGTGGCGTACAATAGGCCCGTCGGAGGTGACCCGGTTGGCAGAGCTGCGCCGTCCGGTGGCCCTGATCGTTCTGGACGGCTGGGGCCTGAATCCCAATCCGGAAGCCAACGCGGTGGCGATGGCCCGGACCCCGAACTTCGACCGTTACTGGCAGACGTACCCGCACACGAAGCTGGAAGCCTCCGGGGAGGCGGTGGGGCTCGTCCCCGGGCAGATGGGCGACTCCAACGTGGGACACCTGAACCTCGGCGCCGGTCGGATCGTGTACCAGACGCTGGTCCGCATCCACCGCTCGATCCGCGACGGCAGCTTCTTCACCCTGCCCGTCTGGCAGGAGGTTGCCGGCCGGCTGCGGCGGAGCGGCGGGGCGCTGCACCTCCTCGGCCTGGTCTCCGACGGCGGCGTCCACAGCCACATCCATCATCTCTTCGCCCTCATCGACATGGCGCGGCAGGCGGGACTGGACCGCATCCACGTCCACGCCTTCCTCGACGGGCGGGACGTGCCGCCCACCAGCGCCCCGGGCTTCATCCAGGCCCTCGAACGCAAGCTGGAGGAGGCCGGCGCGGGGGACATCGCGAGCGTCGCCGGCCGGTACTACGCGATGGACCGCGACCGCCGCTGGGAGCGAACCCGGCAGGCCTTCGAGGCGATCTACTCCGGCCAGGGTCTCACGGCCCGCTCCGCCAGGGCCGCCGTCGAGCAGGCGTACGAGCGGGGCGAGACCGACGAGTTCGTGAAGCCCACCGTCGTCGTCGACGGCGAGGGGCGCCCCCGGGGCCCGATCCGCCCCGGCGACGCCGCCATCTTCTTCAACTTCCGGCCGGACCGGGCCCGGCAGCTGACCCGGGCCCTGTTCGAGGAGCACTTCGACGGCTTTCCGCGCCCGGCGGATTTCCGCCCCGTGCCGCTCGTGACCATGACCCAGTACGAACAGGACTTCCCCCTGCCGGTGGCGTTCGGGCCGCAGTTCATCGACATGCCCATAGGCGAGGTCGTGTCCAGGGCCGGGCTGCGCCAGCTGCGCATCGCCGAGACGGAGAAGTACGCCCACGTGACCTACTTCTTCAACGGCGGCGAGGAGCGGGTCTTCCCGGGTGAGGAGCGGGTGCTCGTGCCCTCGCCGAAGGTGGCGACCTACGACCTCAAGCCCGAGATGTCCGCCTACGAGGTGGCCGCCGAGGCCGTCCGCTGGATCGAGGAGGACCGCCTGGACTTCATGGTCCTCAACTTCGCCAACCCGGACATGGTGGGCCACACCGGGGTCCTGGAGGCGGCGATCCGGGCCTGCGAGGCCGTCGACGAGTGCCTCGGCCAGGTGGTGGAGGCCATCCGGGCGAAGGGCGGCGCCGCCCTGGTCCTGGCCGATCACGGCAACGCCGACCAGATGGTGGACTACGCTACCGGCCAGCCGCACACGAACCACACGCTGCACCCGGTGCCGTGCATCCTGGTCGACGACACCCGGAAGGACGTCCGCCTGCGCGACGGCGGCGTGCTGGCGAACGCGGCGCCGACGCTCCTCGAGGTCATCGGGCTGCCGAAGCCGCCGCAGATGGAGGCGGACTCGCTGATCGAGAAGAAGGAGGAAGGTCGCCGGTGAGCACCATCCTGACCGTCCACGCCCGGGAGATCCTCGACTCCCGGGGCAACCCCACCGTCGAGGTCGAGGTGACCCTCTCGAGCGGCGCCAGGGGCAGGGCCGCGGTCCCGTCGGGAGCGTCGACCGGCGCCCACGAGGCGATCGAGCTCCGTGACGGGGACAGGGGTCGCTACCTCGGCAAGGGCGTGCTGAAGGCGGTCCAGAACGTGAACGAGGTCATCGCCGGTGAGCTGGTCGGGATGGATGCCCTGGATCAGGCGGCGATCGACCAGACCCTGATCGAGCTGGACGGCACCCCGAACAAGGGCCGCCTGGGTGCGAACGCGATCCTCGGCGTCTCGCTGGCCGTGGCGAAGGCGGCGGCGGCCGCGGTCGACCTGCCGCTCTACCGCTACCTCGGCGGCGTCGCGGCCCGAACCCTGCCCGTGCCGATGATGAACATCCTCAACGGCGGAAAGCACGCGGACAACAACGTCGACATCCAGGAGTTCATGATCTTCCCGGCCGGCGCGCCGTCGTTCCGGGAGGCGCTGCGCTGGGGGGCCGAGGTCTTCCACACGCTCAAGAAGGTCCTGTCGGAGCGGGGCCTGAGCACGGCGGTGGGCGACGAGGGCGGCTTCGCCCCCGACCTCAAGGCCAACGCCGAGGCCGTGGAGGTCATCCTGGAGGCGATCCAGAAGGCCGGCCTGAGGCCCGGGGAGGACGTCTTCCTCTGCCTCGACCCCGCCGCCACCGAGCTGTACAGGGACGGCCGCTACCACCTCCGGGGCGAGAACCGGAGCCTCTCGCCCGAGGCGATGGTCGCCTTCTGGGAGGACTGGGTGCGGCAGTACCCCATCGTGTCGATCGAGGACGGCATGGCGGAGGACGACTGGGAGGGCTGGCGCCTCCTCACCGACCGCCTGGGCGGGAAGATCCAGCTCGTGGGCGACGACCTCTTCGTCACCAACGTGGAGCGCCTGCGCACCGGGATCGAGCGCCAGGTGGCGAACTCGATCCTGATCAAGGTGAACCAGATCGGGACGCTCACGGAAACCCTGGCGGCCATCGAGACGGCCCAGGGCGCGGGGTACACGGCGATCGTCTCGCACCGCTCGGGGGAGACGGAGGACACGACCATCGCCGACCTCGCCGTCGCCACCGGCACGGGTCAGATCAAGACCGGCGCCCCGTCCCGGACCGACCGGGTGGCCAAGTACAACCAGCTCCTCCGCATCGAGGAGGAGCTGGCCGGCTCCGCCCGCTTCGCCGGCCGGGAGGTGCTGCGGCGGCGGTAGCGCACCGGGGTCACCCTCGTCAGCGGCTGCCGTCGTCCGTCCAGCCGAGCAGTACGGCGCCGTAGCGGTGGCCTTTCACGAAGAACGGGATGGTGAGGGCCGCCGTGACGGCGCCGGTGTCGCGCGCGTAGGTCTGCACGAGGAAGTCCTGGGACCCGCCCGGGGGCTCGCGCAGGTCGCACCCGGCCCGGAGGAAGTCCTCGCGCGACGCCACGTTGGGGAGGCGCAGCGCCGCCGGCCCGAGACCCACCCGCGCCCCCCGCACCAGCACGCCCTGGTCGTGGAAGAAGCGCTTGATGCGGTTGCCCACGAGGTCCTTCTCGGGCACGCCGGTCCAGTCCTTGCAGTAGATGGAGTTGTGGATCGGGGCGTACGTGTTGAGGTCGATCACCAGGGCGAAGATGAGCTTCGGCTCCCGGCCGAGGATCTCGTCCATGTGGCGCTGCAGCGCCTCGTCGACCACGGCGTCGTACGCGGTGCTGTACTTCGGCGGGGTGAAGCCCTGGGGCGGCACCCGGCTGACGTCGAAGAGGCGGGCCAGCCGGCGGACGGCCGCCCCCTTGATCTCCGTGTAGCGCAGTTCGAGGACGGACTCCAGGGAGATCCGCCCCTGGTCGATCGCCTCCTCGAAGACCGCCCGGCAGCGCCGGTCGAGCTCCCGGGCCAGCGCCAGCGCCCGGTGGAAGATCGTTCCGGTGCGGAAGGGCCCGAGGTAGCCGTAAGCCTCCTCGGTCAGGGCCGAGAGCGTGAACGTCTCCCGGCTCACGTTCTCCGTCTCCTCCTTCACGGACCGGATGCGCCCGACGGTGTCCCGCAAGGCCTCGAACACGCTTTCCGTCGCCGCGTTCTGCTCTTCGACCGCCGACGCGATGTCCTGCATGTGCCCCGCGGTCTCCCGTGCCAGACGGTCGATGGCCTCCAGTGCCGCCCCGGCTGCCTCCGCCCGGCCGGCCCCCTCGCGGGCCTGCTCCACCGCCTCCCGGATGAGCTGCTGAGAGGGCTCCAGCTCGGTCCGGATGGCCTGCACCAGCCCGCCGATCTCCCGCGCCCGCTTTGCCGTGCCCTCGGCCAGCTTGCGCACCTCGTCGGCGACCACGGCGAACCCGCGTCCGTGGACGCCGGCCCGAGCCGCCTCGATGGCGGCGTTGAGCGCTAGGAGCTTGGTCTGGGCGGCGATGCTTTCGATCACCCCGCTCACCTGGGTGATCTCGCGCATGCGTTCCACGAGCTGGCCCAGCCGTTCCGCCATGGCCTGGCTCTGGTCGCGCAGGCGCCGGATGGCCGCCAGGGCCTCGGCCGTGATCTGGCGCCCCTCACCCGTCATCCGCTCGACCTGCGCCGCCAGGCCTGCCGCCTCCGTGGCCGCCCGGGCGACCTGATCGGCGCCGCCCTGCACCTGCCGGGTCGACTCGGCGAGGGTCTCCACGCTGCGGTGGACCTCCTCCATGTGGCCGGCGACCGTCCGGATGCGGACCGAACTCCGGGCAGCGCCCACCGCCGCACGGGAGATCACCCCCTCGAGCCCGACCAGGGAGGCCCGCAGCTGCGCCCGGAAGTCCTGCAAGATCCGGGAGATCCGCTCGAGTTCCGGGCCCTGCAGCGCCGGCCCCT
Source organism: Caldinitratiruptor microaerophilus (assembly GCF_025999835.1). Taxonomy (NCBI): domain Bacteria; kingdom Bacillati; phylum Bacillota; class Clostridia; order Eubacteriales; family Symbiobacteriaceae; genus Caldinitratiruptor; species Caldinitratiruptor microaerophilus. Next base: position 2,718,237 of record NZ_AP025628.1, on the reverse strand, counting down.
GCCCATCCAGCTGTGCGAGCTGGGCCAGGGCGTTCTCGACCGACCGCACCAGGGTGGCAAGAGCCGCTCCCTCCGGGCCCGGTTCCCCGCTGCTGGACGGTACCTGCTCTGCTGCGCCCTCCGACCGCAGTTCGGCAACGTTCCGCAACATGACCCTCTCCCCCCTGCTCGCGCCGATTTCATTGTTTATGCCGAAGCCGTACGGACCTGGATGGTAGGACGAATTATTCATCTCCGGGCGTGGGTCCTGCACCGCCGCCGGAACGGGGGAAAATCGGCGGCGAGCGGGGGAGTTTGGAGCGTCAGAGGGGAGGCCCCGGGGCGCTGTTGTGGCAAGCCTGGGCCTGTGCTACAATGGCCGCTGCTTGAGCACGCGATCATCCGGGCCATCCGGGCTGGGATCTGCCGGTCCGGCCGAGAGGAGTTTGTCCACGTTGCTGGCTGCGATCACCGTCTTCCACGTGATCTTTGCCATCGGTCTGATTGCGACCGTGTTGCTGCAGTCCGGTCGCAGCGCGGGCCTCTCCGGTGCGATCACCGGCGGCGCCGAGCAGCTGTTCGGCAAGAAGCGGGGGCTCGACGACCTCCTCGCGAAGGTGAGCACGGCCTTTGCGATCCTGTTCGTGGTCACGTCCATCGCGCTCACCATCGTGATGAAGCGCGGAGCCTGAGCGGTCCGGATCGCTCCGTACGGGAAGGGTCGCCGTCGGGGCCAGCGTGCCCCCGGCGGCGACTTTCGTCCGGAGCAGGCCCAGCCAGCGTTCCTAAACGCAAGCGTTGACAAGTAAACCTCAGCTTACGACGCCGGGCGAACGGTGCTCCCGACGATTCGCGCCGGGGGATCGCACCCCGGGACCCAAGCCAGACCATCCCGCTCCGGGCCGTGCGAGCCTGCACCCGCCGGTGCCGGAGCGGATAGGGGTACCCCCCTGCCTGGGCCTCCCTCGGAGGGACACTCGTATAAAGCGTGCGTCAGCTTCCGCCCACGCACGCCGGGGAGAATCCGGCGCCAGTCGCCCCAGGCGTGCCGCCCGCGATTCCTTGCAGGTAGCGGACGGGCGTTTCCGGACCGGAGCCGCTCCCCAAACCTCAGGCCCCGCCGGGCGATCGCCACCGCCGCCGCAGCGTGCGGCGACAGCCCGTACCGGGCCATGAACTTCCCGATCACGCTGGTGAACGCTGGGTTGACGGTGATCACTTCCACGCCTTCCCGTTCCGCACGGGCGATGAGCAGGGCGTGGAAAGAGGCGTAGGCGAAGTGCGACAGCTTCCGGGCGTGCCGGTCGGAGACCTCCCGCAGCCGGGCCTTCTTCGCCCGGAAGTCCAGGCGCTCCACCACCACGGGCTTTCCGGCGGCCTTCGCCCAGGCCACCACGTCCGCCACAGCCTCTCCCAGGGTGGCCAGGACCTGCTCCTTGCGCCGGCCCTGGATCGGCACCGGGATGTGCCGGGTCCCCACCGGGTTGCCGGAGCGGTCGATCTCCGCCACCGCCACCAGGCCCGGGTTCAGGTCCACCCCGACGCCCCCCGCCTGCCGGCGCGTCACCACCGGTGCAGGCATCCGCTCCGTGGTGGCGTAGAGGTACCAGGTACCGTCGTTGCGCACGAACCGGTACGAGATGGCCTGCCCGGCCGCCAGGGCGGCGCCCAGCACGTCCTGGCCGTAGGCGAAACGAACGCCCCGGATCAGCACGTGGGTGCCGTACTCGCCGGCCAGGGCGTTCGGGACCCGTAGCCGCAGGGTGCCGCCCGGTAGGAGGGTGCAGGTCTGGTTGCCGCCGGTCTCGTGCTTCGACCCGAGGCAGAAGAACGAGTCGCTGCGGGCCTCCCGCCAGGCCTGAAGCCACTCCTCGTGGTTGGCGAAACCGTTCTCCTCCAGGTGGAACTGGGCACGAAAGAGCCGCCGGGAGCCGAAGCAGAGGGACGGGGGACCCTTCGCCGCTTCCAGAGCCTTTAGCCGGTCCCGGAGAGAACCGAGCCGGCGCTTCTTCTGGTGCAGGCGGAAGCGGACCCGCTGCCGCCGCCCGGCCCGCTCGTGGGGCTGCAGCGGACGCGCGTGCCCGCTCCCCTTGGCCAGGGCCGCATCCTCCCGCTGCAGCTTGCGAATGGCCTTCTCCGTGGCCTCGATCTGGCCTTGCAAGGTGCGTGTCCGCTGCTGCCGCCACTCCTCCGCGGCCCGGACCTTGCCCTTCAGTTCGTAGGTGATGGCGTTGAACTGGCGGGCCGTGAGGCCGATGGGTCCACTCCGGTAGCCCCGGGGACCACCTCCTTTGAGTCTGGTGAGTCTATGCGCCGTGCGGGTACCATGAACACGTCGGAATGTTGGAACTGCAGAAGGGAGGCGGGATCGTGGACGGCCACCTCCACATCGACATCTTCGACGTGACCCTGCCGGAGCGCGCCGCAACCGAGGGCCCGTGCCCGGACGCCGACCTGGTCGTCTGGCTGCAGGAGCTGGGCCGTCTGCACCGCGAGAACGCGGGACGTGTCCGGGTCCGGTGGCACGTGACGGGCAAGGACCCGGAGACCTGCGCACGCTTTCCGGCCATCGCCGCCCTCCTGCGGGAGCGCGGCGGCGCGGTGCTCCCGGTCGTGCTGGTGAACGGCCGGGTGGCCAAGACCGGCGCTTTCCCGTGCTGCGCGGAGCTCGAGCGGATCGCCGCAGAGGACCTCGTGCTGGCCAGCCAGGCGGCGGGATGAGGAGAGCCGGGGGCACAGGTCCCCCGGCTCTCCGCCAGCCGGCCACTCAGTCGTGCGCCGTCCAGGCCGGCTCGCGGCCGGGCGACCGGCGGCGCTGGGGCTCGGGTGCCGCCGCGGCCGTGGCCCTCGGCCGCATCGCCCCCCGGAGGGTGAGGATGAGGAGCGGCACCACGCCCAGGGCGATGAAGACGGAGTCGGGTACGATGCGGAGCCAGAGGAGGGCCCGCACGAGGGGCTCCTGGTAGAACGCCAGGCTCCGGGAGGCGTCGTAGCCGGCGGCCACGGCCCGCCCGAGCTGGAGCAGCCCGACCGGTACCAGCGTCAGGAACGTCATCCCGGCGAGGCCGGCCTGTAGGCTCCAGAACGAGAGGGTCACGAGCCGCTCGCTCCACGCCTCGGGGCGGGCGACGCCCCGCAGGACGAAGAGCAGCAGGGCGATGGCCAGCATCCCGTACACGCCGGCGAGCGCGGCGTGGCCGTGCGCCGGGGTCAGGAACGTGCCGTGCTGGAAGTAGTTCACGACCGGCAGGTTGATGAGGAAGCCCAGGCCGCCGGCGCCGACCAGGTTCCAGACCGCCGTGGCGACGAGGAAGAGGAAGGTGCCGCGGTACGGGAACTGCGTGCCGCCCTGTCGGATGATCCGGTACTGCTCGTACGCCTCCAGGAGGAGCAGGGTGAGCGGGATCACCTCGAGGGCCGAGAAGACAGCGCCCAGCGCCAGCCAGATCTCCGGGGTGCCGGTCCAGTAGTAGTGGTGCCCCGTGCCGACGATCCCGCTGCCCAGGAGAAGGATCAGCTGGAAGTACACCGCGCGCAGGACCGAGGCCTTGCGGACCAGGCCGAGGGCCGTGAGGAGGTGCGCCACCACCACGACCGTGAAGACCTCGAAGATCCCCTCGACCCAGAGGTGGATCATCCACCAGCGCCAGTAGTCGGCGATCGTGATGTGCGTCCCCGAGCCGATCATGAGGCTCGTGGCGTAGAAGAGCGGGATCGCCGCGGCGCTGTAGAGGAGGAGGTGGCTCAGGCCGCCCCGGTCGCCCTCGCGGCGGAGCGCCGCCCGCAGGCCCCGGCCGACGATCACGAGCCACAGCCCCAGCCCGAGCAGGAGCAGTACCTGCCAGATCCGGCCGAGCTCGAGGTACTCCCAGCCCTGGTGGCCGAGGTACCACCACAGCCGGCCGAGCCGCCCCTGCACGCCGAGCCATTCGCCCAGGAGGCTGCCCACGGCCACGACGATCAGGGCGCCGAACAGCACCCGGGTCAGGGTCCCCTGTCCGGGCGACTCCTCACCGGAGAGGAGGGGCGCCAGGTAGAGGCCGGCGGCCATCCAGGCGGTGGCGATCCAGAAGACGGCCAGCTGCAGGTGCCAGCTGCGGGCAACCTGGAAGGGCAGGAGAGCCCGCAGGTCGATCCCGAAGAACGTGGGCTCCACGTAGCTGTGGGCCATGTACCCGCCCAGCAGGGTCTGGACGAGGAACAGCCCGGCCGCGACGGCGAGGAACCAGAGCGCCATCCGCTGGGTTGGCGTGGGCGGCGCGTCCGGCACGCGCACATGCCGCGGGTCGCCGTCGGGCTCCATCTCGAGCCCATAGTGGCGGTAGACGAAAAGGATCACGGCGAGGGCGAGGAGCAGCAGGACCACACTCACCGCGCTGGTCCAGACCGACCCGAACGTGACCTCGTTGCCCGCCGCCGGCGCGTAAGGCCAGTTGTTCGTGTACGAATAGGTGCTCCCGGGGCGGGTGGCAGTGGACGCCCAGGCCGTCCAGAAGGTGAATCGCGCCAGCTGGTCGAGTTCCTGCGGGCTGAGCCGGTCGCCGCCGGCGGCCAGCCGGAGGGTCTCCCGGAGGTCGGTCCGGATCCGGTCGAGGCTGGCGACCTGGCCCGCGGTGAGGGTGAGCGTTCCGGTCTGCGGGTCGTACCGGTTGGCCTTCAGGCTGGTCCGGACCAGACCGTCGACCTGGGCCCGGCCGGCCTCGTCGAGGTCGGCGTAGGAGCGACCGGTCTGTTCCCGTGCGATGGCCTCGCGCTCGGCGGCCACCATGGCCTCTACGGCCCTCGACGTGAAGTCTGGGCCGAGGTAGGCGCCGTTACCCAGGATCGAGCCGTAGTCCATGAGGCCGTAACGCTGGAAGACGGCCTGCCCTGCGCGGACGTCCGCCACGGTGAACACCGTCCTGCCGTCCGGGCCGACGGCCACCTGCGGGATGGGCGGCTTACCCCTGCTGGTCAGAAGTCCGCCGGCCGCCAGGATCCCGAGGGCGAGCACGAGCGTTGCGACGAGAGCCCGCTTCCAGGGGCCCGAGCGGGGCATGGATACCGGCCGGCCGCGTTCGGTCTGCATGGTCGATCCCCCCTTGGGCTTTCGCTTCGATGGTAGTGCCCTGCCACCCGGGCATATGTGATCGTGATCACCTTCTCATATTCAGTCAAAAGATGCGTTTCCGCGCCGCGCGCCCCGGTTACTCCGGAGTCCCGGTTGTACTGACCTCCGGCTGCCCGCCCGTATACATGCACGACGGCACGTGCAGCGGGAGGAGGGCGGTGGATGAAGCGGCTACCACCCCTGGTGTTGGCGGCCGCAGCGGCGACGCTCACTCTCATCCTGGCGATCTACCCCGAAGAAGGCTTCCGTGCAGCCCGGGACGGAATGCGGATCTTCTTCGAGATCGTGTTCCCGTCCCTTCTGCCGTTCTTCATCCTGTCGGAGATCCTGCTGGGCCTGGGCGTGGTGCACTTCATCGGCGTGCTGTTCGAGCCCCTGATGCGTCCGCTTTTCAACGTGCCCGGCGAAGGGGCCTTCGTCCTGTCCATGGGGCTGGCGGCGGGGTACCCCATGGACGCCGTGATCACCGCGAAGTTCCGCCGGAGCGGCATGTGCACCCGGGTCGAGGGTGAACGCATGCTGTCGTTCTCCAACACGGCAGACCCGATCTTTCTCTTGCAAGTGACCGTCCGCGGGAGGCAGGGGTCAACGGTCGGAGCTACTCCGGCAGTGCGCTCCAGACGACGCGGACCCCGTCGTCGATTCGATTGACCGCGATCCGGTCGATCCCGGCAGCGAGAGCCACATTCTTCTCGGTCACCGACCGACGCGGGTAACGAAGGCCGCCCGTGTGGGCGGCCCCTGTACGGTCAAGCCCTCGAACTTCAGCGGGAACGGCAGGAGGTCCGGCAAGAGCGCATGCGGCGCGAAACAGCCTCCGGACTGGATGATGTCACAGCAGGGCGCGGGACAGCGCGCCGAGGGCGCCGCCGGCCAGGATCAACCAGGCCGAGTTCACCCTGAAACGGAACAGCGCCACGAGGCTGACGAGCGCGATGGCCACCGTCAACGGATCGATCAGTGCCGCTCGTGCGAGTGTCCAGGTGACGACCGCCATGAGCGCCAGGGAAGCGGCGTTGATGCCGTCGAGAAACCCGGCCGCCCAGGGTGAGCGGCGGAGCTTCGGGACCCAGGGATTGATGGCCGCGACAAAGACGAAGGATGGCAGGAAGATCCCGAGGGTAGCGACGATGGCGCCCGCGTTCCCTGCCAGCAAGTACCCGATGAACGTCGCCGTGGTGAAGACCGGGCCGGGGGTGAACTGACCGATCGCCACGGCATCGAGCAACTCCTGAGAGCTGAGCCAGTGCCAGCGGTCGACCAGGTCTTTCTGAAGGAACGCCAGGAGCACGTACCCGCTCCCGTAAAGGATGGATCCGATCTTCAGAAAGAACCCGAAGACCCTGGGCAGCGTCGGGTCGTAGGCCGCCAACGGTGCGATGGCGGCCTGCGTGAGCAGACCCGGTATGGGGATGACCCACGATCCGACCCCGGTGCGGGTTACGATGGCCCGCCAGCTGGTCACGACCATCACGGCGAGACCGGCCAGGAACAGCAGGAGGATTTCGTGCAGACCCACGAGCGAAAGAGAGATCACGAGGACGGCGGCCACGCCCGTCGGCACGTTCTTGATAGCGGACTTTCCCAGACCCCAGAGGGCCTGCAGTACGATCGCGATGATCACCGGCTTGACCCCGTAGAGCAGCCAACCGATTTCGGGCACGGTCCGGTACCTGGCGTACACCGCCGCCAGCGTCCAAACGGCGAGCATGGCCGGCAGGATGAAGCACGCCCCGGCGACGATCAGCCCTCGCCATCCGGCCCGCTCGTAGCCGATGTGGATGGCGAGTTCGGTTGAGTTCGGACCCGGGATGAGGTTGGTGGCTCCCAGGAGGTCGAGAAACGTTTGCTGATCCACCCACTGGCGGCGTTTCACCACCTCCTCGTTCATCATCGCGATGTGGGCGGCGGGGCCGCCGAAGGAGATAGTCCCCAGTTTCAGGAACAGAAGCGCCAGTTCCCGCAACCGTTCTCGCTTTGCCGCCGGGCTCAGGTCCCGATAGCGGACGGGCGCGGCAATCCCCGATGGTTCGGCTGGCTCCCGGGTCACGGCGGCACACCTCCACGATGGTCCCGCGTTGCTCCCGCCGCAAGTACCCGGCCTGCTCCATGGTGTGGAGGGCAGGGTACAACGTGCCGGGGCTCAGGTCATGACCATGGCGGCGGAGCTCCACAGGAAACCGTTACGGCCCTCCATCGCCTCTTTCCTCCGGACCGGCGTCATTCCCTGCTCTGCTCTTGCCACGTTCTGTGCTTTCATCGGCGGTGAGGTTTGTGGTAGAATCACGGCAGGCGATGGAGCTCGCCGGAACCGCTGCCTGCGCAGCTGATAGCTCCTACCCTTTCCGGTGAAGGGTAGGGGCTATCGGTTTTTTGTTCCGAGGGACCGTGGGATCCCGCGGTGGTCCCGATCCAGGAGGGGGAGGTGCAACAGTGTCGTCTGAGGGGGCGGGTCCATGGAACTGGGGCATCTTGGTCCCGGCGCTTGCGGCGGCCGTGTGCGCACGGTAGGACGCTGGGCTTACCGCGTGAAGCGTTGCACGCAGCAGTTGTCCAACCGCCCGGCGCCAGTGGAGGGGAACGCGATGCGGCGGCTCAGCTGGCCCCGGTTTCTCACCTTGTGGGCGATTACTACAGGGACGATCGCCATGGCCGGTCTTCTGATTCCAAGGTTGGGGATACGGAGTACGGCTGCCGCCTGGGTCGGCGGCATCGTTGTGTGGTTTGTGGCCACCGGGGTGTTTGCCCTGCTCCACGACCGGCCGCGTTCGTAGCCGGTAGTGGTTTCACCGGCGTCCTGTCTAACGCAGCGGGCACCCCCCGATTTCCGGGTTTCCGGACCCGGGTGGCGGATTCCCTGCCGAAACCGCGCGACCACCGTGGAGGGTTGCGTGGAGTCCGGTTCGGGCGGCGAACATAGCTGCAAGGCTGCCACAAGGTCTGCGCGCCATGAGCGAGGTGACCAAGCGACCGGTCACGCTGGGTCCGGCCAGGGCAAGAGCCGGACTGAGGCAGCACCTTTTCGGTGGAGGTCACGCGGATGCAGTCCACACGTGAAGGTCCGGCACTCGGTGGGTCTGCCACCGCCCGCCGCGCTCAGGCGATGCGCTTCGTCGTGCTCCTCGGCATTGTCAGCCTTTTTGCTGACATGACCTATGAAGGGGCGCGCAGCGCCACCGGGCCGTTCCTGCTGTCGCTCGGCGCCAGCGCCAGCGTGGTGGGGGTGGTTGCCGGGCTCGGGGAGTTCCTCGGATATGCCATCCGGCTCGCGTCGGGTTATCTGACCGACCGGTTGCGGCAGTACTGGCTTCTCACTGCCCTCGGGTACGTCACGAACCTGCTCGCGGTTCCCCTGCTCGCCCTGGCGGGGCGGTGGGAAGTGGCCGCCGGACTCGTCCTCCTCGAGCGGATGGGCAAGGCCGTTCGCACACCGTCCCGGGACGTCATGCTCTCCTTTGCCACCCGTGCGGTCGGGCGAGGGCTTGGCTTCGGGCTGCACGAGCTCCTGGACCAGATCGGCGCGGTTGTGGGCCCCCTTCTGGTGGCCAGTGTCCTCTTCGCCGGCGAAGGGTACCGCCGCGGCTTCGCCGTGTTGCTCATCCCCGCCCTGCTCGCCTTGGCGACCCTGGCAGCGGCATGGGTTCAGTTCCCGGCTCCGGAAGCGTTTGAAGGGCCGGGTGAGCAGAGAGGCCCAGTTCCGGACGGAAGTCCGTCCGATCGGGGTGGGAACCGGACGGAACCAAAGCTTGAGGGGCCGGGCGCAGCGACTTTGCCACGCCTCGGCCGTGACTTCTGGCTCTACGTCTTCTTTGCGTCCACGGCCGTGCTCGGTTTTGCCCACTTTCAGTTGATCTCGTTCCACCTGAAAGCCCGCGGGCTTCTGCCCGACCCGGTCATTCCGTTGGCCTTCGCCGTGGCCATGGCAGTCGACGCCCTGGCCGCCGTGGTGGCAGGCAAGCTCTATGATCGCTTGGGCGTCGGCGCACTGTTTGCCCTCCCCCTCGGCATCGTTCCGGCCACCGTCCTGGCCTTCGGCAGTTCCGCCGTCGCGGCCTGGGCGGGCGTCGTGGTCTGGGGCGCGGTGCTCGGTGTCCAGGAAACGATCATGAGGGCCGCGGTCGCCGACCTGGCGCCCCCTGCGGTGCGCGGGAGGGCCTATGGACTCTTCAACACCGCTTTCGGCGTCGCGTGGTTCGTGGGCAGCGCTGCGATGGGCTTCCTCTACAACCGATCCACCGCTCTCGTGATCCTGTTCTCGGTGCTGGCACAAGCCGTCGCGGTGCCTCTTCTCCTGCTCCTGCAGAGGGAACTCACCGCGAGGCATCGCCGGGTCTGAGTGGGCCGGGACTGCCGCTGTTGCCGTCGAGGCAGGCCCGCAGGCGAAGGAGGTCCGCCGCCCTTTCCCGTACGGCCGGGTTCGGGTACCAGCAGTTCAAACAGTACCGAACCACGACCGGGTCCCTCCTCACGTGCTGGCCGCCAGGTCCCGCGTACGCTCGCGCAGCAGCGGCCCGAGCGGAGAATTCGGATCCAGGGCTTCGGACAGGCACGCGGGAAGGTGTCCCATCGGAGCGAGATACCGTGCCGCCTGGAGCCAGGCGCGCTGTTCGGCACCCCGGGGCTCAGATGCGAAGCGGTAATCCAGTTTCCGAAAGTACTCCCGAAAGTCCTGCCCGAGCGCCTCGAGACGCCGTAGGCCATCCTCGGCAAGAAACGTGGCCACCGTCGGGGTGGCCACGGGGAGCGCGCCCGTGAGGTGGTGCCAGCAAAGGCCTGCCGACGCTTGGTAAGCCGCTCGTTCTTCGTCGTGCTCGAGAAGGCGGGCGAGGACCCGATAGGCGTATCGTTCGTCGCCTTTCACCTGATCGCACACCGGGCATGGCTGAGAGGGCGCCAGAGAAAGGCGGATCGCGCGAGCAAGCCGTTCGCGGCGTCTCCGGGCCATCCAGCCGGTCAGACGACGCCCCAGGGCCGCCGCCCGTAGGACGGAAACGGGCCACCACGCGTACGCCCGCGCGGAAGTCAACGCCGATCGGAGCCGGGCGGCGCGGTCCTGAACCACAAACTCGTAGGTGAAGCTGATCCGCTGCCCGGCCCTCACGGCAACCTCCCAGCCGTGGATCGGGCAGAAGCCGCCCCGACTCAGCGTTTCCAACATCGGCAGCTGGCCGTAGGTTTCCAAGATGAACCAGCGATAAAAGCGCTCCGTGTTGTTCTGGATCACGGTGCAGATGGGACATCCTGGGTGTCGGAATGCCTGGCGGAGTTCCCACTCGGCGAGCGTGTCGGTCACGGCGCCTCCCACCCCGCTTCTTCAACCCGTCCGCTCCACCGGCGCGCGGCCGCCTTCCTCGAGGAGGCGACGGGCCTCAGCGAGGCTGGCCAGGTCGTCGGCCACCTCCTGGCGCCGTCTCTCCAGGGCAGGCCCGCGCTCCTCCTGCAGCCGTTCCGCCCGGGTCAGTGCTTCCCGGATGCCCAGGGCAGCCGCCTCAAGGTAGGCATCGAGACCGGACCGCACCTGCCTGGCGGTCTGGTCGAGGCGCTCGACGAGGTTCTCCCGAACCCGGCCGGCGTTGAGGTCCACCTGTTCGGCGATCCGCCGGCGGAGACCGCTCGTCAGCACCCGCAGCGCCAGGGGGCGCGGTAACAGGGCAACCAGCCGGTCGGAGCGCGGCATGAGGAACCCCTCGTCCTCGCCGATCCGGTAGGTCAGGCGCACGTCGTCGACCAGGTTCGGATCCGGCTGGGGTGGCGGCAACTCCACGGCGAACAGCGTGCCGGCCAGCTCGATGAACCCTTCCACCACCGCAGCCGCCCGCTCGCTGAGCCGCCGCGCCATGGCGCGAACGGCTGCTTCGAGCCGCCGGTTCTCCTCGGCGATCCACCGGTCGAACGCAGCGGGGATGTTTTCGGCGAGGAACTTCTCCAGGTCGCGCACGAGTTCGGCGGCCCCTCCGGTCGTGGCGTTCAGCCGCCGCAGTGCCCGTTCGTGAAGGTCGGGTTCGAGGCTCTGGCGGAAGAGACGGAGTCGCCCGTCGGCTTCCTGCACGATTCGGGCGAGCCCGCTCCGCATCAGGGGCTCCAGGTCCTCCGCCTCGCTGCGTGCAGAAGCCAGGTATCTTTCCAGTCGATCGCGGCGCTGCCGGATCTCCTCCGCGGACACCCGCAGAGCCTGCTGCTCGAGGGTCAGCGCCGTGGTGAGGGACAGCAGTGCCCGCTCCAGGGCCAGGCGCGCGGATTCCCCGAGGACCGTTTCGCGATCGGCAACCACCAGGCGGCGGATTTCCCTCTCCAGATCGAGGAGCCCGCTTCGCTCCAACCCGTCCGCGTCGCCGGCCATCCGTGCCTCCAGGGCCTGTCTGGCCGACAGTGCGAACAGGCGGACGGAATCCTGCCGGGTCGCCTCCTCGAGGACGCTCCGGGTGAAAGCCAGGCTCTCAGCCGTTTCCGCCGGCGAAAGGGCGTCGATCTTGTTCAGGACGAAGAGGAACTTCCCCGCGTACTGCCGTGCCTCGTCGAGGAACTCCCTTTCGGCGGCCGTGAGCGGCGGCTCAACGGAAAGGACGAAGATGGCCGCGTCGGCATCGGGAAGGAACTGAAGCGTGGTGCGGGTGTTGTGCTCGTACACGGAACCCACACCCGGGGTATCCACCAGCCGCACCCCTTCTGCGAGCAAGGGGGAAGGGTGACGGATTTCCACTGCACCCACCCCGCGGACGTTGCGCGGGTTTTCTCTCTCGGTCACGTACAGCGGCAGATCCTGAACAGGCGCTGGTACCTGGCGCCCGTCGAGGAAGTGGACGGTCATCTCCGGCTTCGGGCCGGACCGCAGGATCGTCACGGCGGAGGTGAGGGGCACGACCGCGGTCGGAAGCAGCGGCTCGCCGACGAGGGCGTTGACCAGGGTCGACTTGCCTCGCTTGAACTGGCCGAGCACGACGAGGTTGAACTCTTTCCCCGTCAGTTTTCGACCGGCGCGGGCAACCGCGTCGCTGACCGCCGGGTCTCCCAGCCTTTGCGCAACGGCCTGCAGGATCTCCCACACTCGGGTGAGCCGTGTGTTGCCTGCCGCCCGGGTTCCCACGACCGCTTCCCCCCTGCGCATGCTCGTGGTGCGGTACCTGACACAAGGAAAATGGCCCCTACCCGAGTCCCGGGTAGGGGCCATCAGCTGCGTGGCAGCACTTCCGGCGAGCCCCATCGCCTCATGTTCTTAACTCTTACTGTAGGCTACCCGGCAGAGAGAGGCAAGATGCCACGGGCCTCGCTGTGGCCCGTCTATCCGGAGCCGCGAGGCGGTGTTGCCACCTGACCTGCACTGCGGGGCGAGGTCGAACCCCTGATCGCTCTGGACAGCCCTGCGGGGCACATGGTATCCTCTGGGCGAGTCACCGACTGCCGATCAACCGCATACCGAAGCCGACCAGGTGGCCCGCGCCCCGGGTGCGGGCTGAAAAGGGAAGTGCGGTGAAAATCCGCCGCGGTCGCGCCACTGTGAGCGGGGAGTCCCCGGCAAGATGCCACTGTCCGATCTGGATGGGAAGGCGCCGGAGGGTGAGGATCCGCAAGCCAGGAGACCTGCCCGGTCGGTTCCGGCTCGGGTCCCCTCGCGGGATGGGGGACGGAGCTGAAATGGTGTCTTCCTGGCCGGATGGGCCCGGGGCACCGGGCGAAGAGCGCTGAGGCGCCGCATCCCGCGGCGCCTTTTCGATTCCCCGGGTCCGTGGCCGACCGGGATCGACGGGGGTATGAGCGATGATCGCCGGGCGGATCGACCCGGCGGCCTGCGTCGCCTGCGGGCTGTGCGAGCGGCTGGCGCCAGCCCTCTTCCGGGTCATCCTCCACCGGGTCGCCGTGTTGCGGCTTGGGCCCCGGATTCCTGCGTCACTGGAAGAGCGGGCCTGGTGGGCGGCGGAGGCCTGCCCGACAGGGGCCATTCACCTGAGCCAGGTCCCGGCCGGCGGGTCGGAAGGGGAATGCTGAGGTGGCGGTCATGCGGGTGCCACGCCTTGTCGTGGCCGGTACGGAGAGCGGAGCCGGCAAGACCACCGTGGCGCTGGGGCTCATGCGGGCCCTCCGTCGGCGCGGGCTCCGGGTGCAGCCGTTCAAGGTCGGACCGGACTACATCGACCCCACCTACCACACCGCCGCCACCGGCCGCCCCAGCCGGAACCTGGACGGGTGGATGTGCGGCGAGGACCTGGTGCGCGCCCTCTTCGCCCGGGCGGCCGGCCCGGCGGACGTGGCGGTCATCGAGGGGGTCATGGGCCTCTTCGACAGCGCGGGCCCGGCCACCGACAGCGGCAGCACGGCGGAGGTGGCCCGCTGGCTGGACGCGCCCGTGATCCTGGTGGTCGACGCCTCCGGCATGGCCCGCAGCGCTGCCGCGATGGTCCGGGGATACGCGACCTTCGACCCCGGGGTGCGGATCGCCGGGGTCGTCTTCAACCGCGTCGGCAGCCCGGGCCACTTCGAACTCCTGCGGGAAAGCCTGGCCGCCTACGGTGGGCCGCCCGCCCTGGGCTACCTGCCCCGGGCCGACGGGCTGCAGGCGCCCGAGCGCCACCTGGGTCTCGTGCCGGTCCTGGACCCCCGGGCCATGGCCCCTTACCTGGACCGGGTGGCGGACGCGGTGGCGGCGACGGTCGACCTCGACCGGGTGCTGGCCATCGCCCGGGCGGCCGGTCCGGTGACGGTTCCCGACGGGGCCGGCCCTTTCCCCGACCGGCCGGCCCCCGGTTGCTGCCGCATCGCCATCGCCCGGGACGCGGCCTTCCACTTCTACTACGAGGACGGGCTCGACCTCCTGGCGGCGCTCGGGGTGGAATGGGCTCCTTTCAGCCCCCTGGCCGGCGAGTCGATCCCTCCCGGGACCGACGCCCTCTACCTGGGCGGCGGGTTTCCGGAGGTGTACCGGGCCGAGCTGTCCGCCCACGACAAGCTGCGCGCCGACGTGCAGGCGGCCCACCGGGCAGGCATGCCGGTCTACGCCGAGTGTGGCGGGCTCATGTACCTGTCCCGGGCGATCGTGGATCCGGACGGGCAGGTCTGGCCGATGGCGGGCCTCCTGCCGGTCTCGGCCCGCATGCAGCCGCGGCTTGCCGCGCTCGGGTACGCCCGGGCGACGTTCCTGCAGGAGACGCTCCTGGGAAGCCCCGGGGATGAGGTGCTGGGACACGAGTTCCACTGGTCCGTCACGGACCCGCACCCGCCCGACTGGCCCCCCGCCTACCGCTTCCGGGGCAGGCGGGTCGACGGGAAGGAGGACGGATTCGCCCGCCCGGCGCTTCTGGCGAGCTACCTGCACCTGCATTTCGTCGCCAACCCGCACGCCGCTCGCCGCTTCGTGCAGGCGGCGGCCCGGTACCGGGCCGTCAGACTTGACCGGGAAAGGGCTGCGGCCAGACCGGTCACGGGGTAGCAGTTCCGCCGCGCCGGGCTGACGCTGTGGTCGGGACGACCCGCCCGACGAGGAGGTGAGACGGTGAACGAGGTTTCGCTCTCGCTCCGGGGGCTGACGGCGGTCCGGCATCTTCGCATGGGCGGTTGGCCCCGGTACCTGCTGCTCCAGGGGGTACTGTGGCTCAGCGTTCCCGTGGCGCTCTACGTCCTTTTCGCTGCGCCCATCCCGGCCGTTCACGACGCCCTCCATTCCGTCCGGCACTTCACGGCGTTCTTCACCTGCCACTGACCGGTCCCTGCGGCGCACGCCCCTTCCCGGGAGGTTTTCCTACCGTGTGGGCCAGTCGATCGTTGACAAGAAAGCCGGTACACCTGTGGCTTTTCGCCGCCGGGGTCGGGGTGCTCGTGGGCGGCCTGGCCATGTTCGCCGCAGGCGGGTGGCCCGGAGCCTACCGGGCCGGGGAGACGGCGCGGTTCGATGGGCGGGTGGCCGCCAGTTCTGCCCCGCATCTCCGGGTGGAGAAGATCCGGGGGCCGCTTTTCCGCTGGGTCCACGCGCAGTACCTGCCACCAGGCGAGGTGCTGGAGGTACCGCTCGCCCCCGGCCCGCTCTCCCTGCGGATCAACTTCTGGGATCCCGGCCTCTACCGGGTGGTGATCACCGGCTCTCCGGACCAGGTGGTTCGGGTGGGCTTGCCGGCGGCCCGTTTTTGGGGATCTGTTGCCCTGGCCGTCCTGGTCTGGACCCTGGGAGTGCTCGCCGGGTGGACGAGCGCACGCCTTCCCCGACCCCGGGGGCTCGCGGCGGAAGGAGGCAACCCGTCGCGGGCCCGGTGGCGCGCGATGAGCGCCGGGTTCCTGGTTGCCGTGTCCGTGGGGACCGGAGCCGCGCGGGCTGACAGCACGCCCGCTGCGGGCGGCGTGTCACCCGCGCGAGAGGTATCGGTGATCGTGCTGGATGCACCGGCTTCCGGCGGGGCCGGCACGCGGGGGGAGTCGCTGTGGCTCGGTATCCACCACCCCGAGAACGGCGTCCTCCTCAGTGCTCCGGTGCGGTCAGGCTCCACGCTGCGCTACCGGTTTCCCGAAGGCGCCCGATACCGGGTGTCGCTGGGGGAAGTGCACTGGTGGCTGGAGGTGCCGCCCGTCCCGCCTGCGGGGTGGGAAACCGCCCGCGGGCTGGCCGTCCTGGTGGCCTTCTTCCTCGGAGGCGGGCTCGCGGGGCTGGGCCTCGGCCGGTTGCGAAGAGCCACCGGCGGGGAGGGTTGCGGATGACGCTCGTGGAGCGCTACGGCCTGCCCCCGGAGGAGATCGAGCGCCGCAGCTTCGAGATCATCCGCGGGCTGGTCCCCGACCTTTCGGGCACACCGGAGGAGCAGCAGGTCCGGGTGCGGATGGTGCACGCGGCGGGGGATCCCACCATCGCCCGGGACGTCCACATCCACCCCCGGGCCGTCGAGGCCGGGGTCGAGGCCCTCCGCAGCGGGGCGCCCATCGTCACCGACGTCCGGATGATCGCCGTGGGGGTGAGCCCCGGCCACTGCGAGCGGCTCGGCGTGCGGGTGGAATGCATGCTGGACCACCCCGACGTGGCGGCGCGGGCCCGGGCGGAGGGGACCACCCGGGCCATCGCGGCGGTGCGCCTCTGGGGACCGCGTCTGGACGGCGCCGTCGTGGCCATCGGGAACGCGCCCACGGCCCTCCTGGCTCTTCTGGACCTCGTCGACGCGGGCGTCTGCCGCCCCGCCCTCGTGGTGGGGACCCCGGTGGGCTTCGTGAACGCGGCGGAGTCCAAGGAGGAACTCCGCCGCCGCGACGCTGTGCCCAGCATCACGGTGGCGGGCTGGCGGGGCGGCTCGACCCTGGCGGTGGCGGCCCTCAACGCCCTCCTGCGGCTGGCGACGGGGATCCACGGCTACCTCGGGTGAGGGGGTGACCCGGATGGGCGAATCCGGGCGAGACCGGGGCCAGATGCGCACGGGATACACGACCGGCGCCTGCGCCACGGCCGCGGCGCTGGCGGCGACGCGCCTCCTGCTCACGGGCACCCCCGCGACGGATGTCACCATCTGGCTTCCCGCCCGCCGCTGGGCCACGTTCGCCCTCCATTCCGCCGAGTCCGGGCCGGGCTGGGCGCGCTGCTCGGTGATCAAGGACGCCGGCGACGACCCGGACGTCACCCACGGCGCGGAGATCGTGGCTACCGTCTCGTGGCACCCCGAATCGGGTGTCCACCTCGCAGGCGGACCTGGCGTGGGTACCGTGACCCGCCCGGGCCTGGGCCTGGAGATCGGCGGCCCGGCCATCAACCCCGTGCCCCGCCGCATGATCACCGAGCATGTCCAGGCGGCCCTGGCGGAGGCCGGGGAAACCCGGGGGGTGCGGGTGGAGATCTCGGTGCCCCGGGGGGAGGAGATGGCCCGCAAGACGCTGAACCCGCGCCTCGGCATCGTGGGCGGCATCTCGATCCTCGGGACCACCGGGATCGTCGTGCCGTACTCCACTGCGGCCTTCCGGGCGTCCATCGCCCAGGCGGTGGACGTGGCGCTCGCCCAGGGGCAGTCCCACCTCGTGGCCTCCACCGGCGGGCGCAGCGAGCGGTACGCCATGGAGATCCTCCGGCCCCTCGGCCTGCCGGAGGTGGCCTTCATCGAGATGGGGGAGTTCCTGGGGTTCACGCTCAAGACGGCGGCCAGAAGGCCCCAGGTCCGCCGCCTCACCGTCGTGGGGATGATCGGCAAGCTCGCCAAGGTGGCCCAGGGCGCCATGCACCTGCATGCCCGGGCTTCCCAGGTCGATCCGGCGTTCCTCGCGGAGGTGGCGGCCGGCAGCGGCGCCCCCGCGTCCGTCGTGGACGAGATCCGCCGGGCGAACACGGGCCGGCACGTGCAGGAGATCGTCCTGGCGGCCGGGGTGAGCGGGTTCTTCGACCGGCTCTGCCAGCTGGCCTGCGAGGCGTGCCGGGATCACGCCCGGGCGGCCTACGAGATCGAGGTGATCATGACGGACTTCGACGGCCCGGCCGTCCTCGGGCGGGCCCAGACCGGCCCGTGGCCCGCTCCGGGGCCGGATGTGGGGCTTTCCGCGGCGAGAGGAGGGAGCCCACCGTGAACCCCATCCACGTGGTGGGGGTGCTGGACGACGGCCCGGAGAGCCTTCCGCCCCGTCTCCTCCGGCTCGTCCGCGAGGCCGACGTGCTGGCCGGAGGGGAGCGCCACCTGGCCCTGTTTCCGGGAGTGGGCGAGGAGCGGCTGGCTCTGAAGGCGCCGCTCGGGCCGGTGGTCGACCGCCTGCGGGCGGCACGGGAGGAGGGGCGGCGGGTCACGGTCCTGGCGTCCGGCGACCCGCTCTTCTACGGGATCGGGAGGCTGCTGGTGCAGCGGCTCGGGAAGGCCGCCCTGGCCTTCCACCCTCACGTCACCAGCGTCGCCCTGGCATTCGCCCGGATCGCAGAGCCCTGGGACGATGCCGCCGTGCTGAGCGCGCACGGGCGGGACCCCACAGACCTCGCCCTCGAGGTGCGGCGCCACCTCAAGGTCGCCATCCTGACCGATCCCGAACGAAACCCGCGCGCCATCGCCCGGACCCTCCTGGCGTCGGGGGTGCACGGGTACCGGTGTTACGTCTGTGCCAACCTCGGGGGGCGGAGCGAGTCGGTCTGGGAGGGCAGCCTGGAAGCGATGGCGGCACGGGAGTTCCCTCCCCTCAACGTGGTGGTGCTGGTCCGGGAGGAGGAGACCGAGTGAGCGCGACCGGTATCGCACCCTGGGTGACCGGGATTCCCGACTGGGCCTTCGAACAGAGAAAGCCCCGGCGCGGGCTGATCACGAAGGCGGAGGTGCGGGTGGTGAGCCTCAGCAAGATGCGGATCGCCCCGGATGCGGTGGTGTGGGACATCGGCACGGGGTCCGGTTCGGTCTCCATCGAGGCCGCCCGCCTGGCGCCCCGGGGGCAGGTGTGGACCATCGAGAAGAACGAGGAGGACGTGGCCATCGCCCGGCGCAACGTCGAGCGGTTCGGCGTGGCCGGCCGGGTCCGGGTGATCCACGGCCGGGCCCCGGAAGGCCTGGAAGGCTGGCCGGCGCCGCACGCGGTGTTCGTCGGCGGCAGCGCCGGGTCGATGGCGCCCATCCTGGAGGTGGCCGCGCGGCGCCTCCTGCCCGGAGGGCGCATCGTGGTCAACGCCGCGACCGTGGAGAACCTGCACGAGGCCATGGTGAGCCTGCGCGGCTTCGGGATGGGGGTGGAGGTCGTCCTCCTGCAGGTGGCCCGTTCCCGCCCCATCCTGGACCTCACCCGGTTCGAGGCGCTGGACCCGGTCTACGTCCTCACGGCCGGATACGACCTGGACTCCGGTTCGCCCCCCGGGGAAGTGCCGCAGGGCGAGGAGGTGTCCTGATGGGGTACGGCACCTTGTACGGCGTGGGCGTCGGCCCGGGCGACCCCGAGCTCCTCACCCTCAAGGCCCACCGCCTCCTCCGGTCTGCGCCGGTGATCTGCATCCCCAAGCGGAACCTGTCGGACGACGGTTACGCGCTCCGCATCGTGCGCCCGTTCATCGACCCGGGGCGGCAGGAGCTCCTCGAGCTGGAGTTCCCCATGACGCGGGACCCCGAGAAGCTGGCAGCCTGCTGGGACCGGAACGCCACGTTGATCCACGGGCGGGTCGCTGCCGGCAAGGACTGCGTGTTCATCACCGAGGGGGACCCGCTCCTGTACAGCACCTTCTTGCACGTCCTCGACCTGATCCGGGAGCGTTACCCGGCAGTGCCCATCGAGGTCGTCCCCGGGGTCTCCTCGTCCCTCGGGGCCGCGGCCCGCGTGCAGATGCCCCTGGGGGCCGGTGGCGAGCGCATGGCGCTGGTGACGGACCTCGAGGGGGAGGAGGACGCCCGGGACCTTCTGCAGCGGTTCGACAGCGTCGTCTTCTTCAAGGTCAACTCGACCCTCCGTCACGTGTTGGCTGCGCTGGATCGGACCGGTCTCACGGACCGGGCGGTCTGGGTCCACAAGGCCACGGCACCCGGCCTGGAGGAGGTTGTCACCGACGTGCGTACGCTCCCGCGGCGCGGCAGGTTGCCGTACCTCTCGCTGCTCCTGGTCAGGAAGTGAGCCCCGTGCCGGTCGGCAAGGTGTACTTCGTCGGGGCCGGCCCCGGCAGCCTGGACCTCGTTACCCGCAAGGCGGAGGCGATCATCCGGTCGGCCGACCTGATCCTGTACACGGACTCGCTGGTGAATCCGGCGATCACCGACTGGGCGAAGCCGGGGGCGGAGGTCCTGGGCAGCGCCTCGCTCACCCACGACGAGATCGTGGAGGCCATGGTCCGGGTAGCCCGGGTTGGGGGCAGCGTGGCCCGGGTGCACACGGGGGACCCGAGCCTGTACGGCGCGGTGTACGAGCAGGCCCGCCGCCTGGCCGAGATGGGGATTCCATACGAGATCGTCCCCGGCGTGTCCTCGGTCTTCGCGGCGGCCGCTGCCCTGGGAGCAGAGCTCACGGTGCCGGAGCTGGCCCAGACCGTGATCCTCACGCGCGTGGAGGGGCGCACCCCCATGCCCCCTGGGGAGCGGCTCCGGGACCTGGCGGCCCACCGCACCACCCTGTGCCTCTTCCTCAGCGTGGGGATGATCGACCGGGTGGTGGAGGAGCTGCGGGCGGGCGGGTACCCCGATGACACTCCGGTGGCCGTGGTGTACCGGGTGACGTGGCCGGAGGAGAGGGTCGTCCGCGGCACCCTGGCGGACATCGCCCAGCGGGTCCGGGAGGCCCGCATCCGCTCGCACGCGCTGATCCTGGTGGGCGAGGTCTTCGGTTCCGGGCTCCACGCCCGGGTGGAAGGGCGGTCGCGGCTCTACGACGCGTCCTTCAGCCACCGGTACCGGCGCGCGGCCGGGAAGCCCGACGGGCTCGGCGCGGGAGGACCAGCGCCCCGCTCGAGGGGACGGGTCGCCGTCCTCAGCATCACGCGGCACGGAACCGCCCTGGCGGCACGCCTGGCCGCGGCCCTGCCGGAGGCGGACCACTGGGTCCCCCCCAAGTTCGCCGCCCTGGCGCCGGGCGCCCGGGTCTTCGAAGATCCCGTCAGCCAGCGGATGGGGGACCTGTTCCGCCGCTACGACGGGATCGTGGCGTTCGTCTCGCTGGGGGCGGTGGTGCGCATGGTCGCCCCGCACCTGCGGGACAAGAAGACGGACCCGGGGGTCGTGGTGGTGGACGACCGGGGGACCTTCGCCATCGCCGTCCTCTCCGGACACCTGGGCGGGGCGAACGCGCTCGCCCGGCGGGTGGCGCGGGTCCTCGGCGCCACCCCGGTGGTCACGACGGCCTCGGACGTGCGGGAGACCGTCGCGGTGGACCTGCTCGGGCACGAGTTCGGCTGGAGGATCGAGGGCTGGGAGAACGTGACCGCGGCCAGCGCCGCCGTGGTGAACGGCGAGCCGGTGGCGGTGTACCAGGACGCGGGCGAACCGGACTGGTGGCCGCCGGACAGACCCCTGCCGGAGAACATCCGCCGGGTGGCCAGCCTGGAAGAGGCCGCCGCGCCGGAGTACGCGGCCGCGCTCGTGATCACGGACCGGGTCCTCGGGCCCGAACATGCATCGCTTCTCGGCAAGGCAGTGGTGTACCGGCCGCAGAGCCTCGTTGTGGGCATCGGGTGCAACCGCGGGACTCCGGCGGAGGAGATCGCCGGGGCGGTGGCGGCCGTCCTGGCCGGCGCCGGGCTGAGCCCTCTCTCGGTGCGCAACCTGGCGAGCATCGACCGCAAGCAGGACGAGCCGGGGCTCCTCGCCTACGCGGCCGCGCAGGGGCTCCGGATCGATTTCTACGACGCGGAGGCGCTCAATTCCGTGGAGGTGCCCAGCCCGTCCGAGGCGCCCATGCGCTACGTCGGGGCACGGGGGGTCGCGGAGCCGGCGGCGGTGCTGTCCGCGGGTGGCCCCCTCGTCGTACCGAAGGTGAAGAGCGGGAACTGCACCGTGGCGGTGGCACGTGTCCAACCACGTGTCCAACCAGGAGGTGGTGGCGCGTGAAGCAGCGTGGGCTGCTGCTCGTGGGTCACGGCAGCCGGGACCCGGAGGGGAACGCGCAGTTCCTCCGGGTGGTCGAGCGGGCGGCCCGGCTGCCCCGCGTCCAGGAGAGCGGCTGGCGGGTGCAGCCATCCTTCATCGAGCTGGCCAATCCGGAAGTGCCCGAGGGGATCGACGCCCTGGTGGCGGCCGGTTGTCAGGAAGTGGTGACCGTGCCCCTGACCCTCTTTGCCGCCGGGCACGCCAAGGAGGAGATCCCGGGCCACCTCGAGGCGGCCAGGGAACGGCATCCCGGCGTGGTGTTCCGGTACGGGCGGCCGATCGGCGTGGAGCCGGCCGTCATCCCGATCCTGCTGGACCACCTGGCCGCCGCGCGCCCAGTGGCGGGGGCCGGGGACGCCGGTCGTCCGGCAGAGCCCATCGCAGACCCGCCCGCCGTGCTGGTGCTGGTGGGGCGGGGGTCGAGCGACCCCGAGGCCAATTCCGACTTCTACAAGGTCGGGCGTCTCCTGTGGGAGGCGCTGCGGGCCGGCGGTGGCCCGCTCGCCGTGGACTGGGTGGAACTCTGCTTCATCGGCGTCACGGTGCCGGACCTGGACACCGCCCTGCGGCGCACTGTGGCCCTGGGCGCCCGCCAGGTGGTCGTGCTGCCCTATTTCCTCTTCACCGGGGTGCTGGTCAAGCGGATCGCCCGGATCACCGCCGACTGGGCGCGCCGGTCTCCCGGCGTCGCCTTCTGGCTGGCCGGGCTGGAGGGCGTGGGCGAACACCCGCGCTTCCTGCCGATCCTGGGGGAGCGCATCGAGGAGGCAGCGGCGGCCCGTCCGCTCTAGGTCCGCCGGGTTGGGTTGTGGATCGCACGGATGAGGAAGGAGGCATCCGGTTGGGGCGCGGGAAGCTGTACGTCGTGGGGTTCGGGCCGGGCGCGGAGGCGCATCTCACGCGGAGGGCCCGGGAGGCGATCGAGGATTCGGAAGTGGTGGTGGGCTACACCACGTACATCGGCCTGGTCCGGCCCCTTCTCGAGGGCAAGGAGGTCATCCGCAGCGGGATGCAGGAGGAGATCGCCCGGGCCGTTGCCGCGGTCGAGCGGGCCGAACAGGGGCGCAGGGTCGCGGTGATCTCCAGCGGCGACGCCGGGGTGTACGGCATGGCCGGCCTCGTGCTCGAGGTGCTGGCCGGGCGCGGGTGGGACCCCGAGACGGGCGTGGAGCTGGAGATCGTCCCGGGGGTCACCGCCCTGAACGCGTGCGCGGCCCTGGTCGGCGCGCCCATCATGCACGATTTCGCAGCGATCAGCCTGAGCGACCTCCTCACCCCGTGGGACGTGATCCTCCGGAGGCTCGATGCGGCCGCCAGCGCCGACTTCGTCATCGCCCTCTACAACCCGGCGAGCGGTCGGCGGCAGCGGCAGGTGGTCGAGGCGGTCGAGGTCATCGGCCGGTACCGTTCGCCCACCACCCCCTGCGCGCTGGTCAAGAGCGCGTACCGCGAGAGGCAGTCGGTGGTTCTGACCGACCTGGCCCACGTCCTGGACCATGAGATCGGGATGCTCACGACGATCCTCATCGGGAACTCCAACACCTACACGTACAAGGGCTACATGATCACTCCCCGCGGCTATCACAACAAGTACGACGCGGCGGGGCGGCGTCGCGAGGGGATCGGCCAGTGGGAGTCGCTGACGGCGGAGAAACTGGAGCGGGTCCTCGGGTCGCGGCAGGAGTGAGCCGGGATGTCCTACCAGTCTCTCCCCGCGCTCTACCCCGTGTTTCTCGATGTCTCCGGCCTGCCCTGCCTGGTCGTGGGCGGCGGGCCCGTCGCCTCACGCAAGGTCTCGGGGCTCGTGGGGGCCGGGGCGGCGGTCCGCGTGGTGAGCCCCGACGCGGCGCCGGAGCTGGCTGCCCTCGCCGGGGCGGGGCGTGTGACCTGGGAGCGGCGGCGCTACGCCCCCGGAGACGCGCGCGGGCATGCCCTCGTCTTCGCCTGCACCGGGGTGCCGGAGGTGGACGCGGCCGTCGCTGCCGAGGCGCGGGGCCTGGGGCTCTGGGTCAACGTGGCGGGGGCACCGGAGCTCGGCAACATGATTCTCCCTGCCGTTCACCGGGCGGGGTCCCTGACGTTGGCCATCAGCACGGGCGGTATGAGCCCCTCCCTCGCACGGGCGCTCCGGGACCGCCTCGCCGCGGTTCTCGAGACGGCCGTCACGGAGCTGACCACGGGGATGCGATTCGCCCTGCCCGCCTCGGAGGGCGACCGATGCCGGCCTTCGGACGGGGGCGCCTGGCGCCTTCCCCGGGAGGAGGAGGGCCTGTGACGGGCAAGGTGTACCTCGTCGGCGCGGGGCCGGGCGACCCCGGCCTCATCACCGTGCGGGGGCTGGCGTGCATCCGCCGTGCGGACGCCATCGTCTACGACCGGCTGGTGGCCCCCGAGCTGCTGGCCGAGGCCCGTCCCGATGCCCAGCTGTATTACGTCGGGAAAGGAGAAGGGTGGGAGACCGTCTCCCAGGACGACATCAACCGGATGCTGGAGAGCCTGGCGGTCCGCGGCCTGGAGGTGTGCCGCCTCAAGGGCGGCGACCCGTTCGTTTTTGGCCGCGGCGGGGAGGAGGCCGAGTACCTCGCGACACGGAGCATCCCCTTCGAGGTGGTCCCGGGGGTCAGCGCCGCCATCGCGGCGCCGGCCGCCGCCGGGATCCCCGTCACCCACCGTGCCCAGGCTACGAGCGTGGTGATCGCCACGGGACACACCTGCAGCGGATCTGCCGGACCGGCCTGGGAGGCGGCGGCGGGGTTGGACACCATCGTCTTGCTCATGGGGATGAAGAACCTTCCCGCGATCTCGCAGCGCCTGATGGCTGCCGGCCGTTCACCAGCGACCCCGGCTGCCGTGGTGCGGCGCGGGACCTGGCCGGATCAGCAGGTGGTCACCGGTACCCTGGCGGACATCGCCGAGCGTGCCCGCGCCGCGGGTCTGGGGCCGCCGGCCACGGTGGTGATCGGTGAGGTGGTGCGGCTGAGGGATCGGCTCGTGAACGCGAAGGGCGCCCACGCCCCCGGGGCGGTGGGCCGGTGACGGCTGCCGTCCCGGTGCGGGGCGCATAGCCGTGACGGGCATGGGAAACCATGGTGCCGAAGGGAACGTGCGTCACGGTGTCGGCATGCGACGGCCGGCGGGCCCCGGGGAGAGGGCAGACGCGTGCGTTTCGGGATACGAAGGCTGAAACCCCCAACCCGGGACGTCGACGTGCTTCTCCGGTACCTGGAGAAGCACGGGTACCCGCAGCTTGCCGCTTCCCTGCGGGTCCTGCCGGATCCCGGGGAGCGCCACCGGCGGGCTGCGGAGGCCCTTCTCCGGCAGGATCTCGTACTGCCGGTATCGGCTGACCTGCAGGAGAACGAGGTGGTGCTGCACTTTCTCTTCGGTTCGAGCAGCGACGTCGTCTTCCGGCCAGTACGGGTCCACCGCGGGGACGTGGCGGTGCTGTTGGCCTACGTGGCGGGTCTGGTGGAGAAGCGCTCCCTGGAGCGCCTGGTGGGGGCGCTGACATTCGAGTGGCACCCGCCCGCAGGTGCCAGGCCCGAGGATCACCTGCTCCGGTACACCCAGCTGGGGGCGTCTGCCCCTCGTGTACGGGAGGGCCTGTCCCTGCGGGAGGCCGCCGATGCCCTGAGCCAGGGGGAGAGCGTGATCTTCGTGGCCGGGGCGACGCGCTGCCTCCGGCTCGACACGGAGGGCGGTGAACGCCGGGGGGTTTCGGAGCCGGATACGGAGAGCGTCGTCCGCGGGCCCCGCGAGGGGTTCACGGAGGACATCGTGGTCAACACCGCCCTGATCCGGCGGAAGATCCGGAGCCCCCGCCTGCGCGTCGAGACGCTTCGGTTCGGGAACGTCACCCGCACCCGGGTGGCCATCCTCTACGTGGCCGGGGTGGTGTCTCCTGACCTCCTGGCGGAAGTCCGCCGGCGCCTGCAGGGTGTCCAGATCGACGGTGTGCTGGAGAGCGGATATCTGGAGGAGTTCATCGAGGACACGCCCTGGACGGTGTTTCCGCTCATCAAGCACACCGAGCGGCCGGACGTGGTGGCGGCCGACCTCCTGGAGGGGCGGGTCGCCATCCTGACCGACGGTACGCCCTTCGCGCTCCTCGTGCCGACCGTCTTCCCGGAGATGCTCCAGGCGCCTGAGGATTACTACGAGCGATACCCCGCGGCAGGCGCCATCCGCCTGCTGCGGTGGATCTACCTCCTGGTAGCCCTCCTGGGGCCCTCCTTCTACATCGCGATCACCACGTTTCACCAGGAGATGCTCCCGACCCCGCTACTGCTCACCATCATGCGGGCCCGGGAGAGGATCCCCTTCCCTGCGGTCGTGGAGGCGCTCCTCATGGAGGTTGCCTTCGAGGCCCTGCGTGAGGCGGGCCTGAGGCTGCCCCGCATGGTGGGCCAGTCCGTGAGCATCGTCGGCGCCCTGGTGATCGGGGAGGCGGCGGTGCGGGCGGGAATCGTCTCCGCACCGATGGTGATCGTGGTCTCCCTGACGGGGATCGCCTCGTTCCTGCTGCCCCGGTTCAATGCGGCCCTGGCCGTGCGCCTCCTGCGCTTTCCGATGATGCTCCTGGCCGGCACCCTGGGCGCCTACGGGATCTTCATCGGGGTCATGGCCATCCTCATCCACATGGCGAGGCTGCGGTCGTTCGGCGTCCCGTACCTGGCGCCGCTGGCCCCGCTTTCCGTGGACGAGCAGAAAGACGTCGTCTTTCGGATGCCGTGGTGGCGGATGAAGCGCCGCCCCGGCATCCTGGCCCCGCGGGACGTGCGGCGCAGCCCCGGCGGGAAGCCGCCTGCGTACTCCCGGATGTGACCGGAGGGCGGTCGGGGTGCGGCACCGAATCCGGGCGTATCAGGTCGCCAGCTTCCTGGCGCTCTACAGTCACGTGGCGCTTTTGTTCTTCGTGCCGGCTGCCATGGCCGCCCGGGCGGGCCGTGACGCCTGGCTGTCCGTCCTGGTCGGGGCGATGGCCGCACTGCCCGTCGTCCTGGTGGTGTCAGCGCTCGCCTCGCGCCACCGCGGCCTCAGCCTCGTCGAGGTCGGCCAGACCCTGCTGGGCCCCTGGCCCGGCCGGATGCTGGGCCTCGTGTGGCCGGCGTTCTTCATCTTTCTGTGTTCCCTGGTGATCCGCAACGTGATGGATTTCCTCGGGATGGCCATCCTGAGGGGAACGCCGCCGCTCTTCATCGGCGCCTCCATGGCCCTTCTCGCCGCGTACGCCGTCTACGACGGGATCGAGGTCCTGGCCCGGATCGGCGGCCTGGCGGCGTTCGTGTACTTTGCCTCGGGAGCCGTGGGGATTCTCCTGGTCCTGAACCAGGCGGACTTCCGGTCCGCGCTCCCCGCCGTCGAAGCCGGCCTCCGGGCCGTCTGGGACGGCGCCCTGCCCTCCCTGGGCTGGTTCGGCGAGTCCGTGATCCTGGGCTTTCTACTTCCCCACGTGGAACCGCCCCGTATGGGGCTGCGCTGGGCTCTCGGAGGCTACGCCGTCGCCGCGGGTTGGCTGAGCCTCGTGACCTTCCTGAGCATCGTTGTCTTCGGCCCGTCGCTCACGGCCATGTCCACGTACCCGATCTTCGTGCTGGTTCAGCAGGTTCGGATCGGGCAATTCTTCGAGCGGGTGGAGGTCGTGCTGGTGAGCGTCTGGCTCACCGGCATGTTCGTCAAGGTCGCGCTTTGCCTCTGGGCGGCGGGAATGGGGGTCGGCCACGCGCTGGGCATTCCCTACCGGCCGCAGACCGTGCTCGTTCTGGCGGGTGTTGCCCTCGGGCTGACCCAGGTCTGGGCGGGGTTTCCGGCGGAAGCGAACTGGGGCGTGGAACAGTGGACCCGAATCACGTTTCCCCTCGAACTCGGTGTGCCGCTTCTCCTGCTCGTCGTGTCCACCATGCGGGGGCGGCGGAGCGGGAGCCGAGAAGGGGTGCAGACCCGTGGGCCGGCCTAGGGTCCCGGCGCTGGGGCTTCTCGTCGCGCTCCTCTTCCTTACCGGGTGCTGGAGCCGGCGGGAAGCCAACGATCTGGCCGTGGTGCTGGCACTGGGGATTGACCGGTCAGAGTCAGGGGATCTTCAGGTCACCCTGGCCATCGCCGATCCCGTCGGAGGGCCGGGCAAAGGCGATGAGGAGCTCCGTGTGGACGCCGGCGGCACGGTGCTCGTCCTCGCCGGAGCACCTACCCTGGCGGACGCGATCTGGCGTTCCCAGCGCAAGATCCCCCGCCAGGTGACGCTCCAGCACAGCCAGGTCATCGTGCTCGGGCAGCGAATGGCCCGAGAGGGTATCGGCGAGGTCTCCGATTTCTTGCTGCGCGCCCACGAGGTCCGACTCACCAGCCAGATCGTGGTGGCGCGCGGTACCGCCCGGGATCTGCTCACCCAACCCCTGCTCCTCGAGTCCGTCATGCCGATGGGGCTGGGGGAACTGACCCGCAGCCGCGCCAGCCCCCGGGTGAACCTGAAGGATTTCCTGCGCGCGCTGGTCGAGCCCGGTTGGGACCCGCTGGCCCCGGTTGTCGGGGTCGTGCCGCATCCCACCGGGGAGAGGCGAGCCCCGCCATCCGAGGTCATGATCGAAGGCGCCGGCATCTTCCGGGGGGACCGCTGGGTGGGGGAGCTGACGGGATCGGAGCTCGAAGGCGCAATGTGGCTCCGTGGCCAGGCGCGGGATCAGGTCCTCACCGTGCCGTGCCCGGGGAACCCGGGCCGACGGCTTTCTGCCCGGGTGCAGCGCGGGCTCACCGCCGTCGACCCCGTCCTTTCCGAGGCGAGTGTCCGGTTCCGCGTCACCGCGTGGGGGGAGGTCGTGATCGCGGACGTGCCCTGCGGGGGCGTCGTGAGCGAGCCCGAGACGCTGGCGAAGGTGGAGGAGGCACTCGCCTCCCACGTGCGCGATGCCATCACCCGGGCACTGGGGCGGACCCAGGCGTTGGGTGCAGACGTCTGGAACTTCGCCCAGCGCGTCCGCATTCGCTACCCCGGCGCGTGGCGTGACCTGGAGCCCCGCTGGCCGGAGGTCTTCCGCCGGGCGGCGATGGAGATCGACGTCGCGCGCATGACCATCACGCACACGGAGTTGACACGGTGAGTGTGGGCCGGACGGCGCGCCCCGCCCCGCCCCGCCGAAGGAGGCTCCGTCGCGGCAGGCGCCGTGTCGCACTCGTCGCCATCGCTGCGGGCGGCTGTCCGGTCCCCCGAGACCGGGCCGGGCGGGGCGAAGTCGGGGGTCGGAGCTACTCCCGTAAGGATCTCCAGACGATGCGGACTGAGTCGTCGACGCGATTCACCACGATCCGGTCGATCACGTCAGCGAGGACGACATTCTTCTCGGTCACCGACCGGTGCGGGTCACGCAGTACGGGGAGAACGTCCCGAATCCGCTCGCGCAGCGCCTTGATGGCCTCTTCCTGGTTGACTGCACCTTCCCCGGGCTGTGCGGTCGGTTTCTCCAGCCGGGCCCGTTCCTGGTCGAGGGAGGCGCGCCGTTCGCGGAACTCTTCGAGAGTGAGCACGCCGGCCTCGTAGGCGTCGATGAGCCGCTGGAGGCGGTGGCGCACATTCTGGAGCAGGGCTGCCGGCTCGAGAGCCGCCGGCTCTTTCTTGGCGGCGATCGCGAGTTCCGGCAGTGCCCCAGTCGACTCGAGGAGTTCCTCCGTGGCGCGGAAGACGATTTCCTCCAGTTCCCGGGGCCGGATGCAGTTCATCGGCCGGCAGGCCACGGAGGGGATTCGGTAGTATTGCGTGCAGACCAGTTTCGGATTGGGACCCCGGTCCGGATTGCTGTACGAAAGGTGGTGGCCGCACCGGCCGCAGATCACGAGGCCGCGGAAGAGGTAGTCACCGTTCGGCGTGCGGGCGAACCTGGCGCCGATTTCGTCCAGCACCCGCTGCGTGCGCTCGAACAGTTCCTTAGTGACCAGCGCCGGGTGCGCGTCCTCGACGATCACCCATTCCGTGGGGTCCCGAAAGCCCCGGTTCTTCTTGGACAGGCCGCTGGACGAGTCCACGGTCATGTAGCGACGGTTCCACACCGCCTGGCCGGTGTACACCGGGTTCCGGAGCATCTGGCGCACGGCGGTGGGAGACCACCTGTAGCCCCTGGCGACGGTGGATGGAAAGCGGAGCCCCCGGGCGAACTCCTCGGCCACGGCGTACACCGTCATTCGCCGGGTGGAGACCTCTTCGAACGCCCAGCGAACCGCCGGTGCCTCCTCTTCGTTCTCGGCCAGCTTGCCCGTGTCGTCCAGCCGGTACCCGAAGGGGACCTTGCCGAGCCACCTTCCGTCCCGGGCAAGGTAGGTCATCGTGTTCTTCACGTGCTCGGCCGTGATGAGGCTCTGAAACTCGGCGATCACGTCGAGGATGCGTTCCATGAGCACTCCGACCGCGCCGGAGCTCTGCGGGTCTCCGATGGCGATGAGTTCGACGCCCAACTGGCGCCGGAGCAGGCTCTTGTAGATCGCGGCGTCCTCTGCGTTCCTTGCGAAACGGTCCCATTTCCAGACGAGGACCGCATCGAACGGGCGCGGGCTCTTGCGCGCGTCCTGCAGCATCCTGGCGAACTCGGGGCGGTCTGCAACTCTTGCGCTCTCGCCGGCGTCGACGTACTCCCTGACCACGACGTAACCATTCTCGCGCGCCCAGTCGGAAAGTCGGGCCCTCTGGGCCGGGATGGACTCCCCTTCTCGGGCCTGCACATCGGTGGAGACGCGGATGTAGAGGACGGCACGCCTCAGCTGCG
Source organism: Caldinitratiruptor microaerophilus (assembly GCF_025999835.1). Lineage (NCBI taxonomy): Bacteria > Bacillati > Bacillota > Clostridia > Eubacteriales > Symbiobacteriaceae > Caldinitratiruptor > Caldinitratiruptor microaerophilus. The sequence continues at coordinate 2,687,926 of NZ_AP025628.1, read as the reverse complement.
GGCCCGGTGCGTGACGAGCACAGGTGGCGGGCCGACTAGGGGAGCGACGCACCGGGGCTTCGCGCCTCCTCCCGGGCGGGTGTCCCGGAGACGCTCAGCGCGATGCTTGCCGGAACCAGGCGGACATCCAGGATTTCGACGCCTGCCGGAGCGATCAGCCGTGCAGCCGCCAGGTAGAGCTTTCGCACAAGGTCGCGGCGTTTCTCCTCGGAGGCCTGGTCGAGCAGGACCTCGCCGCCGGGGGTCCGGACGTAGTTCTCCACCCGCCACCGCCCGAACTGGAAGATCACGGAGATGTCCCCCTTCGCGCCGCGGGTTCTGGTGATCGGGCCCGGGAGAGGAAGAGCCCCGGGGACACCCTCCCCGGGGGCGGCGGTGTGCCAGGAGGATGGGACCAGCCAGACGCACGTGCGGCAGGACCCGGCCGCAGGCGGTATACCAGCCCCATCGGTCGGTGCAGTCGACCCGTGCGGGTGCCCGCCGACCTGCGACCGGCAGCTGAGCTGCCGCCACCGTGCAGGGCTGGGTTTCGGAAGGTTCGCCCCCTGCCGGTACCCGAGTGACTCCCTTCCGGGTGCCGTTCACCATCATCGGTACTCCGTGGTGGGTACCCGCATGCCCTGACACGCCCTGCGGATTCGGGACACCGCGCGCCGGCACCGCCACGCGAAAAAGCCCCCGGCGATTCGCGCGAGGAGCCCCGGAAGGACGATTGCAAAGAGAAGATATGCGACCCGCTCTTCATCCTCGGCGCGGTGGCCGTGGGCATGTTCGGCATGCCCTGGCTCGGCCCCAAGCTGGCGGCCGCCCACTACCTCGCCGCGCTCACGGTGGGGCTCATCTTCCGGTTCTACGGGCCGGGCGAGCAGGAGACCGCCCGGCCCGAGCCGCCCCGGCGGGGGAACATCCTGCGCCGGGCCGTCGAGCGCCTCCTGGAGGCCCGACGGGAGGACGGACGGGGCCTGGGCCAGCTGGCCGGCGACGCCGTGCACGAGTCGGTCCGCACCCTGCTCGTGATCTGCGGCTTCATCATGCTCTTCAGCGTCTTCGTGCGCATGCTGGAGGTCGTGGGCCTGCGTGGGGTCGTGGCGGCCCCGTTCGTCGCGCTCTTCCGGCTGGCCGGCCTGCCCCAGGAGCTGGTGCCGGCGGCCATCGCCGGCCTGCTGGAGATCGACCTGGGCACCCGGGCCGCCAGTGTCGCGCCCGTGGCACTCGTGCCGCGGGCGGTGGTCGCCAGCGCCATCATCGCCTGGAGCGGGCTCTCCGTCCACGGGCAGGTCGCCAGCGTGATCACCGGCACGGACGTCCGCATGGGTCCCTACGTGGTGGCCCGCGTCCTGCACGCGCTGTTCGCGGCGATGTACATCGTTCCGCTTCTCGTTCCGGCGACCTCTGCCCGGCTCCCCGTCGTGCCCGTCTTCGGCCCCCTCGAGCCGGGGCCGGGCTTCTGGCCCCACCTGGCCGGTTCCGCCGTCGGAGCCGTCCTCGTCCCCGCCCTGCTCGTGGCCGTGGGGCTGGCGGCTGCGCTCGTGGCGCGGCTTGTCCGCCCCGGCCGTGCCCACTATAATGGGTGAAGACGGCTGGAAAGGAGCCGGAAGGCATGGGGGAGCCCACGCGGGCCCTGTGAAGAGGCGCATGACCAGCACGCAGGCGGCGCTGGCCGCCTGGGCCGCAGCCACCCTCGCGGTCGGGGGTGGCTATGTGGTGTTTCGGGTACTGCGCGGAGAACTTCCACGTTGGCGTTCCCTGGCCGAGGCGGCCCTGGCGGCGGGCGCCTACGCGGCCTGGTTGGGCTGGCGGTTCCGGGAGCGCCGGGTCGGGGACGAAGACGCCGGGACGGGCGGTGAGGGGACGAGGTGAAGGAGCGCATCGCCGCATTCATCCGCAGCGAGGCCTACCGGCCGCTGACCGCGGCGGAGCTGTTCGAGGCCATGGAGATACCCGAGCAGCAGCGGCCCGAGGCGCAGGCGGCCCTGGACCGGATGGAGGCCGAGGGTCTCGTGGTGCGGACCCGGACCGGACGGTACGGTGCGCCGGAGCGGATGAACCTGGCCGTCGGCCGCATCCAGGCCCATCCGAAGGGGTTCGCCTTCCTCACCCCGGAGGTGCAGCCCGAGGGGGTGGAGGGGGACGTCTTCATCGGTCCGGAGGACCTGATGGGGGCGATGCACGGCGACCGGGTGGTCGTGCGCCTGTCCCCGCCGTCGCGGCCCCGAGCCCGCACGGGCGGCGAGGTGATCCGCATCCTCGAGCGGGCCGTGAGGCGGATCGTGGGCACCTACGAGGGGAACCGGCAGGGTGGCTACGTGGTCCCCGACGACCCCCGGTACGGCCCGGCGGTCGTGGTGCCCCGGGGGGGCGCCGGCGGGGCCAAGGCGGGGGAGAAGGTCGTCGCTCGGATCACGCGCTACCCCGAGGGCCGGCGGCCCGCCGAGGGCCACGTCGTGGAGCGGCTCGGCAAGCCCGATGACCCCGGGGTCGACGTGCTCAGCATCATCCGCCGGCACGAGCTGCCGGAGGCGTTCCCGGCACGGGTGCTGCGAGAGGCCGAGCGCATCCCGGGCACCATCCCGCCCGAGGAGTTCCGGCAGCGGACGGACCTGCGCGAGCTGCCGTTCGTGACCATCGACGGGGAGGATGCCAAGGACTTCGACGACGCTGTGCTGGTACGCCGGGAGGGCAAGCGCTGGCGGCTGTGGGTCGCCATCGCCGACGTGTCCTGGTACGTGAGGGAGGGGTCGGCGCTCGACCGGGAGGCGCTGAGGCGGGGCACCTCGGTCTACCTGGCCGACCGGGTCGTGCCCATGCTTCCGCCCCGGCTCTCCGACGACCTCTGCAGCCTGCGCCCGGGCGAGGACCGGCTGGTCCTGGTCTGCGAGATGGAGATCGGCCCCCGCGGCGGGGTGAGCAGCCACAAGATCTACCCTGCGGTGATCCGCAGCCGTCACCGCCTGACCTACACGGCCGTGCACCGCATGCTCGAGGAGCGGGACCCGGCGTTGCGAGAGCAGTACGCCGATGTCGTCCCCATGCTCGAGACGGCCCACGAGCTGATGCGGGTGCTGCGGCAGAAGCGCATCGCCCGGGGCAGCCTCGAGTTCGAGCTGCCCGAGGCGGAGCTCGTGCTGAGCGAGCGGGGCGAACCGCTGGACGTGTTGCGGGCGGCGCGAACCGACGCGCACCGGATCATCGAGGAGTTCATGCTCGCCGCCAACGAGACGGTGGCGGAGCACTACGCGCGCCTCAAGGTCCCCTTCGTGTACCGCGTGCACGAGGAGCCGGACCCGGACCGCATCGCCGCCCTGGCCGAGTTCCTCGGGCTCTTCGGCTACACCCTCCGCCCCGGCAAGGCCGGCGTGGAGCCCCGGGACCTCCAGGCCGTCACCGCCTGGGTTCGGGGGCGCAAGGAAGAGGGGCTCGTCAACACGGTGGTGCTGCGCTCGCTCAAGCAGGCCCGGTACAGCCACGAGAACCTGGGCCACTTCGGCCTGGCTACGCGGTACTACTGCCACTTCACCTCGCCGATCCGGCGCTATCCGGACCTCATGGTGCACCGGATCATCCGGGAGCTATGGGCGGGCGGGGGACGGCTGTCCCCCCGGCGAACGGCCCGGCTCGAGCGTCTGGTGGCGGAGGTGGCGCTTCAGTCCTCCGAGCGGGAACGGGTGGCCATGGAGGCGGAGCGGGAGACGTACGACCTGAAGAAGGCGCAGTTCATGCGCGACAAGGTCGGCGAGGTGTGGGACGCGGTCATCTCGGGGGTGACGAACTTCGGCTTCTTCGTCCAGCTGCCGAACACCGTCGAGGGCCTGGTCCACGTCAGCACCCTGGCCGACGATTACTATCACTTCCACGAGAAGCTGTACGCGCTGGTCGGTGAGCGCACCCGCCGCACGTTCCGCCTGGGCGATCCGGTGCGGGTGCGCCTCCTGAGCGTCGACCTGGAAGCCCGCCAGGTGAACTTCGCGCTGGAGGAGCCGGTTCCCGGGGAGGACCGGGTCGAATCCGGATCCCGGACGGGGCCCGAGGCGAAGTCCGGCGCCGGGTCAGGCCGGCACGGGCGCGGCCGGCGCGGGCGACGGGCCGAGCGCCGCGCGGCGAAGCGGGCGCGCGCGGACGGGGCGGCGAGGGAGCGTCCGGCCGTCGACATGTGGGGGATCCCCATCCCCGCCGGCCGGCAGCGCCCCCGGCCCGACGACGAGGAGGAGGACGCGCAGGTCGGCGTGGTGTTCGCCCTCCCGGCGACGGCCGGGCCGGCCCCGCCGCCGGCCCGGGAGGCTGGCCGCGAACCGGGCGCGCCGGCCGCACCGGCCACCGGCGGCCGGCGCCGGCGCAAGCGGCGGGAGGGAGCGGCGGGGCCGGATAACATTTCGGGAGGAGATGGTGGGGACAACAAAGAATGAGACCTCACCTGGTAGGTTGCGGTAGCAACCATCCCGACAAGGCCTGGTAATGGGTGAGGTCTCGATGTGGCTAGTTCGTGAGATCATGGACCTAATCCTGCTGCTGGTGCATGGGATCTCGGAGTTGCTGCGGACCCGCCACGACTTCATGGAACTGGAGAAGGGGATCTTCCGGCTGGTGCAGGAGGTGGCGCGACGGGCGCTGGTGCTGGCGTTGCACCGGCTGGACGACGAGCTGATGCGCCGGCGGGACGCGGCGCGATATGAGTTGGTGCACAGCAAGCCGCGGACGATCGTGACGCCGTTTGGGAAGGTGCAGGTGCGGCGGCGGTACTACCGGGACCGTCAGAGCGGGGAAGGCCATTTCCTGCTGGACGAGGCGCTGGGGTGGACAGCCCGCCAGCGGCTGTCGCCGTGGGCCACAGAACTGGCGGTGGCGATGGCCGCGGAGATGCCGTACCACCGGGCGGCGGCGGTGCTGGCGAAGCTCACGCTGGGGGGCATGGATGTCCGAGCGATGAGCGTCTGGCGTGAGGTCCAGGAGGTGGGCGCTGTACGGGTGGAGCAAGCCGAAGCGCAGCGCCGTGCAGTGTTCGACCGTGGCGAGGTGCCGGCGGGGCAGCGGCGGACCGAGCGGTTGCGGATTGAGGTGGACGAGGTGGTGGTCCAAGGCCGTGGTCCCCGGGGAGCCCACAGGCACCTGGGGCTGAAGCTGGCGGTCGGCTATGAGGGCAAAGAGCAAGTCGGGCAAAACCGGTGGCAACTGGTAGAGCGCCGGGTGACCGCAGGCTTGGCCAGTGCGGAGGTCTTCTCGGAGCAGACGTATGCGGATTTCGGCAGCAAGTGGGATCTGAGTGCGGTACAGGACGTGGTGGTGGGCGGCGACGGTGCCCCGTGGGTGAAGCAGTGGGCGGGGACGTTTGCCGGAGCGAGGTACCAGCTGGACCCGTTCCACCTCCGCCGGGCGCTGCTGGAGGGTCTGTCGCATGACGAGGAGGCCTACCGGAAGGCGGTGGAGGCCCTGAAGGTCAAGGACTGGAGCCAGGTGGAGCAGGTGCTGGCGACGGCCGAGCGGGCCAGTCGTGGGGCGCAGCGCAAGCGTGTGGCAGGGCTGCGGAAGTACCTGCAGGAGAACTGGGACGGCATCTGCCGTTCCGGGGCCGCAGACAGTTTGGGCACCATTGAGGGGCAGGTGTTCCACCATGTCGCCCGACGGATGAAGCGCCATGGAGCGCAGTGGAGTGACAGGGGAGCGGACCATCTGGTGCGGCTGCTGGCGGCCCGGGCGAACGGGGAATTGGCGGTGATGGGGCGGCAGGCCTGGCCGATGCAGTCGGAGGTGTTGCGCCAGGCAACCGGCTCGACGGCGATTCGGGTGCAGCCCGGGGAACTGAATGATCCGGAGGCATGGCTGCGGGTGAACCTGCCGGCGCTCAGCGGACCAGCTGCCGGCTCGCCGTGGGTCAAGTACGTGCTACGTGAGCTTGTGAGGGCGCTGCCGCGGAGTGCATAACGAACCAAAAAATTCGGGCCTTGTCGGGTCACCTACCGAAGCTTGACACGGCCGAGCGGCGGGCGGCGTTTGACACCGGACCGGACGGCCGGTACAATAAAGGCTCCCGGGCGGAGGTGAGGGGCGATGGGCGCGCAGGACCGGGGCCGGCGTGGCCCGGCTCCTCAGCGGACGCTGGCCGAGAACCGCAAGGCGCGGCACGACTACTTCATCGAAGAGACGCACGAGGCCGGGATCGCCCTCCTGGGCAGCGAGGTGAAGTCCTGCCGCCTGGGGCGGGTGAGCCTCCAGGATGCCTACGCCCGGGTGGAGAACGGCGAGGTCCTGCTGTACAATGTCCACATCAGTCCCTACGAGCAGGCCAACCGGTGGAATCACGACCCGAAGCGGGTGCGCAAGCTCCTCCTGCACAAGCACGAGATCCTGCGCCTGTACGGGCAGGTGCGGCAGAAGGGATACACGCTCGTGCCGTTGCGGTTCTACCTCAAGGATGGTAGAGTCAAGGTGGAGCTGGCCCTGGCCCGGGGCAAGCGCCAGTACGACAAGCGTGAGGCCATCGCCGAACGGGACGTCCGCCGTGAGATCGAGCGGGCCCTCCGCACCCGGGTCCGCTGAAAGCGGACGGCGCCGTCACGGGGGGGCGAAACAGGTTCGACGGGGATGCCGCGGGATCGGACAGCGAGCCGAGGTCGTCACCGCCTCGTTAATCAGGTGGCAACCGATAAGTGCCGACAACGAGCGTTCTCTCGCTCTGGCCGCCTGAGCGGCCCAGTCGCTCCCTAGCGTAGCGACTGCACGCTCCTCCGGGCCGCCGCCCACGCGCCGGAGTTGAGCGTCAGACCGTGGGCTAGCCGAACGGGACCCGGGCCCCGCAAGGGGCACCCGGGGTGCCCCTGACCGGCCGGCGAAGCCAAGCGGGGGCTGGCGGGACGTGGACCCTGCCCCGGGGGGCCACGTCCGGCGAGACCGAAAGCCGGGGCTGCGCTCGGAGAGGTCCGGTCTGGCGGGTCTTCGGACGCGGGGGGCAGTGCCCCGCCGCCTCCACCAACTGGAAAACGCCCCAGGGGAACTTCCCTGGGGCGTTTTACCGTCTAACCACTTGAACGTTGGAACGTCAAGCTGTTGAAGAGGCAGGGAGTGGCGAACCCTGAGGCTCCCGTCCACGTATTCCATGGCGAAGCCCTTCCGGTCACGGACGCTGCGACCCCCACGGCACAGGGTCGGGGTGGCGGGCGCCGCCCTGGCCCTGGCGGCCGCCCTCACCTTCGGCGGACCGGCCCCGGTCGCGCTCGCGGAGGGCCCGGCCCCGCCGTCACCCTCTGTCCCGTCTCCCGGCCCCACCGTCGGCCTCGAGCTGGACGGCCGGCCGGTCCCGACCGACCCGCCGTCCTTCATTTCCGGCGATCGCACGTTCGTTCCCATCCGTTTCGTCGCTGAGGCCCTCGGCGCGGACGTGCGGTGGCTACCGGAGCGCCGCGAGGTGCGCATCCGGCCCCTGCCGGACGTGCCGGAGGCGGCCGGCGAGATCGTCCTCACGGTCGGGTACCCGGCCGCCCGGGTGGCCGGCCGTGAGGTACCGCTCGACGTGGCGCCGCAGATCGTCGGCGACCGGACCTTCGTCCCCCTGCGCTTCGTGGCCGAGACGCTGGGGCTGGAGGTGGGCTGGCGCGGCGCCGACCGGGTGGTGGAACTTGCCCGGCGGCCCGCCGTGCTGGGGCTCGTGTCCGGCGGCGGGGACGACGTCGCCGTGGTCATCCGCGGCTGGCAACTGGACCGGTACGAGGTACGGGAACTGGCCGGGCCCGACCGGCTGGTCATCGACTTCCCGGGCACGCGGCTGACGCCGCTGGCCCCCCGGGAGGTGCGCCTCGACGCCCCGGACGCCCGCCGGGTGCGGGCGGGGCAGTTCACGGAGGACACCGCGCGCGTGGTGGTGGACCTGGCCGGGCGGCGCCCGGTGGTGATCGAGCCCATCCCCGGCGGACTGGCCGTGCGGCTGCCCCCGTACGTCGCCGGCGTGGAGTGGGAGACGGTCGGGGACCGCACCCGCCTCACCGTGCGCACCACCCGCCCGGCGGAGGCGACGGTCGCCGTCGACCCCGGCGGGCGCCGCCTGACCCTGAACCTCGCCGGGGTGGTGCCGGGGCCGGGGCTCGGGCCGGTGATCGCGCCGGAGGGGGTCGCGTTCACCGCTCTGGCCGTCGAGCCGTCTGGCGCACCCGGGATCGGCACGGCGGTTCGCCTGGACCTGCCGTATTACCTGGGCCACGAGTTGCGGAGCGAAGATGGCGGCCGGACCGTGGTGCTGGAGCTCGAGGTATCCTCCCTCCACGGGCGCCACATCTGGGTCGACCCCGGGCACGGCGGGCAGGAGATCGGGGCGCGGGGTCCGGCGGGCACGCTGGAGAAGGACGTGAACCTCGCGGTCGCCCTGGCGCTGCGGGACCTCCTCGTCCTGGCGGGTGCCGACGTGCACATGACCCGCGACCGGGACGCGACCGTCGGACTGTATGACCGGCCGGCGATGGCGAACCGCTCCGGCACCGACGCCTTCGTCTCTGTCCACTCGAACGCCGCCGCCAGCCCCGCGGCGGGCGGTACCGAGACGTACTACTGGCGGAACCACCCGCAGAGCCGCCTCCTGGCCACCGCCATCCACCGCCGCCTCGCCGAGGCGACAGGGCTTGCGGACCGGGGCGTCCGGACGGCCAACTTCGTGGTGTTGCGGGAGAGCCGGGCGCCCGCGGCGCTGGTCGAGGTGGCGTTCCTCTCCAACCCGGCCGAGGAGGCGCTCCTCAACGATCCGGCCTTCCAGTGGCGGGCGGCCGAGGGGATCCGCCGGGGCCTGATCGACTTCTTCCGGGCCGTCCGTTCGTAAGGGCTCAGCCGGGTGTACCGGCGGACTCGCTGGAAGAGGCCGAATGTCTTACCGTCATCACCTTTCCTCTGTGGTACAATTAGGTGAAACCAGCACCTGGGTGAAGCCAGCACCGAGAGGGGGAGGTGATACGGGTTGCTGACGACACGGTCAGCCGAGACCGATCGCCAGGTGGCGGAGATCGAGGAACTCCTGCGTTCGGTGGCGACCATCCTCAAGAAGCGCGGCCGCGACATCCTGGCGGACTTCGACATCACCCCGCCCCAGCTCGATGCCCTCCTCGTGCTGCGGGAGCACGGCGAGCTCACCATGGGCGAACTGTGCCAGAAGATGTTCCTGGCCTGCAGCACCGCCACGGACCTGATCGACCGGATGGAACGGAACCAGCTCATCGAGCGCGTGCGAGACACGTCGGACCGCCGGGTCATCCGGCTACGGATCCTGCCGAAGGGGCACTCGATCATCGGGGAAGTCCTCGCCGCCCGCCGCGCCTACCTCGCGCGGGTCCTCGCCGAGCTCGGTGCGGAGGACAAGGAGCAGTTGATCCGCACCCTCGGTCTCCTGAACCAGCTCATGACGCGTGGGTAGCCTCTCGGTTCGGTCCCCGGACCGGCGGCGGTCCGGGGGCTTCCTGTCTGCGTGTCATGGCCCGCGCCGGCGGCGTACACTTCCCGCAGGAGCCCCTGCGTCTCTGGAGGGGGGTCGGGGGCGGTTGGCGGACGGCCCCATCGGCGTGTTCGATTCCGGCGAAGGCGGTCTCACCGTCCTGCGGGCCCTGGTGGACCTGCTGCCGGGTGAGGACTTCCTTTACGCCTGCGACAGCGCGCACTTCCCGTATGGCCCGCGGCCGCTCGGGGAGGTCCGCGGCTTCTTCCTGCGCTTCGCAGCCTGGTTCGCCGAGGCGGGAGCCCGGCTCGTGGTCGTCGCGTGCAACACGGCGACTGCCGCAGTCCTCCTCGCGCCCGACGCGCCCTCCCTGCCGGTGCCGGCGGTCGGGGTGGTGGAGCCGGGCGCCCGGGCGGCCGCCCGCCTCACCCGCACCGGGCGGATCGGGGTCGTGGCCACGCAGGCCACGGTGGCGTCCGGCGTGTATCCCCGGGCGATCCGGGCCCTGCGACCCGACGCGCGCGTCGTGCAGGTGCCGTGTCCCATCCTCGTCACCCTGGCGGAGAACGGGGAGGTGGACTCGCCGCTGGCGGAACACGAGATCCGCCGGTGCCTGGCGCCGCTGCTCGCGGAGGACATCGACACGCTGGTGCTCGGCTGCACCCACCTTCCCCACATGGAGGAGCGGATCGCCCGGCAGGTCGGAGCCGGGGTCACGGTCGTCGACCCGGGCCGGGAGGCGGCCTGGACCGTCCGGGAGTGGCTCCGGACGCGGGGCCTCTTGGGTCCCCGACGGGCCGGCGGTACCGTTCGCTTCGCCACCACCGGCTCGCCGGACGCCTTTCTGAAGGTGGCCCGCCGCCTGTGGCCGGGCGCTCCGGGAGAGGTCGAGCACCTCGACCTGTGGGAGGGTCCCCCGGAGCTGGTCCTGGCCACCCGCAACCCCGGCAAGGCGAAGGAGCTGGCGGCGCTGCTCGCCCCTGCCGGCGTGCGGGTCCGGACCCTGGCGGAGTTCCCGTTCGCCCCCGAGGTGGAGGAGGATGGCGCCACCTTCGAGGAGAACGCACGGAAGAAGGCGCGAGCGGCCGCGGCAGCCACGGGCCGGCCGGCGATGGCCGACGACTCGGGACTGGAGGTCGACGCTCTCGGCGGCGAGCCGGGGGTGCGGTCGGCCCGGTGGGTCCCGGGCACGGATGCGGACCGCATCGCCGCCCTACTCCGTCGCCTCGAGGGGGTCCCCGCTCCGGCGCGAGGGGCGCGGTTCGTGTGTGCCGCCGCCCTCGCCCACCCCGACGGGCGCGAGGCCGTGTTCCGGGGCACCCTGGAGGGGCGGATCGCCACGGCACCCCGCGGCACCGGCGGGTTTGGCTACGACCCGGTCTTCGAGCTGCCGGACGGCCGGACCGTGGCGGAGCTTGACCCGGAGGAGAAGAACGCCGTCAGCCACCGCGGCCGCGCGATCCGCCTGGCAGTCGAGGCGCTGCCGGACTTCGTCGGCCGCCCGGCATGACGGGCCGTCGGGTACGGTGGACCAGGGAGGGGGATTGCCGGTGCGCGTCGCGGTGCTGAGCGACACTCATGGCCGCCTCGGTCCGGTCCGCCTCCTGCGGGGGCGGCTCGGGGCGGTCGACTTCCTGCTGCACGCGGGTGACTTCCACGCCGACGCGCGCGCCTGTGCGGCCATCTTCGGCCTCCCTCCCGACCGGGTGGCGGCTGTCGTGGGCAACTGCGACTTCCCCGACCAGGAGCCGGCCGAGCAGGTGCTGGAACTGGAGGGCGTCCGCATCGTCCTCGTGCACGGGCACCGCCACGACGCCAAGAAGGGGCCGCTGCGGGTCTACCTGCGGGCGCGGGAGCTGGGCTGCCGGGTGGCGGTGTTCGGCCACTCCCACGTGCCGCTCCTGGAGGAGCACGAGGGGGTCCTCCTCCTGAACCCGGGCAGCCCCTCGTTTCCGCGCTTGCCCGGAAAGCCGGGTTCGTGCGCTGTGCTCGAGCTCGGGCCGGACGGCCCGGCGGCCCGGCACGTGTGGCTCGACGGCAGCCGGAGCCTTTGACACCGCCGCCGGTCCGGGTCTATAATCGACATGCTGCCGGGGTGTGGCGCAGCATGGTCAGCGCGCAGCGCTTGGGACGCTGAGGTCGCCCGTTCGAATCGGGCCACCCCGACCAGCCGTGCGGGTGTAGCTCAATGGTAGAGCACCGGCCTTCCAAGCCGGGTACGTGGGTTCGATTCCCATCACCCGCTCCACTGGACGTTCTGACCGGGGCCGCCGGCGTGGCGGCCCCAAGCGTTCCGGTGCCTGGCCGCGCGCCGGGAGACCGCCCCGGCAGCGGGCTCGGAGGCAGGCCGTCTTGCCAGCGCGTCCGCCCCTGTGGTATGATTCGAATGGCAGGTTAGCAGGTCGGAGAACGGTTCCGGCCTGCTGCGCATCTGCATCCGACTGGCCGGTACCGCAGGTCGCCGGGGCTGGGGGCTGTTAGCTCAACTGGACAGAGCAGGGACCTTCTAAGTCTCAGGTTGGGGGTTCGAGTCCCTCACAGCCCGCCACTACCGGGCATCCATGCACACTGGGGCGTAGCCAAGTTGGTAAGGCAGCGGACTTTGAATCCGCCATGCGTAGGTTCGAGTCCTGCCGCCCCAGCCACTCGGGCCATTAGCTCAGTTGGTAGAGCACCCGCCTTTTAAGCGGGGTGTCGTTGGTTCGAGCCCAACATGGCCCGCCACCGGACAACCACCGTCGACCTGCGGAGGGTGCCGGGGCAGCGAACCGCTGCCCCGGCGGCTGTTCGCCGGCCCCCTCCGGCGTACGCGAGAGTGGCGGAACTGGCAGACGCGCAGGATTTAGGATCCTGTACCGAAAGGTGTGTGGGTTCAAGTCCCACCTCTCGCACCAGGCTTGGGAAGCGGGTTTAAGGGATCGGGTGATGGGAGAAGGTGGAATTGGAAGGCCGGTTGACCACTACTTCTGACCACTGTTCGGCTCTCGAAGGAATTTGACCACCGGACCCTGACCACCGCGGTGAAGCCCCCGGCGTGAACCGGGGGCTTGCCGTTCTGCGGCGGGGGCTGTGGGCGGTCAGGAGGACCGGCGGGACCGCGCCCGCGCCCGGTTCAGGGCCTCGTCCAGCTTCCGTGCGGCCTCCTCCTGGAGTCCCGGCATGACGTGCGAGTAGATGTCCATCGTCACGGAGATGGTGCTGTGCCCGAGCCGCTCTTGGACCACCTTCGGGTGGACGCCCTGCGCCAGCAGCACGGTGGCGTGCCCGTGCCGAGCGTCGTGCAGCCGCAGCCCCTCGAACCCGGCCTTCGCGGCCAGCCGCTCAAAGCGGTGCGTCACGCTTGCGGGGGGCATCGGGGAGCCGTCCTCTCGGGCGCAGACGAGCCCCTGGTCCCGGTACTTCTCGCCGTGCTGCAGACGCACCTCGGCCTGGCGTTTGCGCCACCGCTTCAGCCCGTCCACCACGAAGGGCGGCAGCGCCACCGTCCTGCGCCCCCTGGCGGTCTTGGGCTCCTGGAACCGCACGCCTTCCTTCGTGGGCACGAGGGACCGCCGCACCCGGACAACACCGGCGTCCAGGTCCACGTCCTCCCACTTCAGCCCGAGGGCCTCGCCGCGTCGCAGTCCTGCTCCCACCGCCAGCAGGACCACCGGCTCCAGGTCGGTCCCCTCGGCGGCGCGGATGAGCTTGTCCAGGTCCTCGCTCGTGAGGATCGGCACCTCCCGCCGCTCGGGCCTCGGGGCGTCCACGGCGTCGGCCACGTTGCGCCCAACCAGCCCCCACTTCACGGCGGCCTTCAGGCACCCATGAATGACGAGGTGCAGGTACTGCACGCGCCGCGGCGACAGGCCCTCAGCCAACTTGTCCGCGTAGAGCCGCTGGAGGTGCTGCGGCGTCAGCTTCTCAAGCTGGATCGAGCCGATGGCGGGGAAGGCGTGCTTTCGGAGGAGGACCTCGTAACTTTCCGCTGTGGTCGGACGGAGGTTCGTGCGGGCGTAGGTTTCGAGCCACGTCTCGGCGTGCTGCTGGAAGGTCTGCCGCGCCGGTGGCGTGTACGAACCCTTGTCGATCTCGTGCAGCTTCGCCCGCAGGAACTTCTCGGCGTCCTCACGGGTTCCTCGGACGGTGTACTCGTCCAGGAGCTTCTTGCCGTTTTCGTACCCGCGGCTGATGCGGACTTGCCACGAGTTCCTCCCGCGTTGGCGGATCGTGCCCTTCATGGCACCATGCCCCCCTTCGTGGTGGTCAACGTAGTGGTCAGTGAGCTACATACGGCTCTACAAGCGGCCTAAGTACGCGAATCAAGATCGGATATCCCGTGACCATTTTAGCACGGTGCTACTGGCAAGTGCAACCTGTTGCCGGTGGCTGGCCGCGCCGTCATGTTGCTATCGGCAACAAAGGCGCGTGCCGTAGATCGCCGCGGCGCGGGGTGCTCCCGGCCACGGCCTCCCACAGCCGCCGTGCGGTTCGGAGCCGCGCCCCCGCAGGGCCGTGGCTCCGTGGGCCTCGCTGGGCCGCTGTGGCGGGGCAGGCAGTACCACCGTGCCCCCCGCCGCCGAGAAGGCCGTCAGAACGGACGGTAGGATTGGCAGCAATTCCAGCTTACGGAATTCAGCCGCTGTGCGGGGTGTTGTTGATGGCAACGGCCTGCCGGGGCCGTCCACCGCCCCCCTGGGGGGCGTCCCGCCGCCGCGCCGGAGGGGTCGGGGGGCGTGCGCCCACAGCATGAGGGATTCAAGGCTTTGCCACACATTACCATGCACCTTCGCGCTGCGATATGGTTCGGTCACATACCCATACATTTCCAGCACTTTATGCCACAAAATACCATGCGTGGAATGAATGGGTCGGATGGTGAATCATGCATGAGTGTTATGCAGAACCGTCAGACGCATTCCAAAACGGAATACGCGGCCGTCTTCTGATGGCAGGGATCGCCAACGCGCAGGGCGTACAACCCGCACCGCAAGGCGTACTCGAAGGGGAGGAGGAAGATGCTCAGGACGCGGACGAGGAGGCTCGCGGTGGCCGTTGTGGCGGCGGTGTTGCTCGTCGGCGGTGCGGCCTTCGCGCAGGGGGCGACGTTCCAAGGGCTGCCGGTGGTATCGGTGTATGTGAACGGCAGGTTCGTGCAGAGCGACGTGCCTGCAGTAATCCTCGGCGGGCGAACGATGGTCCCGCTTCGGGCCGTGTCTGAGGCGCTCGGCGCGCAGGTGTTGTGGGACGACTCCACTAAGACAGTCGCAATTGCGCTCCCTGCCGATGCGCGGCTGCAATTCTGCCAAACCTTCAACCAAGCACAACCAGCCCTTACGTTGCAGGGATGGGCACAGTATGTTCAGTTCTGCGGCTCCGATCCAGCGAAGGTAAAGCTGAACGTTCCCGATGCGCGTCTCCAGTTCTGCCAGACCTTTGGTGGCTACGTACAGCAAGGCTCTACGTTGACGCTGGATGCCTGGAGGATGTATACGGCACTATGCGGCTCCAAGGCTCCGTGACCGTCGTACAGGAGTGAGGCAGCACGATGAGCCGAACCGACCGTCTGTGGCTATGGTATGGGGTCTACCTGTTCATCCTCGGCTTCCTGGCCTTCGGGCAGCACGATGAGGCCACTGAGAGAGCCCTGTGGAGTGTTGGTCTTCGGTCAGGGCGGTTCGTGTGGACATTCGGAGACTCGCAGGGTACGACTGTTCCTGCCTTCCGCGGCGTTGGCTTCTGGCAGGCGAACGCGTACCTGCCGAACTATGGCGGGTTTGTCGCTTACGCCGTTGCGGGCGCTGCGGTGGCCTACGCACTGCGGAACATATCAGCCCGATCCGTGGTTCCTGAACAACGCGTCCAGACGGCGAGTACACCGGCAAGTGGCGCTGAATCCCGCCCAACAGCACCGCCGCAACAGGAAGCAGCGAAGCCGCTCCCTTCTGAGCGTGGGTTCGAGCGTTGGTGGTTTTCCAAACCAGCGTGGGCGCGACTTGTTTTGCTTGCCGCGGTGCCCGGCCTGGCGTTGGCCGTTGCAGCGCAATCGTCCGTACTAGCGATACTCTCCATCATCGCTTTGATGGTCGCCCTGGTGGTTGAGGGGCCGCACGCGCAACCAGCGGGCACCAAGCCACCAGCCCCAGGTGGTCCGAGCGAATCCAGTCAACACCTCACAGCACGTGCGCCCGAAGGAGACGCTCCACAGACCTAAGGACGGCACGCCACCAGGGCCGTGCTGTGCTCCCCCGGCAGCAGCCCCCCGAGCCCCGGCTTCGGCGGCTCCTGCATGACGGCCTTCCACAGCCGCCAGGACGGCCAGCCGTCCGCGACCAGCCGCACCGCCGGACGGTAGCGCCTCGGGGGCCGGGGGCTGTGGAGGGGACCGTAGCGCGCCACCAGCACGGCCAGGACGTGCGGCTGGTGGAAGGCCAGGTACTCGCGAACGGTCAGCATGGCGGTGTCCTCCTCTGTTGCTGATGGCAACATATCGTGCTACCGGGCCGGCGGGGGTCGCAGTCATCGGCCCCCCGCCGGGTGGCTTCCAGCAGCAGTGCTGGTAATCCGTGCTGGGTCCTGGCAATCTGTGCTGGCTTCTGGTAATCTGTGCCGTTTTATGGGGTCAGGGCATAACCCGGACCACGCGGCGAGGTTGCCGCCCCGCTTCTCCTCCCGCAGTAGAAGATGTCTGCGAAAGATCGACCCCATCGACCCCATCTGCCCCATCCGCTCTGGAAGCGGGATTGCGCGGGGTCGATGTATCGACCCCAATCGACCCCACATCGACCCCAACCGACCCCGCGGGGTCGATCCTGGGGTCGGTGGGGTCGGTTGTCATTGCAACCGACCCCAACATCGACCCCGCCTGGATTCCGCTTGTAGACTGGGTTTGCGGCCTCTTGGGGTCGATGGGGTCGATGTGGTCGATCTTTTGCATACTCGGACGGATGATGACCACCTTGCGCTTCTCGTTCCCGCGGCCGATGTACCCATCACCGATCTCGACGCCCACGGCCCGGAGCGTGGGGGCCAGCCGCTTCAGCCGGCTCGACAGTGCGTTTGGACCGCGCGGCCACGCCCGCGAGCGCCGGGTTTGCTCGTCCACCATGCCGGAGAGTGCGTCGTACAGCTCCGACGCCGTACGGTCCCAGCCGCCGGATCGCGCAAGCTGCACGACGGCCCGTGCAACCGGGTCGTATTCGACCGCCTGCCGCTCTTGCTCGGCGCGGTTCTCGCCGTACGCGGCCAGGAACGCCCCCTCCGCCCACGGGAGCGCCGGTTCGGCAGCCGTCACCCAGATAGCGAAGTCGGCCATCCGCGGCAGCCGCTCCAGCCGGACGGTAGCATGCCGTCGTAAGGCCATGCTCACCGCGTCCAGCAGCGCCCCCAAGATGCGCGGGTGGGACTCTTCAAAGCGAGTCCAGAGCGTGCGCTCGTCCTGTCGCTGCCCGTCGGGGATCGGTGGCAGGTAGAGGACGACGGCGCGGTCGCGCAGGTCCCCGCGCTCGGCCAGGGAGTCGATGCTGTTAATGATGACGGGTCGCTGTACATCGATGATCGTTTCCTCCGTGTTCTCGTACAGCGTGCGTGTGCCGAACCCCCCGCCCGTGGCCACCCGGCACAGGGCGTCGCTCAGCCACACCGGCAGGCCCGAAAGGTTGTCGTAGCCCACCACCCAGCCGTTGCGGGCAGCGATCATGAGGTCGCGCTCGTCCCGTGGCACCGTACGCAGGTCCGCCACGGCGGGGTCAATCATCCGGCGAACCAGCCGTGCGGTGGTGCTTTTCCCGCTGCCCTGTTCGCCCTGGAGGATGAGGACTGGGTACGGCCCAGATGGACGCAGCGCCCCGACAAGCCAGGACACAAGCAGCCGCCAGTCATCGTCGGACCCCACGTTCACGAAGGCACGCAGTTCCTCGACGCTGGCACCCGGAACCGGGGCCGGGAGGGGCAACATGCCACGTGACCGTCTGAACCGGACGGGCGGCGTATCGACCACGCGCCAGCCGGTCGGGGTGATCTCCACCGCCCGCCAGTCCGCGTCGGCTAGGTCCAAGTAGACGTTCCCGCCGTGCTGCGCTATCCGCACGTAGACGGGGTGCTCCGGGCCGTCGAACTGCGCCCGGCCCTCCAGCACGTTGATGGCGTCCTGGAGCGCCTGTGACCCAGGAGCCTTGCCGTGCTCCTCGTAGAAGCGCCGGGCCAGCCAGCGGCGGAAGGCCCTCGACCCGAGCGGCCAGTTCTCCCGGTGGCCGTTGATCTCGAACGTTCCGAAGCCGTCGCCGTCAGGGGTGTGCCACAGTTCAACACCGGCCCGCTCCGCTAGCTCGACCAGAGTAGACGCCTGCGACCGGCGCTCCTCCGGCTTCTGTTCGACCTCCGCGGCGTCTTCTGCAAGGGCCTCGATGTTCCGGGTATCAGCGTCGGCCACGGCGGGTGGCCTCCTTTCTCCGCTGCAGTTCCCTTCCAGCTATGGAGTTCACAACCTTCACAACCTCACTGTCTTCGAGCGGTGGGTGGCACCGGGCCTCGTTCCACGCCCTCGCCAGTTCGAGCACCGCCCAGGGGTCGACGCCACAGCGAAGAAGGTGGCCGACAAGCTGCGCGAGGCGGACGTTCCGCTCCCCCTCTGCGGCCCCTTCGGCCACGAGGGCCCGCCAGAACTCCGCGGGTCGCTTCGGCCCGGGGCCGGGGGCTACCCTGCCGGTGGCCTGGACACGCTCGATGATCCACCCCGGCAGGGGTGCAGGTTCGATGTCATCTGGCGAGCGGCCCGGAGCCCACGCATACCGCCGCCCGGAGCGGTGCATCGACGGCGCCAGCACGACGTAGGACCCGTCCCCCTTGAGTTCCAACCCCGGGCCGAGAGTGCGGCTCGGAAGCCCGCCGTGCGGGCACGTGAAGAAGATGTGACGGCCACCCCCGCCGGTCGTGGCCTCCACGGTCGAGGGGAGCGGCGCGAAACGCTCCTCGAACTGGCGAAGCGTCTCGTCCCCGCCGTTTCGCGGGTCCATGTCGATAGCCGCCAGCCCGCTCGTGCGTCCGGTCGGCAGCCCGATGTTCGAACCGGGGTACTTCGCCCACCAAACGATGACGTGCCCCTCGCTGGCCCGTGCGGTGTGGAAGCCGCCGCGCTCCCGAGGGTGCTTCCCAGCGTCCCGGCAGCCGGGGTCCCCGCACGTGCAGCGTCCATCGCGGATGCCGTGGAGCGGAAAGACGGGCCAACCGCGGCGCACGTAGGCCAGGGCGGCGTCGCGGAGCCCCGCGGATTCCTCGTCGTGCGCCCCACCAGTGGTAAGGCCGGTGGCCGGGCCGGTGGGCTCCCGGTCTGCCGGGAGCCGCACCAGCACAGGTTGACAAGTCTGCTGATTTGTGGTAGGTTCCATCATGGAAACTTGCTCACCCCTTCGCAGCGCCCGCCGGACAGGTCGGCGGGTTCGTCGTCCGCTCAGTCGGACTCCGCGGCCAGCAGCGTTTCCAGTACCTCGTGCCGCAAGCAGCACAGTGCCGGGCGCTTCACGAGCGCCATTGCCTCCGCCCGACTAGCACGCTGCCGATTCGCGGGAGAAATGCGCCTAGCCCAGTGGCACTCCGGGAGATGCGCCAGGCCCCTTCGGGCGCTCCACACACGCCAGCCGGGGTCGCCGGGTCGGTATAGGGCGGCAGCGTCGAACTCGTCCCGGAGGATGGGGTCAAGGTCCCGCAGCGGCACGCGCTTCACCTCCTCCCACCGGCCCCCTTGGCGTGGCGGCGCCAAGGGGCCTCGTGTTTATGCGCTTGCCGTGTAGCCACCCCGGCGGTGGGCGGAAAGCCACCGCTCCAGCTCGTCTCGGTCGATCAGGATAATATTGCCAATTTTGAGATGGGGAAGTCCTGCCGCCAACCAGCCGTCGAAGGTCCGCAAGGAGACCCCGCAGTACTCAGCGGCCTTGCGACGGCGCAGGAAGCGGCCCGGAGCCTGGGCCTGTAGCTCCATTCCGTCACCTCCTCCGCAAGCGAAAGGGGCCCCCAGGCCAAAACTGACCTGGAGGCCCCTCGGGGCAGCCGACACCGTGCAGGGGCCAGCCCGCAGCGGGCACGATGTCGGCCTGAAATCCGGCTAGCACGGGCCGCACCTAGTTCGGCGGAACGCGGCGGTGCAGCGCACCGTGGCGGGCTGCCTTTAAACTACCACGGCTTGCAGGGAATGTCAACCCCACCGCCTTCGCAGACCCAATCTGTGCCGAACTATCCACGCCAAAACAACCGTATATTTCGGCTCCTGCGAACAGTATCCCGTGTACCGTAGTCCTACGGGCGGCGTCTGTAGCGGCTTTCGGGTCCGAACGGCTCATTCACCGGATTCGAGCACCTCAGGGCGATGTTCGGTTTTGACCACTACTTCTGACCACCGTTGCCATGACAAATACTCCTGTCATCGCCTTGCAATTACCAGCAGCGTCTTGCAACACCAAGTCCGCAAGGCCGCTTCTGGAGCGAATCCCGTGAATTTGCTTCGTGCTGCGCGTTACTGCGCCTTGATGCAGGAAAATGCTGCCTACCGGCTTTAGGATCCTGTGCCGAAAGGCGTGTGGGTTCGACCCCCACCTCTCGCACCAGGCGTGGGAAGCGGGTCCAAGCGGAATGGCCCCCGGTATCCAGCCGGGGGCCGACTCGCGAGCGGCACCCATTCACGACGTGACCCGCTCCGGTGTCGCGAAGCCGTCGCCCGCCTGTGCGCCGGGTCCCAGGCCGGGCGACGGGAACGCCGCGGCGAGGATGCCGTGCTGCCGGCTCAGGAGTTCCTGACACTGGAGGCTGATCGCCTCCAGTTCGTCCGTGAGCTCGACGCACCGCTCCTTCCGACCGGCCGCCTCGAGCTCCCGGATTCGCCGGACGAGCTCGGCCCGGCGGTGCCCCAGTTCCCGGAGTTCCCGGCCGGTCCGGTCGACCTGCTCCCAATCGACCACGTCTGTCCCTCCCCGGTCCTAGGTTCTCCCGCCGGACCGGGGGTACTCGCCTTCGGCGACGGACAGGCTGGGCGGCCCTCTTACAGGGACCGTGAGCGCACGGCCGCGGCCGCCCGCACTACCCGCGTCCACGCGGCGAGCGCTCCGGCCGCCGCCAGGGAGACCGACAGGACCGGGACCCACGGGAGACCGAGCGCGTCGGCGACGAGCCCCGCCGCCAGGCTGCCGGCCGTCGCTGCCAGCGCCGCGCTGCCCTCGTAGAGGCCGATCGCCTCACCCCGCCTCCGGGCGGAGGTCCGGCGGGCCAGTACCCCGGTCGCGCCGGTCGAGAGGAAGGGGTACAGGGGAACGGCGAACGCCGCCGTGACGGCGACGGGGTCGCGGGCGAGGATGACGAGGGCGTACATGGCGAAGTATCCGAGAGTGCCCAGGAAGAGCACCCGCTCGGGTCCCCAGCGGTCGGCCAGGTTGCCCACGGGCCCGATCACGGCGATGCCCAGGGTGCTGGCGACCCCCAGGGAGAGGCCCACCAGCGATGGGGGACCGCCGAGGAACTCCGTGAGGTAGGTCGCCAGCACCGCGAAGAACGCCTCGTTGCCGGTGGCCGTCAGGACCACCGTGAGCGCCACCCCGGCGACGAACGGGTTGCGCCAGACCGGCCCGGCGGCCGGCTCCGGGGTACCCGGTTCGGAACCGGCGGGCCCCGGGTCGCGCTGGCGCACCGGTGCGGCGCCGGGCAGCGCGGCACCACCGATGGGCGCAGGCCGCCGCCCCGCCAGCGCGGCGGCAGCCAGGGTCAGCGCCGCGACCAGGGCGAGACCGCCCCCGGCCCAGAACGCGCGGGTGACGCCGGCGATCCCTCCCGCCCGGACCAGGTAGCTAGTGCCGAAGCTCCCGACCGCCCACCCGATGGACCGACCCCGGTAGAACCGCGCGGCCTCCAGCGCCGGCTGCCGCGGCGTGCGCACCGTGAGCCAGGCGACGCCCAGGGGTCCCACGGCGGCCAGGAGTCCCGCCGACGCGACCGCCAGCGCGATGAACGCGGCGGAGGTGCGGCCGGCCGGCAGCAGGTACAGTCCCACCCCGGCGCCGGCGAGTCCTCCTGCCATGAGCTCGAGCGTCCGCCCGCTCCGATCGCCCAGCCGGCCCCAGGCGCCCGCCACGAGGAACGTCACCAGGGCGGTCGCGCCCATGAACAAAGTCACCACGGTCAGGCTGCCCTCGCCGAGCGCCTGGCGCAGGTGCAGCGGACCGTAGCCATACACGACCGCCTCGATCGCGCCCTGGGCCACCGGGGCGAACAGCACCGCGGCACGGGCCGCCGAAGGCCCGGACATGGGGATTCCTCCGACGTGGAACAGATGTTCGCATTATAGCCTTTCCCTGACAGGCCTGTCAAGGAGGGTGTTCCCGACACCCAGGGTTCGTCCGGGCCGCCCGTCAGGCAGCTGGGCCGGTTGGCGGCAGGGGGGCCGGGGAACGCGGCCGAAGAGTAAACTGGCGGCAACCCGTGCCCGGGGTGGGGTCCGGCGCCGGAGTGCATGGAAGGGACTGGTATTCTGTTGAGAAGTGCGGCCGGGGCGCGGTATAATATGGAAGTTGCGTCGGGGCTCGACGGGTTCGGGGCGATCGCCGGAACCGTATACTGGTTGGAGGAGGAGCACGAGGGTAGATGAAGGCGACCTGGGACAGGCTAGAAAAGAACTGGATGCAGTTCTCGGTGGAGGTGGAGGCGGACCGCTTCCAGCGAGCCATCGAGGACACCTACCGGAGGCTTGTCCGCAGGGCCCGGATCCCCGGCTTCCGGCCGGGGAAGGCCCCTCGGTTCATCTTCGAGCGGTATTACGGCAAGGAGAACCTCCTCGCCGAGGCCGCCCAGGCGCTCGTGCCCGAGGCGTACGCCGAAGCGGTCGATCAGGGCGGAGTCGAACCGATCGACGAGCCCGAGATCGACGTGGACACGCTGGAGGAAGGCAAGCCCCTGACCTTCCGGGGCAAGGTCCAGGTCAAGCCTGAGGTGAAGCTCGGCCGCCTCTCGGGGTTCGACATCGAGGAGCCCAAGGTCGAGGTCACGGAGGAGGACGTCGACCGGCAGCTGCAGCAGCTCAGGGAGCGGGTGGCGCAGATCGTCCCGGACGAGGGGGGCGAGGTGCGCGCGGGGTCGTACGCGGTCGTCGACATCGAGGGGACCGTGGACGGCCAGCCTCTGCCGGAGGGCAAGCAGGAGGGGCGCACCCTCGAGATCGGGACGGGGCGGCTGCTGCCGGACTTCGAGAATCAGCTCCTGGGCGCGCGGGTGGGTGAAACCCGGACGGTCGAGCTGACCTATCCGGACGATCACCCGGACGAACGCCTGCGGGGGAAGAAAGCGTCGTATACAGTGACGGTGAGAGACCTCAAGGTGAAGGAGCTTCCGGAGCTGAACGACGACTTCGCCAAGCAGGTGGGCCCGTTCGAGACCCTGCAGGAGTTGCGTTCGGACGTCGAGAATAGACTCCGGGACTCCGCTCGGGCCCAGGCCGAGCGGGATTTCCGCAATAAGGTCGTCGAAGCGGTCGTCGCCGAGGCGGAGGTGGAGGTGCCGGAGGTTCTGGTCCACCGCCGCCTGCACGAGCTTCTGGACGACTTCGTGCGCAGCCTGGCCGCCCAGGGCGTGACGGTGCAGGCCTACCTGCAGGCCACCGGCCAGGACGAACGGGCGCTCCACGACCAGTTCGAGGAGCCGGCCCGAAGCCTCACGAAGACCGACCTGGTGCTCGAGGCGGTGGCGGCCCGGGAAGGGCTGCAGGTGTCGGAGGCGGAGATCGACGCCCAGCTGGACGCCCTGGCCGGGTTGTACCAGGGCCGGCAGAACTCGCTCGCCAGCCTGCGCCGGAGCCGCGAATACCGTGCAAGGGTCAGGGAGAGCCTCCTGAAGCAGAAGGCGATCGACCACCTGGTGAAGCTCAACCGGCCTCCGGCCGCCGAGAAGGCGCCCGTCGGGGCCGGTGCGGCCGGCGGCGAGGGTCCCGCCCCCGCCGGATCGCCTCCGGGGGAGACGTCCCGGCAGGAGCCCGAGTCGTAAGGCGCGGCTGTGCCTTAAGGAGGAACCGAGGGATGAGCTACTTGGTCCCTATGGTAATCGAGCAGACCAACCGGGGCGAGCGGGCGTACGACATCTACTCCCGGCTCCTGAAGGACCGGATCGTCTTCCTCGGCAGCCCCATCGATGACCAGGTGGCGAACCTGATCATCGCCCAGCTGCTGTTCCTGGAGAGCGACGACCCCGACCGCGAGATCCAGATGTACATCAACTCCCCGGGCGGGTCCGTCGACGCCGGCCTGGCCATCTACGACACCATGCAGCACATCAAGCCCCCCGTCTCCACCATGTGCGTGGGGACGGCCGCCAGCATGGGGGCCGTGCTGCTCACGGCGGGCACCGGCAAGCGGTACGTGCTGCCCCACTCGCGGGTGATGATCCACCAGCCCGCCATCCACGGCCACGGCCTGACCGGTACGGCCACGGACATCGAGATCTGGACCCGGGAGATCCTGAAGAGCAAGGAGACGATCGCCCAGATCTTCCACAAGCACACGGGCCAGCCGGTGGAGAAGATCCTGAAGGACATCGACCGGGACTACTGGCTTTCCGCAGAAGAGGCCGTCCAGTACGGGCTCGTCGACCAGGTTCTGCACCCCAAGGCGCGCAATCGGTAGGGGGTGGCGGGCATGTCCTTCAAGTTCACGGGCGAGGACAAGGGCCAGCTCAAGTGCTCCTTCTGCGGGAAGTTCCAGGACCAGGTGAAGCGCCTCGTGGCCGGTCCCGGTGTCTACATCTGCGACGAGTGCATCGAGCTCTGCAACGAGATCATCGAGGAAGAGCTCAACGAAGAGGTCGAGTTCGAGCTCAAGGACGTCCCCAAGCCGCACGAGATCAAGGCCGTTCTGGACCAGTACGTGGTCGGTCAGGAGCGGGCGAAGAAGATCCTGTCGGTCGCGGTCTACAACCACTACAAGCGCATCAACATGGGTGGAAAGCTCGAGGACGTCGAGCTGCAGAAGTCCAACATCCTCATGCTCGGGCCCACCGGTTCGGGCAAGACGCTGCTCGCCCAGACGCTGGCGAAGATCCTCAACGTGCCGTTCGCCATCGCCGACGCCACCTCGCTCACGGAGGCGGGCTACGTGGGCGAGGACGTCGAGAACATCCTCCTGAAGCTGATCCAGAACGCCGACTACGACATCGAGAAGGCCGAGAAGGGCATCGTCTACATCGACGAGGTGGACAAGATCGCCCGCAAGTCCGAGAACCCGTCGATCACCCGGGACGTCTCCGGCGAGGGCGTGCAGCAGGCGCTGCTGAAGATCCTCGAGGGCACCGTCGCCAGCGTGCCGCCCCAGGGCGGGCGCAAGCACCCGCACCAGGAGTTCATCCAGATCGACACCACGAACATCCTCTTCATCTGCGGCGGCGCCTTCGAGGGGCTGGACAAGATCATCGGGGCGCGCATCGGCAAGCGGGGCATGGGCTTCACCGCCGAGATCAAGGGCAAGCAGGAGACCAACGTGGGCGAGGTCCTCAAGCACGTCATGCCCGAGGACCTGCTCAAGTTCGGCCTCATCCCCGAGTTCATCGGCCGGCTCCCCGTGGTGGTGACGCTCGATGCCCTGGACGAGGACGCGCTGGTGAAGGTCCTCACCGAGCCCAAGAACGCGCTGGTCAAGCAGTACCAAAAGCTCCTCCAGATGGACGGCATCGACCTGGAGTTCAAGGAGGAGGCCATCCGGGCGATTGCCAAGGAAGCCATGAAGCGCAACACCGGCGCCCGGGGGCTGCGGGCGATCATCGAGGACCTCATGCTCGACGTCATGTACGACATCCCGTCCCGCAGCGACGTCAGCCGCTGCGTGATCACCCGGGACGTGGTGCTGAAGAAGGAGCCGCCGATCCTCGTGACCGTCGCCGAGAAGACCCGGGGCCGCCACAAGAAGGAAGAGACCGCCTGACGCACCGGCGACTGCCGGCCGGGGGCGCCCGAACGGGCGCCCCCGGCGCGTCCGGGCGCGCGCATACTACCGGCGGACAGCGTCGCGTGGACGGGCGCGGGGGTGAGACAGGTGGCCATCGGCAGCCTGGTGACGCTCCTGAACCTCCTCTTCGTCGTCGTGCTGGGGCTCTACTTCACCACGCTGCTCCGCCAGCAGCAGGGCTCGCGGGCCGTGGTCGAGCGGGAGTCCCGGAAGGAGCTGGAGCGCCTCCAGAAGATGCGCGCCCTCCGCCTGGGCGAGCCGCTGGCCGAGCGGATCCGGCCGCGCTCGTTCGCCGACATCGTGGGCCAGGAGGAGGGGATCAAGGCGCTGCGGGCGGCCCTGTGCGGCCCCAACCCCCAGCACGTGATCATCTACGGGCCGCCAGGGGTGGGGAAGACGGCGGCGGCCCGCCTGGTGCTGGAGGAGGCCCGGCGCAGCCCCCACTCGCCCTTCGGCCCCGACGCCCGGTTCGTCGAGATCGACGCCACGACGGCGCGCTTCGACGAGCGGGGCATCGCCGACCCGCTGATCGGCAGCGTCCACGACCCGATCTACCAGGGCGCCGGGCCCCTGGGGATCGCCGGGATCCCCCAGCCCAAGCCCGGCGCCGTGACCCGGGCGCACGGCGGCGTGCTCTTCCTGGACGAGATCGGCGAACTGCACCCGGTGCAGATGCACAAGCTGCTCAAGGTCCTGGAGGACCGCAAGGTGCTCCTGGAGAGCGCGTACTACACCCCGGGCGACCCGAACGTCCCCGCCCACATCCGCGACATCTTCGAGAACGGCCTCCCCGCCGACTTCCGGCTGGTCGGCGCCACGACCCGGCTCCCGCAGGAGATCCCCCCGGCCATCCGCTCGCGCTGCGTGGAGGTGTTCTTCCGGGCCCTGTACCCGGCGGAGATCGGGCTCATCGCCCGGCGGGCGGCGGAGAAGATCGGGCTCGAGCTGGAGCCGGAGGCGCTGGAGATCATCCAGCGGCACGCCACGTCGGGGCGGGATGCTGCGAACATCGTCCAGATGGCGGCCGGCATCGCGATGAACCGGGGTTTGAGCCGGATTCCCGCCGCGGAGGTGGAGTGGGTGGTGCAGGCCTGCCAGTTCGCCCCGCGGGCGGACCGGCAGGTGCCGCAGCGGCCCCTCGTGGGGGTCGCCATGGGGCTGGCGGTGACCGGCCCGGGCGTCGGGACCGTGGTCGAGGTGGAGGTGGCGGCCACGCGCGCGGCGCCGGGAGCCGGGCGCCTGACGGTCACCGGGATCGTCGACCAGGAACAGCTCGAGGCGCCCGGAAGGGTGCTCCGGCGCCAGGGGATGGCCCGGGCCGCGGCGGAGAACGCCAGGACGGCCCTGCGCCTGGTCCTGCCGGTGGACCCCCGGGACTACGACCTGCACGTCAACTTCCCCGGGGGTGTGCCGGTCGATGGCCCCTCGGCGGGCGTGACCATGGCGGTGGCCGTCGCCTCGGCGATCCTGAACCGTCCCGCGCGTGAGCGCCTGGCCATGACCGGGGAGGTGTCGGTGCGGGGCCAGATCAAGCCCGTGGGCGGCGTGCCGGCCAAGCTGGAGGCAGCCCGCCACGCCGGCGCCACCCGCGTGCTCATCCCGGCCGGCAACTGGCAGGAAGCGTACGCCCGCCTCCCCGGGGTGGAGGTCGTCCCGGTGCGGAGCCTCGGCGAGGTCCTGGACCTGGCCCTCCTTCCCGCCGGGGCGGAGGCAGAACCGGAAGCGGTCCCGGAGCGGCCGGCAGTGGCGGTGGGAGTGCCGGCGGCCATGTGGTAGAATGGAGTGCGAACCAGCTTGGCCCCGCCGCGCAGGAGGTGAGGAGCTGATGGCCGCCGAACGCAAGCCCGCCGTCCGGGAATGGCCGCTGCTCCCGCTCCGGGGGCAGGTCGTTTTTCCTGAGATGATCGTGCCCCTCGAGGTGGGGCGCGAGAAGAGCCTGAAGGCGCTCGAGGAGGCCCTGGGCCGGGACAAGCGGATGGTCCTGGCCATGCAGAAGGACACCCGCACCGACGATCCCACGCCGGACGAGATCCACCGTGTGGGTACCCTGGTCGAGATCAAGCAGGTGGTCAAGGTCCCCGGGGGCACCATGAAGGTGGTGTTCGAGGGGCTCAGCCGGTGCAGGGTACGGCGCTATGTCCAGGAGTCGCCGCACTTCCGCGTGGAGGCCGAAGAGGTCGCCGAGGTCGCGGACCCGAGCCCGGAGGCGGAAGCCCTCATGCGGGCGGTGGTGGGCCAGTTCGAGCAGTGGGTGAAGCGCTCGAAGAAGGCGCCCCCCGAGGCGCTCGCCACCGTGATGACGATCACCCACCCCGGGCGGCTGGCGGACACGGTGGCCGCCAACCTGCCCCTCAAGGTGGAGGACCGGCAGGCCGTGCTGGAGGCCTTCCGGGTGATCGACCGGCTGGATCTCGTCTCGGAGATCCTGGCACGGGAGAACGAGCTCCTGGACATCGAGAGCCGGATCCAGAGCCGGGTGCGCAAGCAGATGGAGCGCACCCAGAAGGAGTACTACCTGCGGGAGCAGCTCAAGGCGATCCAGAAGGAGCTGGGCGAGCGGGACGACCGCGCCTCCGAGGTCGAGGAGTTCCGCAAGAAGATCGCCGAGCTGAACCTGCCCAGGGAGATCGAGGAGAAGGCGCTCCGGGAGGTCGACCGGCTCGAGAAGATGCCGCCCATGGCGGCCGAGTCGGTGGTGGTCCGGAGCTACCTCGAGTGGATCACGGGGCTGCCCTGGAACACGACCACCGAGGACCGGGTGGACCTGGACGAGGCGCAGCGGATCCTCGACGAGGATCACTACGGACTTGAGAAGGTCAAGGAGCGCATCCTCGAGCATCTGGCCGTCCGCAAGCTGAAGGACAAGACGAAGGGCCCCATCCTCTGCCTCGTGGGGCCGCCAGGGGTCGGCAAGACCTCCCTCGGCCGCTCCGTGGCCCGCGCGCTCGGGCGCAAGTTCGTGCGCGTCTCGCTGGGCGGCGTGCGGGACGAGGCGGAGATCCGGGGCCACCGGCGGACCTACGTCGGGGCGCTGCCGGGGCGGATCATCCAGGGGATGCGGAACGCCGGCTCGAAGAACCCGGTGTTCCTGCTGGACGAGATCGACAAGCTGTCCTCGGATTTCCGGGGCGACCCGGCGTCCGCCCTGCTCGAGGTTCTCGACCCCGAGCAGAACAGCCAGTTCAGCGACCACTACATCGAGGTCCCGTTCGACCTCAGCAACGTCCTGTTCATCACCACGGCGAACGTGACCTGGACGATCCCGCGCCCCCTCCTCGACCGCATGGAGGTCATCACGATCTCCGGGTACACGGAGGAGGAGAAGGTCGAGATCGCCCGCCGGCACCTCCTGCCCAAGCAGCGCCAGGAGCACGGGCTCAGGGAGGACCAGCTGGACGTCTCGGAGAACGCCATCCGGGCGATCATCCGGGAGTACACCCGGGAGGCGGGGGTCCGGAACCTGGAGCGGCGCCTCGCCGACCTGTGCCGCAAGGCCGCCCGGCAGATCGTCCAGGGCCGGGAGGGCAGCGTCCGGGTCACCCAGCAGAACCTGCACACGTTCCTCGGTGCCCCGCGCTATCGCTGGGGGCACATGGAGGAGAAGGACCAGGTCGGCGTCGCCACGGGGCTCGTGGTCACGGAGACGGGTGGCGACACTGCCCCGGTCGAGGTGACGGTGATGAAGGGGAAGGGAAACCTTCTCCTCACGGGCCGGCTGGGCGAGGTCATGCGGGAGTCGGCGCAGGCCGGGTTCAGCTACATCCGCAGCCGCGCCCGGGAGCTCGGGGTGGACGAGGATTTCCACACCCGGTACGACATCCACATCCACGTTCCGGAGGGGGCAATCCCCAAGGACGGCCCGTCGGCCGGGATCACCATGGCCACCGCGGTCGTCTCGGCCCTCACCGGGCGGCCGGTGCGGCGGGACATCGCGATGACCGGCGAGATCACCCTGCGGGGGCGGGTGCTCCCCGTCGGCGGGGTGAAGGAGAAGGTCCTGGCCGCCCACCGGGCCGGTATCCTGAACGTGATCCTCCCCAGAGACAACGAGAAGGACCTGGAAGAGGTACCTCCCACCATCCGCCGCAAGCTGAACCTCGTCCTGGTCGATCACATGGACGACGTACTGCGGCACGCCCTGGGCGACAAGCCCGAGGAGTCGGAGACGGTGAACGTGACCCCGCCCGTGCCGCCCGGCGGCGCGGAGGTCCCCCTCGAGCAGCCGGGCCAGCTCCCCACCTGACCGGCGGACGGCGTGTGAGACAGGCGGCCCGTCAGAGCGTGCTCTGGCGGGCCGCCTCGCGCGCCTCCCCCCGGGAGGCCGGCTTCCGCTTGAGGAGCGATGACAGCTCGGCCAGGATCATGCCGAGCACGATCAGCGCGCCTCCGACGTAGGCCCGGCCGGTGAGCGTCTCCCCGCTGAGCAGCCAGGCGAAGGCCGCGGCCCACACCGGTTCGGCGGCGAAGATGAGCGCCGTGTGGGTCGGGGTGGTGAAGGGCTGCAGGGTGTTCTGCAGCCAGAACGCCAGCGCGGTGGCCAGCAGCCCGGTGATCACGATCGCCTGCCACACGGCGGCGTCCACGGTGGACAGCGGCCGCCAGGTGCCCGTCAGGACGGCGCTCGCGTGGGCGGCCAGGGCCGCCGTGCCGACCTGGATCGCGGCGAGGGCCGCGGGATCGTGCGCCCCGGCGTAGCGGGCGACGGCCGTGACGTGCAGTGCGAAGGCCAGCGCAGAGCCCAGCACCAGGAGGTCGCCGGCGTGCGGCGCGAGCCGACCGTTCAGCGTCATGAGCGCCAGCCCGGCGGTGGACAGCGCCACGCCCGCCCACGCCTGGACGGCGACCGGGCGCCGCAGCCACATCCGGCTCAGCACGGGGACCAGGACGACCGACAGCCCCGTGATGAACCCCGTCTTGGCCGGGGAGCGGTTCAGGCCCATGCCGAAGGTCTGGAGCGCGTACCCGCCGAAGAGGAACAGGCCGACGAGCGCCCCTGCTCCCCACGTCGCCGCGGGGGCCCGGCGAAGGCGCGGCCACACCAGGACGGCGAGCACGGCCGCCGCGAGGTCGAAGCGCAGCGCGAGGAACGGGAAGACGTGCACCCAGCGGGTGGCCGACTCCACCACGGGGAACGTCCAGCCCCAGATGGCGGTGACCAGCAGCAGGAGCAGATCGGCTTGCCACGATCGGAGTGCCAACCGAGATCCTCCGTGATCCGGACGATTGCCACGGGGCCATTGTAGCGTCCGTTTCCTGCGGCGACCAGCGGCGCCCTCGAATTCCCTGAAGGACCCCCGCGAAGGGCCGTCGAATCCCCGGGATGTTCGCCACGTGTCTTGTCGACACGTGCCTATTTCATGCGCGCGAGGACAGGCCATGAGATCACAGAACGGGGTTCTGGCCAAGGCGGCAGCCCGGTACCTGGCGAAGTACGCGGAGACGCCCCTCACCGGCGAGAAGACGCTCCTGCGCCCCGTCCTGCGCTCCGACCTCCCCCGGCTGGCCCAGTGGGACCGCGACGACGAGATCACCGCGCTCATGGGGCACAAGTTCGCGGGCCTCGACGGGGATGTCGAGACGTGGTACCGCCGGGTTCTCACCGACCGGCGGCTCCGGGCGCTCGGCATCGAAACCCTGGACGGGAAGCTCATCGGCGAGGTGGAGCTCGACCGGATCGACTGGCGAACCCACGCCGGGGAACTCCGGGTCCTGATCGGCGACCGGGCGTATCGCGGCGCCGGCTACGGGCGCGACGCCCTGCTCACCTTCCTTCGCCTGGCGTTCAGCCGCTGGCGCTTCCGGACGGTCTACCTCCGGGTGTACCGCCACAACACCCGGGCCGTACGGCTGTACCGGAGCCTCGGGTTCGTCCCGGTCGGCGTGCTCTCTCCGGCCGCCCGCAGGGACGATCCGGGCGAGATCCTCCTCATGAGCCTGAGCCGGCACCGCTTCCTGCAGCTCGCCGGGGAGGACCCGGGGACGGAGCGGCAGGAGCACTGAGGACCCGCATGGAAGAGTGCCAGGGACGCGGAGGGATCGGACGTGGCCTACCTCAAGCTCCTGGCGCTCGCCCTCGCCCCCGGGGTGGCGATCCTGCTCTACCTCTACTTTCGTGACCCGCACGAGCGGGAGCCTCCCCGGGTGATCGCGCGGACCTTCCTCGCCGGCGCGCTCGTGGCGGTGCCGGTGCTCGCGGTGAACTTCCTGGTCCTGGAGCCCATCCGCGCCCGCCTGGGCCTGACCGGCGTGTGGGCTGTCATGTGGCAGGCCTTCGTCAGTGCCGGCTTGACCGAGGAGTTCTTCAAGTTCGCCGGCGTCCTGGTGACGGTCTACCGCAGCCCCAACCTGAGCGAGCCCTACGACGGCATCGTGTACGCCTCGGCGCTGTCGCTCGGGTTCGCCACGCTGGAGAACCTCGTGTTCGTCTTCACCGGCGGCTTCGCCACGGCGTGGGCCCGCGCCTTCCTGGCGGTCCCGGGCCACGCGCTCTTCGGCATCGCCATGGGGTACTACCTCGGCCGGGCCCGCTTCGCCACCGCCGTCCGCGCCCGCCTCCGGGCGTGGGTGCTGGCCCTGGCCGTGCCGGTCGCCATGCACGGCGCCTACGACCTCCTGGCCCTGCACACCGATGTCGAGGCCCTCTTCTACCTCCTGGTTCCCCTGATGGGGTTCTTCTTCGTGCGGGGCGCGCGGCAGCTCGAGGCCGCCGTCCGCGAGTCCCGGCCCCCGTCGGAGCCGGACGGTCCTGCCTTCGGGGACCCCTGCCCGGCGTGCGGTACGCCCGTGCTCACCGGCGCGTACTACTGCCACCGGTGCGGGATCCCGCTCCGCAAGGAGGCACTCCTGGAACGGAGTTGACGCCGGCGCCAGCCGCTGGTACACTGTTCGGCAGCGGAAGTCACTTTCCAAAGGAATAGCAGCGAGGTGAAAGCCGGTGGCTGCCCGTGACTGCCCGATCGAGAAGACGCTCAGCGTGATCGGCAAGAAGTGGACCGTCCTGATCCTGCGGGACCTGATGGCGGGCACGCGGCGCTTCGGCGAACTCCTGAACTCGCTGGAGGGGATCAGCCCCAAGACCCTCTCGGAGCGTCTCAAGGAGTTGGAGGAAGGTGGGGTGGTCCACCGCCAGGTCTTCCCTGAGATCCCGCCCCGGGTGGAATACTCGCTCACGGAGAAGGGGCGCAGCCTCGGGGGGATCCTCGAGGCCATGATGGAGTGGGGGTCCCGGCACTGAGCGGCAAGGGGGGCGCGACGTGCTGGCAGGGGAGAAAGTGGTGCTGCGGGCGGCCGAGCCGGCCGACGCCGAGCGGGTGCAGCGATGGCTGAGCGACGTCGAGCGGGTCTGGTTCGGGCCGGACGTGCCGGTCCCCTCCCGCGGCGCGGTGGAGAAGTGGCTCACCCGGCTGGGTGGCGGCATGGAGCGGGGCACGCGGCTCTGGTCGATCGACACCCAGGACGGGCGCCACGTGGGCCTGGTCCGGCTGTCGGAGGCCGAGGGGCCCCACCGGCGGGCCCGGCTGGACGTCATGGTCGGCCAGCCCGAGTTCCAGGGCCGGGGGCTCGAGTCCGACGCGCTGTCCGTGGCGCTGCGCCAGGCGTTTCGCCACCTGAACCTCAACCGCGTCGAGGGGCGGGTCCCGGCGTCGCGGCCGGACCTGGTCGAGGCGTACAAGCAGGCCGGGCTCGTCGAGGAGGCCCGCCTGAGCCGTGCGCTCTTCGTGGGCGGCCAGTACGTGGACGAGGTCGTCCTGGCGGCCCTGGCCCCGGGCCGGCAGGCGTCCTGAGCAAGAGGAGGTCCTCGATTTCATGTCCGATCCACGGGAGGCCGGGGCGGAACTGCCTTCCCGCTACAGCCCGGCCGAGGTCGAAGCCGAGACATATCGGTTCTGGCTGGACGGCGACTACTTCCGGGCACCGATCGTGGAGGGGCGCGACCCCTTCTCGATCGCCATCCCGCCGCCCAACGTCACCGGCGCGCTCCACATGGGCCACGCCCTGGACAACACGCTCCAGGACATCCTGATCCGCTGGCACCGGATGCGGGGCGACCCCACGCTGTGGTTGCCGGGGACGGATCACGCCGGCCTGGCGACCCAGATCAAGGTGGAGGAGGTCCTCCGGAAGGAAGAGGGCCTGACCCGGCACGACCTCGGCCGCGAGCGGTTCGTCGAGCGGGTCTGGGAGTGGAAGCGCAAGTACGGCGACACCATCATCCGCCAGCTCCAGCGGCTCGGCGCCTCGTGCGACTGGAGCCGGGAGCGCTTCACGATGGACGAGGGCTGCTCCCGGGCGGTCCGGGCCTTCTTCGTGCAGCTGTACAAGAAGGGCCTCATCTACCGGGGCCAGCGCATGATCAACTGGTGCCCGCAGGACGGGACGGCCCTCAGCGACATCGAGGTCGAGCACGAGGAGACCGAGGGCAGGCTCTGGTACTTCCGCTACCCGCTCGAGGACGGGAGCGGCTTCATCTCGGTGGCCACGACCCGCCCCGAGACGATGCTCGGCGACACCGCCGTGGCCGTGCACCCCGACGACGAGCGTTACCGCCACCTCGTCGGCAAGAAGGTCCGGCACCCCGCCACGGGCCGGCTCATCCCGATCGTCGCGGACGAGTACGTGGACCCCGCCTTCGGCACCGGGGCGGTCAAGATCACCCCGTTCCATGACCCGAACGACCTCGAGGTGGCCCAGCGGCACGGCCTCGAGGCCATCCAGGTGATCGGCTGGAAGGGCGAGATCACGGAGGCGGGCGGCCGGTACGCGGGGATGGACCGGTACGAGTGCCGCAGGCAGATCGTCGCCGACATGGAGGCGGCTGGCTTCCTGGAGAAGGTGGAGACGCACGTCCACGCGCTCGGGCGCTGCCAGCGCTGCGACACCGTGGTCGAGCCGCTCGTCTCCACGCAGTGGTTCGTGAAGATGAAGCCGCTGGCCGAGCCGGCCATCCAGGCGGTCAAGGACGGTCGGGTGCGCATCCTGCCCGAGCGGTTCGAGGGCGTGTACCTGCACTGGCTCGAGAACATCAAGGACTGGTGCATCAGCCGGCAGATCTACTGGGGTCACCGGATCCCGGTCTGGACCTGCAAGCGCTGCGGGGCCGAGATCTGCGAGATGGAGGACCCCACGGTCTGCCCGCAGTGCGGCAGCACGGAGCTGGAGCAGGACCCCGACTGCCTCGACACGTGGTTCAGCTCGGCTCTCTGGCCGTTCAGCACCCTGGGCTGGCCGGACCCGACCGAGGACTACCGCTACTTCTACCCCACGACCGTCAACGTCACGGGGTACGACATCCTCTTCTTCTGGGTCGCCCGGATGATCTTCAGCGCCCTGGAGCTCACGGGCGAGGTGCCCTTCCGCACCGTGGTCCTGCACGGCCTCGTGCGGGACAGCCAGGGCCGGAAGATGTCGAAGTCGCTGGGGAACGGCATCGACCCGCTGGAGGTGATCGACCGGTACGGCGCCGATGCCCTCCGGTTCATGCTGGCGACGGGCAACAGCCCCGGCAACGACCTCCGCTTCTACTGGGAGCGGGTCGAGGCGGCCCGGAACTTCGCCAACAAGCTCTGGAACGCCAGCCGTTTCGCGCTGATGAACCTGAGGGACTTCGACCCCGCCGGCGTCCCCGACTATCCCGCGGCCCTCACGGCCCACGGGCGGGCGGAGGACCGGTGGATCGTGACCCGGCTGCAGGAGGTCGCCGGGGCCGTCCAGGGGAACCTCGAGCGCTTCGAGCTCGGGCTGGCGGCCACGGCCCTCTACGACTTCATCTGGGACGAGTTCTGCGACTGGTACATCGAGATGGTCAAGCCCCGCCTCTACGGCAAGGACGAGGAACAGGGCGAGGCCGCCGCAGAGAGCCGGCAGATCGCCCAGTACACGCTCTGGTACGTCCTGGACGGCATCCTGCACCTGCTGCACCCGTTCATGCCGTACATCACCGAGGCGATCTGGCAGAAGCTCGTCCGGCCGGGCGGCCTGTCGGCCACCGTGCTGGTGGCTGCCGGCCCCGGCGCCGACCCGGCCGCGGTGGCGGCCGACCTGGCGCGCCCCGAGCGGCACGCCGCGTGGGCCGCGGCCCGGGCGAAGGGGGCGCCCCCGGCCCTGGTGGTCGACCCCTGGCCGGTTCCCGTGGACGCCCTCCGGTTCCCGGACGACGCCCGGACCGTGGGCCTGTGGATGGAGGTCATCCGGGCCGTCCGCGCCCTGCGCGCCGACGCCGGCGTTCCGGCCGGCCGCCGGGCCGACGTGGTGCTGGTCGCCTCCACGCCCGAGCTCCAGGCCGCGCTGGAGGGGGCGCGCCGGCACCTCGTGGCGCTCGCCCACGCCGCGGGGGTGACGGTGCTCCCGGCGGGCTCGCCGCCTCCGGAGCAGGCGGTCGCCGCCGTCGTCTCCGGCGCCGAGGTCTACGTTCCGCTCAAGGGCGTCGTCGACGTGGAGAAGGAGATCGGCCGCCTCGCGCGGGAGCGGGAAGAGGTCGCTCGCGAGCTGGAGCGGTCGCGGACGAAGCTCGCCAACCCCGACTTCGTTTCCCGGGCGGCGCCCCAGGCCGTCGAGAAGGAGCGGCAGAAGGAGGCCGACCTCAGCCAGCGGCTGTCGGCGCTCGACAGCCGCCTGGCCCTGCTCGAACGCGTCCGTTAGGGGGGGAGCACCCCATCACGTACGAGGAGGCCATCGCCTACATCCACGGCCTCTACCGCTTCGGCATGAAACCGGGCCTGGAGCGCACGCGGGAGCTTCTCCGCCGGCTCGGCGACCCGCTGCCCGCTCCGGGCCGGGTCGTTCACGTGACGGGCACGAACGGCAAGGGATCCGTGTGCGCCATGGTCGCGGCGGGCCTGCGGGCGGCCGGGTACCGGGTCGGGCTGTACACCTCGCCCCACCTGGAGCGCTGGAACGAGCGCATCCAGGTCGACGGCGCCCCCCTTCCCGACGAGGACGTCGCCCAACTGGTGGCCGAGGTCCGGCCCCACGTGGAGGCCATGGTGCGGGAGGGCTTCGAGCAGCCCACGGAGTTCGAGGTGTCGACCGCCGTCGCCTTCCTGCACTTTGCCCGCCGGCAGGTCGACTGGGTGGTGCTGGAGGTGGGGCTCGGCGGCCGCTACGACGCGACCAACGTGGTCGCCCGCCCGGCCGTCACCTGCATCACCAACGTCGACCTCGATCACGTCCGGGTCCTCGGCCCCACCCGGGAGCGGATCGCCTGGGACAAGGCGGGGATCCTCCGGCCCGGCGTCCCGTGCGTGACCGGCGCCGACGATCCCGGCGCGCTCTGGGTCTTGCGCCGCGAGGCGGCCCGGGTGGGGGCGCCGCTGGTCCTGGCCCCGCCTGCCCTCCCGCGCGGCGGGGACCTGTACGGCCAGCGGTTCGACCTGCCGGGCCTTCCGGGCCTGGAGCTCCGGCTGGCGGGCAGGTACCAGCTGCGCAACGCGGCAGTGGCGGCCGCCGTGCTCCGCCTGTGCGGGGTGGACGAGGCTGCCCTGCGGGCGGGGCTTCGCACCGCAGAGTGGCCCGGCCGGCTCGAGGTGCTCCGGGAGGAGCCCCTGGTCCTCGCCGACGGCGCCCACAACCCGGCCGGCGCCCGCGCGCTGCGCCAGGCGCTGGACGGCCTCCTGCCCGAGCGTCCCAGGGTCCTGGTCCTCGGCGTCCTGGCCGACAAGCAGCTCCGCCCGCTCCTCGATGCCCTGGTCCCGGGCGCCCGGGCCGTCGTGGCGACCGCGCCCCGCAGCGTGCGGCGCGCCCTGGCGGCGGACGAGCTGGCCCGGTACGTCCTCCCCTACGGCGTGCCGGTCACCGTCGAGCCGGAACTCGAGCGGGCTGTCGACCGGGCGGCCCTTCTGGCCGGACCGGACGGTGCCGTGGTGATCACGGGCTCGCTGTACCTCGTGGGGCCGGCGAGGGCGCACGCGTTATCAGTTGTGAGTAGTGAGTAGTGAGTTGTGAGTTGTGAGCGCGCACGGTGTGGGTGAACACGCGCGGGCCTCGGGTCCACCCGTGCTCCGGCGTGAGGGGCCCCACCCGGGTGCGCCTGGAGGAAGCAGGGGTCGCGGGTCGGGGACAGAGCGCAGGAGGGGCGCGTCATCCGGCCACGGGACCCGGCCGGCCCGTCCCGCTGGCGGACCCCGGGGCGCGGCCGGGCCGTCCCTGCCCCAACACGGCGTCGGACATCTTCGGTTTGCGGAGCGAGACCCCGTTCCGCCTGATGGTACGTGAGGCAATCGGTGCACCGGAAATGCATCTTGTGTCGACCCGGACAGGCCAGCGCGTCTCCGGATCAGGCATTATGTCAATCTTGGTCGGGTCGTGAGGCGCAAGAAATGCGGGTCTGGCGTCCCGGCAGACTCGCATCGGCTGACTCTTTGAGGGAGACTATACCATCTCTGGCAACATACGGCTGCAACCCCCGGCCGGAGCATGGTCTGCTCGCCTTCCGGGCGGCGCCGGAGAGAGAATCCCCTGCTCCGAACCTCCCAGGTCCGCGCGTGTTCACCCACGGCGTGCGCCCTCACCACGCGCAACGCACCACTCACAACAGCATGAGCGGCGAGCGTGGGTCATACGCATTTGTGGGACGGGGCGGACGAACCTGCACGCCGCCCTCCCGGCAGACCATGAGGACGGGGGCCGGAGCGACCCCGGCCGCCGTGCCGGACAGGAGGGGAGAGGGATGCAGCGATTTGGCCGGTCGGACAGCAGGTGGAAGGACCGGTGGGGCGGCGGTTTCGTCATCGTCACTGTCCTCGCCCTGGCCGGCGCGTGGTGGCTCGGGAACTGGCTGAGCGACCGGTGGGCCAGCCAGGAGCCGGCCAGCAGCGGGACCAACCCGGCCGGGTCTCCGGGTGGCGGGGAGATGGCCGGGATGCCGTCCGCGCAGGCGCCGCTGGACACGTCCCGGCGGCCGCTCACGGTCTACTTCCTCCAGGCACACGCCCTGAAGTCACCCGAGGCGGCGCGCCGGGCCGCGGCGGATCTGGAGCAGAACGGCCTCCCCGCTGCCGTGTCCCACGCCGGTGAGTGGTACAAGGTCGTGGTCGGCGCCTACGGGAGCCGGGACGGTGCCATGGCGGCCAAGGCGGAGGCGGAGTCGGCGTACCGCGGACCGACCAAGCTGTCCCTGTACGCCAATCCGGTGTCGATCGCCGCCGAGCCTGCCGTGCGCCCGCAGAACGCCGCTGCCCAGGCTGCGTTCGACAAGGGCCTCGGCCTGCTGAGCGGATACCTCCACGAAGCCGCGGCGTGGTGGGACCGGTACGCCACCGGCCAGGCCACCGGCGCCGATCGCCTCACTCAGTACACGAGCCAGTTGCAGGGCGTGGCCGACGAACTGCGCCCGCACACGTCCGACCCCGTCGTCGGGAGCCTCGTGGCCATGGTCGAAAAGGCCGTGCAGAACGGCGGCCAGATCGGCGTGCTCGCTCAGGGGGGCGGGGAGGACCAGTACCGCGCCGCCATGTCGGGCTACCTGGCCCTGGTGGAGCAGTTCCGGAGCTGGACGTCCGGCGCGTAGCCGCCGGGTCCGGCGCCGCCACGTCCCTGCACGGGGGCCCGCCGGGGGCCCCTGTTGCATTCTGGCCGTAGCCTGGGTAAAATAGAAAAAAGTGGTGCACGCCCCGGTCCTTCAAGTGCCGTCCGCGCGGGTGGCCGCCGCCAGGAGATCTTGGCCCCGGCCACGAATCTCACCAGCATCGCAAGCGAAACCCGTGGGCGCCGCCCGCTGGCGGTACCCGGAGGAGGCCCGGAGTGCGTCGCTCGCTCGGTCTGGTGTTGGTTGTCGGCGTCGCGGGAGCGGTCGTGGGGAACGTGGTGGGACAGGCCCTGCCGGTCCCGTTCCTGCACGTTTCGTACGACCTGGGGCGCCTGCTCCTGGCGGTCGCGGGCTTCTCGTTCGAGCTGCAGCTCAGGATCTCGGTCGCAGGGGCCGTCGGACTCGCCCTGGCGCTGGTCTGGGCTCTGCGAAGCTGACGTCCGATCGGAAAGGGGTATAGGTGACGCGTCTCGTTCTGGCATCGGCATCGCCCCGGCGGGTGAGCCTGCTCGAGCAGGTCGGCCTGTCGTTCGAGGTGGTGCCCTCCGGTGTGCCGGAAGACCCGGGGGACGGGACCCGCGAGCCAGCGGACCTCGCCCGCGCGCTGGCCCTGCGCAAGGCGGAGGCCGTGGCGGCCCGGGAACCGGACGCCCTGGTCCTCGGGGCCGACACGATCGTCGTCCTGGATGGGGCCGTGCTGGGCAAGCCACGGGACGAGGCCGAAGCGGTGCGCATGCTCGAGCGGCTCCAGGGCCGGTCCCACGTCGTGATCACCGGCGTGGCCCTGGTCGCCCCGGGCGGGAGGAAACGGGTGGAACACGAGGAGACCACGGTCTGGATGCGGCCTCTGACGCGCGCCCAGGTGGAGTGGTACGTCCGCAGCGGGGAGCCGCTTGACAAGGCCGGGGCCTATGCCGTGCAGGGGCTCGGAGCCCTGCTGGTCGAGCGTATTTTCGGGTGTTACTATAATGTAGTCGGGCTGCCTCTCGGCCGCGTCGCCCGCCTTCTGGAGGAGTTCGGCTTGACCGTGCTGTAGGTGGGCGGCCGCGGGGGGCGGTGGCCCCCCGGGAGGGACACTCCCCTTGCGGAAGGGCGTGACCCTGAAGTCGCTGCCGCCCTCCGAGCGTCCCCGGGAGCGCCTGCTGGCGCAGGGGCCCCGGGCGCTGACCGACGCCGAGCTCCTGGCGGTGCTCCTCGACTCGGGCCGGCCGGGGGTCACGGCGGTGGAGGTGGCGCAGGAACTGCTTCTCCTGGGCGAGGGGGGCGGGCACCCGCTCGACTACCTCGCCGAGGCTCCGGCGGAGGAACTCCGGCGCGTGGCAGGGCTCGGCCCGGCCAAGATCGCCCGCCTGAAGGCGGCCGTGGAGCTGGGGACGCGCCTGTGGCGGGCCCGGGCGGCGCGGCCGAGCGTGCGGACGGCCGCCGAGGTCGCGGCGCTGCTCATGGAGGAGATGCGCCGCCTGGACCGGGAGGAGTTCCGGGTGGTCCTGCTGGACGTGCGGGGGCGCGTCCTGGGCGTCGAGACGGTGTCCGTCGGCAGCCTGAGCACGTCCGTCGTCCACCCCCGCGAGGTGTTCAAGGGACCCATCCGCCGCAGCGCCCACTCGGTCATCCTGGTCCACAACCACCCCAGCGGCGATCCCACGCCCAGTCCCGAGGACAGGGAGGTGACCCGCCGCCTGGCGGAGGTGGGCCGGATCATGGGGATCGAGGTCCTGGACCACATCGTGATCGGCGATCGGCAATTCGTCAGCCTCCGGGAACGGTACGGCCCGGGCGTTCTGCTCTGACGCCGAGAAAGGAGTCATGCAGGCCGTGTCCATCTTCAACCTGTTCGCCCGGGACATGGGGATCGACCTGGGTACAGCGACCACCCTGGTCTACGTGAAAGGCCGGGGCATTGTTCTGTATGAGCCGTCGGTGGTCGCCATCGACCGGGACACCAAGGCGCCCATGGCCGTGGGTCTGGACGCCAAGCAGATGATCGGCAGGACGCCCGGGAACATCATCGCCGTCCGGCCGATGAAGGACGGCGTGATCGCCGACTTCGACATCACGCAGACCATGCTCAAGTACTTCATCAACAAGGCGCAGCCCCGCCGCACGCCGTTCCGGCCCCGCGTGGTGGTGTCGGTGCCTTCCGGCGTCACGGGGGTCGAGCGCCGGGCCGTGCAGGACGCGGCCCTGCAGGCCGGGGCGCGGGAGGCGTACGTGATCGAGGAGCCGATGGCGGCGGCCATCGGCGCCGGGCTGCCGGTGGAGGAGCCGACCGGGAGCATGGTCGTCGACATCGGCGGCGGTACCACCGAGGTGGCCATCATCTCCCTCGGCGGCCTGGTCACGTCCCGGTCGATCCGGATCGCCGGGGACGAGATGGACGAGTCCATCGTGCAGTACGTGAAGCGGACGTACAACATGCTCATCGGCGAGCGCACGGCCGAGGAGGTCAAGATCGCCATCGGCTCCGCCTACCCCACCGGCCAGGACGAGCAGATGGAGGTCCGGGGACGCGACCTGGTGACGGGCCTGCCGCGCACCCTCCGCATCACGAGCGAGGAGGTGCGCAAGGCCCTCGCGGAGCCTGTGGCCGCCATCATCGAGGCCATCAAGGTGACCCTCGAGAACACGCCGCCGGAGCTGGCTGCCGACATCATGGACCGGGGCATCGTGATGACCGGCGGCGGCTCGCTCCTGAAGGGCCTTGACGTGCTGGTGTCCCGGGAGACGGGCATGCCGGTGCACGTGGCCGACGAACCCATGCTCTGCGTCGTCAAGGGGACCGGCAAGGTCCTCGACGAAATGCACATCCTGCGGCGGGCGGCCCGCGCCTGACGCCGGGAGGAGTCGCCATGCTGCCACGTCCCGCGCCCCACGGGGCCCGGGGTGTGCGGGCCCTGGTAGCGGGGCTGGTGACGGTGGTCGTCCTGTTCGCGCTCATGGTCGCGACAGCCCGCGAGCGCCCCGCCTCCACGGCGGTGGAGAACATCCTGGCCACACTGCTCTACCCGGTCCAGTCGGTCGCCGGCTGGACCTCGGCTCGCGTCCGCGGTACCGCCCAGGCGATCCAGGAGATCCTGCGGCTGCGGGAAGAGAATGCCCAGCTGCGGGCCGAACTGGCCCAGCTCCGGCAGCTGCAGGCACTGTACGCGGACCTCGAGAACGAGAACCGGGCCCTGCGCTCGGAACTCGGTCTGAAGGCCCGCTCGAATTACTCCCTTCTGCCGGCGCAGGTCATCGTCCGCAGCCCTTCCGCGTGGTTCTCGTCGGTGGTCATCGACCGGGGCAGCCGGGACGGCGTCCGGGTCAACATGGCGGTGGTGAACAGCGAGGGCCTGGTCGGCAAGGTGGAGCGGGTGACTCCCTTCACCTCGACCGTGAAGCTCCTGATCGATCCGGACTTCCAGGCGTCCATCCTCGACGCGGTCACCGGTGAGGACGGCCGGGTGCAGGGCCGGGGGAGCGAGGGAGCGGTCGCGGAGTTTCCCTTCAACCGCGACGCCCAGGTGGAGCCCGGCCACGCGCTGGTGACCAGCGGCCTCGGCGCAGTGCTGCCGCGTGGGCTCGTGGTCGGGACCGTCGAGACCGTGGGGATGCGGGAGAACAACCTCGTCAAGTTTGCCACCGTGCGGCCGGCGGTGAACTTTACGCGCCTGGACTTCGTGCAGGTGGTGTTGGCCGGGCCGGACGAGGGGACCGGGGTGGACAATCCGTGAGGTACGGGCACCTGCTCGGGGTTCTCGGTGTGGCCTTCCTCGTCCAGACCACGGCCGCCAGCTTCGTGCGCCTGTGGGGCGTGGTGCCGGACGTGCTCCTGGCGGTGGTGGTGAGCTACGGGCTCCTCTTCGGGCCGGCCGTCGGGCTCGGGGCCGGGGCGCTGGCCGGCGCCGCGCTCGACGTGGCCATCGGGCGGCTCATGGGACTGCACGTGCTCACGCTCGGCCTGGCAGGGCTCGTCGCCGGCCAGGCCGAGCGGTTCGTGGTGAAGGAGAACGTCCTCCTGCCGGTGGTGGGCGGGGCGGCGGGGGGGCTGCTCACGGGCGGGCTGACACTGGGCGTCCTGCTCTACTTCGGCTGGCCCCTCCCCCCCCTCCAGGCGCTGCGCGGGACCGTCCTGCCGGGCGCCATCCTGTCTGCCGGCCTCACCACCCTCGTGTACCTGTGGCTCCTGGGGCGGTACACCCACTTCCGGCCCGACCCGCGGGGAGCGGTGGCGGTGCGCCCCGCACCGGCCCCCGGGTCCCGGCCGTCCCCGTCCCGGCGCGGGGCGGCCCGGTGACCCGTCCGGGCGCGGCGGTCGTCGTGACAGGTTTCCGGTGGCAATGGCACTCGGCCGCGCACGCTACTCTTTTTTACTCGTAGAGGGAGGATTTGGCGCTCGGTTGACGAAGTACCGATCAAGCCCGTGCCCGGAGC
The DNA here is from genome assembly GCF_025999835.1 of Caldinitratiruptor microaerophilus. NCBI lineage: Bacteria > Bacillati > Bacillota > Clostridia > Eubacteriales > Symbiobacteriaceae > Caldinitratiruptor > Caldinitratiruptor microaerophilus. The sequence goes on along the minus strand of NZ_AP025628.1, from coordinate 2,644,650 downwards.
CTGCCGGGTGCGGTCCCCGCAACGAGCCAAAGCAGGGAGTCTGGATGCGGCAGGAAGTATGGTTTCGCGGGACCCGGGACGGCCTGCTGATCGTGCTTGAGGACCATCCGGGCTGGGACTCGCTCATGGGTGCGCTGGCCGAGAAGCTCGAAGCGAGCGGCGGGTTCTTCCGCGGTGCGGAGGTGACCGTCGCCGTCGGGAAGCGCCAGCTCGGGGAGGAGGAGCGGGCCCAGCTGGTGGCCCTGCTCCGCCAGCACGGACTGGTACCCCGCCAGATCCGCGAAGGGGAGGATCTCACCCGGCTGCTCCCTTCGGCGCAGCCGCCCTCCCCCCGCCGGGTCGAGCCGGATGCGCCCGGCGCGGTCGGGTTCGGCCCGGCACGGTCCGCCCCGCCGCTGGTCGTCACCCGCACCCTTCGGTCCGGGCAGACCTTGCGGCACCCGGGGGACGTGGTCATCGTGGGGGACGTGAACCCTGGTGCCGAGGTGGTCGCCACGGGGCACATCGTAGTGCTCGGTGCCCTGCGCGGGGTGGCGCACGCCGGCGCCGCCGGCGACGAGACGGCCATCGTGGCGGCCGTGCGGCTGGAGCCCACCCAGCTCCGCATCGGCCGGTACGTGGGCCGTCCGCCGGACGCCGATCCGGCCGGAGCCGGGGTGCCGGAGGTCGCCCGGGTGGCGAACGGGCAAATCGTGGTGGAGGGGCGGCCGCTCCTGGGGCGGTACAGCCCGGCGTAGCGAGGGCCGAGCGGCCGGACGAGGAGGGACTCCGATGGGACAGGTGATCGTGGTCACCTCGGGCAAGGGTGGCGTCGGCAAGACCACGACCACGGCCAACCTGGGGACCGGGCTCGCCATGCGCGGGCAAAAGGTCTGCCTGGTGGACGCGGACATCGGGCTCAGGAACCTCGACCTTCTCCTGGGGCTGGAGAACCGCATCGTCTACGACCTGGTCGACGTGGCCAACGGCCACTGCAAGTACCGGAAGGCCCTGATCAAGTCGAAGCAGTTCGACAACCTGTTCCTCCTGCCGGCCGCCCAGACCAAGGACAAGACCGCCGTCCGCCCGGACCAGATGCGGGACCTGGCGGAGGAGCTCCGGCAGGAGTTCGACTGGGTGCTGATCGACTCCCCCGCAGGGATCGAGCAGGGGTTCCAGAACGCCATCGCCGGGGCGGAGAAGGCGATCATCGTCACCACCCCGGAGATGTCCGCCCTGCGGGACGCCGACCGGGTGGTCGGGCTGCTGGAGGCCGCGGAGAAAGAGCGGCCGATGCTGATCATCAACCGCTACCGCCCGGGGATGGTCCGCAAGGGCGACATGCTGGCGATCGACGACATGCTGGAGATCCTGGCCATCGACCTCCTGGGTGTGGTGCCGGAAGACGAGCAGATCGTCGTGACGACCAACCGGGGCGAGCCGGCTGTGCTCGACCGCAACTCCCGGTCCGGGGAGGCCTACCGCAACATCACCCGCCGCCTGATGGGCGAAGAGGTGCCCATCATGGACCTGGAGACAGACGAGGGCCTTCTGGCCAGGCTCAAGCGGGCGTTCGGCTTCGGGACCCGGTGAAGGGGGCGGGGGGCTGTGTTCGACCTGATCGCCAGAGTGCTGGGACGGGAGGCGCCGAGCGCGGAGATCGCGAAGGAGAGGCTTCGCCTGGTGCTCGTCCACGACCGGGCCAGCGTCACGCCGCAATTCCTGGAGCGGCTGAAGGAAGAGCTGATCCACGTGATCAGCGAGTACATGGAGATCGACACGGAGAACATGGAGGTCCGCCTGTCCCAGGCAGAACACCAGGCGGTCCTGGTGGCGAACATCCCGGTCCGCCGGGTGCGCCGGGCCGCGCTGGTGCGGTAGCGCCCGCCAGCGGCTGCAGGGTCCCCCGGGCCGGCACCCTTTCCCGGCCGTACCCCTCTCGGGTGCCCGGCCGTTATAATTCATGCGGATCGAGCCTGCCGGTGACCGCGGGGGTTTTGGGCGTTGAACTTCGACCTCCGGTTTCTCCGCAACATGGATTGGGTGCTGCTCGCGGCGGTTCTCGCCCTCGGGACGCTCGGCCTCCTCGTGGTGGCCAGCGCGACCCGGGGCCAGTTCGGGGAGCAATCCAGCGCCTACGTGCTGAAGCAGGCTGCCGGCCTCCTCCTGGGGCTGGCAGGCCTTGTTCTTGTGCTCCTGTTCGACTACACCGAGTTCGAGCGGCTGTACCGATTCCTCTACATCGCGAACATCGCGCTGCTGTCGCTCGTCTTCGTCCCCTTCCTCGGCAAGGAGGTCAACGGTACCCGTGGCTGGCTCGACCTCGGCGTGATCCTCGTGCAGCCTTCGGAGATCGCGAAGGTGCTCGTGATCGTCACGCTGGCCACGCTCCTGGCCCGCCAGGAGGGGAACCTGGGGTCCTTCTGGCACCTTCTCCTGGCCGGCGGCCACATCGCCCCCGTGCTGGGCCTGATCCTGCTCCAGCCGGACCTGGGCACCGCCCTGGTGCTGCTCGCCATCGTGGCCGCCATGCTCTACATGGCGGGCATGTCCGGGTGGCGGCTGGGACTCCTCGCCCTGCTGGGGGCCGGGGCGCTGGCGGGCATCGTGGTCGCCACCACGGTGTACGGCATCCAGGTGCCCGGGGTGAGCCGGTATCAGGTCGACCGCATCCTCTGCTGGCTGGAGCCCGAGCGGGACGTGCGCAACGCCTGCTACAACGTCATCCAGGCCCGCATCGCCATCGCCAGCGGGGGGCTGCCGGGGATGGGCCTGTTCCGGGGCACCCAGACCCAGCTCGGGTACGTGCCCGAGTCGCACACCGACTTCATCTTCACGGCCGTGGCGGAGGAGTTGGGCTTCATCGGCGCCGCGGTGGTCCTGCTCCTGTTCCTGGTCGTCCTGTGGCGGGTGCTGAACGCCGCCATGCACGCCAAGGACCGTTACGGGGTGCTGCTGGTCACCGGGGTGGCGGCGATGATCGGCTTCCACGTGCTGGAGAACGCGGGGATGGCGGTCGGGCTCATGCCCGTGACCGGGATCCCGCTGCCCTTCATCAGCTACGGGCCCACCTCCGCCGTCGCCAACCTGATCGCCGTGGGGCTGGTGCTGAACGTTCACATGCGCAGGCAGACGCTCCTCTTCTGACACGTCCGCTCCGGAGGCCCCCGCGGCGCAGGGGGCCCCACGGAGCGTGCCCCGGGGAAGGGGCCGGGAGCGCGCCGCTCGTTGTCGCCGTATTATGTAGAGAGCCGCCCCGCCCGGAGGAGAAGTCAGAGCAAGGAGAGTGGCCTGGATGCTGTGGGGTTTCTTCGACGCAAGCGGTGCCGCCGTCTCGGGGATCTCGCCGTTCATCGGCGCCCAGGCCGGGGCCGACGACCTCTGGCTGGCGCCCGGCGCCGCCTCGTACCCGGCGGCGAATGCGACCGTGTACCGGGTGTTCGAGTACGCCGTGCCGGTCACCACGGTGGCGACCGTGCCATCGGCATTCCCGACGGTCGCGGGGATCCCGGGCATCGCCGCGTTTCCCGGTTTCTGGTGGTGAGACCGTACATCGGGCAGGCCGGCGTGCCGCCCGATGCCTGGCAGGCCCGGGCGCCCGCGGGGACCCGCCGCGGGCGCCTTCGCGTCGCCGGCCCGGATCCGCCCCGACCGCCGCACCCCGACCGGCCGTGGCCACACTATGCTTGCGCTGCGGCCGTGCCCGGGAGGCGGGCGGGTCGTTGACGCTCCCCGCCGGATGGGCTATAGTAGGGGGCGTAGTACCCCAGGGGGGTAGTCGGCAACCGGGAGGCGAGCGCCCATGGCGGAAACCGCAGTGGCGCAGAGAGAGCAGGTCGAGGAGAAGGCCACGTTCCAGATCACCGGCATGACGTGCGCGTCGTGCGCGACGCGCATCCAGAATAGGCTGTCCCACCTCGAGGGTGTCCGGGAGGCGAGCGTCAACCTGGCCACGGAGAAGGCCACCGTCGTCTTCGATCCCGAGGCGGTCGACCTCGACCGGATGTTCCGCGCCGTCGAGGAACTCGGCTACGGCGTGGCGCGGGAGAAGGTCACTCTGAACATCCGGGGCATGACCTGCGCCTCGTGCGTCGCCCGCGTGGAGAAGCGGCTCTCCCGACTCCCCGGCGTGCAGCGGGCGGCCGTGAACCTCAGCACCGAGAAGGCGACGGTGGAGTTCACCCCCGGCCTCGTCGACGTGGAGGAGATGATCCGTGCCGTCACCGAGGCCGGCTACGGCGCCGAGGTCGCGCGGGAGGACAAGGGCCGGCAGAAGGACGAGCGGCAGCGGGAGATCCGCCACCAGCTGCACCTCTTCCTCTTCTCCGCCGCCCTGACCCTGCCGCTCCTCCTGGAGTCCATGGTCCTCATGCCGCTGGGGATCCACACGGTCCTCGGCAGCCCCTACGTCCAGTTCGCCCTCGCCACGGCGGTGCAGGTGGTGGCGGGCGCCCAGTTCTACCGGCGGGCGTGGCTGAACCTCAGGCACGGCGGCGCCAACATGGACACGCTGGTGGCGCTGGGCACCTCGGCCGCCTACCTGTACAGCGTGGCGGAGACCTTCCTGGTGGGCGCCCCCGGCGGCCACGCCGCGGGGACCGTCGCCCGCCCGGCCGTTTACTACGAGGCGGGCGCGACCGTCCTCACCCTGATCATCCTCGGCAAGATGCTGGAGGCTGTCGCCAAGGGGCGGACCTCCGAGGCGATCCAGAAGCTCCTGGACCTCGGCGCGAAGACCGCCCGCGTGGTGCGTGACGGCGAGGAGCGGGACGTGCCGGTCGAGGCCGTCGCGGTGGGCGACATCGTGGTCGTCCGGCCGGGCGAGCGCATCCCGGTCGACGGCGTCATCGTCGAGGGCGAGTCCTCGGTGGACGAGTCGATGCTCACCGGCGAGAGCGTGCCGGTGGACAAGCGGCCCGGCGACACCGTGGTGGGCGCCACGCTCAACAAGCACGGGACCTTCAAGTTCCGGGCGACCCGGGTGGGGGCGGACACCGCCCTGGCCCAGATCGTCCGCATGGTGGAGGAGGCGCAGGGCTCGAAGGCCCCCATCCAGCGCCTGGCGGACGTCATCTCGGCCTACTTCGTGCCGGCGGTGATCGGGGTCGCGGTGATCACCCTCCTGGGCTGGGGCCTGGCCACCGGCGACTGGAGCACCGGGCTGCGGGCCGCGACGGCGGTCCTGGTCATCGCCTGCCCGTGCGCGCTGGGTCTGGCGACGCCGACGGCGGTGATGGTCGGCACGGGCAAGGGCGCCCAGACCGGCATCCTGATCCGGGGCGGCGAGCACCTGGAGAAGGCGCACAAGATCCAGGTCGTCGTGCTGGACAAGACCGGCACCGTCACCCGGGGCGAGCCCGACCTGACCGACGTGGTGCCGGCTCCCGGCTGGGACACGGCGGAGGTGGTCCGCCTGGCGGCTTCCGCCGAGCGGGGCTCCGAGCACCCCCTGGCCCGGGCCGTGGTGGAGGGGGCCCGGGCCCGCGGCCTCCACCTGGCGGAGCCCGAGGGTTTCCAGGCCGTGCCCGGCCACGGCGTTGAGGCCCGGGTGGAGGGCCGCCGCGTCGCCCTGGGCAACACCCGGCTCATGGAGCGGCACGGGGTCGACCCGGCGCCGGTGGCGGCGGAGGTCCGCCGCCTGGAGGCGGAGGGCAAGACGGCGATGATCCTGGCCGTCGACGGCCAGGTCGCCGGTGTCGTGGCGGTGGCGGACACGGTGAAGCCCACCTCGGCGGCGGCCATCGCCGAGCTGAAGCAGCTGGGCGTCGACGTCGTCATGATCACCGGCGACAACCGGCGCACGGCCGAGGCGATCGCCCGGCAGGTCGGGATCGAGCGGGTGCTGGCGGAGGTGCTGCCCGAGGACAAGGCGGCCGAGGTCGAGAAGCTGCGCGCCGAGGGGAAGGTCGTCGCCATGGTGGGCGACGGCATCAACGACGCCCCGGCGCTGGCCACGGCCGACCTGGGCATCGCCATCGGCACCGGTGCCGACGTGGCCATCGAGGCCGCCGACATCACCCTCATGTCCGGCGACCTGCGCGGGATTCCCGCCGCCATCCGGCTCTCCCGGGCCACCATGCGGAAGATCAAGCAGAACCTCTTCTGGGCGTTCATCTACAACGTCCTGGGCATCCCGCTGGCGGCCCTGGGCCAGCTCACCCCCATGATCGCGGGCGCCGCGATGGCGTTCAGCTCGGTGTCCGTGGTGTCGAACTCGCTCCTTCTCCGGCGGTTCGATCCCCGGCGGGCGGCTCGAGCCGCGTAGAGACCCCGGCCGACTCGAAGGTCGCCATCTCGGCGAGGACGCGGGTGGCCGCCTCGACCAGGTGCATGGCGAGGGCAGCCCCCGTGCCCTCGCCGAGCCGCATCCGGAGGCGCAGGAGCGGCTCCAGCCCCAGGAGGCGGAGCTGAACGGCGTGCCCCGGCTCCTCGGAGAGGTGGGAGGCGAGCATGTAGGGTACGGCGGCCGGCGCCAGGCGGGCGGCGAGGAGGGCGGCGGCGCCGGCGATGAAGCCGTCAACCAGGACGGGGACCCGGGCGGCCGCGGCGCCCAGGATGAGGCCCGCCAGGCCGCCGATCTCGAGCCCGCCCACCTTTGCCAGGACGTCGACCGGATCGCCGGGGTCGGGGCGGTTCACGCGCAGGGCCTCCTCGACCACCCGCACCTTGAGGGCGAGCCGCCCGTCCGGGATGCCGGTGCCGCGGCCGACCACGGCGGCGACCGGCTGCCCGCTGATGGCGGCCGTGACGGCGCTGGCCGCCGTCGTGTTGCCGATCCCCATGTCGCCGGTGGCCAGCAGCGTGGCGCCGCGGGCGATCTCCATGCGTGCGATCTCGATCCCGGTCTCCAGGGCCGCCACGGCCTCCTCGCGGGTCATGGCCGGCCCCCGGGCGATGTTGCCGGTGCCGGCGCGGATCCGCCGCTCGACCACCCCGTGGGCGGCGGTGGGTTCCCGCACGCCCATGTCGACCACCGTCACCCGGGCCCCGGCCTGCCGCGCCAGCACGCAGATCGCGGCGCCGCCCTGCACGAAGTTCCGGACCATCTGGGCGGTCACTTCCTGCGGGTAGGCGCTGACGCCCTCGGCCGCCACGCCGTGGTCGGCGGCCATGACGACCACGGCCCGGTCGCCGAGGCGCGGCAGCGGGCTGCCGGTGATCCCGGCCAGCCGCTCGGCCAGGTCCTCGAGGACGCCCAGGCTTCCCTGCGGCTTGGTGAGCCGGTCCAGGCGATCCCGGGCGCGGCGCATCGCCTCCCGGTCCAGGTCTGCAATTCGGCGCACGGTCTGGTACAGTCCGTTCACGGCGGCATCCTCCTCAGGGCGAGTGCTCCAGAAAGAACAAGCCCAGCCGGTGCATGACCGGCTGGGAACTTTACCATCATCCCCAGCGAACCCCGGCCCCGGGGCAGACACCGTGCCCCGTGGCCGGACACCTCCTCCGGCAGGTCTCCTGGCTTCCGGCTCCTCGCGCCCCGGGCGCCTTCCCGGAGGAAGTCCTCCAGTGGCTTGGCCGGGCAGCGGCTCGAAGCCGGACTGCCGGGCCCGGTTTGCTCCCCGGTTACAGTGGCGGGACCGCCCGGGACTTGCACCCGGTTCCCTATTCTCCGCCCGTGGCAGGCGGCACCGGAGGGGTTCGGTTGGCAATCCTGGCAACGAGGATACAGGGCCGGGCGGTCCGGCGTCAAGGTGACCGCGGTTCCGATGGCCTCAGTTTACCGTGAGTGTGCCCTTCATGCCCGCGTCCTTGTGACCGGGTACCGTGCAGAAGAACTCGTACTGCCCTCTGTCCGTCGGGGTGAACTCCAGGCGCCCGGTCTGGCCGGGCTGGACGGAAACGTGCAGGGCGGGCTCCATGCCCATGTCCATTCCCGCGTGGACGTTTTCACCCTTTGCCTCGTTGCCCCCGCGTACATCCTTCACCGGGATCTTCAGGATGGTGAAGTCGTGGAGCTGGGCGGTGTCCTCGTTCCGGAGCACCAGGGCGACCGGCTGGCCCGCCTTCACGCTCAGGGTGTCCACGGAGAACTTCAGGTCGGACCTCGCCACGAGCTCGACCTGCTGCGCTCCGCCCTTGTCCGCCGATGTCTCGCTTCGCTGGCCGCAGCCGGCGAGCGCGGTTGCGGCTCCCACCAGCAGCGCAGCGAGGGCCAGGCGCTGAGGGCCCATGGGTGCTTCCCCTACCCCCTTATGGTATTAAGGTGACCTCATTGTACGGTCCATATCTCCGCGAAGTCAATCGGAACCGGTGTCTTCCGCTGCGGCTTCCACCCCGGAGCGCGCCCCGACCGCGCCGCCGTGCCGGAGCACACGGCCGGCGCGGATGCCGGGGACCCGCTCGCCCCGCTCGACGGCGACCTGGCCGTTGACCAGGACGTAGAGGATGCCCTCCGGGTATTGCTGCGGGTCCCACCAGGTGGCCCGGTCGGCGACGGTCTCCGGGTCGAAGACGACGATGTCGGCGTACGCGCCTTCCCGGACGTACCCGCGCCCGGTCAGGCCCAGGCGGTCGGCGGTCTCTCCCGTCATCTTCCGGACGGCGGCCGGGAGGGGAAGGAGTCCCTCCCGGGTCCAGCGCAGGACGCGCGGGAACGTGCCGTAGCTGCGGGGATGGATCCGGCCGAGCGCCCGGGCCGGGTCCGGCTCGAGCGGCGGCGATCCCCCGTCGGTCCCGACCACGGTCCAGTCCGCCTTGAGAAGCGCCTCGAGCTGGTCCTGTCGGACGATCTCCGCGGCTACCGTCACCCCGCCCGTCCGGGCCAGATCGCGGGCGAACTCCCTCGCGTCGCGTCCGGTCCGGGCGGCGAGCGCGGCGACCGACTCGCCCACCAGCGCGCGCTCGGGCGCCTGCTTCACGACCAAGGTCTCCGGGGGCAGCGAGCCGTACACGGCGCCCAGGGGCACGTCCATCGCGTAGTCGGGCGCCAGGTATGGGTAGACGTCGGCGAAGACCGTGATGCCCTCCGCCCGGGCCGTCTCCACCTCGGCGATCAGCTCCCCGAACCGCCCCCACTGCGACGGGTAGACGACCTTGAGGTGCGACAGGTTGACGGGGACCCCGGCCTGCCGCCCGATCGCGATGGCCTCCCGGACCCCGGCGAGCACGTCCCGGCGCTCGGCCCGCACGTGGGAGCTGTACACGCCGCCGGCCGCCGCAACCACCCGGGCCAGCGCCACCAGCTCGTCGGTCGTCGCGTGCAGGCCGGGCTCGTACTCCAGACCCGACGACAGCCCCAGCGCGCCCTCGGCCATCGCCTGCCGGACCAGGTCCTCCATGCGGGCGAGTTCCGCCGGCGAAGGGGCCCGGCCGGCGTGACCGATCACCTGCGCCCGCACCGTGCCGTGTCCCACGAAGGTGGCGAAGTTCACCCCCGTACCCCGCTTCTCCACGTCCGCGAGGCCGGCCCCCACCGGCCACCGCGACCGGCCGTCGACACCCCCGACCGAGGTGGTGATGCCCTGTCGGAGGGCGGCGGTGGTGTCCGCGTCGGTCGCGTAACCGGGGAGCGTGTCCCAGACGTGAGAGTGCGGGTCGATGAAGCCGGGCGCCACCACGAGCCCTGTCGCGTCGATCCGGCGCCCCGCCTCGTCCCGGGAGAGGTCGCCGACCGCGGCGATGCGGTCCCCGTTCACCCCGACGTCTGCCCGCCGGGGCGGACCACCGGTTCCGTCGATCACCGTGCCGCCGGCGATGATGAGGTTGAACCGCCGCGGCGGGGGCGCCGGTGGCGGCCCGGCGGACCCGGTTCCGGCCGCCGGCGGTGAGGCGAGCCCCTGCGCGGAGGCGGGGGCGGCCGGAGCCGGCCGGCAGGCGGCAAGGCCGAACGCGAGGGCGGTGAGGGTGGCCAGGAGGCCGGCCGCGGCGTGCGGGCGTGGACGGTCGTGGGGCGGCAATCCGTTTCCCCCTCCGGCTGGGCCTGCTCCGTCTAGCAAACGTTCGCTTCCCGCGGGATGATCCCTGCCGCAACCCAGCCCGGGAACACGAGCCAAACCGCGGCCTGCCGGGCTTGTGATAGACCGAACATGCAACGGATGGTCCACTGCAACTAGTCAGAAAGGGGTCTGCAGAGTCTACGGGCATGGCCGTTAGGATAAGACGGACGGAGTTGGTGAGGGAGGGCTTGTGATGCCGATCACGATGGAGCCTACGACCAGCATCCGGGCTGCGGTCCGGTCCCTCAGCCAGGCGGCGCTCTCCGACCCGAACGTCGAGCCCGCCAGCCTTCTTGCCACCCTGGCCCGGGTGACCGGCGGCGTCCCGCAGCTCGTCACCTCGGCCGCGCCCGAAGCCCGGGACGGTGACATCGTGGTCCCGGTGGCGGCGGGAGGCCGCCAGTTCGGCTTCCTGGTGCTCCGCCACCCCGGCCGGCCCTTCGGCGAGGCCGAGCGACTCCTGGCCGAGAGCGCGGCCGCCCTGATCGGCGCGGTCCTCGTTCGCCGCCGCAGCGCGGAGGACGCCGAAGACCGCCGGCTCGTCAGGTCCGCCCGCCAGGCCGTGGCCAGCCTGACGGTGGCGGAGCGCCACGGGATGTACGTCCTCCTGTCCGGCTGGTCCGGCAAGCCCACCACCGTTCGCCTCAACGAGGCCGCGCGGGAGGCCGGCGTCCACCACAGCTCCCTGGTCCAGGCGCTCGCGAAGCTGCGGGCGGCCGGGGTCCTGCAGGCGAGCTCCCGGGGCCGGCGCGGGGTCCGGGTCCGGGTCCTGAACCCGCACCTGGTGGAGGAGCTGGCCCGGGTCGAAGCCCCCGTGCACTAGGCGCCCGCCGGATTCTCCTCCGGCAGGAACCGGGCTCCCGGCCCGTGAAATCTACGAGCCGGGTCCGCGGGCCGGCGAGCACGGAGGAGGATTCGGGTGTCCGAACCGGAAACCGAGATTCTGCGCTTTGAGCTTTCGAGCCACGAGGTCATCGAGCTCCTGGCAGGGAACAACATCTACCCCGATCCCCGTCGGGTCGTCGTGCGGGAACTGCTCCAGAACGCGGTGGACGCCTGCCGGCTCCGCCGCGCCGTCACTTCCGGGTATGAACCGGAGGTCAGCTTGGAGTGGGAGCCGGGCCGCCTGGTGGTGGCGGACAATGGCGCCGGCATGAGCGAGGCCATCGTCCGGGACTTCTTCCTGCGGGTGGGCCGCAGCTACTACAGTTCGGCCGCCTTCCGGGAGCAGTACGGGCCCCTGGGGTTCAGCCCGATCGCCCGCTTCGGCATCGGAGCGCTCTCCGCGTTCCTGGTGGCCCGACGGCTCACCGTCGAGACGCGCCACCACCTGCCGGGGTCCGATCCGGTGCGGCTCGAGATCGAGGGCCTGCACAGCACGATCCGAAAGACCGCGTGCCGGCCGGACCTGCCCGTGGGCACCCGGCTGGAGCTGGACCTCATGGATGGGGTGGAGTATCCGGACCTGGAGCAGGTCGTCCGCCACTGGGCCCGCCACCTGGAGTTCCCGATCCGGGTGCGGGCCGGGACGGCGGAGACGGTGATTCCGGCCGACGACGGCTCCGGGTTCCGGTTGCGCCTCCTGGATCCGGCCCACTACTTGCTCCGTGACCCGGCGCGACGGCACCAGTTGCGATCGCGCCGCGTGGAGTTCGACGGGGACGGGGTCCGGGGGTTCATCGAGTACGGGTACCTGGAGGTGCCCGGCCGGCTGGTCGCGGCCGGGGTGGGCGAGGCCCGGGCGGTGGCCGAGTTCGACCCCGGGCGGCTCCCGCGGGCCGTCAGCCTGGACGGCATCTACGTCGGGGACCGGCTGCCGGCGTTCCTGGGTGGCCCTGCGGTCGCCTTCGACCTCAACCTGTCGAGCCGGGAGCTGAGGCTTCAGCTCCGGCTCGCCCGCACCGAGTTCGTGGAGGACGAGGCGTACCGCCGGCTGGTGCGCCGGCTGGACGAGCGGCTGGCGGACGATCTCCTCGATCTCCTGCGCTCCTGCCGGCTCACCCCCGTCCAGACGGGGGACACGCTGGGCACCCTCCTCGACGTGCCCCACCTGGGGCGCCACGCGGCGGCCACGGGGTCGGACGCCGTGTGGTCCCGCCTGGCCGGGCTGCCCGTCTATCCCCTGCGGCGCGGCGGCGAGCGCGCGCTCGTCCCGTGGGCTGAGGTCCTGCGCCACCCGGAGGTGGCACGGGTGCCAGTCGGCGAGGACCGGGTGGCGTGGCCGGAGAGCGGGGCACACCTGGCGGACGACTTCTGGTGGGACCGCCACTTCCGGCTGACACGGGCGGCCGGCTCCGGGCTTCCTTTCTACACGTCCCTGGACTCGCACCCGGTCATGGACGCCCTGCTCGAGCGGGACTACCGGCCCGTGCGCGTTGTGGTCGACACCCGCGCCGGGGTCAGCTACGCCGTCCACGGCCGCGGCGCGCCCGAGCCCCGGCGTCTGGGCGGGCTCTCCGTCCTGCCCTTCGACGGTGCTGGGCCGGAGACCCTCCTCACGTACGTCGACGGATGGGTGCTGAACGCCGCGCACCCGCTGGTCCGGCAGCTCATGGACGAACTTCCGGGCTCGCCCCTCCGCGGCCGGGGCGAGAAGGCGCTCCGGGATCTCACCGTCCAGCTGGGCACGCTGCCGGACAGGGACACCGCGGAGGGAGCCCTGCGGCGCCTCCGGGACGACCTCGGGCTGGAGGTCAGTCCCGGCCTGCCGGGCCACGACACGAGCGAGTTCTGGTCCGGCGTCTGGGAGCATTTCCTCCTCACCGGCGCCGGGGGATGATTTCCCTTTCCGCAGTCGGAGAGGCGCCCTGGCTCCCGCCGGGGCGCCTCTCCCGTCCCTGCCGGGCCGCGGCTACCGCTGCTGGCCCAGGCCCGCCTGCTGCGCGGCCTGCGCGTTCTGCTGGCTCCGGGCCTGCCGGTACTGCGGGGTGACCTCGTATCCGGCGAGGCCCGAGGTCAGACCGCTCTGCAGGTTACCGCCGGCTGCCTGGGCCGCTGCCTGACCGCTACCCTGCGGGTTGCCCAGCTGGGCGAAGCCCGCCGTGCCGCCAGCCGCCTGGCCCGTGAACCCCCCGGCGGCGCCGGTGGCCATCGGGCCCCCGAAGGCGGCCTGCGCCCCCGCCTGCTGCCCCAGCCCCGCGGCCTGGGCCGCCGCCGCGTTCTGCTGGTTCCGCTGCTGGCGGTTCTCGTCGGGCTTCAGCCCGCCCAGGTTCTGGAACTGCGCCATCCCCTTCACCTCCGCGAAGTGGAACGGGAGCCGCGCTTAGTATTCCCGGGCGGACAGCGGCCGGGGTCGGGGCGAGTCGGGAAAAATCGGCAAAAAACGGCCGGCGGGCGCTAGCGCGCCACGCCGGGCGCCGGCGATCCGGGCTCGGGCTCCGCCGGCAGCTTCGCCGGATCGCCGTCCGGCAGCTCGACCCCGAAGTACGCCGCCATGATGGCGCGGGCCACGTGGGAGACGGCGCTCCCGCTCCCGGCCTGCTCGATGACCACGGCGACGGCGATCTCGGGATCCTCGGCGGGGGCGTAGGCCACGTAGACACCGTACGGGTCCTTGCCGACGTACTGGGCGGTCCCGGTCTTGCCCGCCGTCCGGATTCCGGGCAGCGGCCAGACGGCGAAGCTCGACGTCCCGCCCGGCTCGGTGACGGCCTCCATCCCGCGCCGGATGACCGCCAGGGCTTCCGGCGGGACCGGCAACTGGCCCACCACCTGCGGCTGCGTCTTCTGGATCACGCGGCCGCCCGGGTCGACGATCGAATCGACCAGGTAGGGCCGCAGCAGCTTGCCGCCGTTGCCGATGGCCGCCGCGTAGCGGGCAAGCTGGAGCGGGGTCACCTCGACGAGCTGGCCGATCGCCACCTGGGTCGTGTAGCCCAGGGTCCAGCTCTCCCCGGTCACCCGGGCCCACCGCGCGCGCCACTCGGCGTCCGGCAGCACCCCATCCTGCTCGCCCTTCAGATCGATGCCGGTGCGCTGGCCGAAGCCGTAGCCCTTGGCGAAGTTGACCAGGTTGTCGATCCCGACCCGCCGGCCCATCTCGTAGAAGTAGATGTTGCTCGACACCTGCAGGGCCCGCACGGCGTCCACCCAGCCGTGGTTTCGCCAGTCCGACTGGCCGGTGGGCTCGTACCGCCCCACGGCGAGGATCCGCTCGGTGGGCTTGACGGCGCCGGTGGCGAGGGCGGCCCCCAGGGTGACCATCTTCCAGCTGGACCCGGGGTAGTAGCGGGCGCCGATCGCGCGGTTGAGCATCGGGGACAGGGGAGCCTGGAAGGTGGCCTGGACCTCCTGCGGATCGCGACGCACGAAGATGTTCAGGTCGTAGGACGGATAGCTGGCCATGGCCAGCACGGCGCCGGTGCGCGCGTCGAGGACGACGGCCGCGCCCGCGCGCGCGTTCCGGTAGATCCGGCCGTCGATCGTGTTGGGCGTCTCCTGCAGGTACTTCATGATGCGTTCGAGCGCGCGCTCGGTCACCGACTGCAGGTTGGCGTCGAGCGTCAGGCGCAGGCTGTTGCCGGGGACAGGCTGGACCGCCACCCCCAGGTCGGCCGTCGGGCGGTAGCCCGGGTCCACCTCGACCTGCCACTCGCCCTTGCGGCCCCGCAGCTCGTGCTCGTAGTAGGCCTCGAGCCCGGCCTGACCGACCAGGTCGCTGCCCTCGTAGTCCTTGAACTCGGGGAGCCGTGCCTGCTCCGGGCTGAGCGTGCCGGTGTAGCCGATCACCTGGGCCGCCAGGGACCCCCGGGGGTAACTGCGGAGCGCCACGGTCTCCACCTGGACGCCGGGGTAGCGCTCGGCCTGCTCGGTGAGAATGGCGAACTGCTCGCGGGTGAGGGGCTTCAGAATGGTCAGGGGCTCGTAGTGGCGGCCTTCCCTCAGCTTGCGCTGGACGGTGCTTCGCATCTCGGAAAGCGGGATGCCAAGGAGATCGGAGAGCCGCTTCTGCAGTTCCGGATCCTTGTAATGGGGGTAGCGGATCGACACCACGTTGGCCGGCCGGTTGGTCGCCAGGGGAATGCCGTGGCGGTCCAGGATCTCGCCGCGGGGCGCCGGGATCTTGAGCCGGCTGTACAGCTGGGCCTGGGCCATCGCGGTGTACCGGTCGCGCTGGCGCACCATGAGGTTGGCCGTCTGGCCCACGAGCGCCGCCGTCATGATCAGGGTGACCACCATCAGGGTGATGGCCCGGGGGCGCACGTCCTCCACCGGGACCACCTCCTGGGTGCATTCGTATGCCGCGGGGCGGACGCGAGCCCCGCGGCCCCTGGTGTCTATTATGTCACGTTGACGGACCTGACGCACGGCGCCAAGGGCCGTACGGTGCAAGCACGCCCCGGGGCTTCGCAGTGTTGATTCCACGGCTACCCTGTGGTATGCTCACGTCGTAGAACGAGTCTAATACTCATTCTCGGTTGGCTTGCCGGCCGGAGGGTCGCCTGGCACCGGCTCACCGGTGGGTGGCCGCGAACTCGCAGCGTTCCCCGCCCCGCGGCAGGCTCTCCAGCACCCGGATATCCGCCGTGGCGCTGAAGGCACTCACGAGGCCGTGCATCACGGCGGCGCAGAGCCGGCAGACGTGTTCCGGGTGGGAGAGCGCCAGCTCGTGGAACACGCAGTTGGTGACCGTGATCCGCGTGGCGCCCGCTTCCCCGGCCACCTCGATCTCGATCCCCTGCTGGCGCAGTTGCTCTGCGGCCGTTTCCAGCCCCCGGCCCGGGGCCGAGCCCGGGGAAGGCGCGGCGGCCCGGGCGGCCTCCGCCGCCACCTGACGGCCGAACGCAGCCCCCACGCGGTCCAGGGCCTCGAGGCCGGCCGGGCCGAACTCGGCCAGCGCCAGCGAGAGGAGTTCCGCCAGCAGTTCGAAGTTGCGGCTCGGCACCGCGAACGTGGCGGCCCGGCCCGTCGGAAAGTAGAGGTGCACGGGACGGCCGCTCCGCCCCCGGTGATCCGGCCGGGAGAAGAGGAGGCCGGCTCGCTGGAGCTTGGCCAGATGCATGCGGGCCACGTTCGGGTGGAGGGAGAAGCGCTGGGCCATCTCCTGAGCGGTCACGCCGCCGGGAGCCCTGCGGACGATGTGCTCGAAGATCCGGTAGCGGGTGGGGTCGCCCAGGACGGCGGCCACCTTGAATGGGTCCCGCAGCATGTGTTCACCGCCTTGGCCGATGGATTCCTCTATTATATCACGTTATATCACGTTAATACCGTGAAAACGGGCGAAAGGGGACAGGACTGTGTCGCAGCGGCCGGAACTGGTCATCAGGGATCTGCACGTGCGCATCGAGGACCGGGAGATCGTCAAGGGCCTCAACCTCACCGTCCGCGGTGGTGAGATCCACGCGCTCATGGGCCCGAACGGCTCCGGGAAGACGACCCTCTCCAAGGCGATCATGGGGCACCCCGCGTACGAGGTGACGGGCGAGGTCCTCCTGGACGGGGTGAACCTGCTGGAGCTGCCGCCGGACGAGCGGGCCCGCCACGGCCTGTTCCTGGCCTTTCAGTACCCCGTCGAGGTGCCCGGCGTGACCGTGGCGAACTTCCTGCGGACCGCCCTGAACTCGATCCGCGGGGAGGAGATCGGCGTCTGGGAGTTCCAGGAGATGCTCCTGGAGAAGATGCAGCTCCTGGAGATGGATGAGTCGTTCGCCGGCCGCTACCTGAACGAGGGCTTCTCGGGCGGCGAGAAGAAGCGCAACGAGATGCTGCAGCTGGCCCTCCTGCAGCCGCGCATCGCGGTGCTCGACGAGACCGACTCGGGCCTCGACGTGGACGCCCTGAAGATCGTGGGCAAGACCGTGAACAGCATGCGGTCCGAGTCGTTCGGTGCCCTGATCATCACCCACTACAACCGGATCCTCAAGCACATCCGGCCGGACGTGGTCCACATCATGGTCGACGGCCGCATCGTGCGCACCGGCGGGCCCGAGCTCGCCGACGAGGTCGAGGAGAAGGGCTACGACTGGGTCCGCGCCCAGGTGGCGTGAACGATCTCGGAGGAGGATTCGGGAGGATGCCTGTCCTGCTGGGAGAACTCTCCCGGGAGGCCCTGGTGGCCCGATCCCGGGAGCGGGGGGAACCGGAGTGGCTGACCGAGGCCCGGGCGAAGGCGTGGGAGGTGTACCAGAGCCTGCGGTTGCCCGGCCCGCATGACGAGGACTGGCGGCGCACGGACGTGAGCCCGGTCCGGCTGGCCGAGGTGGTGGCCGACGCCCCCGAAGGCCCCGCCGCCCCGCTGCCGGATCGCCTGCGCAAGGTGGCAGACTCCGGCAAGGCCCTTGTCCTGGAGAACGGCGTCGTGACGGCCCGACCTGCCGGGCTGCCGCACGGCGTGATCGTGACCGACCTGGAGACCGCCGCCAGGGAGCATCCGGACCTCGTGCGGGAGCATCTCATGTCCCGCGTGATCCGGCCGGACGAACACATCTTCGTCGCCCTCCACGCCGCCATCTGGCGCGGTGGCGTCTTCATCCACGTGCCCGCCGGCGTCCGGGTCGAGGAGCCCATCCAGACCGTGGAGTGGGCGGGCGGCGCCGGGGCGGGCCTCTTCGGCCACACGCTCGTCGTGGTCGAGCCGGGGGCGGAGGTGACGGTCGCCCAGTACGTCGGATCGGCGCCGGTCCCGGACCGGACCGTCCAGGCGGGCGCGGTCGAGATCTGGGCGAAGCCGGGCGCGCAGGTCCGCTACGCCTCGGTCCAGAACTGGGGCACCGGGGTGTGGAGCTTCACGACCCGCAGGGCCCTGGTGCAGAAGGACGCCCGGGTCGACTGGCTGATCGGCGACTTCGGGGGCAGCCTGGTGCGCTCCGAGCAGCGCACGGTGCTCGACGAGCCCGGGGCCCAGGGCAACCTGAAGCTGGTGTTCTTCGGGAGCGGCGACCAGCACATCGACCTGGTCGCCGAGGACCTGCACGTGCCGGGCAGCCACCGCAGCGCCGGCGACATCCTGGGGCGGGGCGTGCTGGCCGGGAGTGCCCGGGCGGTTTTCCGGGGCGTCGGCCACATCATGCGGGGGGCCAAGGGCTGCGAGTGCTTCCTGCGGGAGAACGCCCTGCTCCTCAACCGGGGCTGCCGGGTCGACTCGATCCCCAGCCTCTTCATCGACGACGACGACGTGGTCCGGGGCGGCCACGCCGCCACGAGCGGCCGGGTGGACGACGAGGAGCTCTTCTACCTGCGCTCTCGCGGCATCCCGGAGAACCGGGCCAAGCGGCTGATCGTGATGGGTTTCCTGCAGCCGCTCCTCGAGGCGGCCCAGGGTACTGGCCTTCGTTCCGAGATCGAGAGTCTGATCGACGGGAAGTTGGGCCTATGAACATTGAGAAGATCCGCCAGGATTTCCCGATCCTGGCGCGCGAGGTGAACGGGAAGCCGCTCGTCTACCTCGACAACGCGGCGACGACGCAGAAGCCGCGGGCGGTGATCGACGCCATCGCGCGGTACTACGAGACCATCAACGCGAACGTGCACCGCTCGATCCACACCCTGGGCGAGGCCGCGACCGCCGCATACGAGGAGGCGCGGGCGAAGGTGGCCGCCTTCATCGGCGCTCCCGACCCGGCGACCTGCGTCTTCGTGCGCAACGCCTCCGAGGCGCTGAACCTGGTCGCCTACGCCTGGGGCCTCGACCACCTGCACCCCGGGGACGTGGTGCTCCTCACCCCGATGGAGCACCACTCGAACCTGGTGCCCTGGCAGCTCGTCGCCCGCCGCACGGGGGCCCGCCTGCGCTACTTCCCCCTCCTGCCGGACGGGACGCTCGACATGCGCCGGCTGGACGAGATGCTCGACGGCGTCAAGGTGGTGGCCATCGCCCACGCCTCGAACACCCTGGGCACGATCAACCCGATCGAGCGGATCATCCCCGCCGCCCACGCCGCCGGGGCCATCGTCGTGGTGGACGGCGCCCAGTCCGTGCCCCACATGCCGGTGGACGTGCAGGCGCTGGACGCCGACTTCCTCGCCTTCTCCGGCCACAAGATGATGGGGCCGATGGGGATCGGCGTCCTTTACGGCAAGCGCGAGCTCCTGGAGCGGATGCAGCCGCTCCTGGGCGGGGGCGAGATGATCCGGTCGGTCACCTACGAGGGGGCCACCTGGAACGACCTGCCGTGGAAGTTCGAGGCCGGCACGCCCAACGTCGCCGGTGCGGTGGGCCTGGCGGCGGCGGTCGACTACATCCGCGCCATCGGCGGACCGGCCGCCATCCGGGAGCACGAGGAGGCGCTGGTGCGGTACGCGCTCGAGCGCCTGGCCGAGCTGCCCGACGTCACCGTTTACGGCCCCCGCGAGCCCCGGGCGGGGCTGGTGGCCTTCAACCTGGGAGACGTGCACCCGCACGACGTGGCCACCGTCCTGGACGGCGAGGGCATTGCCATCCGGGCCGGCCACCACTGCACGCAGCCGCTGCACCGCGAGGTGCTGGGAGTGCCTGCCACCAACCGGGCGTCGTTCTACGTGTATAATACGGAGGAAGATATCGACCGCCTGGTCGCCGGCCTGGCGCGGGCAAGGGAGTTCTTCCGCCATGTCGTCTGAAGACAGGTACAGCATCCCGCTGCAGGAGCTCTACAAGCAGGTGATCCTGGACCACCACAGCCGTCCCCGGAACCGGGGGCTGCTACCGGACCCGGACACCACGGTGCACCTCGAGAACCCGACCTGCGGGGACACGATCGACCTGCAGCTCAAGGTCGAGGAGGGCCGCCTCCGAGAGGTGCGGTGGCAGGGCCGTGGGTGTTCCATCAGCATGGCGTCCGCCTCCATGATGAGCGAGGCCCTGAAGGGCAAGACCCTGGAGGAAGCCCGCCGCATCATGGAGCGGTTCCGGGCCATGATGCGGGGGGACGCCGGGCCGTTCCGGGACCTGGGGGAGATCCAGAGCCTCCAGGGGGTGGCCCGGTACCCGGTGCGGATCAAATGCGCCACGCTGGCCTGGAACGCGGTGGAGATGGGGATGAGCGGGCTCGACCCCGAGGGGAGGTCGTGAACACACATGGCCAAGGAAGCCCTGGAGATCCTGGGCACAGAATACAAGTACGGTTTCCGTGACCCGGAGCAGTTCGTCTTCAAGACCCGCAAGGGCCTGGACCGCGAGATCGTGGAGCAGATCTCCCGGCACAAGAACGAGCCCGACTGGATGCGGGAGTTCCGGCTCAAGGCGCTGGACATCTTCCTGAAGAAGCCCATGCCCACCTGGGGCGCAGACCTGAGTGAGATCGACTTCGGCGACATCTACTACTACCTGAAGCCGGTCGAGAAGAAGGGCCGCAGCTGGGACGAGGTGCCGGAGGACATCAAGCGCACCTTCGACCGCCTGGGCATCCCCGAGGCCGAGCGCAAGTTCCTGGCGGGAGTCAGCGCCCAGTACGAGTCCGAGGTCGTGTACCACAACATCCGCAAGGACCTGGCGGAGAAGGGTGTCATCTTCGTCGACACCGACACCGCCGTCCGCGAGTACCCGGACCTCGTGCGGCAGTACTTCGGCACCGTGGTCCCCCCCGGTGACAACAAGTTCGCAGCCCTGAACAGCGCCGTGTGGTCGGGCGGCTCGTTCATCTACGTGCCCCCGGGCGTGCACGTGGAGATCCCCCTGCAGGCCTACTTCCGCATCAACGCGGAGAACATGGGCCAGTTCGAGCGGACCCTCATCATCGTCGACGAGCGTGCGTTCGTCCACTACGTCGAGGGCTGCACGGCGCCCACGTACTCGTCCTCCTCGCTCCACAGCGCGGTGGTCGAGATCATCGTGAAGCGGGGCGCCCGCTGCCGCTACACCACGATCCAGAACTGGTCGCACAACGTGTACAACCTTGTGACCAAGCGGGCCGTCGCGTACGCCGACGCCACCATGGAGTGGGTCGACGGCAACATCGGCTCCAAGGTCACCATGAAGTACCCGGCCGTCATCCTGCGCGAGCCCGGGGCCAAGGCGGACATCCTCTCCATCGCCTTCGCCGGCAAGGGCCAGCACCAGGACGCCGGGGCCAAGGTGATCCACCTGGCGCCGCGGACCTCGAGCACCATCACCTCGAAGTCCATCTGCAAGGACGGCGGCCGCACGACCTACCGGGGCCTGGTGCAGGTGCACAAGGGCGCCGAGGGCAGCAAGGTGAAGGTGAACTGCGACGCCCTGATCTTCGACCCGGCGTCCAAGACCGACACGATCCCCTACATGGAGATCGCGGAGGAGGATGTGGCCATCGAGCACGAGGCCACGGTGTCCAAGGTCTCGGCGGAGCAGCTGTTCTACCTCATGAGCCGCGGCATCTCCGAGCAGCAGGCGACCCAGATGATCGTCCAGGGCTTCATCGAGCCCTTCACCAAGGAGCTGCCGATGGAGTACGCGGTCGAGATGAACCGCCTGATCGAGCTCGAGATGGAGGGCTCCGTCGGCTGAGGGGGTGGTGGGGTGCCGACCCGCGAGGAGGTCATGAAGGCGCTCGAGGTCGTCAAGGACCCGGAGCTCCACATCAACGTGGTCGACCTCGGCCTCGTGTACGACGTGCAGATCGACGGCGGCAAGGTGTTCGTGGCGATGTCCCTCACCACGCCGGCGTGCCCGATCGGCCCGATGATCACCCAGCAGGCGGAAGCCGTGCTGCGGAGCCTGCCCGGCGTGGAGGACGTCCACGTGGAGCTGGTGTGGGACCCACCGTGGACGCCGGACATGATGAGCGACCGGCTGAAGAAGGCCCGTCAGATGGGGCTCCTGTGAGCGTCCCGGCCGGCCGCGGGCCGGTGGGCGGCGATGGCGCCGCCCACCGGCCGTTTTTTCCGTGCGGAGGCTGCACGCCCGTTCATGCGCGCATGGGAACATTTTCCTCATCAACCGTTATTGTCTCGACTGACCACATCCAGATAGAATAGAGGTTGTCAGGGAACAGACGGCCGTCTTCCCGGTACCTACCAAATCCTCCGCAGGTGATCCGCATGCACCACGCGTGGCGGCGCCGTCTCGCCCGCATCCTTTCCCTTGCCGTGGCTGCCTGGCTCCCTGCCCTTCCCGCGCTGGCAGCGGGTCCGTACCAGGTCGTCGTGAACGGTACCCCGGTGGCGGGGGCGAAACCCTTCCTGCGCGACGGGCAGCTTCTCAGCTCCACCTGGCCGCTGGCCCGGGCCCTGGGCCTGACCCCACACTGGGACCCGGGTGACCGCCGGGTGGAGCTTTCCGCGCCCGGGCACGCGCTCGCGCTGTGGCAGGACAGCCGGACCGCGTTCCACAACGGGACCCGCCTCGAGGCTCCCGGCCGGCCGGCGCTGCTCGGCGGCGAGATCTACGTGCCCACCTGGTTCGTGGCCGCGCAGTTCGGCTACCCCGTGACCTGGGACGGTCAGACGATGGGCATCCGCACCCGGCCGCAGGCCGGGGCCGTCCAGGGCGATCCCCTGGCGAGCCCGGCCTTCGTCTTCCCGTTCCCGCAGGGTGCCAAGTACGAGCCCCTGCAGGACAACTACGGGGACCCCCGGAGCTGGTCGCCCGACGGCCAGGTGAGCCGCCGGCACGAGGGGATCGACATCCTCTCGCCGAAGGGCACCCCGGTGGTCGCGGCGGGCTCGGGCAAGGTGGTGCGGATCGGCTGGAACGAGTATGGCGGGTGGCGCCTCACCGTTGCCCTGGATGCCGCGCCCGGCATCAGCCTGTACTACGCGCATCTGAACGGCTACGGGCCGGGCCTGTACGAAGGGGCCCGGGTGAAGGCCGGGCAGCTGGTCGGCTACGTGGGCAACACGGGGTACGGTCCGGAGGGCACCGAGGGCAAGTTCGTCCCGCACCTGCACGTGGGCCTGTACCGGCCGGACGGCACCACCCTCAACCCATTCCCCTACCTGCAGCGGTGGGAAAGCCGGAAAGTAGTCGTGAGCAGTGAGCAGTGAGTTGTGAGTTGTGAGTGGAACGTGGCCCCCGCACCGCTCGCAGTGCGGGGGTTCGTTTGTGGGGCGGGGCTCCGGGGCGGGCGCGGCCCCCTGGGCGCGTCGTGGAGGCGCAAGGTACCCGCGGCGTGGATACGCGCACCGCACAACGTACAACTCACAACCCACAACGAACAACTCAGTACTGTAAAATACGAGGTGCGACCGGTCACCCGTCCGGAGAGGAGGGAGGCTGCCGGGGTCTCGCCTGCGGTCCCCGGCGGCCGCCACGACGTGAGAGAGCGGCTGGCGCTCGCACCCGAAGACCTGCGCCGCACGTGGGACCCCGCCGAGCTCGGGTTCGCGACCACCGCGGAGCTGCCCGAGCTCACCGGACTCGTGGGTCAGGCGCGCGCCGTGAAGGCCCTGGAGTTCGGTCTGGCCATCAAGATGCCGGGGTATAACATCTATGTGGCCGGCCCGCCCGGCACCGGCAAGACCAGCTACACCCGGTCCCTCGTCGCCCGGCGGGCGGAGGCCGAGCCGCCCGCGGACGACTGGGTGTACGTGTGCAACTTCGACCAGCCGGACCAGCCGCAGGCTCTGCGGCTCCCGCCGGGCGTCGGGCCGCAGCTCGCCCGCGACGTCGACGAGATGCTGCACGACGCGGTCGTCGCAGCCGGCCGCGCCCTGGAGAGCAAGGAGCACGCGGAGCAGCGGGAAGAACTGGTGCGCCGGGCGCGGGCGCAGATGGCCGAGGTGGTCGCCCGGCTGGAGGCCACCGCGCAGGAGCAGGGATTCCTGATCACCCAGACCGAGCAGGGGTACATGCCGGTGCCGGTGCTGCGCGGCCAGGCCCTGACCGAGCAGGAGTTCAACACGCTGGATCCGGAAAGGCGGCGCGAGATTGCCCGCAGAGCCGAGCAGATGCGGGAGGCGATCGCCGAGGCCAGCCGGCAGATGTGGGAGCTCGAGAAGAGCGTCCAGGAGAGCCTGCGTACCCTGGACGCCGCCGTGGCGAGGGCGGCCGTCCACCCGGTGATGGAGCGGATCAAGGCCCGCTACACCGGGCTGCCGGAGGTCGTGGCGTGGCTCGAGCGGGTTCAGGAGGAGCTCATCGGCGGGATGCGGCTGGGCCAGAACCCCGGTGCCCCCCTGCCGCCCCAAGCCACGGAGGAGCTCCGCCCGGGCCAGAGGCCGGACCCCTTCGCCCGCTTCCGCGTCAACGTGTTCGTGACGCGGGACGGGGAGAAGGGCGCCCCGGTCGTGGTGGAGACCAACCCGACGTACACCAACCTCTTCGGGAAGGTGGAGTACACCGGGACGGGCACGCAGTTCCAGACCAGCGTGACGCGCATCAAGGCGGGGGCCCTCCACCGCGCCAACGGCGGTTACCTGATCCTGCAGGCCGCCGACCTCCTGCAGAGCCCGTTCGCCTGGGACGCGCTCAAGCGGGCGCTGGCGAGCCGCGAGGTGCGGATCGAGCCTGCCGGGCAGGAGCTCCGCCTGGTACCCCTGGAGACGCTGCGCCCCCAGCCCATCCCCCTGAACGTCAAGGTCATCCTCATCGGCAGCGCGCACCTCTTCCACCTGCTCTACGCCGTCGACGAGGGGTTCCGCAAGCTCTTCAAGCTCAAGGCGGAGTTCGACACGGTCATGCCGGTCGTCCCGGAGACCGTGCGCGGCTACGCCTCGTTCATCGCCCAGGTGTGCCGGCGCGACGGCCTCCGGCACCTGGACGCCGGAGCGGTGGCCCGGGTGATGGAGCACAGCCACCGCCTGGCGGAGGACCGGGAGAAGTTCTCCGCCCGCTTCAACGAGCTGGTCGAGCTCATCTACGAGGCGGACGCCTGGGCGGCGGCCGACGGTAGCCCCGTGGTGCGGGCCGTGCACGTGGACCGGGCGATCGCCGAGAAGGCGGAGCGCTCTGCCCTGCCGGCCGAGCGGACGCGTGAGCTCATCGAGCGGGGGATCCTCCTCGTCGACGTGGACGGGGCGGTCGTGGGCCAGGTGAACGGGCTCACGGTGATGCGGATCGGCGATTACAGCTTCGGCGCCCCCAGCCGCATCACCGCACGCGTCTACATGGGCGAGAAGGGGATCCTTCACATCGAGCGCGAGATCCAGATGTCCGGTCAGATCCACGACAAGGGCGTGCTGACCCTCTCGGGATACCTGGGCGAGCGCTTTGCCCAGCGCCGGCCGCTGGCGCTTTCGGCCAGCATCGCCTTCGAACAGACCTATGTCCCCGTGGACGGCGACAGCGCGTCGAGCACCGAACTCTACGCCCTGCTCTCGGCGCTGTCGGGGCTGCCCGTCGACCAGGGCATCGCCGTCACGGGCTCGGTCAACCAGCGCGGCCAGGTGCAGCCGATCGGGGGCGTGAACGAGAAGATCGAGGGGTTCTTCCAGGTCTGCAAGGTGAAGGGGCTGACCGGCCGCCAGGGCGTCATGATCCCCCGGCAGAACCTGGCGAACCTGATGCTGAGCCCGGAGGTGGTGGACGCCGTCCGGGCCGGCCAGTTCCACATCTGGGCCGTGAGCACGGTGGAGGAGGGGATCGAGCTCCTCACCGGCGTTCCTGCCGGGGAGCCGCTCCCGGACGGCGGGTTCACCCCCGGGAGCGTCTTCGACCGGGTCGACCGGCGCCTGCAGGAGCTTGCCGAGCGGCTCGCGGCGTGGGCAAACCCCGGCTCCCGCGTGGAGGGAAGGCGCGCGAATGGACCCGCAGGTGCGGGAAGTGCTGGAGAGCGGGCGGGGGGCCCTGCGTGAGGCCCCCGACCTCTATGGGCGGCCCTTCGGGCCGGAGGACTACTGGTGGATGGGCACGGTGCTGGCGGCGGCCGTGCTGGCCGAACTGAGCGGCCAGTCGGGACCCGTGGACCGGCTGCAGTCCCTGGCCGACCGGATCGGGCTGAGAGGGCCGCGGGACACCGTGGTGGAGGAAGTCATCGACGAGCTGGCCCTCCTGGACGCCCTGGGCCTCCTGTGGCCCCTCTACGAACGGCGCGACGGACGCTGGCAGCGGACGGAGGCGCCGCTGGCCCCGGGGTTCGGGCCGGAGGACGCGTACTGGCTGGCGCTGGGCCACCTGGCCACGGCGCGGCTGACGGAAGCCGGCCAGCAGGACCGGGTGGCCCCGCTGGCCGGCGTTCTGGCGGATCTGGTCACCGGCGGCCTCCGGCCGGAGCACGAGGCCGCCATCCTGGCAGCGCTCAGTCCAGGAGACCCCGCGCCTTGAGGGCCTCGGTGATCCGCTGGACGGCCACGACGTAGGCGGCCGTGCGCATGTCGAGGCCCCGCCCTTCGGCGGTCCGCGTCACCCTGTGGAAGGCGGCGACCATGCGCTCCTCCAGGCGGTGCAGCACCTCGGCCTCCGTCCAGTAGAGCCCGCTCAGGTTCTGCACCCACTCGAAGTAGGAGACGGTCACCCCCCCGGCGTTCGCCAGGATGTCCGGGATGAGGAAGATCCCGCGCTCGGCGAGGACCTGGTCGCCGTCGGGCGTGGTGGGGCCGTTGGCCGCCTCGGCCACGATGCGGGCGCGGATGCCCCGGGCGACCTCGCCGGTGATCTGGTTCTCCAGGGCGGCAGGGACCAGGATCTCGCACTCCAGCTGGAGGAGCTCCTGCTGCGTCACCGCCTCGGTCTCGGGGAACCCGACGACGGAGCCGGTCCGCCGCTTGTGCTCGATCACGTCGGCCATCTTGAGGCCCTTCGGGGAGAAGATGCCGCCGCGGGAGTCGCTGACGGCGACGACCCGGGCGCCCATCTGCTCCAGCAGCGTGCCCGTGAAGGTGCCCGCGTTGCCGAACCCCTGGATGACCACCCGGGCGCCGGCGAGCGGGACGCCAAGGCGGGCGGCCGCCTCCCGGACCGTGTAGACGAGGCCCTGGCCCGTGGCCGCGGCCCGGCCCTCGGAGCCGCCGAGCACCAGCGGCTTGCCGGTGATGACGCCGGGGAAGGCGCCGCCGCCCCGGGTCCGCTCGTACTCGTCCATCATCCAGGCCATGATGCGGGCGTCGGTGTTGACGTCCGGCGCCGGGATGTCGCGCTCGGGACCGATGACGGGCGCGATCTCCCGGATGTACCCGCGCGCCAGCGCTTCGAGTTCCCGCTCGCTGAGCTGCTTCGGGTCGACGATCACGCCGCCCTTGGCGCCGCCGTACGGAAGTCCCACCACGGCCGTCTTGAAGGTCATCCACATCGACAGGGCCCGGACCTCGTCCAGGGTGACCTGCGGGTGGAACCGGATGCCACCCTTGGTGGGGCCGATCGACCGGAGGTGCTGGCAGCGGTATCCGGTGAAGACCTGGAGCCGGCCGTCGTCCATGCGGACCGGGATCTGGACTTCCACCGTGCGCTGCGGCGCTTTCAGGATCTCATAGACGCGCTCGTCGGCGCCGAGCGCGTCGACCGCGTGGCGAACCTGCTGCTGGGCGATCCGGAAGGGGTTACGCAAATCTTCTTGCACCGCACGCACAGGGGGACGCCTCCTTGTCAGGTGCGTGTAAGGTTAATGGCACGAGAATACGACGCGGCCCGCGAATTCCCTGCATGATACCGTATTCCCATGCACGATTTTCTTCCACCTCTGAGATATTGTCTACCACTCTGCCACCCTTCTGCGCCCGGCCCACGCGGGGTGGCGGCAACATAAACTGTTACCGATCTCACCCCGCGGGAGGCGCATGGACAATGCATAACCTGCCCATCCAGCCCTGGCCGGGGGGTGGCCCGGACAGCTGGTTCGCGGAGATGCGCCGCGACCTGGAGAGCCTGGCAGAGGACATGACGCGGATGCTCCGGCACGCGTGGGGGCTCTTGTCTTCCGCCTGGCCCTGGGCTCCGTCACCGGCGGTGCAGGTCGACGACCTGGGCAGCGAGGTCGCCGTGCGGGTCCACGCCCCCGGCTTCGACCCCGCGTCCCTGGACGTACGCGTGGGCCCGGGGGCCGTGTACCTGGCGGGCCGGGCCCGCCAGGAGTACCGGGAGGAGCGCCCGGGAGCCGCCCGGATGAGCACGTCGTACGGGGAGTTCCGCACGCTGGTGCCGCTTCCCGCGCCGGTGGACACCTCCCGGGCGAGGGCCACGTACGACGGCACGACCATCGACGTCCGGGTCCCGAAGCTCCCGCAGATCCCGATCCACCCGGCCTGACCGCGGTGCACGGCCCCGGGCCGCTTCCCCTCCGGGCCGCCCGGCCGTGCCCGGGTATGGCGGCGGCCCGGGCGCGCAAGCTAACGGCGGGAGGTGTCGAGCGTGCATCAGTACACGGCGGCCGAGGCCCTCATGCTCTCCGAGGCCCTGCGCGGGGCGGCGGCGAGCGCCCAGGCGGCCATGCTGGAGGCCCAGAGCTGCCAGGACCCGCAGCTGCGGCAGTTCCTGCAGAGCGAGGCGCAGCGGCACCGGCAGAGCGTGCAGAAGATCCAGCAGATGCTGGGCGCGCAGCCGCACTAGCCGCGGCCGCAGGCCCAGGGGCGGATCCGATCGGAGGAGGAAGGGGAGCGACGTGCCCGACATGATGTCCGACATGGCGATCGCGATGCGCTGCAGTAACAGCCTCAAGATGGAGGCCATGCAGGCGGCCATGGCGGCCTGCGAGTCGTCCGACCCGTCGCTGCGCCAGCACTTCGTGCAGGCGTGCGCCGACGCCATCCGCGCCCAGGAACAGGTGGCGCGGATCATGATCCAGCGCGGGTGGTACGTGCCGGCCCAGGCCAACGGGGCCAACCTGCAGCAGGTGCAGGGCAACCTGAGCCAGTGGGCAGGGATGATGGCCGGCGCAGCCATGGCGCCGGGCGGCGGCGCAGAGCCCCGGGCGCAGATCTAGGGCGAGGCCCCGGGGCCGGGGGTCTTCGCCTGCCGGGGCTCCCGGCCGGCGGGCAGGCGACTCTTCCGGCCCCGGGCCCCACGGGGGGTTGCCGCCGTGCCGACGGCCGATCCGGCCAGCCTCTTCTGGTTCCTCTTCCTGTTCGCGACGTTCGTGTGGCCTGCCTGGGAGCGGCAGCGGATCCACCTGCGCCGCCTCTGGAAGATCCACGAACTTCAGCGGCGCCGGGGCACGCGGGTGATCACGCTCATCCACCGGCAGGAGGCCTTGAGCCTCCTGGGTATCCCGCTGGCCCGCTACATCAACATCGAGGACTCCGAGCAGGTGCTCCGGGCCGTCCGCCTCACCCCGGGGGACATGCCCATCGACCTGGTCCTGCACACCCCCGGCGGACTCGTCCTGGCCGCCGAGCAGATCGCCGCCGCGCTTCGCCGCCACCCCGCCAGGGTGACCGTGTTCGTGCCTCACTACGCGATGTCGGGCGGCACCCTGCTGGCGCTGGCGGCGGACGAGATCGTTATGGACGAGCACGCGGTGCTCGGCCCGGTGGATCCCCAGCTCGGCCAGTTCCCCGCCGCCTCCATCCTGCGGGCCGTGAGCCGCAAGCCCGTGGCCGAGGTCGACGACGAGACCCTCATCCTGGCCGACGTCGCGGAGAAGGCCGTGCGCCAGGTGCAGGACTTCGTCCGCGAGCTGGTGGCGGACAAGCTTCCCCCCGACCGGGCGGAGACGATCGTCCGCGACCTCACGGAGGGGCAGTGGACCCATGACTACCCCATCACCTTCGAGAAGCTCCGGTCTTACGGCCTGCCGGTGCGTGCCGGGCTGCCCCGCGAGGTCTACGAACTCATGGAGCTCTTCCCCCAGCCCGCGGGACGTCGCCCCTCCGTGCAGTACGTTCCCGTCCACGACGTGGAGCCCCGCCGGCGCCGCCATCCGTGAGCGGGCCGGTCGGGCCCGACCGGCCGCCGCCGGAACGCGCGTTGACACGTGACACAATTGGTCGTAGAATGGGCGGCAAACGAGAATTGGAATAGACGTTCGTAATCACGAACATTCGGCGCGGGGTCCGCGGGGGAGTGAGCAGCGCATGGCCGTGGAGCGTGCGAACGCCTACTACGCCCAGACGGTGGCCCGGACCATGCAGGTGCTGGAGGTGCTCGGCAGGTATCCGGACGGGCTCAGCCTGGCGGACCTCAGCCGGGAGCTGGGGGCCCCGAAAAGCAGCCTGTTCCCTGTGCTGTACACCCTGGAGGCGGAGGGGTACGTGTCCCGGTCCGGCCGCGGGCCATACCGGCTCGGCCTTCGCACCTTCGAGGTGGGCTACGCGTACCTGGAGCACAACGACCTCTTCCGGTCCTTCAACGCCGTGGCGCGCCAGCTCGTGGAGGAGACCGGCGAGACCGTGCAGATGGCCGTCCTGGAGGGCACCGAGATCGTCTACGTGGCCAAGCAGGAGGGCGTGCGGCCGGTCCGGCTGGTGTCCGCGGTGGGGAAGCGGGTCCCGGCGCACTGCACGGCCCTGGGCAAGGCGCTCCTGGCGACCCTGCCGGACGGCGAGGTGGAGCGCCGCTACGGCTCCGACCCGCTGCCGGCCATGACGCCCCGGAGCATCACCACGCGGCGGGGCCTGCTCATCGACCTGGCAGGGGTGCGGCGGCGCGGGTATGCCATCGACCGGGAGGAGTCCATGGAGGGGATCGCCTGCGTGGCGGCCGCAGTGCGGGACCCGCGCGGGCAGGTGGCGGCGATCAGCATCAGCGTGCCGCTCTTCCGCCTCGGCGAGGGCGGCCCGGCGGCGCTGGCCCCGCTCGTCACCCGGGCCGCAGCCGAGATGTCCCGCCAGGTGGGTTGGCGGCCCGGCCGCGGGCCGGCCTCCGCGTCGATTTCGTAAGTCGATCGCTCCGGTTCGGAAGGGCAGTCTGCGCCCTGCCCGGGTGAGCGCCAACCCGGCAGGGCGCTTGCGTTTCCGGCCGCCTTGGCGGCTCGCCTTCTCTGGCGACCAATTTCTTGATTGCGAAAGTAACGGGTCTCGCCGTAGAATTGGAGGTAACGACACGTTTGCCCGAGGCAGGAAAAGGCGTTCAACCCGCCAATCGTACTTCTTGCTTGCAAAACTGCTTAATCAAGAAAGGAGTGATCACCGATGGCTGTGCCGGACCGGGCAGGTGAGGTGCCCGCCGGGCGGACCCTTGAGGAGGCCGTCGAGGCCTACCTCAGGAAACGGCTGCCGGATCTGGTGGCCGCGGAGGTTCGGAAGGCACTGGAGGGTGACCGCGCCAGGCAGACGTGCCGGATCATCGCCTCAAAGGGTACACTCGACTGGGCCTACCCGCCGTTCATCCTGGCCTCCGCCGCCGCCGCCATGGGCATGGACGCGGCCGTCTTCTTCACCTTCTACGGGTTGAACCTGCTGAAGCGGGACCTGCGGGTTCAGGTCGACCCCATCGGTAACCCGGCGATGCCCATCCCGGTTCCCAACCTGGTGGCCGCCTTGCCCGGCGTGCGCAGCGCCGCCACCTGGATGATGTCCGACATGTTCCGGAAGAAGGGGGTCCCCTCCGTCGCCGAGCTCCGGGACGTCTGCATCGAGAGCGGCGTCCGCCTGATCGCCTGCCAGATGACGATGGACGTCCTGGGCTTCAAGCGGGAGGATCTGATCGACGGGATCGAGGTCGGCGGGGCGGCCGCGTTCCTGAACGAGGCGTCGCGCGCCCACGTCACGCTCTTCGTGTAAGCGGGGTGGGGGGGAACACGCGAGATGAAGCCGGAGAAGGTGGATTCCACCCTTGACGCCCGGGGCCTCCTGTGCCCCATGCCGGTCGTCCGCGCCAGCCGGGCGATCCGGGACCTCCCGGCCGGGGCCATCCTGGAGGTCCTCGCCACCGACCGCGGGTCGGTCACCGACATCCCGGCGTGGTGCGAGAGCCAGAAACACGAGCTGCTGCACTGGGAAGAGGACGGCGGGGTCTTCCGCTACTACGTCCGGAAGGGCGGCTGACCGATGACGCTCTGGGGCAAGGTCATCGACCAGGGGAAGTGCATCGGCTGCCACGCCTGCACGATCGCCTGCAAGTCCGAACACCAGGTGCCGCTGGGCGTCACCCGCACCTACGTCAAGCAGGTCGAGGTGGGCACCTACCCCAGCGTCCAGCGGCACTTCCAGGTGACCCGCTGCAACCAGTGCGAGGACGCGCCGTGCGCTGCCATCTGCCCTGTCACGGCCATGTACCGCCGCCCGGACGGGATCGTGGACTTCGACCGGGACGCGTGCATCGGCTGCAAGGCGTGCATGGCCGCGTGCCCGTACGACGCGATCTATATCGACCCCGTCTCGCACAGCGCCGAGAAGTGCAACTTCTGCGCCCATCGCATCGACCAGGGCCTCGAGCCCGCCTGCGTGGCGGTCTGCCCCGAGCGCGCGATCATCGTGGGCGACCTGGCCGACCCCGAGAGCGAGGTCTCCCGGCTGGTGGCCACGGGCAAGGTCGCGGTGCGCAAGCCCGAGAAGGAGACCAACCCCAAGCTCTTCTACCTCGACGCCAGCGACTTCACGCGCGTGCCGGGGCTGGCCGCCCTGCCCCCGATCCACGCGACGGCGGAGCAGCACGAGCGCTACCCGCCGGAGCCGGACCTCCTGCTCGAGCTCCTGGTGCGGGAGGGCGGCTTCGCCAACACCCGCCGGCCGGCGAGGGAGCCCCGCAGCACCGCCGCGGCGGCCGTCCTGCAGTACGACGTCCCCCACGGCGCTCCCTGGGACTGGCGGGTTTCGGCCTACACGTGGACCAAGTCGGTGGCCGCCGGCGCCTACCTGGTCCCTGCCCTCCTCGCCTGGTTCGGGGCGGGCCTGGGCGCCGGGGTGGAGCTGGCGGCGACGGCGGTCGCCCTCCTCTTCCTGGGCCTGACCGGTGCCCTGCTCATCGCTGACCTGGCCCACCCGGAGCGGTTCTGGCGCATTCTCGTGCGGCCGCGGTGGAACTCCTGGCTTGCGCGGGGCGCGTACGTGATCACCGCCTACGGTGCGCTCCTGGCGATGGACCTGCTGGGCCGGCTGGCCGGCTGGCAGGGCCTGGTGGTCGGGCTACGGGTTCCCGGGGCGATCCTCGGCACCCTGACGGCCATCTACACGGCCTTCCTCTTTGCCCAGGCGAAGGCGCGGGACCTCTGGCAGAACCCGCTGCTGCCCATCCACCTGCTGGTGCAGGCCCTCGTGGCCGGGGCGGCCGCGGTGCTGCTCCTGGCGATCGCCTCCGGCGTGGAGGCCGGGCCGGCGCTCCTGTGGGGCCTGGCGGGCGGCGCCGCCGCGCACGTGGCCGTGGTCCTGTCCGAACTGACCATCCCGCACGGCACCCGGGATGCCGCCCGCGCCGCCTGGCACCTCACCCGGGGCACCTACGCCCGGCTCTTCTGGGGTGGCCTGGCGCTCGCGGCGGCCGCGGCCTTCGCCGCCGGCGCCGGCTGGGGCGCCAGCGGCGCCATGCTGGCCCTGGCCGGGCTCCTGGCGTACGAGCACGCCTACGTCCAGGCCGGCCAGAGCGTTCCACTCAGCTGAGCGCGGCGGAGCACGAACCGTCGGCGCAGGGGAGGTAGCACGATGGCGCGGATGGAGATCCCCGAGGAGGTCGGCGCCCGGGGGCGTTTCCCCGGGTTCGGCTCCCTGGAGACACACCCGGCACCGGAGAAGTGGGAACGGTGGCGAGAGCTCGACG
The DNA here is from genome assembly GCF_025999835.1 of Caldinitratiruptor microaerophilus. NCBI lineage: Bacteria > Bacillati > Bacillota > Clostridia > Eubacteriales > Symbiobacteriaceae > Caldinitratiruptor > Caldinitratiruptor microaerophilus. The sequence goes on along the minus strand of NZ_AP025628.1, from coordinate 2,611,347 downwards.
CCCGGGCGTGGCCCCGGCGGGTCGAACGGGAGTACACCCTGGTCCCCACCGTCTGCTTCAACTGCGAAGCCGCTTGCGGACTCCTGGCCTACGTGGATGTCCAGACCCTGGAGATCCGCAAGCTCGAGGGCCATCCCCTGCATCCGGCCAGCCGGGGTCGGAACTGCGCCAAGGGCCCGGCGACCGTCACCCAGGTGTCGAACCCGGACCGCATCCTCTACCCGCTGCGGCGTGCGGGCGCCCGCGGGGAGGGGAAGTGGGAGCGCGTGAGTTGGGACGAGGCGCTGGACGACATCGCCGGACGGATCCGGGCGGCCCTCCTGGCCGGGCGCCGGGACAGCGTGGTCTACCACGTGGGCCGGCCGGGCGAGGACCTGTTCACCGAGCGGGTGCTGCTCACCTGGGGCGTGGACGGTCACAACTCCCACACGAACGTGTGCTCGGCCGGCGCCCGCGTGGGGTACGCGATGTGGATGGGCATCGACCGCCCGGCGCCCGACCACGCCAACGCCCGGTTCATCCTGCTCATGTCCTCGCACCTGGAGGCGGGACACTACTTCAACCCGCACGCCCAGCGGATCATGGAGGCGAAGCAGGCGGGCGCCCGGATCGCGGTCGTCGACCCCCGGCTCTCGAACACGGCGGCGGCGGCCGACTGGTGGCTGTCGCCCTGGCCGGGCACGGAGGCCGGGATGCTGCTGGCGATCGCCCACGTCCTCATCGAGGAGGGGTACCTCAACACCGACTTCGTGCGCCGGTGGGTGAACTGGCGCCAACTCATGGCGGACCGGGAGTACCTGCAGTACCTGGCCGACCTCGGCCGGCTGGAGCGCCTCCCGCCCGCGGACGACTTCGGCGGCTTCCTGTGGCTCCTGCGGGAACTCTACCGGCCGTACACCCCCGAGTGGGCCGCCGCCGAGTGCGGGGTCGAGGCGGGCGCCCTCCGGGCCATCGCCCGGGAGATCGGCCGGGCGGGCACCGCCTTCGCCAGCCACATCTGGCGCGGCGCCGCGGCCGGGCACCTCGGCGGGTGGATGGTCGCCCGGAACCTGTTCTTCCTGCACGTGCTCACGGGATCCGTCGGGACGAAGGGCGGGTGCCTGCCGAGCGCCTACGCCAAGTTCGTGCCCAAGCCGCCGACCCACCCGCACCCGATCGAGGCGTGGAACGAGGCCCACTGGCCGAAGGAGTACCCGCTCTCCCACTTCGAGATGAGCTTCCTGCTCCCGCACCTCCTGGAGCGGCTCGACAAGAAGCTGGACGTGTACTTCACCCGGGTCTACAACCCAGTCTGGACCAACCCGGACGGGTTCTCGTGGATCGAGATGTTCCTGTCGGACCGCATCGGCCTGCACGTGGCACTCACGCCCACCTGGAACGAGACCGCCCAGTACGCCGACTACGTCCTTCCCATGGGCCTGGGGCCCGAGCGACACGACCTGCACAGTTACGAGACCCACGCAAAGCAGTGGGTCGGCTTCCGCCAGCCCGTGCGGCGGGTGGCGGCGGAGCGCCTCGGCCGGCCGGTCGGGGACACCCGCTTGGCCAACCCGGGCGAGGTGTGGGAGGAAAACGAGTTCTGGATCGAGCTCTCGTGGCGGATCGACCCCGACGGGTCGCTGGGCGTCCGGCAGCACCACGAGTCGCCGTACCGGCCCGGCGAGAAGATCCGCATCGACGAGTACTACCGCTGGATCTTCGAGAACGGCGTGCCCGGGCTTCCGGAGGCCGCCGAGCGCGCGGGCCTCACCCCCTTCGAGTACATGCGCCGGCATGGCGCCTTCGAGCTGCCGGGCGCCGTGTACGAGGAGCACGAGCGGCCCGTGCCTCCCCAGGTCCTCGCCGGGGCGGCCGTGGGGCCGGACGGCGGCGTGTACACCTCGTCGCCGCCGCCCAAGGTGAACTACCGCCCGTATCCCGGGCCCTTCCAGGACGGGGAGGGGCGCTACCGTGTCGGGGTCATGGTGGAGGGCGAGGCGCGGACCGGCTTCCCGACCCCCTCGGGGCTGCTCGAGTTCTACTCCACGACCCTGCGTGACTGGGGCTGGCCCGAGTACGCGCTGCCCGTCTACCCGCTCGACGAGGCCGGCCGCCAGGCCATGCCCCACATCACGAGCCAGGTGCACCACGCACGGATCCGCTGGGACGAGTCGGAGTTCATCCTCCTGCCCACGTTCCGCCTGCCCACGCTCATCCACACCCGTACCAACGGGGCCAAGTGGCTCTACGAGACCGCCCACCACAACCCGCTGTGGATCAACCCGCGCGACGCCCGGCGGCTGGGTGTGCGGACGGGCGATCTGGTACGGGTGGAGACGGAGATCGGCTACCTCGTCGACCGGGTGTGGGTGACGGAGGCCATCCGGCCCGGCGTCGTGGCCTGCTCCCACCACCTCGGCCGCTGGCGCCTCCACGAGGACCACGGCAGCGACCGGTGGAACTCGTCCCTCGTGAAGCTCGAGCGGGCAGGCACGAACTGGCAGATGAAGCAGCTCCACGGGGCTCAGCCCTTCCCGAGCTCCGACCCCGACTCCTCCCGGATCGGGTGGCGGGAGGCGGGCGTGCACCAGAACCTCATCTTCCCGGTCCAGCCGGACCCCATCTCCGGGGCCCACTGCTGGCACGTGCGCGCACGGGTGACCAAGGCCCGGCCCGAGGACCGGTACGGGGACATCGCCGTCGATACCGCCCGCTCCCGGGCGGTCTTCCGGCGGTGGCTCGAGCTGACCCGGCCCGCGCCCGGTCCGGGCGGCCTGCGCCGCCCCTACTGGCTCATGCGGCCGCTCAAGCCGTCGCCCAGGGCCTACCGCCTGGTCCAGGAGGTCGCCTGCGCCCCGGCGGGGGACGGCTGAGGGCCGGTACACCTCTGCAGGGGCTGGCGCCGTCCCGGGGCGGCGCCAGCCCTTGCCGTTCCGTGGGACCGGCAGGAAGGCTATAATGAGGAACCGGGTGCGTGTCCGCGCCGTCTAACCTTCGATCAAGCGGATCGCGCAGAGAAGCGGCTCGCAGTTGGGGCAAGAGGTCGAGCGGTCGATGAAGGGTTCCCGATCCGGCTGGTACGTGGTCACGGCGGTGGCCCTGGTGATCGCCCTCAGCATCGCGGGGGCGGCGGCGAGACGCCTTTTCGGCTTCGGGGGGCGGGTCGGCGTCCGCGCGGGGGCCGAGGCCCGGGCGGAAGGGCCGAGCGCGCCCTCGCCGGCTCGCCTCGGCCGCACGACGGTTCTCATCCTGGGCGTCGACGACCGCAAGGACTCCAAGGGGCGATCCGACACCGTGCTGGTCGCGGCGGTTCACCCGAAGGACCGGGTCCTGACCCTCATCTCCTTGCCACGGGACACCCTAGTGGAGATTCCCGGCCGCGGGTACGACAAGCTCGCACACGCCTACGCCTACGGTGGGACGGAGCTGGCGCTGGCCACCGTGGAACGGATGCTCGACATCCCCATCGACCACTACGCCCGGCTGGACTTCCAGGGCTTCGAGAAGATCGTCGACGCGCTCGGCGGCATCGACGTGAACATCCCGAAGCGGATGTACTACGTGGACCCCTACGACGACAACGGCGGCCTCGTGATCGACTTCAAGCCCGGCCCCCAGCACCTGAACGGCGAACAGGCCCTGAAGTACGCCCGCTTCCGCCACGACGAGGAGGGCGACTGGGGGCGGATGCGGCGCCAGCAGGAGGTCGTGAAACTCCTGCTGGACAAGGCGCTGAGCCCCTCGGTGGTGGTGCGCCTGCCGGGACTGGTGAGGTCCCTCTACCAGGCCGTGGACACCGACCTGGGCCTCGGTCAGCTGCTCGACTTCGCGATGGCCGGCAAGGAAGTGGCACAGGGTTCGCAAACCCAGGGCCCGCACCTGCAGACCCTGGTCGCCGGCGGGAACGACCGGTACCTGCACGGCGTCTATTACCTCATCCCGGACCTGGTGAAGCTCCGGACGGAGGCCTACCGGATGCTCCTCGGCGCGGAGCCGCCGGCCCGGTTCCTCGAGAAGGCGCGGGAGGACCAGGCGGAGCTGGAGGCGGTGGTCCGGCGGTGGGCGGCCCAGGACCGGGGGCGGCAGGAGGCGGAGAAGGCCCGGCAGGCCCAGGAGGCGGCGAAGGCGAAGGCGGGTGCCGGTGAGCCCGGCTCCCCCTCGGAGGCGGGCAACGCCGGCCGCGCGGCCGGCCAGGCGCCGCCTGCGGCTCCTGGCGGCGACGGAGCCGGCTCGGCGGCCGGGAGTTCGCAAGCCGGGGCAGCCGCCGGCGGTGCGGCGGGGATTGGCACCCAGCCGGGTGGAAGCGAGGGCACGGCTGGAGCCGGCCAGACCGGCGCAGGTGGAACCACGGGTAGCGGCACGAACGGCGGGACGACAGGGAACAGTGGGGGCACGACCGGCATGACCGGCGGCGGGAGCAGCCCGCCCGCAGACGGCGCAGGGGCGCCGGGCGGGGCCGGTTAGGGCCGGCGCCCGGGCGCGTTGACGCCCCCCGGGGTTCCGGCTATGCTGGAGGGGGCGGTCCAAGCGAGGTGAGGCACCGTGCCCCTCCTCAAGGACATCTACGAGAAGCTTCTGGAGCGGGGACACAAGCTGACCCCGCAGCGGTGGGCCATCCTCAACATCTTTCTCCAGAACAAGGGCCGGCACCTGAGCGCGGACGAGGTCTACACGCACCTGAAGGCGCTCTACCCGAACAACGGCATCGCCACCGTGTACCGGACCATCGACCTCCTGGTGGACCTGGGAGTCCTCAAGAAGCTGGAGTTCGGCGACGGGCGGGCGCGGTTCGAGATTTACGATCCGGACGAGCCACACCACCACCACCACCTGATCTGCACGCGCTGCGGCAGCGTGACCGAGTTCCAGGACGACCTGATGGAGTCGCTGGAGGTGGCCATCCAGAAGAAGACGGGGTTTCAGATCCAGGATCACATCGTGACGTTCTACGGCCTGTGCCGGAGCTGTCAGGCCGAACTCCACCAGGCCCGGGGCTAGTCCCGGGCCTCGCCGCGGCTCGGTGCGGAATACGCGGCCCGCCGGGCGGCTCACACTACGCCCGGCGAGGTGAGAGCCGTGCCAGGGCGCGTAGCCGTGGAGCCGAACCTGGCGCCGGTCCGTGCGGCGCTGGAGCGCGAAGGGTTCGAGGTGGTGCCGCTCGAGCCGGGCGCCACCCTGCAGGTCGACGCGATCGTCGTGACCGGCATGAGCGAGAACCTGGCCGGCCGTGGGGACGCCCGGGGCCAGAGGGCGCCGGTCATCGACGCCCGGGGCCTGAGCGCCGAGCAGGTGGTGGCCGAGGTGCGGCGGCGGCAGCTCGGCCGCTGAACCGCCCAGCCTGCGGGCCCGGTGCTCGTGCACCGGGCCCGCGTGTCTCCGGTCAGACCTCGTCGAGCCGCCGGATTCCCGGCTTGGGGCCCTGCTGCCGCGGAACGAAGGTGTGGCACTGGGTCTCGCTGGAATGCGCGGCGTCCCGCCCCTCCAGCTGGCCGAACTCAGTGCGGGCGTTCCGGATCCCGGCCGGGTTCCCCGTGACGATGATCCGCTCGGCGTGGCACCGGTCGCCGTCTCCCCAGTAGAAGCAGCTGCTCACCGTGCACTCGATCTGCTGGCGGGCCACGAGGCATCACCTCCGCCGATAGTCTGGCCGCAGGGCGGACCGGTTCATCACATCGGCGTCAGTGGTCCTCACGGGGGTGGGGATCCGCGCCGGCGCCGCCCGCCGGCTGCGCCCGGCGGGCGTTCGGCGTCCCTTCCCGATCCGCGCGGATGTCGTCCGGGCTGTCGCGCTTGACGAGCGTCTGCTCCCGCCCGGTCTCGCCAGCCGGACGGCCGCTCACGCTTGGCCGCTCCGCGCCGTGACCTCGGTTCACGCGCTCCGCACCCCCCTCCGGCGCCACCGCGGGCTCCGTCACCCAGTGTGCCCCCTGCCCGCCGGCCCATGCGCCGCGCCCGTCCGCGGCTCCGCGGGACGAGGCGGCGCCGGCGAGATCCCGTAATGCCGGAAGGGCAGCGGCATACGTATGGGAGTGGACTGGCAGGTGCGGACGGGGGTGGGAGCCGTTGCGCGAGCGCGTTCGCCAGGTCTGGCCCGATCCGTCCGCGGGGGTGGTGCCGGAGCGGCGGCGTCCGCCCGGCCGGCTGCGCCAGTTCCTGCGCCGGGAGGACGTGGCCGAGACGCTGTCGCGGCTCGGGCTCCAGACCGCCCTTGCCGCCGCGCTGGTGGGGGCGGCGCTCCTGGTGCGCTGGCTTCCCTTCGCCTCGCTCGATGGCGCCCGTCGGGCCGTTGCCCGTCACGTGGCCGGCGACTTCTCCGTCAGCGACGCCTGGCGCCGGGTTTCGGCCTGGGCGGCCCGGGAGGGCGGCTGGTCGCGGGCGGTGGCCGGCGTCCATGGCGGGGTGCGCGCCCGCCTTCAGCGCCTGGCGGACGAGATCCTCCCGCCCGCGCCGGCCCCCGGGCGGGTCGATTCGCCGCCGACCCCGCCGCCCGCCCTCCCGTCCTCCCGGGACGAGGCACCGCTGGGCACCCGCCCCCCGCTGCCCGAGGGGGGCGTCCCGGTCTCCCCGCCGGGCGGCCAGGCCGCCGCGCCGGCGCCGGGCTACCCTGGCCTGATCACGCTGGAGCGCCCCGGATCCTCGCCCTCCGGGGGCGTGTCCGCCGGCAGCGGGGCCACCGCCGGCGGACCGTCGGGCGGTGGCCCTTCCGCCGGACCGGGGCCGGCAGCCGGGGACGGAGGTGGCGCCGGCGCGCGGCCGGTGGCAGGGGAGATGATCTCGCCCTTCGGCTGGCGCGGACGCGCCGGGGGCGGGGAGGAACTGCACGAGGGCGTCGACCTCGCGGCTGAGCCGGGCGCCGCCGTGCGCGCCCTGCGCGCCGGAGTGGTCGCCCGGGTCGGGCGGGACCCGCTCCTGGGGCCCTTCGTGGAGGTCGACCACGGGGGCGGCCTCAGCACGCGCTACGCGCCGGTGACGCCGTCCGGGGCCGGGGTCGGGCGGCGGGTGGAGGCCGGGCAGGTGCTCGGGGTCCTGGGTGAGCCGCCGCCCGGAGAGCCCTGGAGGCCGCACCTGCACCTGGAGGTCCGCCAGGACGGGCGCGCGGTGGACCCCGCTCCCCTCCTGGGTGCGGGGTCGGGGGTCTGAAGCGGCGTGCGGCTGCGGCTGGGCCCGGCGCTTCGCCTGGAGGTCGACCCTCTGTTCGTGGTGCTCCTGGCCGTGCCGGTCTTCCTGGGGTACCCGGTGCACGGCCTGCTCGTCGCGGGTTCCCTGGCCGCGCACGAGCTGGCGCACCTCCTGGTGGCGGCGGTCATGGGGGTGGAGGTCGAGTCCCTGCGGCTCTCCCCCGTGGGCGGTTCCCTGCGCCTGGCCGTCGACCTCGGCCAGGAGCCGCAGATCGAGGTCCCCGTCGCCCTGGCAGGGCCCGTGCAGAGCTTCTTCCTGGCCGGCCTCGGCCACCTTCTCCGGGGCGCGCCCCTGTGGGACCAGGCCCTGGTCGAGTTCTTCCTGAACCTGAACCTTTCCCTCGGCTTCTTCAACCTGCTCCCGGCCCTGCCCCTCGACGGCGGCCGGGCGCTGCGCGGTCTCCTGGCCCACCGTCACGGACCCGCCCAGGTCACCCGCTGGATGGCGGCGGCCGGACGGGTCAGCGGGGTGGTCCTGTTCGCCGCCGGCGTGCTGGCGGCGGGGGCAGGGCGTCCGCTCTGGACCGCCCTGGTCGGCGGTCCCCTCATCTTCCTGGAGGCCGGCCGGGAGCAGGAGGCGCTCCTCTACCGGTCCATGCGTAGCCTCCTGCGGCGCCGGGGGGGTCTACGGGAGCGCCGGGTGATCCCGGCGCGCACCCTGGTGGCGCTTGGCAGCTGCCGGCTCCGCGAGGTGCTCCCGCACCTGGCGTCCCGCAGCTACCAGCTCGTCCTCGTGGTGGACGAGTCGCTGGAGCCGCTGGGCACCCTGACGGAGACGCGTCTCGTCGAGGCTTTCACGCACCTGGGTCCCGAGGCGACCCTCGCCGCCTTGCTGGAGCGCCGGTGAGCCCCGGGGGCTGTACAATAAAGGGTGTACAGGCAGGGGTGGAGGTAAGGGGCTTGTCCAAGGAGATCCTGGTGAGCGTCGACGTCGACGGGGTCCGGGCGGCGATGCGGGAGGACGGCCAGGTCGTCGAGCTCCTGTTCGAGCGCGCGGTCCGGCAGCAGCTCGTCGGCAACATCTACAAGGGCCGGGTGCAGAACGTCCTGCCCGGCATGCAGGCCGCCTTCGTGGACATCGGCCTGGAGCGCAACGCCTTCCTCTTCGTCGACGACGCCATCCCTCCGGGTCTGGAGGTGGACGGCGCGCCGCCGGCGATCCGGGACGTCGTGAGGCCCGGCCAGGAGCTGCTGGTGCAGGTCGTCAAGGAGCCCAGCGGGACGAAGGGCCCCCGGGTGACCCGTCACGTGACCCTGCCGGGCCGGTACCTGGTCCTGATGCCCAGCGTGGAGTTCGTCGGGGTGAGCCGGCGGATCACGAAGGAGCGCGAGCGGGAGCGGCTGAAGGCCCTCGCCGAGTCCCTGCGGCCCCCGGGGATGGGCCTCATCGTCCGGACGGTCGCCGAGGGGGCCAGCGAGGCCGAGTTCCGGCGCGACATCGAGTACCTGGTCCGCCTCTGGCAGGGCGTTGAGGCCCGGGCCCGCGCGGCGGAGGCCCGCTCCCTGGTCCACCGGGACCTCGGCCTGGTGCAGCGGGTGGTGCGGGACTGGCTCGACGACGACGTGACGGAGCTCTACATCGACTCCCCGTCCGACTACGAGCGGGTGCTGGAGTGGCTGGAGTTGATGGCCCCGCACCTGCGCTCCCGGGTCCGCCTCTACACGCCCACCACCGTGTCCCTCTTCGACCGGTACGGCGTGGAGCAGGAGATCGAGCGGGCGCTGCGGCGCAAGGTGTGGCTGCGGTCGGGCGGGTACCTGGTCATCGACCGGACCGAGGCCCTCACGGCGATCGACGTGAACACCGGCAAGTTCGTGGGAACCACGGACCTGCGGGACACCGTGCTGCGCACGAACCTCGAGGCGGCGGCGGAGATCGCCCGGCAGCTGCGCCTGCGGGACATCGGGGGCATCGTGGTGGTGGACTTCATCGACATGGACCTGCCCGAGGACCGGCAGCGGGTTCTCGAGGCGCTCGAGGAGGCCCTGGCGCGGGACCGCACCCGCACGAACGTGCTGGGCCTCACGCAGCTGGGCCTTGTCGAGCTGACCCGCAAGAAGTCCCGGCAGACCCTGGACGAGATCCTCCTGCGGCCGTGCCCGCACTGCGACGGGCGCGGCCGGGTCCCCGCCGAGGACACGCTGGCCCGCCGGGCGCGGGCGGAGATCCGGCGCACCCTCCTGACCTCGGCCGCCGAGGCGATCCTGGTGGAGCTGCACCCGTCGGTGGCGGCGCTGGTGATCGGGCCCGGGGGCGCGCACCTGCGCCAGCTCGAGCGGGAGCTGGGGCGGTCGATCTTCGTGCGCGGCAATTCGCAGGTCGACCCGGGCGACCTGCGCATCCGGGCCCTCGGCAGCCTGGCGGAGGTGGAGGCGCAGGCCCTGCCGGTCCGCCCGGGACAGGTGCTGACCGTCACCGTGGAGGAGCCGCACGTGACCAACCCCGGCGACGGCATCGCCCGGCTGGACGGGTACGTGATCGACATCGACGGCGCCGGCGGGATGGTCGGCCGGCAGGTGCAGGTGGAGGTGGTCCGGGCCTTCCGGACCTACGCCCGCGCCCGACTGGTGTGATCCGCCCGGCCGCAGGGGCTGCTCGCCCCTGCGGCACCGCCCCTGCGGCCGCGTTGACACGGCGGGGGGCGCGTGATAGGATGAAGTGTCACTGGCTGCCGTCGGCAGACCGGTGCCCAACCGCGCGGCGAGGGCCCCAAGCCAGCGGAGAAGCCGGAGGCCGGCTCCGGAAGGCCGCTGCGCCCGGTCCGGCGAGTCTGACATCGGGGGGTGGACGAGCTGTACGCCATCATCGAGACCGGCGGCAAGCAGTACCGCGTGGCGCCCGGGGACAAGATCCGGGTGGAGCGGCTCCCCGCCGGCGAGGGGGAGACGGTCACGTTCGACCGGGTGCTCGCGGTCGAGCGGGACGGGGAGTTCCGGGTCGGCACGCCCACGGTGCCGGGCGCCCGGGTGAGCGCCCGGGTGGTGGGCCACGGCAAGGGGCCCAAGATCCTGGTCTTCAAGTTCCGGGCCAAGTCGAACTACCGCCGCCGCCAGGGTCACCGCCAGCCGTTCACGGAGCTTCAGATCGAGAGCATCGAGGGTTAGCGCATGATCCGGGTCCGGGTCCGGCGGGACGAGGCCGGGCGCATCACCGGTTTCACGGTCCAGGGCCACGCGGGGTTCGCGGAGGCCGGCCGGGACATCGTCTGCGCCGGGGTCACGGCGGTGGTGTTCACCGCCCTCCTGGGTCTCCGCTCCGTGGCCCGGATTCCCCACGCGGTCCGGCAGGAGGACCGGGAGGGGTACGTCGACTGCCGGCTGGAGCCCGGCACGCCCGAGGCGGAGCGGACCGCGCAGGCGATCCTGGAGACGATGGTGCTCGGGCTCCGGGACATCGAGAAGGATTACGGCGGCTACGTCCGGGTGACGGAGGGGGGATAGGCATGTATCTCCAGTACTTCGCGCACAAGAAGGGCGTGGGCAGCTCCCGCAACGGGCGGGACTCCAACCCGAAGTTCCTTGGCGTGAAGCGGTACGGCGGGCAGGTGGTCACCGCCGGCAGCATCCTCGTGCGCCAGCGGGGCACCCGGTTCCACCCGGGTCGCAACGTCCGCCGGGGTGGTGACGACACCCTCTTCGCCACCGCCGACGGCGTGGTGGTCTTCGGGAGGGGCCCCCAGGGCCGCAAGGTCGTGAGTGTGGTACCGCTCGAGCAGGCCTCGGTCTGAAGACTGGGCGGCGGGCCCCGGCGACCGGTAGCCGGGGCCCGTTCGTCGTTGGCCCGCATGTGGGGTGAGGGCACGTGTTCGTGGACCTTGCCAGGATCTACGTGAAGGGCGGCGACGGGGGCCGCGGCTCGAACGCGATGCGGCGCGAGAAGTTCGTGCCCGAGGGTGGCCCGTTCGGCGGCGACGGCGGCAAGGGAGGCGACGTCGTCCTCGTGGTCGACCCGGGCCTGCGCACCCTCCTCGACTTCAAGTACCAGCGCCACTACCGGGCGGAGCGGGGCGAGCACGGCAAGGGCAAGGGCATGCACGGCCGGGACGGGGAGGACCTCGTCGTGAAGGTGCCCCCTGGCACGGTCGTCCGGGATGCCGAGACGGGGGAGGTCCTGTTCGACCTGGTCGAGCCGGGTCAGCGGGCCGTCGTCGCCCGCGGCGGTCGGGGCGGCCGCGGCAACATGCACTTCGCCACCCCGACCCACCGGGCTCCGACCATGTATGAAGAAGGGGAACCCGGTGAGGAGCGCTGGCTGCTCCTCGAGCTCAAGGTGGTGGCCGACGTCGGGCTGGTCGGCTACCCCAACGCCGGCAAGTCGACCCTCCTGGCCCACACCACCGCGGCCCGGCCCCGCATCGCCGACTATCCCTTCACCACCCTGACGCCCAACCTCGGGGTGGTGGAGGTGGGGGACGGCCGCAGCTTCGTCATGGCGGACATCCCCGGGCTCATCGAGGGAGCCCACGCCGGGGTCGGCCTCGGGCACGAGTTCCTCCGCCACGTCGAGCGGACCCGGGTCCTCATCCAGGTGGTCGACGGCAGCGGGATCGAGGGGCGCGACCCCCTGGCCGACTACGAGACCATCCGGAAGGAGCTCGCCCTGTACAGCCCGGTGCTGGCCGAGCGCCCCCACGTCGTGGCCTTCAACAAGATGGACCTGGCGGAGGCGCGGGCCCACCTCCCGTCGTTCGAAGCCGCGATGGCGTCGCGCGGGATCCGCGTGTTCCCGATCTCCGCCGCCACGGGCCAGGGCGTGGGCGCCCTGCTGCTCGCGGTGGCGGACCTGCTCGACGCGGTGCGGGCCGAGGGCCCGGCGGTGGTGCCGGACGCCGGCGAGGCCGCAGAGCGCGTCTTCCGCGCGGCGGACGAGGCGGCCTTCACCATCCGCCGGCGGCCTGACGCCGCCTGGGTCGTGAAGGGCAAGGCGATCGAGCGGCTGGCGGCCATGACGCCCTGGAACAACGAGGAGGCGGTGCGCCGCTTCCTGCGGATCCTGCGCCGGAGCGGCATCGAGGCGGAGCTGCGGGCCAGGGGGGCCAGGGACGGCGACACCGTGGAGATCGCCGGGGTGGAGTTCGAGCTCTCGGGCGGGGAGCCCGAAGCCTGACGGGCAGGTGGTCCCATGGGTCGGCGGCGGATCGGGGTCTTCGGCGGGACGTTTGACCCGGTCCACTACGGGCACCTCGCGGCGGCCGTGGGGGCGGCGTGGCTCGTGGGGCTGGAGCGGGTGCTGCTCGTGCCGGCCGGGGAGCCTCCCCACAAGACCGGCCACCCCGTCACGCCGGCCGCCCACCGCCTCGCCATGGTCCGCCTGGCCGCGGCGGACAATCCCCTCTTCGAGATCTGCGAGCTCGAGCTGGAGCGGCCCGGGCCCAGCTACACCGTGGACACCATGGCCGAGCTCGAGCGGCGCCACCCCGACTGGGACCTAGTCTTCCTGACCGGACTGGACGGGCTCCTGGCGATCGAGACCTGGCACGAGTACCGCCGGCTCCTGACCGGCTGGCCTCTGGTCGCCATCGTCCGGCCCGGCGTCCCCCTCGAAGGATGGGAGGCGCTGCGCCGGCGCCTCGGGCCGGAGCTGACCGCCCGGGTGCGGATCGTGGAGACCCCGGGTGTGGCCGTCTCCGCCAGCGATCTCCGGGCCCGCGCGCGGGCCGGGTACCCTCTCACGTACCTTGTGCCGCCGGGGGTGGAGGAGTACATTCGAAAAAACGGGCTTTACCGCGGGCACGAAGGGGGGCCCGGATGATCGACCTGGCGCGGATCGAGGAGGCCCTGCGCTGCAGGCTGGATGACGAGCGTCTGCGGCATACCCGGGGCGTCGTGGACGCCGCGGTGGCGATGGCCCGTCGCTGGGGTGCCGACCCGGAGAAGGCCCGGCTGGCGGCCCTCCTCCACGACTACGCGAAGGGGCTTCCCCCGGAGCGGCTCCTGGAACTCGGGCGGCGCTTCGGGGTGATCGCCGACCCGGCGGAGGAGGCCTTCCCCGATCTCCTGCACGCCCCCGTGGGCGCCGAACTCGTCCGGGAGGAGGGGCTGGCCCGCGACCCGGAGGTCCTCGCGGCGATCCGCTGGCACACCACCGGCACGCCGGGGATGGGGCTCCTCGAGAAGGTGATCTGGCTGGCGGACATGATCGAGCCCGGGCGGGACTTCCCCGGCGTGGAGATCCTCCGCCGGCTGGCGGAGCGGGACCTGGACGAGGCCCTCCTGGCGGGGCTCGATCATACCATCGCGTACGTCCTCCGGACCGGGCGGCTGCTTCACCTCGGCTCTGTCCGCACGCGCAACTGGCTCCTGGCGGAGCGCCGGCGCGCGGGCAAGCCGTGGCCGGTTCCAGCGGTCAGTAGTGCGTGGTGAGTAGTGAGTTGTGCGTCGTGCATGCGCCACGCGGGGTAGCCACGCTCGGTGCGTCCGTCGCGCGTCGGGAGTTGGCGCCGCGGGTGGGCGAAGCGATGGCCCGCGGACCCCGTCATGGAATAGAATAACAGTAGGCAGGCAAATCCAGTACAGGAAGGAGAATGCCCGTTTGACCTCCACCCAGCTTGCACAGCACGTGGCCCAGCTGCTGGAGGACCGGAAGGCACAGCGCGTTCAGATCCTGGACATCCGGAAGCTGAGCTCGGTGGCGGACTTCTTCGTGGTGTGCTCCGGGGCGACCCCCATCCAGGTTCGGGCCCTGGCGGACCACGTGGAGGAGAAGCTCGCCGAGATGGGCGTCCGTCCGCACCACACCGAGGGGTACAGGCTGGGACGCTGGGTGCTCATGGATTACGGCGACGTCGTGGTGCACATCCTGCGTAACGAGGAACGGGATTTCTACAGCCTCGAACGGCTCTGGGGCGATGCCCCCCTGCTGGACCACCGGGTGCTGGCGGGTGCACGGTGAGGGGATTCGCCGGCACCGTGGGGCCGCACGGCATGGTCGGGCCGGCTTGACGGGGCCCCCGGCACCCCGCATAATAGTAAAGACTGCATAAGGGATCGCGATGACGGGGAGCAGTAGGCCACTCCGGCCCTGCAGAGAGCCGCCGGCGGGTGGAAGGGCGGTGGGCGCGGGGGCTGAACCTCGCCCCGGAGCTGTCCGGGTGAGCCCTCTCGCGATCGAGGGGAAAGCCCGGGCCGTTGGGGACGTTACCCCCTGACGAGCGGGCCGGCCGCACGGCCGGCCAACGAGGGTGGTACCGCGGGAGACAGCCTCCCGTCCCTACGGGGCGGGAGGCTCTTGGTTTGGTGCACGTTCGGTTCACGTTGCCGGGGAGGGACCCGTGTGAGCGCGGAGGAGCGCTTTCCGTTCAAGGAAGTCGAACCCAAGTGGCAGAGGCGGTGGGAAGAGGCCGGGATCTACAAGGTCACGGAGGACCCGGCCCGGCCCAAGTACTATGCGCTGGCCATGTTCCCGTACCCCTCGGGCAAGATCCACATGGGGCACGTGCGCAACTACACCATCGTGGACGCCATCGCCCGCTTCCGGCGGATGCGTGGGTACAACGTCCTGCACCCCATGGGCTTCGACGCGTTCGGGATGCCGGCCGAGAACGCCGCGATCCAGCACCGCATCCCGCCGGATCGGTGGACGTGGGACAACATCGCCGAGATGACCGAACAGCTCAAGTCCCTGGGGTACTCCTACGACTGGGACCGGGCGGTGTATTCGTGCCGGCCCGACTACTACCGGTGGACCCAGTGGCTGTTCCTGCAGTTCTTCAAGAAGGGGCTGGCGTACCGCAAGGAGGCGCCGGTCAACTGGTGCCCCTCCTGCGAGACCGTGCTGGCCAACGAGCAGGTCGTCGAGGGCCGCTGCTGGCGCTGCGACTCGGTGGTGACGAAGAAGAACCTGGAGCAGTGGTTCTTCCGCATCACCGCCTACGCGGACGAGCTGCTCGAGGACCTCGACAAGCTGCCAAAGTGGCCGGAGCGCGTGCGGATCATGCAGCGCAACTGGATCGGCCGGTCGGAAGGCTGCGAGATCGTCTTCCGCGTGGAGGGGACCGGCGAGCCGATCCCCGTGTTCACCACCCGCCCGGACACGGTCTTCGGCGTCACGTACATGGTGCTGGCCCCCGAGCATCCGCTGGTGGAGCGCCTGATCGAGGGCAAGCCCCAGGCGGACGAGGTACGGCGGTTCGTCGAGTGGGTCCGCACGCAGAGCGAGATCGCCCGGACGGCGGAGGACGTCGAGAAGGTCGGCCTCTTCACCGGCGCGTACGCGATCAACCCGCTGAGCGGCGACCGGGTGCCCATCTGGATCGCCAACTACGTCCTCTACGAGTACGGCACCGGCGCCGTCATGGGCGTCCCCGCGCACGACGAGCGGGACTTCGCCTTCGCCCGCAAGTACGGCCTGCCGATCCGGGTGGTCATCCAGCCTCCCGACAGGCCACTCGACCCCGACGGCATGACCGAGGCGTACGTGGATCCGGGGACGATGGTGAACTCCGGCCCCTTCAGCGGGCTGCCCAGCGAGGAGGGCAAGCGCCGGATCGCCGACTACCTCGAGGAGCAGGGGATCGGCGCGCGCAAGGTCAACTACCGGCTCCGCGACTGGCTGGTATCCCGTCAGCGGGCCTGGGGCGCCCCCATCCCGATCGTCTACTGCGACCGGTGCGGCATCGTGCCGGTGCCGGAGGATCAGCTGCCGGTGCTGCTGCCGCCCGACCTCGTGTTCACCGGCGAGGGCACCTCTCCGCTGGCGCGCCACGAGGGGTTCGTGCACACGACCTGCCCCGCGTGCGGCGGCCCCGCCCGGCGGGAGACGGACACGATGGACACCTTCATGTGCTCCTCGTGGTACTACCTGCGCTACGCGGACGCGCACAACAGCGAGCGGGCGTGGGACCCCGAGAAGGTGCGGTACTGGCTGCCCGTCGACCAGTACGTGGGCGGCATCGAGCATGCCGTCCTGCACCTGCTCTACAGCCGGTTCTTCACCAAGGCCCTCCGGGACATGGGCTACCTGGACTTCGACGAGCCCTTCACCGCCCTGCTCACCCAGGGCATGGTGATCAAGGACGGCGCCAAGATGTCCAAGTCCAAGGGGAACGTGGTCAGCCCCGAGGAGATGATCGACCGCTACGGCGCCGACGCCTGCCGGGTGTTCATCCTCTTCGCCGCGCCGCCGGAGCGGGACCTGGACTGGTCGGACGCCGGCATCGAGGGCGCCTCCCGGTTCGTGAACCGGTTCTACCGGATGGTCACCAGCAGCGTGCCGGTGGTCCAGGCAGCCCGGCACCTGGCACCGGTGGGGGCGGGCGAGCAGGCGGCCACGGCGGAGGCGCCGGCCCTGGGGGAGGCCGAGCGGGCGCTGCGGCGGGTGGTCCACCGCACGCTCCGGAAGGTGACCACGGATCTGGAGGATCGCTTCGCGTTCAACACCGCGATCGCTTCCATCATGGAACTCGTCAACGCCGTCTACGACTACCGTGCGAACGTCCCGGAGGACCGCCAGCATCCGGCCGTCCTGGCGGAGGCGCTGGAGACAGCCGTGCGGATGATGGCGCCGTTCGCCCCACACCTGGCGGACGAGCTCTGGGAGAGGTTGGGCCACACCACCAGCGTGCACCTGGAGGCGTGGCCGGAAGTGGACGAGTCGGCCCTCGTCCAGGAGACCGTGGAGATGGCCGTCCAGGTCAACGGCAAGGTGCGGGACCGCATCCAGGTGCCCGTCGGCGCCTCCGCGGACGAGATCCGGGAGATGGCGCTGTCCCTGGAAAAGGTCCGGGCCTACACGGACGGGAAGACGGTCGAGAACGTCGTCGTCGTGCCGGGGCGCCTGGTCAGCGTGGTGGTGCGCTGACGGAAGCCGGCGGACGGAGGATACGTGCTCCGGGGGGCGGGCGGGAGCCCGCCCCCCGGACGCGCGCCCGCCGGAGCCCGCACACACCTCCCCGCGGCCGGCCTGTCAGCCGGCCTCGTCGGCGACCGAGTCGAGCCACCGGCGCAGCCTGGCAGCGGGGCCGCGGATCTCCTCGATCAGCCGGGACCGCTCCCGCCGCGCGGCCCGCAGGCGCGCCTTGGCCTGTACCAGGGCGCGCACCTGTTCCTCCATGATGCCGTCCACCGGGTCCTCGTCGGAGTCGATGCAGCCCAGCATGGCCGAGCGCAGCCGGTCGAACTCCTCCTGCGCCGCCGCGGTGCTCTGCTCCAGGGCCTGGCGGCGGCGGCCCAGCGCCGCCAGCAGTTCCACCGTCTGCACGAGGTCCTGGACGAGCTCGGGGTCGGGCTCGATCTCGGACGGCACCGGTGGGCGGTCCGCGCCGGCCTCGGACCGGTCGGCCTGGATGATCCGGCGGATGCGCTCCCGGTTCTGCACCCTGCGTTCTTCCCGGGCGCCGGCCACGTCCGCGGTCGTGCCCATGAGTTCCAGCCCGCAGGCCCGGCTGACCTCCTCGGCCGGGGGGCCCTCGGGCCGCGGCTCGACCAGGAGGTGGGGGAGAGGCCGGCCGGCCCGCTGCCAGCCGCCGACCCACTCGCTCACGCTCGCCGCGGCCGCCGGGTCGGCGGGAAGGAGGAGGACGTGATGTTCGGCCGCCGAAGCCCAGCAAGGCGGCGGTCCACCGGCCCCGAGCAGACCCAGGATGAGCACCGCGTCGTGGCGGCGGTGCAGGAGCCCCACCACGTTGGCAACGGCCTCCTCCCGGAAGGAAGCGAACTCCTCCGGGGTGTAGACCAGAAGGGTCTCGGTGAACCGGGACAGCACCTCGCGATGGAAGTCCGTTCCACAGCCCGCCACCACTGCCACGGTGAACCCTCCGTCGTGCAGTTCCGCCGCGACCTCCGCCGCAGCGTCGGCCAGCGTCGCGCACCCCGGGTGAGCCCACACCGCCAGCGTCCTCATACCCACCTGATCACCTCCGGGCTGGCGGGCGCCGGAGCGGTACCCGCGGCGCCGCGTCCCGCGCCTGCCGCTCCCGCTCCGCCATCTGAGGAAATTCCTTCGCCGTTTTTGAGCCAGTTCCTCCCGGAAACGGTAACAACATACCGAACATCTGCTCACTGGCAGAAAACGGGGTCCTCGTCTCGCGCCCTGTCCCGCTGGCCCTGGCGTCGCGCCGGCCGCGCACACTACATCCGGGCGTACGTGGACCCGTTCCGGCGGCGAAGGAGGCAAGGCACGTGGCGCAGGATGGGCACGGGGAACGTGAGGAGGCCCGGCTGGAGCGCCGGGTGAAGGAGGCGCTCCTGGCGCGCACGGAATCGGCGGGCCTGGACGTGCGGGTCGAGGCCCACGGTGACACGGTGCGGCTCTACGGGATCGTCGACACCCTGTCGCAGAAGCAGGCGGCGGAAGCCATCGCCCGCACCGTGCCGGGCGTCGGGGACGTGCGAAACGACCTCACCGTGGGCGCGGAGCCGGGGTGGACCGACGGCGAGAGTGCGGGAGAACTCCGGGGGCGGCTTGCCGCCAATCCGGCCACCCGGCAGGTGACGCCGCGACTGGGGCGTGGGTCCGTCGAACTCCTCGGCCGGGTGCCCGGGCCCGGGGCGGCGGAGGAGGCGGAGCGGATCGCCGCCGGCGTGGCAGGTGTCCGTGAGGTCCGCGCGCACCTGGAGGTGGAGGCCGGTGGCGAGGAAGGGGAGGCCCGGGCTGCCCGGGAGGCGCGGCAGCGGCTCGAGCGCGCCGGGCTGGGCGCGCAGCGCTTCACGGTCTGGGCAGAGGGCGACACCCTGCACGTGCGCGGGCTCCTCCGGGCGCCCGACGAGGCGGCGCGCGTCCGGGAGGCGCTCTCCGGCCTCGCAGGGGTGAGCCGCGTGGAGGCGTTCCTCCCGCCGGACCCCGACGCCGGGGCAGGCGGGGAAGGAACGGGCCGGTACGAGTGGACCTTGTGAACCCAGATCTAGCAGGAAATACCAAACAGGCGCCGAACTCCCCCTTCGGGGGGATGGTCGGTGGAGTTCGAAGGGTACCGGCGCTGGGCGGCCACCGCGCTGCTCGGCGTCTTCACCGGCGCGGTGATCGTGCTGGGCTACCGGGCGTACCGGGCGAGGGAGGTGCCCGGGCCGCCGCCGGCGGCTCCGGCCGGGGACGAGGGGACGGGGACGCCGGCGGGAGGCACGGTCGGTTGGCCCCGGCGTGAGCCGCCGGCACCCGTCGGACCGGCGCCGGGGTCCGAGGCGCCGCGGCAGGGCCCGGAGGGCCGGGAGGCCCTGGCCGTGCACGTGGCGGGCGCGGTGGCGGCGCCCGGCGTTCACCGGCTCGAGCCCGGCGCGCGGGTGGCCGACGCCGTGGCGGCGGCCCAACCGCTTCCCGAGGCGCTGCCCGGGGCGCTCAACCTCGCCCGCCCGGTGGCCGATGGCGACAAGATCTTCGTCCCCTCGCGCCGGGACCTCGCTCCGGGCGCGAACCTGCCACCCGAAGCACTGGGGGCGGACCACGGTCCCGCCGCGGCGCCGCCGCGCGCCGGTGCCGGCGGGCGGGAGGCGGGGGTGGCGGGAACCGCTCCGGGGCGGGTGAACCTCAACACGGCCGGCGTGGAGGAGCTCATGACCCTCCCCGGCATCGGCAGGGTGCTGGCGGAGCGGATCGTGGAGCACCGCCGCCGGGTGGAGCGCTTCCGGAGCATCGAGGACCTGCTGCAGGTGCCGGGGATCGGCGCCTCCCGCCTCGAGCAGCTCCGGCCCTACCTCACCCTGTGAGGCCGCGTCCGCTCGTGGCCCTGGCGGCCGCCTTCGCCGCGGGCATCTGGGCGGCCGACTGGCTTCGCCCGCACCCGCTGCTGCCCCTCGCCGGCCTGGCTGCTGCGGCCTGCACGGTCGCCCTGTCCGCCCGGCGCGGGCAGCCGCCTCCGGCCGGCGCCCTCCTGATGGCCGCGCTCCTGGCAGGGGCGCTGCGCCACGCCACCCCGCGGTGGGTCGGGCCGGGGGCCCTGCGCGCATACGTGGACCGTCCCGTCGAGGTGGTCGGGACGGTCCTGAACGCCGGGATTGGCCGGAGCGGGCCCGAGATGGTCGTGCGGGCCGAGGCGGTGCGCCTGCTCGACGGGACGGTCCGCCGCGCGGGGCCGGTCCCGGTCAGGGAGCCCCTGCACGTGACCTGGCGGGCGCCGGCCGCCCGGGGTGCGCCCGGTTCCTTGCCGGCTCCGGGCCGCCGGGTCCGGGTGCGCGGCGTGCCGGTGGTCCCGCCGCTCACCCTGCCGGGAATCGGGGAGGACCTGCGGCGAGAACTCGCCCGCCGCGGCATCTTTCTCACGGTGGCCGCCTGGGTTACACCCGAGGATGCCGGCCCGGGCGCCACGGGCGCGCTCCACCGGTGGGCGCAGGCCGCCCGCGAGCGCCTGCGGGCGGTGACGGAGCGGTGGCTGTCCGCAGAGCGGGCGGCGCTCCTGGCCGGCCTCGTCCTGGGCGACCGCGAAGGGATCCCGGACCGGTGGCGGCACGCCTTTCGCCTCACCGGGGTCTATCACGTCCTGGCAGCTTCCGGCGGGAACGTCGCCCTGGTGACCGGCCCCTTGGCCTGGGCGCTGTCCCGGCTCGGCGCCCCCCGGCGGGCGGCGGCCCTCGCGGTGGTTCCCGCCATCTGGGCGTACAGCGTGCTCGCCGGCTCCGGACCGCCCGTGCTCCGCGCCGGCGTCGCCGCGACCCTCCACTACGCCGGTCAGGCCCAGGGCAGGCGGTCCGACGGCTACTCGAGCCTGGCCGCCGCCACCCTCGTTCTCCTGGCCGCTGCGCCCGGCATGCTGTTCGACCTGGGGTTCCAGCTCTCGTTCCTGGCCACCCTGGGTATCCTGGCGCTCGGCCCGCCGATCGCCAGCCGGCTCGGGCGGTACCTCTTCCCCGCCGTCGCCGCACCCCTGGCCGTCACCCTGGCCGCCGGCGCGGCCGTGGAACCGCTCCTTCTGAGCCGCTTCGGCTACGTGACGCTGATCTCGCCGCTGGCCAACCTGTGGGTGGGGCTCGTGGTGCTGGCACTCGTGCCTCTGGCGGCGTTCGGCATGGGGCTGGGCCTCATCCACCCGCTCCTCGCGGCCCCGGCGCTCCGCCTGGCGGGGGGCCTCACAGGCCTCCTGACCGGTCCGCTGGAGGGACTGGCGGAACTGCCGCTGGCCGGCGCCCCCATCGGTCCGCCCGGCCCGGCGGCGCTGGCGCTGTACTACGCCGCCCTCGCCGCGTGGCGGTGGAGGACGGTTCTCGGGGACCCCGTGCGGCGGGCGGCGGGCCGCCTGCTCCGCCCGGGACCCGCCCTTGCGGGCTTCGCCCTGCTGGCGGGGGCCGGCGTGGCTTCGGCGATCGGCCCGGCGCTACCCTCCTTCACCAGCCGGGAACGCCTCGAGGCCTGCTTCCTGCACGTCGGGCCCGGCGCCGCCACGGTGCTGCGGCTGCCCGGCGGAGAGGCCGTCCTGGTCGACGCCGGCCCTGCCCGGCCGAACGCCGGCGTCGACGCCGGCCGCGACGTGGTCGTCCTGTTCCTCCGCCGGCAGGGGGTGCGCCGGCTGGACCTGGCCGTCGTCACGTCCGCGCGGCAGGGGGAGGCGGGTGGCATGGCGACGGTTCTCGCCACCCATCCGGTGGCCGAGCTCTGGACCCCCCAGGTGAACGACCCGCCCCGTGCCTGGCTCGACGTGCGGGACATGGCCCGGGTGGCGGGCGTGCCGGTGCGGCTGGTGTCCGAAGCCGGCGGTCCGCAGAGGTGGGAGCCGCGTCCGGGCGTGCGCCTGGCTGCCTGGCCCGCGCCGGAGGCACCCGGCGTTCCGGATGGCCTGCTCGTGCAGGTCGAGGCGGGAGCTCTCGCCGTCCGGATCGCCGGCGCGGCCGCCGCGGCCAGCGGTCCGCCGGGAGCGTGGCGATCCCCCGCGGTCGTCCAGGTGACGGCGAAAGGCGAATCCCCGGCGTCTGCCCTGCCGGCGGGGGCACGGGTGGTCATCGTGGCGGGACAGGCCCCGACGGCCGGCTCCGGGTCCCCGCGCGTGCCCGGTGCATCCGCCCAGTACCGCACGGAGCGTCACGGGACCGTCTGCGTCCGGGGCGACCCGGCGTCCGGCGCCCTGAGTGTGCGCACTCAGTTCCCCGGCCTGCCGGGGGAAGGCGGCCGCCTCCTCGGGACGTGGTGAACCCGGGGTGGGCTACCTCTCAGCGTGACGGTGGGCGCCTCGCCGGCCGCCGCCCAGACGGCCGCATGCGGCTCGCGGCGACCGGCACCGAACCCAGATGGTGCGGCGAGACCGGTATCCCCGCCGCGCCGCGGGGAGGCACGGGGACCGGTCCGGGTTCCGCCCCCGACAGGCGCCGGCGGATCGCCGCCGCCACCCCGGCCGCCCCGGCCCAGACCGGGGCGCCGAGACCGACGAACGCACCCTGGATGAGGTCGAGGAAGAGCTTCACCGTCCAGCCGGTGCCCGGGAAGGTGACGGGTCCATCCCAGCCGATGACGAGGAGCACCGGCAGGGCCTGCAGCGCCAGGGTGCACCAGATCACCAGCGCCAGGTGGATCCCGCCCAGGGCGGCGTGACGTGGCCGGCTCCCCTCGCGGCCCAGGCGGACGCCGGTCACGGCTGCGGCGAGAAGGGCCGCACCCCCCGCCTGCGCCGCGCGGTCGCGCCAGAAGGCGAAACCCAGTCCTTCGAGCGCGGGCAGGGCAGTGGACAGCCGCCCCCCGAAGGCGGCAAAGAGGGCGTAGTAGGCCACGTGATAGGTCAAGAGGCCGGCGAGGAGGGCCCGGCCGATGGCGCTGCGCAGCGCCAGGAGGAGGTAGAGGCCGCCCAGGAAGAGCCCGGCGGCGACCCACGGCAGCCGGGGGCGGACCAGCTCCCACCGTGCGGCCGCCCATCCGGCGAGCGCCGGCTGTGCGGCAGGGCTTCGGGGCGGTGGCGACGGGACGCCGGCAAGACCGGCCAGCCGGCGACCGACTTCGGCCAGCGAGGTCGGTGGCGTCCGGAGGAGGGCGGCATGCCCCGGCCCCGCAGCGGCGAGCGGGACCGGGTCGCCCCGGCCGTGGGCGCGACCCGGTCCGCTGGCGAAGGTGCCCAGCACGACCAGCGTCGTGCGGCTCAGGTCGATCTGGCCCGCCACCGCGGCGAGCCGGGCGTCGAGCCAGCCGAGGGCCTCCGCCCACCGCTCCTCCGCCGGCGGGGGGCCGTCGGCTCCCTCCGCCGCGCGGGGGCGCGCCGTATCTCCACTGCGGCCGAGATCGTGAGCGACGGCGTGCAGCCCGCCGATCTGGATCACGGTCAGGTGCGCCTCCCGGCCCAGCGCGCTGCGGGCGGCTGCCATGAAGGCGCTGCCGGTCCCGGACCACCCCGGCGGGACGGGAAACGCCTCCTGGGGGTCCTCCGCCCCCAGCAGGGAAAGAAACGCCGGCTCCCCCGCAAGGGCCACGGACACGCCCATCTCCCGGGCGGTCGCCACCAGGTTCGGCCCGGCGAGGGGAGGCAGGGGGCTGGGGAGCACCCGGCCGTGATCCGCCGGTGCCTCGCCCGTGAGCACGGTCGCCCAGGCCGTCACGGGCCAGTCGGGCGACGGCCCCTCCACCGTGGCGAAACCTCCGGCGCGAGCCAGGTAGTCGAAGGTGGGCAATCGGCGCGCGGCCGCCGCATCCAGGCCGTCGACCAGGACCAGCACCAGCGGCTCCGCCGGCTTCGGCGGCGCCCCGGCGGCCTGTCCGCCCGCGGCGATGCCTTCGTGGGCGCCGGCCCGCCGCACCGGCGCGGCGAGCCGCCGCCACGCGGTGCGGGTGGCGGCGACCGCGCCTGTGCCCGCCAGGCCGGCCAGGCTGAGGAGCAGGATGAAGGCGAGCGCACGCTTCATGGTTCAAAGGTTCACGGCGAAGCGATCCGGTTCCTGCGGGCGCGCCCCGCTGCAGGAGGAGCGGCGCTGCGGGGTCGAACTGAATTCCCGCCGTGGCCGCGCCCGTCGGGAGGTGAGGTGCATGCGTCAGCCGGAGGCGCTCCGGCGGCTGCAGGAAGAGGTCGCTTCGCTCTACCTGGTGCACGGCACCGACGCGTACCAGGTGGCGGAGTTCCTCGCGGCGCTGCGGACCCGCCTGGTCCCACCGGGTACGGAAGCCTTCAACGAGAGCCTGGTGGAGCCCGGGCCCGATCAGGTACGGCAGGGCGTGCTCCTCGCCCGGACGCCGCCCCTGCTGTCGGATCGCCGGCTGGTGGTGCTGAAGGAGTGCCGGCTCCTGGGCCCGGGCCGCGCGGGCGGGGACGCAGGCCCCGAGGACGGTGAGGACCGCGACCGGGCCTCCGGCGAGGCCGAGCGGCTCCTCGAGTACCTGGCCGCACCGGCCCCCTTCTCGTGCCTGGTGCTCCACGCGCCCGGCGACATCGACCGGCGGCGGCGGCTCACCCGCTCCCTGCTGGAGAAGGCGGTGGAGGTCGAGTGCTCGCCGCTGTCCCAGGACCAGGCGCTGAGCTGGCTCGAGGCGAAGTCCGCCGCGCTTGGGAAGCGGCTCGACCGGGAAGCGGCGCAGGCGCTGCTCGAGAAGATCGGCACCGACCTCCACGCCTTGTCGGCCGAGCTCGAGAAGCTGGTGCTGTACGTGGGTGCGGCAGAGCGGATCGACACCCGGGCTGTGCTCGCGCTCGTGCCGGGCACGGCCCAGGTGCAGATCTTCGACCTCGTGGATGCCGTGGCGGAGGGGCGGCTCGGGCAGGCCGAAGCCCTCCTGCAGCGGATGCTGGCGTCGGGCGAGGCGCCCCTGCGGCTGCTGGCCACGCTGGCGAGCCACTTCCGGCGGCTCCTGGAAGCCCGCTCGCTGCGGGAGCGGGGGCTGTCCCCGGCGGCCATCGCCCGCCAGAAGGGGCAGCACCCGCGCTACTGGGAGAAACTCGACCGGCAGGCCCGGCGCCTGAGGCGCGAGCAACTGCAGTTCGCGCTGGAGGTCCTCCTGGAGGCGGACCTCCAGCTCAAGTCGGGCGCAGACGGGCAACTCGTCCTGGAGACGCTCCTCTTCGACCTCGTGGGCGCGGCCTGATTTGACCCGTTGACGCACGGTTCTGGCAGATCCTTGCATCGCCGGAAGGCATTCACCTTGCCGCCCGCGGGCATGCTTGTTTACGGTTTGGAGTGGAACCAAACAGGCAGAGGCACACGGGGGTGCGCCCGATGCGGGTGGCGCTGGTCTCGGCATGGCGACCGCGTCCCTGCCCGGTGGCGGCATTCTCTGCGGCGCTGTCCGCCGGGCTGGAAGAAACCGGAATCTGCGAGCAGCCCGTGCGGGTCGTGGCGGCCTCACGGTACCCCGGGGAGGCGAGCTACGGTTCCGAGGTGGTGGCGGAGCTGTGCGAGGGCGATCCCAACTCGTACCGGGAGGCCGCCGAGGTCCTGAACGGCCTGGGCGTCGACGCGGTGCTCCTCCAGCACGAGGCCGGGCTGTACGGCGCCCAGGACGGCTACGCGATCCTCGACTTCGCCCGGCGCCTCGAGCCGCCGCTGGTCACGGTGGTGCACAGCGTGCGGCCGGACCCTACCCCGACCCAGCGACACGTCCTGATCCGCCTCGCCCGCCGCTCCCGCCGCGTCGTGGCCCTGAGCAGCCGGGCGCGCGGCCTCCTCGAGTCGGTGTACGCCGTACCCGCCCACAAGACGGCCCTCATCCCGAGAGGCGTCCAGGGTCCGCCGCCTCCGGAGGTGGTCGCGCGGGCTCGGGAGCAGATCGGGGCCGAAGGCCGCCCGGTCGTCGTGACCCCGACCGTGATGGGTCCCGGGCAGGGGCTGGAGCTGGCCCTCGAGGCGATCCGCCTGGTGCGCCCCGCGCAGCCGGACCTGCTGTACGTGGTCATCGGCGGGACCGAGCCCGGGGAACGGGCCGCCCGGGGGGAAACGTACCGGGACCACCTGCAGTGGTGGATCCGCCGGCTGGGACTCGAGGGCAACGTGCTGCTCGTGGGCACGCACCTCTCCGAGGAGGAGCTGCTGGCTCACCTGGCTTTGGCCGACGTGGTCCTGCTGCCGGCGCCGCGGACGGCCACCGGCGCCGCCGCCTTCCTGCCTCAGGTGCTGGCGCTCGGCAAGCCGGTGGTGTCCACCCCGTTCGGCGAGGCGGTCGATTTCCTCGCCGGCGGGGCGGGGATCCTGGTCACCTTCGGGAATGCCGAGTCGATGGCCCGCTCTCTCGAGGCCCTCCTGACGAGCCCCGCCCTTCGCCAGGAGGTCGGCCGGAAGGCGCTGGCCCGGCGGATGACGGCGTGGCCCGATGTCGCGCGCCAGTACGGCGAACTGCTCCGGGCCACCCTGGCGTCCCGCCCGGCGCGGTGAGATCGAACACGAGAAGAAAAAGAGAAAAACCCGCTCCGCAACGGTGCGTCGCCGGGTTCTCCTTCGTCTTCGTGTGAACTTGTCGCCGGAACCGGAGGTGAACCGGGCGGTCAGGCCGTCTGGCTCTTCGCCAGGCTCCGGGCAAGGCGCGACTTCTTCCGCGCGGCCGTGTTGGGGTGCAGGACGCCCTTGCTGGCAGCCTTGTCGATCACCTTGAAGGCCTTGCTCAAGAAACCCTGCGCTGCCTCCGCGTTGCCTGCGAGGACTGCTTCCCGCACGCGCCGGATGGCCGTCTTCACCATGCTCTTCCACATGCGGTTGCGAAGCGCCCGCTTGGCCGCCCGCCGGGCCGCCTTCACCGCCGACTTGTGGTTCGCCAACCGCTCTTCACCTCCCACGACGGGTATTCTAGCATGCGCATTCGGCCGTGACAACGCCGAATACAGGGACCGGCGAAGGGGACAATACCCGCGGAGGTGAGCGCGGATGCTCGGGGCGGTTGTCCGCTTCGTGGTCTCGGCACTCGTTCTGCTCGCGGTGGCCTGGCTGGTGCCGGGCTTCAGCATCGCCGGGTTCTGGACGGCGCTGTGGGCGGCGCTGGCGATCGCCGCGATCGGCTGGCTGGTGGAGCGCGTGTTCGGTCGGGCGATCTCACCGCAGGGTCGCGGCATCGTCGGCTTTCTGGTGGCCGCTGCCGTGATCTACCTGGTCGGAGTCCTCATGCCGGGCGTGACGGTGACGATCGTCGGAGCCCTGATCGCCGCCTTCGTGATCGGCCTCATCGACGCCTTCGTCCCGACCGAGCTGCGCTAGCGGAGGGGCACCCGGCGCGGACGCAAAAGTTCCAGTCCGGACGATGGGCTGGAGCTTTTCTGTCGCCGGGCAGGACCCGCCCTCCCCCGCAGAGAACCCTGTGGGCAACCCGAGGGAAGGGGAGGGGGGCCACAGGTGACACTGGAGGAGATCGCCGGAGCGATGGCTACGCAGCTTGGCCTCAGCGTCCAGTCGATCGAGAGCGGCCGGGCGCACCTGGAAGGGCGGGGGGCCCGGTTCATCGTGTCGCCTTTCTTCGGCGGCTGGCAGGTGGACCTCCATCTGCCGGGCCGCAGCCGGCTCCAGTTCTTCGAAGAAGACATCCGCATGCTTGTGGTGCGGATCGAGGGGCGACTGCGCGATCTCGGAGGGGGGCAGGCCGGCGAAGCGGTGCGTGCGACATAACCGGCCGCGTGGGGGCATAGCATCGGACAGAAGCCGGCCCGGAGCGCCGGCAGGCGGCCGGGGACGGCGCCGCCACGGGGGGTGAGGCTGCGCGATGCAGCGCCTGCGGCGGGTGCGGCCGGTCGCCCTCGCGTACGTGATGGTCGTCCTGTTCCTGCTCGGGCTTCTGGTGGAGCGCCGGCCGCCGGCGCCCGCCTCCGTGCCGGCCGTCGCCCCGGCGCACGGCGGGGAGTCGGGCGGGGGAGTGTCCGGTGCGGGTGGTTCCCCCGGCGGAACCTGGGAGCGCGAGGAGCCCCCGCCCGGCGGCCTGTGGCAGTCGATCTTCCGCCCGGATGCGGCCACCGCCCGGCTCCTCCTCGCGCGGGCCATCCCGTATCTCGGTCGGCCCGGGCCGCGCCTCGTGCTGTACGGCACGTCCCGACCGCGGACGCTCTTGCAGGCGTTGTTCCCGTTCCTCACCGGTCCGCGGCGGCTGGAGCTGCCGGAGAGCCCCCCGGGCCCTCCGCGAGGTGGACAAGCCTCCCGCGCCGGCGGGGCTCCCGGCGGGGCAGGTCTACCGGGCGGCCCGGGCGTCTCCCCGCCTCCGCCCGGCCCGGCACCCGGTTCCCCGCCGGTCTCCGGACGTGCCACCGCGGGACGCACGCCCGCCGGAGCCGGGTGCGCGCGCCCTCCCGGCACCCCCGTGGTGGCGGGGGGCGTTCCCCTCGTCGGGATCTACCACACACACGACTACGAGTCGTACATCTCCGAGTTCCCCGGGCTTCAGCCCAAGACCGACGAGGAGTGGCAGCTCGTGTCCTCCACCGACCCGAACCGGAACATCATCCGGGTAGGGCGCCGGCTGGCCGAGCGCCTGTGCGAGCGCGGCATCACGGTGGTCCACTCGCCCTCGCGCAACGCGTACACGTACCTGGGCGCGTACGCCTACTCCCGCAAGACCGCCGAGTACATCCTGGACCGCTTTCCGACTGTCCAGGTGCTCTTCGACCTGCACCGGGACGCCGCCCCGCGGGATGTCACGACGGTGCAGGTCGGCGGCCGTGCGGTCGCCCGGGTGGCCATCGTGGTCGGGATGGGCGACCGGGACCTGCCGCACCCCCGTTGGCGGGAGAACCTGGCCTGGGCGGAGCGACTGCACCAGGCCATGAACCAGCGCTACCCCGGGCTTTCCCGCGGCATCATCCGCCGGAACCAGCGGTACAACCAGGATCTGCGGCCGGGGGCGCTGCTCCTCGAGTTCGGCTCGGCGCAGAACAGCATGGAGGAGGCCCTGCGCGCCGCCGAGCTCGTGGCGGGCGTGGTCGCGGACCTCGTCGCCGCCGGCGAGGCGCCGGGGACGGAGTCGCTCCGCGGCGCGGGCGGCGCCGGCGGAGCCAAGGCGGGGCGCGCGCCGGAGGGGGCGGAAGCCGCGGTCGTCTGGAGATACTACGCGGGGTGATCTCCGTGAAAGGGGTCCGTCCCTCGCGCGACCTGCAGTGGCTTCTCGGGCCGGTCCGCCCGGTGCGCCGGCGCCGGGTCCAGTGGCTTCCGCTCGTGGTCGCGGTCGTGGTGGCCCTTGCCCTGCGCCAGGTGAGCATGAGCGCGGCCCAGATCGGCGGCGGGTTGCCTGCCCTCCGGCTCCCGGGTCCGGAGGCGCTCCGGGACGCGCTGCTGGACCGGGTGTGCGGTTCCGGCCCAGGGAGGCGTTAGGATTGCCAGACCGTCCAGAGGGCCGCCCGGGTCACGCGCGACCGGCGGCAAGTGCGGCCTCGGAGCGGACGCTCAGCAGGTCGATGGCCAGCGCAAGGGTCTCGGGGCGGACCCCGGCCTCGACGGCCTTGCGGACGACCGCCAGGTAGGCCGCTAGGGTGTCGGGGGAGAGGTGCCCCGGCACCTCGTCGGGCGCACAGCCACAGCGGATCCAGTGCAGGTCGATCCCCGTGAGCCGGCCGAGCGCCGCCGCGACGCGCAGGTAGAGCTCGTCGCTGTCGGCGGGCCGGTCCTGCCGCGCGAGGAAATCCTGGAGCCGGCGCGGCTCCACCCCGGCGTTCTGGGCGACCTGTTCGAGGGTGAACTCTTCGGGGAACTCGGCGAGGAGGTATTCCAGTACCAGGCGGGTCCGCTCGGCCGGATGCACGAAGTACAGCCGGGCTCGCACGTCCGGCGGGAGACGGCGCACCGCCTCGTAGAAGTCCTGCTGGGGTTCCCGGCCCGTCAGGAGGTACTCCAGCCGCACACCGTACCCGTCAGCGATCTTCCGCAGCGTGCTGTGGAACGAGCACGTGACCTCGCCCTTCTCGATCCGGGCGATCGTGGTGTGGCTGACGCCGGTGCGCAGCGCCGCTTCGCGCAGGGACTCGCCCCGTGCGGCGCGCAGCTTCGCTACACGTTGTCCGATCACCGTGCAACCGCCTCCGTGCCCTGCGGACCTGGGGTGTCGTGCACCTCCTATGGTAGGGGCCGGGCGTGGGGGCCGTCCAAGTGAAAACGCCTTTGCCGGTGCCCATGCAGATAGATGGCATCTAACTCCGAATTGCATCATCGAGAACCGGCCCGCCGCAAGCGCGGCCAGGGGGACGGCCGCCCGACGGGCGGCCCGTGCTCACCGGTTCCGGGCTCTGCTATAATAACGCGGACCCGAGGAACGCCCGGGAGGCCGGTGCGCAGCCCATGGTGGACCAGGAACGGATCCGGAACTTCTCCATCATCGCCCACATCGACCACGGGAAGAGCACCCTCGCCGACCGGCTGATCGAGTACACCGGGACGCTGTCCCGCCGTGAGATGCGGGAGCAGGTCCTCGACACCATGGAGCTCGAGCGGGAGCGGGGGATCACGATCAAGGCGCAGTCGGTGCGCATGGAGTACCGCGCCGACGACGGTCAGACGTACATCCTCAACCTGATCGACACGCCCGGGCACGTCGACTTCACCTACGAGGTGAGCCGGGCGCTCAAGGCCTGCGAGGGGGCGCTCCTGGTCGTGGACGCGTCCCAGGGCATCGAGGCCCAGACCCTGGCCAACGTCCACATGGCGCTCGAGCAGAACCTGGAGATCATCCCGATCATCAACAAGATCGACCTGCCGGGGGCTGACCCCGAGCGGGTCCGCCGCGAGATCGAGGAGACGATCGGCCTCGACGCCTCCTACGCCATCCTGGCCTCGGCGAAGGAGGGGATCGGCACCCGGGACATCCTCGAGGCGATCGTGACGCTGATCCCGCCCCCCTCCGGCGATCCCGCCGCGCCCCTCAAGGCCCTCATCTACGACTCCTTCTACGATCCGTACAAGGGCGTCGTGGTGCACTTCCGGATCTTCGACGGCACCCTCCGGGTGGGCGACCGAATCCGGATGATGGGCGGCGGCAAGGAGTTCCAGGTCGACGAGCTCTATGTCTTCCGGCCCCGCCTCACGCCGATCGACGCCCTGGGGCCCGGCGAGGTGGGGGCCCTGGCGGCGGCGATCAAGGACGTCCGCGACGTCCGAGTCGGCGACACGATCACCGGGGCCGACCGCCCGGCCGCCGAGCCGGTGCCCGGCTTCCGCCCGGCGACTCCCATGGTCTTCACGGGCCTCTACCCCGTGGACTCGGCCGACTACGACCAGCTCCGGGATGCCCTGGCCAAGCTCCAGCTGAACGACGCCGCCCTGCGGTACGAGCCAGAGACGTCCGAGGCCCTCGGCTTCGGCTTCCGGTGCGGGTTCCTCGGCCTGCTGCACATGGACGTCGTCCAGGAGCGCCTGGAGCGGGAGTTCGGGCTGAACCTCATCGCCACGGCCCCCGGCGTGGTGTACCGGGTGGTCAAGACGGACGGCAGCGTGGAGATGGTGGAGAACCCGGCCAGGCTGCCGCCGCCCACGACCATCGACCGCATCGAGGAACCGGTGGTGCGGGCGCAGATCGTCACCCCGGCCGAGTACGTCGGGCCCCTCATGGAGCTGTGCCAGGACCGGCGGGGAACCTTCCTGAACATGGAATACGTCGGCGAGAAGCGGGTGCTCCTCACGTACCGGCTGCCGCTGGCGGAGATCATGTACGACTTCTTCGACCAGCTGAAGACCCGCAGCCGCGGGTACGCCTCCCTCGACTACGAGTTCGAGGGGTACGTGGAGTCCAGGCTGGTCAAGATGGACATCCTCGTGAACGGCGAGCCGGTGGACGCGCTCTCGGTCATCGTCCACCGGGACAAGGCGGAGCGCCGCGGCCGCGCGCTCGTCCAGAAGCTGCGCGAGCTGATCCCGCGCCAGCAGTTCGAGGTGCCGATCCAGGCTGCGATCGGAAGCCGGATCATCGCCCGGGAGACCGTCCGGGCCCTGCGCAAGGACGTCCTGGCCAAGTGTTACGGCGGCGACGTCACCCGCAAGCGCAAGCTCCTCGAGAAGCAGAAGGAAGGCAAGAAGCGCCTGAAGCAGATCGGTTCCGTGGAGATCCCCCAGGAGGCGTTCATGGCCGTCCTGCGCACGGACGACGGCGAGTGACCCGCGCGCCCGCCGGGGCGGGGAAGGGGGGAGGACCGTGCGGCCCATCGCCCTCTACGTTCACATCCCGTACTGCCCCCGCAAGTGTCTGTACTGCGACTTCAACTCCCACGCGGGGACTGCCCGCGCCGAGCACGAGGCGTACGTGGCGGCCCTCGAGCGGGAGATGGAGCACTGGGCGCGCCGGTTCGCCTCCGGCCGCCTGCCCGCGCCCGCGCCGGGCTTCCCCGCCGGCGACCCGGTCGTCCCCACCGTCTTCGTCGGCGGGGGCACGCCGACCCAGCTCGACGCCGACCTGCTCGCCCGCGTCGTCCGGCGGGTCCGCGAGCTCTTCCCGGTCGCCCCGGACG
Organism: Caldinitratiruptor microaerophilus; assembly: GCF_025999835.1. Classification (NCBI taxonomy): domain Bacteria; kingdom Bacillati; phylum Bacillota; class Clostridia; order Eubacteriales; family Symbiobacteriaceae; genus Caldinitratiruptor; species Caldinitratiruptor microaerophilus. The sequence continues at coordinate 2,578,967 of NZ_AP025628.1, read as the reverse complement.
CCGAGTTCACCGTCGAGGCGAACCCCGGCAGCGTCGACGTCGAAGGGGAGAAGCTCGCCGCCGCGCGGGAGGCCGGGGCCAACCGGATCAGCCTCGGCGTGCAGGCGGTCCAGGACGACCTGCTCCGCCGCCTCGGCCGGGTCCACACCGCCCGGGAGGCGGAGGAGGCCGTGCGGCTGGCGCGCCTCGCCGGCTTCCGCAACCTGAACCTCGACCTCATGTACGGCCTGCCCGGACAGACCACCGACCAGTTCCGGGAGACCCTCGAGTGGGCCGTGGCGCAGGGCCCGGAGCACGTCTCCGCGTACAGCCTCATCGTGGAGGAAGGGACCGCCTTCCACGCCCTGTACGAGGCCGGCCGGCTCTCGCTCCCTCCTGAAGAAGAGGAAGAGGCCATGGACCGCCTGGCCGGGTCCTTCCTGGCCGCCCACGGTTACGAGCGGTACGAGGTCTCGAACTACGCCCGGCCCGGGTACCGGTGCCGGCACAACCTGGTGTACTGGCGAAACGAGGAGTACCTTGGCCTGGGCGCCGGCGCCCACTCGTACCTGGGCGGTCGCCGCTTCTGGAACGTCCGGCTTCCGGCGGCCTACCGGCAGGCCGTCCGGGAGCGGGGGACCGCGGAAGAGGGCGGCGAGGCGCTCGACCTGCCCGTACAGATGGCCGAGACCATGATCCTCGGCCTCCGGCTCACGGACGGCGTGGAGGAGGAGCGCTTCCTTCGCCGCTTCGGCCGCAGCCTGGCCGAGGTGTACGGCACCGTGCTCGGCCGGCTGGAGCGGGCCGGCCTCATGGCCCGTGCCGGTGGGCGCTGGCGCCTCACCCCCCGCGGCCTGCGCCTGGGCAACCGGGTCTGGGCGGAGTTCCTGCCGTGACGCCCGGGGGCAGCACCGAGCGCGAGATCAAGCTCACGGTCGCCGGCGGCGGTCCGGGCGGTCCCGGCGCGCTGCTCGAATACCTGGCCCGGCTGCCGGCCCTGGGGGCGGCGTACGCGCTGGGGCCGGCCCGGGCCGTCTCGATCCGCGACGTGTACTACGACACGGCCGGCGGCCGGCTGCGCGCGGGCCGCGTCGCCTTCCGGATCCGGAACGCCGGCGGCCGGCCCTTCGTGACGGTGAAGCGCACGCTGCGCCAGGAAAGCGGCCTGAGTGTCCGGGAGGAATACGAGGCGCCGCTCGAACCCGAGAGCTTGCGGGAGGCTCTACAGAGGGCGGGACTCCCTGCCGGCGAAGGCTGGATCCCGGTGGCGGCCCTGGCCGCCGGCGACCGGGCTGGACCCCTCCTCCCCGTGCTGGTGGCCGCCACCGAGCGGGTCAGCCGGGAGGTGCGCCGGGGAGCGCTCGTGGTGGCGACCCTGTCCCTCGACCGTGTCCGCTACGAGCGGGTTCCGGGCGAACCGGTGTATCACGACGTCGAGGTGGAGGCCACACCGGCGGGAACCGAGGCGGATCTGGAACATCTCGGCCGGCTGCTGGCGCGGGCCGCCGAAGACGCCGGAGCCCGTCTCGTCCCCGAACGGGAGAGCAAGCTGAGCCGCGGCCTGCGCCTGCTCGGGGCCGTCCAGTGAGGGCGATCACCCGCTCCGCTCCTGTGCCGGTACGGCGGGCGGGCCGGCGCCGCGCAGCCGCAGCTTCTGCAGCTTCCGCACCGCCGTGCTCTGGTGGATCCCGAGGGCCTCGCCGACCCGGGTGGTGCTCCCGTACAGGCGCAGGGCCTGGGTGAGCAGCTGCCGCTCGACCTCCTCCAGCGCCTCCTTGAGCGGCATGATGCCGTGCACCTCCACCCGCGGGACGGCGCCGCGGGCGCCGCCCCAGAGTGCCGGCGGGAGGTCGGAGAGCCGGATCACGGGCCCCTCGGCGGTCACCACGAGCCGCTCGATCATGTTCTCCAGCTCGCGCACGTTGCCGGGCCAGCTGTACCGGAGGAAGGCCTCGACGACCTCGGGGTGCAAGTGGCGCTCGACGCCGTAGCGGACGCGGAAACGGTCGAGGAAGTGGCGCGCGAGCACCGGGATGTCCTCGGGGCGGTCCCGCAGGGGCGGGATGGTCACCGGCACCACGTGGAGGCGGTAGTACAGGTCGGGGCGGAACTGCCCCTGGCGCACCATCTCCTGGAGATCCCGGTGGGTGCCGGCGAGGATGCGGACGTCCACCTCCACGGGCCGCACCCCGCCCACCCGGGTGAACCGGCGCTCCTGGATGACCTGCAGGAGCTTGGCCTGGAGGCCTGGCGGCAGTTCGCCGATCTCGTCGAGGAACAGGGTGCCACCCTGCGCCTGCTCGATCAGCCCTTCCTTGCCGGCCCGCCGTGCCCCGGTGAAGGCGCCCGACTCGTAGCCGAACAGCTCCGACTCCATCAGGGATTCGGGGATCGAGGCGCAGTCCACCTTGACGAACGGCCCCTGTGCCCGCGGGCTGAGGCGGTGGAGGAGCCGGGCGATCACGCCCTTGCCCGATCCCGACTCGCCCAGGAGGAGCACCGTGGAGTCCACCCGGGCGACCCGCTCGACCAGATCGAGCACGCGCCGCATGGGGGCCGAGACGGCCACCACCTCGTCCCGCTCGGCCCAGGAGTGGCGCAGGCCCTGCAGCTCGTCCTTGTACCGCTCCTGCGTGTGCTGCAGGCGCTCGACGGTGCGCTGGAGCCGGTCCAGCTCGGTGATGTCCCGGAGGAGCCCCAGCACCCCGAGCCGGCGCCCGTCCGGCGCGCGCAGCGGGATGGCGCTGGCGACCACCCGTCGCCCCTCGACCTCCTGGATGAAGCTGCGGCGCTCCTCGCCTTCCAGGGCCAGCCCGAGCGAGGGGGGCATCCACCGCGCGAGGCCGGCGAGCTCCCCCAGCCCACGGCCCTCCATGGCGGCGGCCGGTAGCCCGCAGAGCGCCGCGGCCTGCTCGTTGACCGCCACCACCCGGCCGCCCGGGTCGACCACGATGGCCCCGTCGGGCAGCGCTTCCACCAGCGCCTTCACGAAGAGAAGCGCCCGGTTCAGGTGGGCTCCCCCCTGCCATGCCGATCTGCATGGGTTGCTATGCAGTTCGTCATAGGCGGAACAAATCCTCCTTTGCGTGCAGCGGTTCTATGCAGACGATCTGCCCCGGCCCGCACGGCGCCGGGGCTATGTGCGCGTGCATAGGGTCCACGGCGGCGCCGCGCGCCCGGGGAGCCATCCTGCCACCCGCACCGGCGCGCCCTCCACCAGTTCCCGGCCGGACCCGCGGGGTCTGCGATGGCGTTCCCCTGGTCCTGGCACGATTCTTGCCAAATGGAATCGAAGCAAAGAAAGAACCGCGGGGGGAGGGGCCCGTGCTCCGACCGGATGTCGAGGCGATGCCCCGGGACCGGCTCCGGGCGTTGCAGCTGGAGCGCCTCCGCCGCCAGGTGAGCCGGCTCTACAGGCACTCGCCCTTCTACCGGCAGCGCATGGACGCGGCGGGGGTGAGCCCCCGGGACATCCGCAGCCTGGATGACATCCGCCGCCTGCCGTTCACGACCCGGCAGGACCTCCTCGAGATGCAGCGCCGGAGCCCGCCCCTGGGCGACCACCTGGTACCCCCCCGGGAGCGCTGGGTCGAGATCCACCCGTCCTCCGGCGAGGTACCCCTGTACATGGTGTGGTCGAAGGCCGACGTGGCCCGGATCACGGACATGGCCGCCCGGGCCCTGTACAGCGCCGGCGCTCGCCCGGGGGACCTCATCCACAACGCGCTCGGTTACGGCCTGTGGGTGGGCGGACTGGCCGCTCACTACGGCGCGACGGCCGCGGGCATGGTGGTCATCCCGATCGGCACCGACTCCCTCCGGCGCCAGATCGAGTACCTGGTGAACTGGGCGCCCCGGGTCCTCCTGACGACGCCCTCCCAGGGCCTGTACCTGGCCGAGCAGATCCGGGAGCGGGGGCTCGGGCCGGCCGACCTGGGCCTCGAGGTCGGCATCTTCGCCGCCGAGCCCGGGGTGGAGCATCCGAGCACCCGCCAGCGCCTGGAGCGGGCGCTGGGGCTCGATGCGTACGATCTGTACGGCCTGTCCGAGGTGACCCCGATCATGGCGGCCGAGTGCGAGGCCAAGGCGGGTCTGCACTGGCCGGAGGACCACCACCTGGTCGAGATCATCCACCCCCGGACACTCGAGCCGGTGCGGCCCGGGGAGGTCGGCATCCTGGTCTTCACCGACCTGACCCGGGATGCCCTGCCCCTCCTGCGGTACTGGACCAACGACTACGCCACCTGGACCGACGAGCCGTGCGCCTGCGGGCGCACCCTGCTGCGGTCCCCGGGCGGGGTGCTGGGGCGCAGCGACCAGCTGGTCATCTTCCGCGGGGCCAAGTTCTACCCGGCGGAGCTCGAGCGGATCCTGCACGAGTACCCGGAGCTGGGCGAGGAGTACCGCCTCGTCCTGGAGCGCGACCCCGCGACCCTGGTCGACCGCTGCACGCTCGTGGTCGAGACCGCCCCGCAGGCCCTGTGGGAGGGTCCGCAGCTGGCCGAGCGGCTGCAGCGCCACCTCCGGGACGAGCTGCGGCTGGTGGCCGAGGTGCGGGTGGTGCGGTACGGGTCGCTCGAGCGGACGATGCGCCAGAGCCGGCGGGTCCAGGACCTGCGGGCGGTCGGGCCGGGTGCGGCCCAGACGGTCCCCGGGGCGATCCCCGGGTGGTGAGGAGGGAAGCGAGGTGGCGGACGGGGCAGGGCGCCTCCTCGGCGTGGAGGACGTCGGCATCCGCTTCGGCGGCGTGGTCGCGCTCGGCGGGGTGAGCCTCGACGTCCGGGCGGGCGAGATCCACGCCGTGATCGGCCCGAACGGGGCCGGGAAGACCACGCTGATCAACTGCATCAGCGGCCGCTACGTCCCCACGTCGGGGCGCATCACGCTGGCGGGGGAGGACATCACCCGGCTGCCGCCGCCCCGCCGGGCCGAGCTCGGCATCGCCCGGACCTTCCAGAACATCGCCCTGTTCAAGCACATGACGGTGCTCGACAACCTCATGCTCGGCCGGCACGTCCGGATGCGGTCGGGGCTCCTGGCCTGCGGCCTCTTCTGGGGCCCGGCCCTGCGGGAGGAGATCGAGCACCGGCGGGCGGTCGAGGAGATCATCGACTTCCTGGAGATCGCCCACATCCGCAAGAAGCCCGTCGGGATGCTGCCCTACGGGCTGCAGAAGCGGGTCGAGCTGGGCCGGGCCCTGGCCCTCGAGCCCCGGCTGCTGCTGCTCGACGAGCCGATGGCCGGGATGAACACGGAAGAGAAGGAAGACATGGTCCGCTTCATCCTCGAGATCAACCAGGAGCGGGGCGTGACCTGCGTGCTGGTCGAGCACGACATGGGGGTCGTGATGGACATCTCGGACCGGGTGTCGGTGCTCGACTTCGGCCGGCTCATCGCCAGCGGCTCGCCCGAGGAGGTCCGACGCAATCCCGACGTCATCCGGGCGTACCTGGGAGACGAATCCCTGGCGGTGGTGTGAGGGGGGAGCCGGATGGACCTGGACACGCTTCCGAAGCGCCTGGTGGCCATGGCGGCCCGCCACGGCGACCGCCGGGTGGCGCTGCGGGAGAAGGACTACGGGATCTGGCAGGAGATCACGTGGGCCGGGTACCGGGACCGGGTGCGCGACTTCTGCCTCGGCCTTCTCTCGCTGGGCTTCGAGCGGGGCGAGCGGGTGGCCATCGTCGGCGACAACCGGCCCGAGTGGGTCATCGCCGAGCTGGCCGCCCAGTCCGCCGGGGGGGCGTCGGTGGGGGTGTACCAGGACTCCCTCGCCCACGAGGTCGCCTACGTGGTGGACCACGCCGACGCGACCATCGTCGTGGTGGAGGACCAGGAGCAGGTCGACAAGATCCTCGAGGTCCGGGACCGGCTCCCGAAGGTCAAGCGGGTGATCTACTACGACCCGAAGGGCCTGAGGGGGTACCGCGACCCGTGGCTCGCCTACTTCCCGGACGTAGAGGAGGCGGGGCGCCAGTACGGCCGCCGCCACCCCGGGCTCTTCGAGGAACTCGTGGCCGCCACCCGGGGCGAGGACACGGCCATCGTCTGCTACACCTCCGGCACCACCGGCGCGCCGAAGGGGGCGATGCTCAGCCACCGCAACCTGATCAGCATGGGGGACCGGATCCAGGAGGTCGACCCCCTGGAGCCGGAGGACCAGTTCCTCTCCTTCCTGCCCCTCGCCTGGATCGGCGAGCAGATGACGGCGGTGGCCATGCACCTCGCCGTGGGCTTCACGGTGAACTTCCCCGAGGAGCCGGACACGGTGCAGGAGAACCTGCGGGAGATCGGGCCCCACGTGATGTTCTCCCCGCCCCGGATCTGGGAGGATCTCGTCACCCGGGTGCAGGTCCGGATCGCCGACTCCTCCCCGCTCAAGCGCTGGCTCTTCCACCGCTTCATGCCGGTGGCGTACCGGGTGGCCGACGCCCGCTTCCAGCACCGGGCGGTTCCGCTGAAGGACCGGGTGCTCCGTGCCCTCGGGGAGTTCCTGGTCTTCTCCGCCATCAAGGATCACCTCGGCCTCCTGCGCCTGAAGCGGGCCTACACGGGCGGGGCGGCGCTGGGCCCGGACGTGTTCCGCTTCTACCACGCCCTCGGCGTGAACCTGAAGCAGATCTACGGCCAGACGGAGATCGTCGGCATCGCCGTCCTGCACCGGGACGACGACATCCGTTTCCACACGGTCGGCAAGCCCCTGCCCGGCGGCGAGATGGCGATCAGCCCCGAGGGCGAGATCCTGCTCCGGAGCCCCGCCGTCTTCCAGGGCTACTACAAGAACCCGGAAGCCACCGAAAAGGCGCTCGAGGGCGGGTGGCTGCACACCGGCGACGCCGGGTACATCGAGGAGGACTCGGGCCACCTCGTGGTCATCGACCGCCTCAAGGACGTGATGCGCCTGGCGGACGGCTCCGTGTTCTCGCCGCAGTTCCTGGAGAACAAGCTGAAGTTCTCGCCCTACATCAAGGAGGCGGTGGCGCTCGGCCAGGGGCGCAGCTTCGTGACGGCGATGATCAACATCGACCTGCAATCGGTCGGCCACTGGGCCGAGACCCGGGGGATCGCCTACACGACGTACCAGGACCTCTCCCAGAAGGACGAGGTGCTGGCCCTCATCCGGAGCGAGGTCGAGCGCATCAACCAGGAGCTCCCCCCGAGCGCCCGGGTGCGCCGCTTCGTGATCCTGCACAAGGAGCTGGACGCCGACGACGAGGAGCTGACCCGCACCCGCAAGCTGCGCCGGGGCTTCATCCACGAGAAGTACGCCCCGGTCATCGAGGGGCTCTACGAGGGGCGGACGCACATCCCGGTGCAGAGCCGGGTCCGCTACCGGGACGGGCGCGAGGCGCTGATCGAGACGATCCTCAAGGTCCAGGACCTGGCGCCCCCGGCGAGCCTGCCGGGGCAGCCGGCCAGCCAGGTCCCGCCCGGCCGGGCGGCAGGGGAGGCGGTCTAGGTGGAGCTGCTCCTTCAGCTCGTCGTCCAGGGGATCGTGGTGGGGTCGCTCTACGCGCTGGTGGCCCTGGGCTTCGTCCTCATCTACAAGTCCTCCGACGTGATCAACCTGGCCCAGGGCGAGTTCCTCCTGCTGGGCGCCTACATCGGGCTCGTCTTCGCCGGGTCGCTCCAGGTGCCGTTCCTCCTGGCGGTTCTCCTCAGCCTGGCGGCGGCCTTCGGCACCGGCCTCCTGGTCGAGCGGCTCGTCCTGCGGCCCTTCATCGGCGAGCCCGCGATCTCGGTGATCATGGCGACCCTCGGGCTCTCGATGATCATCCGGTCGCTCATCCACATGATCTGGGGGACCGCACCGCGCTCCTACCCGCCCGTGTTCTCCCAGGAGCCCATCCAGCTGGCGGCCGGCCCCTACCGGGTGCTGGTGTCCGAGGCGCACCTCTGGACCCTGGCCGCGGCCGTGATCCTCCTCGTGGCGCTCACGGCGTTCTTCCGGTACAGCATCACGGGCATCGCCATGCGGGCGAGCGCCGACGACCAGCAGGCGGCCCTCAGCATGGGGATCAGCGTGAAGCGGGTGCTGGCCGTGACCTGGGGCGTGGCGGCGATGGTCTCCGGCCTGGGCGGGGTCATGCTCGGCAACATGAACGGGATCACGCCGATCCTGTCCAGTTACGGGCTCAAGGTGCTGCCCGTCGCCATCCTCGGCGGCCTGGACAGCATCCCGGGGGCGATCGCCGGCGGGTTCGTGATCGGCATCCTGGAGAACCTGGCCGGCGGCTACCTCGACCCGCTCGTCCCCGGCGGCGGGGTGAAGGAGGTCGCCCCCTTCGCCTTCCTCCTCCTCGTGCTCCTCATCCGCCCTTACGGCCTCTTCGGCAAGGAGATCATCGAGAGGGTGTGAGCCCGTGCGCTATCCGTTCGCCATGGAGTGCGGGGTGTTCCGGACCACGTACCGCGAGGACCTCGCCCTGCACCACACCCCGATCGCCAAGGCCCGCCTGTGGCTCCTGATCGCGGTCCTCTACCTCCTGCCCTCGCTCCTCGGCTCCTACGTCACCAGCATCCTCAACCAGGTCGCCATCTTCTCCATCGCCGCCATCGGGCTCAACATCCTGACGGGGTTCGCCGGGCAGATCTCCATTGGCCACGGCGCCTTCATGGGCGTGGGCGCCTTCGCCAGCGGCTACCTCATGACGAAGCACGGCGTGCCCTTCTGGGTGGCGGCACCCGCCGGCGGCCTGATCGCCGCCCTGGTGGGGGCGATCTTCGGCCTCCCCTCCGCCCGCCTCAAGGGCCTGTACCTGGCGATCGCCTCGCTGGCGGCGCAGGTGGTGCTGGACTTCGTGTTCATCCGCTGGGAGTCGGTGACGGGCGGGGTCAACAGCATGAGCGTCCCCCGACCCACCATCCTGGGCCACGCGCTGGACAGCGAGGAGACCTTCTACTACCTCGCCCTCACCCTCGCGCTGCTGCACGGCGCCTTCGCGGTGAACCTCTTCCGGACCCGGGTGGGGCGGGCCCTGGTGGCGATCCGGGACCGGGATCTGGCCGCGGAGGTCATGGGGGTCGACCTCTTCCGGTACAAGGTGCTCGCCTTCGCCCTGTCCGCCTTCTATGCCGGCGTGGCGGGGGCTTTGTGGGGGCCCTACGTCCTCATCATCAACCCGGAGCACTTCACGATCCTCCTGTCGATCGAGCTGCTGGCGATGATCATCATCGGCGGCCTGGGCTCCGTCATGGGTTCCGTGTACGGCGCCGCCTTCATGGTGGTGCTGCCGATCGCCGTGTCCCGCCTGGCGACCTTCGCCTCCCAGTACGTGCCCGGGGTCGGCGACCGCCTGATGCTCCTGCGCGAGTTCGTGTTCGGGACGGCGATCATCCTGTTCCTGGTCCTCGAGCCGGAAGGCCTGGCCAGGCTCTGGCGAAACGTGAAGGACTACTTCCGGCTCTGGCCCTTCAGCTACTGACAGGGGGTGAGGCGCGGCTTCGGGAACGGGTCACCGTTGGTGCCGGAACGTTCGGAAGCGCAGAGATCCGTGGGAAGGGGAGGAAGAGAGATGGTGCGCAAGGTGCGTGTCCTGGGCTTGCTGGCCGTCCTGGCGCTGGCCACCGCCGCCTTTGGCTGCGGCGGGAAGCCGGCCGCCAAGCAGGAGACCCCGGCGCAGGCGGGGCAGTCGGGTGCCCAGCAGAAGGCCGCCCCCGCCCAGCCGTCCGGAGGGCAGGCGGCAGCCCCCGCCGCTGCCGGCGCGACGATCAAGCTCGGCGGCATCTTCGACCTCACCGGCGGGACCGGCGACGTCGGCACCCCGTACTCGGAGGGGGTCCGCGACTACGTCGACTTCGTGAACACGAAGGGCGGCGTGAACGGGCGCAAGATCGACCTGGTGTGGCAGGACTACGCGTACAAGGTGCCGCAGGCCGTCGACCTGTACAAGAAGCTGGTGACCCAGGACAAGGTGGTCGCGATCTACGGCTGGGGCACCGGCGACACCGAGGCGATGAAGGAACTCATCGCCAAGGACAAGATCCCGTACGTCTCCGGCTCGCTCAGTGAGAACCTGCGCGACCCGTCCAAGACGCCGTACAACTTCCTCGTGGCCGCCACGTACTCTGACCAGGCCCGCATGGCCCTGAAGTGGATCGCCCAGCAGAAACCCGGCGCCAAGGTCGGATTCGTTTACAACGACACCCCGTTCGGCAAGTCGCCCCTGGGCGACGCCAGGGAGTATGCCCAGAAGCTCGGCCTCAACTGGGTGGGCGAGGTGGTGGTGGCCCTGAACGCGACGGAGGCCGCCACCCAGATGCTCGAGCTCCAGAAGAAGGGCGCCGAGTACGCCCTCATCCAGGAGACCACGAACGCCACCGTGGTGACCCTCAAGGAGGCCAAGAAGCTGGGGCTCAAGACCCAGTTCATCGGCCTCAACTGGGCGGCGGACGAGGGCGTCGTCAAGAACGCGGGCGAGGCCGCCGAGGGCTACATCGGCGTGATCCCGTTCGCCTTCCCGTACGAGACCGACCGCCCGGGGATGAAGGAGATCCAGGAGTACCTCTCCGCCAAGGGCAAGAAGCTCGAGGAGAAGACCCAGAAGTACGTCCAGGGCTGGGTCTCGGCCAAGGTGATCGTCGACGCGATCGCCCAGGTGAAGGGCGAGGTCACGGGCGAGTCGATCAAGGCGGCGCTGGAGAGCTTCCGCAACCACGACCTGGGCGGTCTGGCAGCCCCCGTGACCTTCACCGACAAGGACCACGCCGGCGCCAAGACGACCCGCCTGTACCAGGTCAAGAACGGCCGGTTCGAGCCGCTCGCCGAGATGAGCCTCGACTGACGGCGCCGGGGGCCGGCGCCCCCGGGGCGCGCCCGGGTCCCGCCGGCCCCCCGTGCCCGCCTCGCCGCGGCCGCTTCACCCTGCCGCTTCGGAGGGGGGATCGGGGTTGCTCCGGCTCAACAACGTGGAGGTCGTCTACGAGAAGGTCATCCTGGTGCTGAAGGGGATGTCCCTCCAGGTGCCGCAGGGGAAGATCGTGGCCCTCCTCGGCGCCAACGGCGCGGGAAAGACCACGACGCTCAAGGCCATCTCGGGGCTCCTGAAGTCGGAAAACGGCGAGGTCACCGACGGGGTGATCGAGTTCGAGGGCGAGCGGTTGAACGGCCTGGATGCGGAGACCATCGTCCGCCGCGGGATCTTCCAGGTCATGGAGGGCCGGCACGTCTTCGAGCACCTCACCGTCGAGGAGAACCTGCTCGCCGGCTCGTACACCCGTCGCGACCGCCGGGGCGTCCGGGCCGACCTCGACCTCGTCTACCACTATTTCCCCCGGCTCGTGAGCCTGCGGCACCGCAAGGCCGGGTACCTCTCCGGCGGGGAGCAGCAGATGGTGGCCATCGGCCGGGCCCTCATGGCTCGTCCCAAGCTCGTGCTGCTGGACGAGCCCTCCCTTGGCCTGGCGCCGCTCCTGGTGCAGGAGATCTTCGGCATCGTGCAAAAGCTCAACCAGGAAGTCGGCACGACCTTCCTCCTGGTGGAACAGAACGCCCGGGTGGCCCTCCGCATCAGCCATTACGGCTATGTGATGGAGAACGGGCGCATCGTGCTCGAGGGCCCCACCGAGCGGCTCCTGGAGAACGAGGACGTGAAGGAGTTCTACCTGGGGCTGACCGAGGTCGGGCGCAAGAGCTACCGGGACGTGAAGGCGTACCGGCGCCGGAAGAGGTGGCTCGCATGACGGGGGGCAGCGTCTGGCTGGCTGCGGGGGCCGGGGAGGCCCTGCGCCGCGTCGTGCGGCACGCGTGGGACCACAGCCCGGCCTGGCGGGCGCGCCTCGAGGCCGCGGGGATCCGGCCGGAGGACGTGCGGGGACCGGAGGACCTCCTTCCCCTGCCGGTCCTCCGCAAGGAAGCGCTGGGACGGCACCAGGCGGCCTCCCTGCCCTTCGGCGGCCTCCTGGGCGTGCCGGTCTCTGACCTGGCCCGCATCTTCGTCTCGCCGGGGCCGGTGTACGATCCGCAGGGCGCGCGGGAGGACTTCTGGCGCTTTTCCCGGGCGCTGCGGGCGGCCGGCTTCGCCCCCGGCGACGTGGTCCTGAACTGCTTCTCCTACCACCTCAGCCCCGCCGGGTTCATGCTGGACACGGGGCTGCGGGCGGCCGGGTGCGTCGTGATCCCCGGCGGGGTCGGCCAGCAGGACCTGCAGGTCCGGGTCCTGTCCGACACCGGCGCCACGGGGTACGTGGGGCTGCCGAGCTACCTCCTGTCCCTCCTGGAGCGCGCGGAGGCGCTGGGCCTGCGCACCGCCCTGCGCAAGGCCTACGTGACGGCGGAGCCGCTACCGCCTTCCCTTCGGGCCCGCCTGCAGGGCTACGGCGTGGAGGTCTTCCAGGGGTTCGGCACGGCCGACCTGGGCTCCGTGGCCTACGAGTGCGAGGTGCGGGAGGGCCAGCACCTCGACCCCGGCGTGATGGTCGAGGTGTGCGACCCCGAGGGCCGGCCGGTCCCCGCCGGCGAGGTGGGTGAACTGGTGGTCACCCTCCTGGACGAGACGTACCCCCTCCTGCGCTTCGGTACGGGGGACCTCACGGCGCTCGTGCCGGAGCCCTGCCCCTGTGGCCGGCCGGAGCCCCGGATCCGGGGCTGGCTCGGCCGGGCCGGGGAGGCCGTGAAGGTGCGGGGGATGTTCGTCTACCCGGACCAGATCCAGGAAGCCGTGTCCCGCATCCCCGGCGCAGGCCGGTGGCACGCTGTCGTGGATCGAGACGGGGGGCACCGGGACCGGCTGACCGTCCGGGTGGAGGCGGCTGGCGTGGTCGACCCGGCGGCGCTCTCCCAAGCCATCAAGGCGACCACCCGGGTGACAGCGGAGGTCGAACTGGTCGAGCCCGGCACGCTGCCCGACAAAACCCCGCGCATCGAGGACCGCCGCCGCTGGGAATAGCGGCGGCGGTCCTGGCTTGACACCCCTCGCGGGGCGATGTTACGTTCATGCTGAGCCGGTTAGCACTCTAGTTGAACGAGTGCTAACCAGGCCGGGGGTGGTAGCCGGTGCCGATGGACGAGCGCAAGAACCGTGTACTGCAAGCGGTCATCGACGACTACGTGGCCACCGCGGAGCCTGTCGGCTCGCGCACCATCGCCCGCAAGTACCGCCTCGGGGTGAGCCCGGCCACCATCCGCAACGAGATGGCCGACCTGGAGGAACTGGGGTACCTGGAGCAGCCGCACACGTCCGCGGGCCGCGTCCCTTCCGACCGCGGCTACCGCTACTACGTCGACTGCCTGATGGAGGTCCGCGAGGTGTCGGCGGAGGAGGAAGAGCGCATCCGGCGGACCTTCGAACGCAAGTTCCGGGAGCTGGACAGCCTGATCCGGGAGGCGGCGCGTCTCCTCTCCGAGATGACCCGGCTGACCGGGGTCGCGGCGGGGCCGCAGGTGGGCGAGACCGTGATCCAGGAGATCCGGCTCGTCCCGCTCACCGGGGAACGGGCCCTTCTCGTCTACATCACCGACGCGGGCTTCATCGAGAAGTCCATCGTCGACGTGCCGCCCGAGGTCACCCTGGTGGAGCTCCAGGAGGTGTCCCAGCTCCTGAGCGACCACCTGCGGGGGCGGCGGGTGTCCTCCCTGGGCCGGGGTGCCCTGGAGGAGCTCCAGCGCGAGCTGCGGCGGTACGGGGCGCTGCTCGAGCAGGCCCTCGCCTTCCTCGCGGAGTCCATGGAGCCCGGTGAACACCGGCGGCTGTATCTTGGCGGCACCACGCACGTGCTCGAGCAGCCCGAGTTCCGGAACGTCGAGAAGGCGCGGGCCCTGCTGAGCTTCCTCGAGCAGCCGGACATGGTGCAAGAGGTCCTCGGGAGTCCCGAGAGCGGCGACCTGTCGGTGCAGATCGGCGAGGAGATCCGGCTCCGCGAGTTGCACGACTGCAGCGTGATCTCCGCGACGTACCGGATCGGGGGTCGCGTCGTGGGCCGGCTCGGGGTCATCGGTCCCCGGCGGATGGAGTACGGGAGGGTGATCGGGCTGGTGGAGGACCTCACCCGCCACCTGTCCGAAGCGGCCTCCCGGGGCCTCATCCCGCAGTAGCCGCTTTGCTTGACACTGGCTGGGACCGGTGCTATGTTCATGGGTGAGCGTTAGCACTCTGCCGGTAGGAGTGCTAACGGGTCGACGGCGAACGGGCGCGGGTTCTCCGCGCCCGCTCTTCGGTCGGACTCCACCGGGGCGGAGGAGGCCAGTCATGGCCGAGTGGGAGCGCAGCGGGCCACAGGACGGTCGACCCGGCGCGGAGGAGGCCCGCCTCGAAGGGCGGGGCGCCGGGCAGGCGGAGGGGGGGCCTGCTGACGGCCCGGCGTCGGGAGAAGCCCCGCCGCCGGGCGCAGTGGAGGTGGCAGGCCCGGCGGAGCCCGGAGGCGAACCGGCGGCGGACGGGCCCGGTGCGGAGGTCCTCCGGGCCGAGCTCGAGGCCGCCCGGGAAGAGGCCCGCGCGTACCTGGAGCGGCTGGCACGCGTCCAGGCGGACTACGAGAACTACCGCCGCCGCGCGCAGCGCGAGCGCGAGGAGACGGTACAGTACGCCAACCTGAACTTGCTCCGGGAACTCCTCCCCGTGCTCGACAACCTGGAGCGGGCCCTGACCGCCGCGAATGCCGAGGGCGCGACCCTCGAGTCCCTGCGGGCCGGGGTCGAGATGATCGCGCGCCAGTTCCGGGAGGTCCTCGAGCGGGCGGGTCTGGTTGCCGTGGCGGCCGAGCCAGGAACGGCCTTCGACCCGCACGTCCACGAGGCGGTCCTGCAGGTCGAGGGCGAGTCGGAGGTCGCCACGGTGGTGGAGGAGCTGCAGAAGGGCTATCGTCTGGGCGAGCGGCTCGTGCGGCCGGCACTGGTGAAGGTGGCACGCCGGCCCTAGGGAGGCGGACCCGGGGCAGATCGGCGAGGGAGGCGCAGCGATGGCGAAGGTCATCGGCATCGACCTTGGCACCACGAACTCGGTCGTGGCATACATGGAGGGCGGTGAGCCCAAGGTCATCCCCAACGCGGAGGGCGACCGGCTCACCCCCTCGGTCGTGGCGTTCACGAAGACGGGAGAGCGGCTCGTGGGGAAGGTGGCCAAGCGCCAGGCCATCACGAACCCCGACCGCACGATCATCTCGATCAAGCGACACATGGGGACGAATTACAAGGTCCGGATCGACGACCGGGAGTACAGCCCGCCGGAGATCTCGGCGATGATCCTGCAGAAACTGAAGCAGGATGCGGAGGCGTTCCTGGGGGAGCCGGTGAAGCAGGCCGTTATCACGGTGCCGGCCTACTTCACGGACGCGCAGCGGCAGGCGACCAAGGACGCCGGCACGATCGCCGGGCTCGAGGTGCTGCGCATCATCAACGAGCCGACCGCGGCGTCCCTGGCCTACGGCCTGGACAAGGAAGACGACCAGACCATCATGGTCTTCGACCTTGGCGGCGGCACCTTCGACGTCTCGATCCTCGCCCTGGGCGGCGGCACGTTCGAGGTCATCGCCACCGCCGGGAACAACCGGCTCGGCGGGGACGACTTCGACCAGCGGATCGTCGACTGGGCAGCCGACCAGTTCCAGCGCGAGCACGGGATCGACCTGCGCAAGGACCCGCAGGCCCACCAGCGCCTGCGCGAGGCCGCGGAGCGGGCGAAGATCGAACTCAGCAGCACGCTCACCACGAACATCAACCTGCCCTTCATTGCCATGGACGCCTCCGGGCCCAAGCACCTCGACCTGACCCTCACCCGGGCGAAGTTCGACGAGCTGACCCGGGACCTGGTCGAGGCCACGATGGGTCCGGTTCGCCAGGCGATGGAGGACGCGGCGAACAAGGGCTACAAGAAGATCGACAAGGTCATCCTCGTGGGCGGCTCCACGCGCATCCCCGCCGTGCAGGAGGCGGTGCGGCGCTACCTCGGGATGGAGCCGTACAAGGGGATCAACCCCGACGAGGTCGTGGCGCTCGGCGCCGCGGTGCAGGCGGCGGTGATCACCGGCGAGGTGAAGGACGTCCTGCTCCTGGACGTGACCCCGCTGTCGCTGGGCATCGAGACGCTGGGCGGCATCTTCACGAAGATCATCGAGCGCAACACGACGATCCCGACGACGAAGAGCCAGATCTTCTCCACCGCCGCCGACGGGCAGACCTCGGTGCTGGTCCGGGTGGCCCAGGGCGAGCGGGAGATGTTCCGGGACAACAAGTTCCTGGGCGACATGGAGCTGAGCGGCATCCCGCCGGCGCCGCGGGGCGTGCCCAAGATCGAGGTCACCTTCGACATCGACGTGAACGGCATCCTCCACGTCCGCGCCAAGGACCTGGGCACGGGCAAGGAGGTCAAGACGACCATCCAGAACAACGTCGGCATGTCCAAGGAGGAGATCGAGAAGGCGATCAAGGACGCCGAACGCTTCGCGGCCGAAGATCGCAAGCGCCGGGAGGCGGCCGAGACCCGCAACCAGGCCGACGCCAACGTCTACAACGCCGAGAAGCTCCTCAAGGACGCCGGGGACAAGGTGGATGCTTCACTGAAGGAGAACGTCCAGAAGGCGATCGAGCGCGTCCGCGAGGCGCTCAAGGGCGAGGACACGGCCGCCATCAAGCAGGCCAACGAGCAGCTGTCCGAGGCACTCTACAAGTTGTCGGCCGCGCTGTACGAGAAGGTGGGGACCACCGGCACCTCCAACGGCGGCGCGAGCGCCCAGCCCGGCGGGGCCGCGGCGGGCGGCGCGGCGGCCGGAGGGCCCACCGTGGAGGCCGAGTACCGGGTCAAGGAGGAGAACCCGTAGCGCCCCCGTGCACAAGGCGGTGTGAGCGTGAGCAAGCGGGACTACTACGAGGTGCTGGGCGTCAGCCGGAACGCCACGGAGGACGAGATCCGCAAGGCGTTCCGGAAGCTTGCCCGGCAGTACCACCCGGACGCCAACAAGGACGACCCGACCGCCGCGGAGAAGTTCAAGGAGATCAACGAGGCGTACCAGGTTCTCTCCAACCCGGAAAAGCGCAAGCTCTACGACCAGTTCGGGCACGCCGCCGAGCAGTTCGCCGGCGCGGGCGCCGGCCCGGGGCCCGGGGCCGGCGGCCCCTTCGACTTCGGCGGCTTCGGGACCGGGGACTTCGGCCCGTTCGGGGACATCTTCGAGATGTTCTTCGGCGAGGCCATGGGCGGGCGCCGTCGCCACGGCCCCGAGCGGGGGCGCGACCTCGAGTACCACCTGGAGATCGAGTTCGAGGAGGCGGCCACCGGAGTCCAGAAGGAGATCCGGGTGCCCCGCGTGATGACCTGTCCGATCTGCGGCGGCAGCGGCGCCCGCCCCGGCACCCAGCCGGTGCGGTGCCCCCGCTGCGGAGGCTCCGGCCAGGTACAGCACGTGACGACCACGGCGTTCGGCCGCTTCGTCCGCGCCACCACCTGCGACGTGTGCCACGGCGAGGGGCGGGTCGTGCAGGATCCATGCCCGGAATGCCATGGCCGGGGCCGCGTGCGGCGCGACCAGACCGTGCAGGTCCAGGTGCCGGCCGGCGTCGACACCGGCACCCGCCTGCGGATGTCCGGGTACGGGGAGGGCGGGGCCCGTGGCGGCCCGCCGGGCGACCTCTACATCGTCGTGCACGTGCGCCCGCACCCGCAGTTCCGGCGCGAGGGCGACGACATCCTGCTGGAGGTACCGATCTCCTTCACGCAGGCCGCTCTGGGCGCCGAGATCGAGATCCCCACGCTGGACGGTCCCGTGCCCCTGCGGGTGCCGGAGGGCACCCAGCCTGGCGCTACCTTCACCCTCAAGGGCAAGGGGATGCCGAGGCTGAAGGCCCGGGGGCGGGGCGATCAGATCGTCACCATCCGCGTCGAGATCCCGTCCCGGCTGAGTCCGCGCGAGCGAGAGCTCCTGCGGGAGCTGGCCCGGCTCCGGGGCGAGCGGGTCGAGGACTCGAAGACCTTCCTGGGCAAGATGCGCGACGCCTTCGGGATGTGAGTGGCGAAGCGGGCCCGGCTCCGGCCGGGCCCGCTCCGCCACGTGCAGCACCCATGACCCCAGCGGAGGTTCCCCATGCGCTACCTGCAGCTCACCGTCCGGTGCGAACCCGCCGCCGCCGAGGCCGTGGCCGACCTCTTCATCCGCCTGACCGGCGGGGCGGAGATCCACGACCCCCGGGACGTGGCGGCGGCCCTGCAAGAAGGGCGGTGGGAAGCGACCGACCTGGAACCGGACCCGTCGGGCCTCGTGACCGTCCGCGGGTACCTGCCCGCCCTGGCGCAGCAGGCGAGCCAGCGCCGGCGCCTGGCCCGTGGCCTGTCCCGGCTGCGGCGGCTCGGTCCCGGCTGGATCGGGCGCCTGGCGGTCCGCCCGGTTGCCGAGGAGGACTGGGCGGAGGCCTGGAAGGCGCACTTCCGGCCGCTCTCCGTCGGCCCCTTCCTCATCGTCCCGTCCTGGGATCCGGTGGACGTGCCGGCCGGCGCCCTGCCCCTCTACCTGGATCCCGGCATGGCGTTCGGGACCGGCCAGCACGCCACCACCGCGCTGTGCCTGCGCTGGCTGGCCGAGGTCGTGCCGGCGACCGGACGGGTCCGCCGCGCGGTGGACCTGGGCACGGGCTCGGGGATCCTCGCCATCGCCTTGGCCCGGCTGGGGGTGCCGGACATCCTGGCGCTGGACGTCGACCCCGTGGCCGTCCGGGTGGCGCGGGAGAACGTGGCGCGAAACGGGGTCGGGGCGCACGTGCAGGTGGTCCATGGCAGCCTGGACAGCGCCCCGGCCCGGACGTGGCGCGAGGGGGGGCCGGTGGACCTGGTCGCCGCCAACCTCACCGCCGGCCTGCTCGCCGGGCTGGCCCCGGCGATCGCCGGGTTCCTGGCGCCGGACGGGGTGCTGGTCGCGTCCGGGATCGTCCGGGAGCGGCGGGAGGAGGCGGTGCGCGGCCTGGCCGCGGCGGGCCTGGCGGTGGAGGAGGAGCGGGAGCAGGACGGCTGGCTGGCCGTGCGGGTGCGGCCACTTGCGCAGCCGGCGCGGCAGGGGTAAAATCCTTGGTAATCCGATTTCGATAAAGGGATTAGGCGGGTGAGCCCCCATGCGTGAGGTGCCGCTTCCGCTCGTGCGGTTCAGCCAGGCTGCGATGGTGGTCTTCATCCTCATCGGGATCCTCCTCCGCCAGCCCCTCTTCACGTCGGCCGTGCTCGTCATCCTGCTGCTGGGCCTGGCGTTCGGCCCGCAGGCCAACCTGTTCTTCCGCGTTGCCCGCCCGC
This sequence comes from Caldinitratiruptor microaerophilus, assembly GCF_025999835.1. Classification (NCBI taxonomy): domain Bacteria; kingdom Bacillati; phylum Bacillota; class Clostridia; order Eubacteriales; family Symbiobacteriaceae; genus Caldinitratiruptor; species Caldinitratiruptor microaerophilus. The sequence continues at coordinate 2,559,783 of NZ_AP025628.1, read as the reverse complement.
TCCTCGTGCGCCGCCTGGCCGGAGCCCCCACGGAGGCGGCAGAGCTGCTGCGCTTCAACCAGAGCATCGCCGCCGGCCTCCTGGCCCTGGCCCAGCTGGCGTTCTTCGCCCTGGGCAGTCCGGTCGCCGGGTGGGTGCTCTCGCTGGCGGTCGCCCTGGCGGCGGGGCTGGCGCTCACCGGGCACTGCGTCGGCTGCTTCCTCTACTACCAGCTCCGGATGCTCCGCCACCGCCGCACGACCCAGGCGTGAGCCCTGCGGTCACGACCGCGGCTCCGGATGGCAAGCGGCGGCCCGCCTCTTCGGCGGGCCGCCGGCGGTACCGGCGCGGGACTCGCAGAGCCGCGCTACCGCCTGAGGGCCAGCGCCTTCTTCACCGCCTCGGCCTTCAGGCGCTGGATGGCCTCCGTCTGGTTGAGGTGCTTCGGGCAGGTCTCGACGCAGTTGAACGCCGTGTGGCAGCGGAAGATGCCGTTCTCGTTGGCGACCCGATTCAGGCGCTCGTCCTTGCCGGCGTCGCGGGAGTCGAAGTAGAACCGGGCCGCCCAGAGGAGGGCGTGGGGGCCCAGGTACTCCTCGTTGTTCACGCCGGACGGGCAGGACGTGTAGCAGGCTCCGCACAGGATGCAGTCGACCATCTCCGCGTACTGGGCGCGCTCCGCCGGCGTCTGCAGGCGCTCCCTTTCCGGCGGCGGGCCGTCCTCGATGAGGTACGGCTTGATCCGCTCGTAGTTCCGCCAGAACGGCTCCATGTCGACCACCAGGTCCTTGATCACGCGCAGGTGGGGGAGCGGCGACACCGTGACCGTACCGTCCTCCAGCGCGTCCTTCACCTGGGTCTTGCAGGCCAGGCGGTACCAGCCGCTGATGTACATGGCGCAGGAGCCGCAGATGGCCTCGCGGCACGAGTAGCGCATGGCGAGGCTGGGGTCGTCGTGCTCGACCACCCGCAAGAGGGCTTCCAGCACCGTCATGCCTTCCCGGTACGGGATTCGGAAGGTGTCCCAGTGTGGGCCCGCGTCCTTCTCCGGGTCGTAGCGGAAGATCTTGAGGTTGAACGCTTCCATCCTAGTACCTCCTCGCCTCGGGCTGGAAGCGGGTGATCGTCACGGGGGAGTACTCGAGCCGCGGCCCCTCGGGCGTCCGGAAGGCCAGGGTGTGCTTGAGGAAGTTCGCGTCGTCGCGCTCGCGGTAGTCCAGCCGGTAGTGCGAGCCGCGGCTCTCCCGGCGGGCCAGCGCGCCGGCGGCGATGACCTCGGCGACCTCGAGCATCCCGCCGAGCTCGTACTGCTGGATGAGGTCGAGGTTGAACACCTTGCCGGTGTGGCGGATCTTGACGTTCCGGTAGCGCTCCTTCAGCCGGCGGATGTCCCGGATGGCCTCTGCCAGGGTCGCCTCGTCCCGGAAGATGCCGACCTTCTGGAACATGGTCTCTCGCAGGTCCTGCCGGATGTCACCGCCGTTCTCGGTACCGGGGGCGTCCTCCAGGGCCCGGATGCGCGCTTCCACGGCCCGGACCGCTTCCCGCAGGGCCGCCTCGTCGGCGGCCGCGTCGCGGCTTCGCCCGCCGCTCTGCACGAACTCGCTCATGTGCTTTCCGGCGATCTTGCCGAAGACGATCGTGTCCAGGAGCGAGTTGCCGCCCAGGCGGTTGGCGCCGTGGACGCTCACGCAGGCGCACTCGCCGGCCGCGTAGAACCCGCGCACCCGGCTCTCGCCGTTCACGTTGACGTCGATCCCGCCCATGGTGTAGTGCTGGCTCGGCTGTACCGGAATCGGCTGCTCCACCGGGTCGAGGCCGGCGAAGTTCAGGCAGATCTCCCGCACCTCGGGCAGTCGCTCCATGATCTTGGCCCTGCCGAGGTGCCGGAGGTCGAGGTGCACGTAGCCGCCGCCGGGGCCGTCCGCGTTGAATCCGCGCCCCTCGTTGATCTCGGTCTGGATCGAGCGGGCGACGATGTCCCGGGGCGCCAGCTCCATCGCCTTGGGGGCGTAGCGGGCCATGAAGCGCTCGCCCTGGTTGTTGACGAGGTAGCCGCCCTCGCCGCGGGCGCCCTCGGTCATGAGGATGTTCGTGCCCCAGAGGCCGGTGGGGTGGAACTGGATGAACTCCATGTCCTTGAGCGGGATGCCCGCCTCGTAGGCCATCGCCATGCCGGTGCCGGTGTTGAGGAGGTTGTTCGTCGACCGGGCGTAGATCTTGCCGGCGCCGCCCGTCGCGAAGAGCACCGCCCGGGCCCGGATGGGGACGAGTTCGCCCCGCAGGATGTCCAGGGCCACGATCCCGCGCACCTCGCCCTCGGCGACGACCAGGCGCAGGACCATGAACTCCTGGTACATCTTGATCTGGCGCTTGATGGCCTGCTGGAACATGGTGTGGATGAGGGCGTGGCCGGTCTTGTCCGCGGCGTAGGCGGTGCGGGGGAAGCCGGCCCCGCCGAAGGGCCGCTGGGCGATCGTCCCGTCGGGGTTGCGGGAGAAGGGACAGCCCCAGTGCTCCATCTCGAGGATGACGGGCACGGCCTCCTTGACCATGACCTCGACGGCGTCCTGGTCGGCCAGGAAGTCCGAGCCCTTCACGGTGTCATACATGTGGCGCTCCCAGGAGTCGTCCCGGCCCCCCTCGGCGTTGCCCAGGGCGCCGTTGATGCCGCCGGCCGCGGCGACCGAGTGGGCCCGCACGGGCGTCACCTGCGAGACGACGACCACGTCGCGGATGCCGGCGTCGTGCGCGGCGATGGCGGCGCGCAGGCCTGCCAGTCCGCCGCCGACGATGACGATGTCGTGCGAGAGCATCCTTTCACCTCACCCCCGGGCGATCGCGGCGAGGGCCGTGGTCCCGTAGCCGAGCGCCAGCAGGCCCAGAATCCACAGCACCCAGGCGGCGCCGCGGGCCGCCCGGGGCCAGTAGTCCAGGATCACGTTGCGAACGCCATTCAGCCCGTGGTACAGGGCGGTGGCCAGCAGGAGGGTATCGGCGACCAGGTAGAGCGCCCCCTGCAGCCGGAGCGACGAGCCGGCGAAGGTGATGGTCTGCGTGGGGTCGACGAAGTGCATGATGGCGAAGTGAAGGGCCAGGAGCGGGATCAGGAGCACCGCCGAGACGCGGTGGAGCAGCCAGGCCCACGTGCCCGACATGGCGCGTCGTTCCCTCCTCTTACAGCGACCACGGGTATGCGGCGAAGCGCCGGGCGAAGAAGAACGCCCCGTACACGATGACGGCCGCCGAGATGCCCAGCACCCACCAGAAGAGGGCCTTCTGGCGCCGCACGCCGGCGCCCATGTCCATCAGGACGAGCCGCACCCCGTTGATCCCGTGGAACACGACGGCGAGGAAGAGCAGGAACTCCCCGATCACGAAGGGGCGCACGGCCAGGCGCGCCATGGTCTGGTCGAAGCCCTGGGCGCCTCCCCGGGTGACCGAGGTGATCTCCCAGATGTGGAGCAGGAGGAACAGGGCGATCGCCAGGCCGCTGATCCGGTGGAGGGCAAACGCCCACATCCCCGCGCGGTAGCGCCGTGGCGCCAGGTCGGCGTACACCCGGACCTCCCTCGCGCCCGCCCGCGACGCGAGGGCCCTGGGCTCTGTGGCTGCCACCGAGACACCACTCCTTCCTCGGCCGGTCCTCCCGGTCCGGACGTTCCGGGGGCCGTCACTTCGGTTCTAGTGGGTCTTCCCATCGACTATCAACCGACCCAAATGCCTGCGTTCTGCCCCCTTCGTACCGCGCCCCGGTGGGTATTTCGTGCCACGACGGCCATGGACGCCCGGTTGCAGGGGCCTGCCGGGGCCAGTATCATTTAGAGGAAGCAGCGAGGTGGATGCCGCGATGGGGCGCCGCCGCGTGGCCTGCGCCACGCTCGGGTGCAAGGTCAACCAGTACGACAGCGAGCAGATGCTCACGCTCTTCCGGCGCGCCGGGTACGAGGTCGTCGACTTCGACCAGCCGGCGGACGTGTACATCATCAACACCTGCACGGTCACCGGGAGGGGGGCGGCCAAGAGCCGCCAGCTCATCCGCAGCGCCATCCGGCGCGCGCCCTTCAGCGTGGTCGCGGTGACCGGTTGCTACACCCAGACGAACCCCGATGAGGTCGCCGCCATCCCCGGCGTGAACCTCATCGTGGGCCACCGGGACCGGGGGCGGATCGTCGAGCTCTGCGAGGAGGCGATGCGCCGGCCGGAGCCCATCCGCGCCGTGAACGACGTCTGGCTGGCGCGCGAGTTCGACGACATCCCCCTGGACTCGTTCAGCCAGGGCACGCGGGCCGTCGTGAAGATCCAGGACGGCTGCAACGTCTTCTGCACGTTCTGCATCATCCCGTACGCCCGGGGCCGTCCCCGGAGCCGGGACCCGGAGAGCGTCTACGAAGAGGTGGAGCGGCTGGCGGAGAAGGGATACCGGGAGGTCGTCCTGACCGGCATCCACCTCGGTTCCTACGGCCAGGACGCGAAGGGCCGGTTCACCCTGGAAGAGGTGGTCGAGCGGGTGGCGGCCATCCCCGGCATCGACCGGGTGCGCCTCTCGTCGCTGGAGCCCCGCCACGTCTCGGACCGGCTCCTTGAGCTCATGGCGTCGAACCCCAAGGTGTGCCAGCACCTGCACCTGTCGCTGCAGAGCGGGAGCGAGACCGTCCTCCGCCGCATGAAGCGGCGCTACACGGCGGCGGAGTACCGCGCCCGGGTCGAGCGCATCCGCTCCCTCATCCCCGACGTGGGGCTCACCACCGACGTGATCGTGGGCTTCCCCGGCGAGACGGAGGCGGAGCACCGGGAGTCCCTCGCCTTCGTGCGCGAGATGGGATTCAGCCGCATCCACGTGTTCCCGTTCTCACCCCGTCCGGGTACCCCGGCCGCGGCGATGCCCGACCCGGTTCCCCGGGCGGTCAAGGAGGCCCGGACGCGCGAGATGATCGCCCTCGGGGAGGAACTGCAGCAGGCCTTCCACCGCCGGTTCCTGGGGCAGACGCTCGAGGTGCTCGCCGAGGAGGAGGCGGCCACGGACGACGGGTGGCTGGAAGGGTACACGGACAACTACATCCGGGTGCGCCTCCCTGGCGGCGACGAGCTGAAGGGCACCCTCATCCCGGTGCGGCTCACCGGCCTCACCCAGGACGGGATGGTGGGCGAGATGGCGGGTCTTCCCGTCGGATCGCGCCGTCTGGCGGGCGCTGTGCGCTGACCGGCGGCATACGCCGGCAGCGGCGCGCATAAGGAACCGGGAACTTCCCGGAAGGGCGGGCAGACCCACGTGAAAACGCGCGTGTACCTCATCTTCGGCGGACGGTCGGGCGAGCACGAGGTCTCGCTCATGTCCGCGCGCAACGTCCTGGAGGCCATCGACAAGAGCCGCTACGAGGTCATCCCCGTCGGCATCACCCGGGAGGGGCGCTGGATCCGGAGCGGCGACCCGCTGAAGGCCCTCCTCGAGGGCGTGGAGCGGGGCGGGGGGATCCCCGTCGCCCTCCTGGCCGACCCGGGCGTGCGGGACCTGGTGCCGCTGGCGTCCCCGGGCGACGCGGCGCCGGGGGTTTCCGCCGCGCGGCCGTCCGGCGACCCGCCGGCGGTCTTCTTCCCCGTCCTCCACGGCACCTACGGCGAGGACGGCACCATCCAGGGGCTCCTCGAGATGGCGGGCGTGCCCTACGTCGGCTGCGGGGTGCTCGCTTCGGCCGTGGGGATGGACAAGGCGGTGGCCAAGGCGCTCTTCGCGCAGGCCGGCCTGCCGGTGGTGCCGCACCGGGTCTTCCTGCGCCCGCGGTGGGAGCGGGAGCCTGGACTCGTGGCCGCCGAGGCCGAGGCGGCCTTCGGGTACCCCTGCTTCGTGAAGCCGGCCAACCTCGGCTCGAGCGTCGGCGTCTCCAAGCCGAAGAGCCGGTCCGAACTCGAGGGCGCCCTGGCCGAGGCCTTCCGGTTCGACCGGAAGGTCCTCGTCGAGGCGGCCGTCGACGCCCGGGAGATCGAGGTGGCCGTCCTGGGCAACGACGACCCGGTGGTGTCGGTTCCGGGCGAGGTGGTCCCGGGGCGGGAGTTCTACGATTACGAGGACAAGTACGTCGAGGACCGGGCGCGGCTCCTCATCCCCGCCCCCCTGGAGCCGGCGCAGGCCGAGGAGGCCCGGCGCCTGGCGCTGGCGGCCTACCGGTGCATCGACGGGGCGGGGATGGCCCGGGTCGACCTCTTCCTGGAGCGCGGGAGCGGCCGGTTCTACGTCAACGAGGTCAACACGATCCCCGGCTTCACCCGCATCAGCATGTTCCCCAAGCTCATGGAGGCGTCGGGCATCCCGTACCCCGAGCTGGTGGACCGCCTGATCCAACTGGCCATCGAGCGCTGGCGGGACCGGCAACGCAACGCGGTGACCCGCTGATCGCGCCCCACGGGCCCCGGGTCCGTCCTCATGCCGGAGGAGAACGCCTGCCGTCCGGCGAATGGCTTGACGGGGTTTGTGACACGGGTTCCCGCGGCCCCGCCGGGGGAGCCTACCCGAACGAGGGCTGCAGCGCCTCAGGAAACCGAGGTGAACGGGTTGGAGGACTGCGTCTTCTGCAAGATCGTGCGCGGCGAGCTGCCTGCCAGCAAGGTGTACGAGGACGACGCCGTGCTGGCGTTCCGGGACATCCGCCCGCAGGCGCCGGTTCACGTGCTCGTGGTCCCCAAGAAGCACGTCGCCAGCCTCATGGACCTGACGGACGAGGACGCGGCGCTGGCCGGACGCCTCTTCGCCGCCGCGCGGGCGGTGGCGCGGCAGGAGGGCGTGGCGGAGTCCGGCTTCCGCTTCCTCACCAACACGGGCCCGGACAGCGGTCAGGTGGTCTTCCACCTGCACTTCCACGTCATGGGGGGGCGGCGCCTCGGCGCCATGGGCTGAGCCACGATCCGGCGGCTCCCCTCGCGTTGACATAAGTGACTTCCGACGGTAGAATGGTTGAGTCACGTTTCCCTCAGTTTCGACGAGGGGAGGGAAAATTCGGATGTCCGAGGTCCGGGTCGGGAAGGGTGAGTCGCTCGACAGCGCGCTGCGCCGCTTCAAGCGTTCCGTTCAGAAGGCCGGGGTGCTGGCGGAGATCCGCCGGCGCGAGGCGTATGATCCCCCCAGCGTGAAGCGCAAGAAGAAGGAGAAGTCAGCGCGCAAGCGGAAGTGGACGTCGTGACGCTCAAACAGCGGCTTGCAGAGGACATGAAGGCGGCCATGCGGGCCCGCGAGGAGGGCCGGCTCCGGCTCGAGACGATCCGCATGGTCCAGGCGGCGGTGAAGAACGCCGAGATCGAGCGGCGGCGCGAGCTCACCGACGACGAAGTCCTGTCGGTCATCGCCCGGGAACTCAAGCAGCGGCAGGAAGCCCTGGCCGAGTTCCAGCGGGGGGGCCGGCAGGACCTGGTGGACCGGACCCAGGCCGAGATCGCGGTTCTGAAGGAGTACCTCCCCCAGCAGCTGACAGCCGGCGAAGTCCGGGGCCTCGCCCGGGAGGCCATCGAGAAGACGGGCGCCCGGGGGCCCCAGGACGTGGGCAAGGTCATGCAGGTGCTCATGCCCCAGGTCCGGGGCCGGGCGGACGGCCGAGAGGTGAACCAGATCGTCCGGGAGCTCCTGGGCGGTTGACCCGGGGCTGGATAGCGGGCCCGGCGGCTCTAAGGGCCGCCGGGCCCGCTGTGCGTGCTATGATGGAGGTGTGCCCGCAGGGTCCGCACCCACAACGCCCAGGGGGGTAAAGGACGTTGAGGAAGGTCCCCGTGGAGGAGGCCGTCGGGCTGGTGCTCGGCCACGACCTCACCCGCATCGTCCCGGGCCAGTCGAAGGGCCCCGCGTTCCGCCGCGGCCACGTGATCCGTCCCGAGGACGTGCCCGTGCTGCTCAGCATGGGCAAGGAGCACATCTACATCCTTGAGGTGCCGCCGGGCCACCTCCACGAGGAGGAGGCCGCCCTGCGCGTGGCCCGCGCCCTCGCCGGCTCCGGCGTCCGCCTCGTCGGACCGGACGAGGGCAAGATGAACCTGCAGGCGGAGCACGACGGGCTCCTCCGCGTGGACGTCGATCGCCTGCGACGGATCAACGCCATCGGCGAGGTCCAGGTGGCCACGGCCTTCGACCGGCGGCCCGTACGGGCCGGCGACACCGTGGCCGGGACACGGGTGACCCCCCTGGTCATCGAGGAGTCGCAGGTCCTGGCCGCCGAGGCCATCGGCCGGGAGGGGCCCGTGATCCGGGTCCTGCCGTACCGGCCGCTCAAGGTGGGCATCGTGGTCACGGGCAGCGAGGTGTACAAGGGGCGGATCGCGGACGCCTTCGGGCCCGTGGTCGAGGCCAAGGTGTCCGCCCTGGGCGGTCAGGTGATCTACAAGACGCTCAGCGACGACCAGCCGGCCATGACCGCGGGCAAGATCCGGGAGGCTCTCGAGCAGGGGGCCGAACTCATCTGCGTGACCGGCGGCATGTCGGTGGACCCCGACGACGCCACTCCGGGCGCGATCCGCCAGTCCGGGGCCCGGGTGGTCACGTACGGTGCCCCGGTCCTGCCGGGGAGCATGTTCCTGCTGGCGTACATCGGCACGGTGCCGGTCATGGGCCTCCCCGGCGCGGTGATGCACGAGGCGGTGACCATCTTCGACCACGTCCTGCCCCGGCTCATGGCCGGCGAGGTGCTCACCAAGGCGGACTTCGTCGAGATGGGCCACGGAGGGCTGCTGAGCAAGCGCTGGTAGGGGCCTGACCCCAGGGGGGCTGTTGACGTTGGGTGACAGCGGGACTCAGGTGAAATCCGCCGTCTGCCCGCACGACTGCTGGGATACGTGCGCGCTGCGCGTCCACGTGCAGGACGGCCGCGTCGTCCGGGTCACCGGCGACCCCGACCACCCGACGACCCGCGGCTTCGTCTGCGTGAAGGTGGGGCACTACCACGAGCGGGTCCACAGCCCCGACCGGGTCCTGTACCCGATGCGCCGGGTCGGACCGAAAGGTTCGGGGCAGTTCGTGCGTGTCTCCTGGGACGAGGCCCTGCGCTACACCGCCGGCCGGCTCCGGGAGATCGTCGACCGGTACGGGGGAGAGGCCGTGCTGCCGTACAGCTACTGCGGCACCATGGGGGTGCTGAACTACGGCAGCATGGACCGCCGCTTCTTCCACCGGCTCGGCGCCTCCCGCCTGGGGCGCACCATTTGCTCCTCGGCCGGCAAGGCGGCCCTCCTCTACACCTACGGGGACACCCTGGGGCCCGACCCGGAGGACATGGTGAACGTCCGCCTCATCCTGGTGTGGGGCGTGAACGTGGTGCACTCCGCCGTGCACCAGGCGCCGATCCTGCGGGAGGCGCGCCGGCGGGGGGCCACCGTGGTCCACATCGATCCCTACCGCAACGGCACCGAGAAGCTCGCGGACTGGCACCTCTCTCCGCGGCCGGGCACCGACGCGGCCCTGGCGCTGGGCATGATGCACGTGATCCTCGCGGAGGGGCTCGAGGACCGCGAGTTCGTCGAGGCCCACACGGTGGGGATCGAGGCGCTCCGGGAGCGGGCCCGGGAGTGGCCTCCGGAGCGGGCGGCGGCCGTCACCGGCATCCCGGCGGCCGACATCGAGCGGCTCGCCCGGCTGTACGCGACCCGCAAGCCCTCGGTGATCCGCGCCGGGTACGGGATGCACCGGCACACGAACGGCGGCATGGCGATCCGGGCTCTCGCCCTCCTCCCGGCGCTGGTCGGCGCCTGGCGCCACCCGGGCGGCGGCCTCCTGCTCTCCAACAGCGGTTCGTACCGCTGGAACGCCGCCAGGCTGGAGCGGCCCGACCTCATGCCCACCCCCCGGCCGCGAGAGATCAACATGATCCGGCTCGGGGAGGCCCTCACCACCCTCGCCGATCCGCCGGTGATGGCGCTCGTGGTCTACAACTCCAACCCGGCCGCCGTGGCGCCGAACCAGAACCGGGTCCTCCAGGGTCTTATGCGTGAGGACCTGTTCACGGTGGTGCACGAGCAGCTCTTCACGGACACGTGCCGGTACGCCGACGTGATCTTTCCCGCCACCACCCAGATGGAGCACACGGACCTGCACAGCTCGTACTGGCACCTCTACGCGATGCTCAACGAGCCGGCGATCGCGCCGCTCGGGGAGGCCGTGCCCAACACGGAGTTCTTCCGCCGCCTCGCGGCGGCCATGGGGTTCACGGAGCCCTGCTTCCGGGACTCCGACGAGGAGCTGCTGCTGCAGGCGCTGGAGGGCAGCGCGGCGGCGCGCACGGTGGCGCCGCACCTCGAGGGCCGGGCCCAGGCAGAGGCGGCGCTCCGCTACCTGCGGGAGCACCGGTGGGTCAAGCTCGACCGCACCCCCGTTCCCTTCGCCGAAGGAGCCCGCTTCCCGGACGGGAAGATCCGGCTCTTCTCGGAGGCCATGGCGGCGGCGGGCCTCGACCCCGTGGTGCAGTACGTGCCCCCGGCCGAATCCGCGGAGGGCGCGCCGGACCTCTACCGGCGATACCCGCTCCACCTCATCACCCCGGGCGCGCACCACTTCCTGAACAGCACGTTCTCGAACCTGCCCTCGCTGCTGGCGGCGGAGGCCGCCCCCACCGTGTACCTGAACCCGGCCGACGCCCGGGTGCGGGGAATCGGCGACGGCGAGTGGGTACGGGTGCACAACGACCGGGGCGAGGCGTACCTGAAGGCGCGCATCGCCGACCGGTCAGACCCGGGGGTGGCGGTCAGCCCCGGGCTCTGGTGGGGGCTCCTGAGTCCCGGCGGGCAGAATGTGAACAGCCTGACGACCGACCGGGAGGCGGACATGGCCGGAGGCGCCGCCTTCCACACGAACCTGGTGGAGGTGGAACCGGTGTCCCCGGAGAAGGCCGCCGCCCTGGACGCGGAACTGGCGGAGCGCCTCCGGGGCCGCCTGCCGCCTGGCCGGGCCGCTGCCGGGGCCGTGGCCGCACCCTAGGTCCACTCACGGGAGGTGCCGTCCATGCGTGCGGGTCGGTGGGCGATCGGCGCCCTGGGCGTCCTTCTCGTCCTGGCCGGCCCGCCGTCCGCCCGCGCGGCGTCCGGGCCGGCCCCGCCCGGCGGGCGGGTGTACGCCGTGCATGTCCGGGAGACGATCGACCCGGGGCTGGCGGCGATCGTGCAGGGGGCGGTGCGGCGGGCTGAGGCCGACCCGGCCGCCCGGGGGCTGGCGATCGTGGTGGACACGCCCGGGGGACTCGTCCAGGCCGCCGAGGGCATCCGGAATGCGCTCCTGAACACCCGGCTGGCGACGGTCGCCTTCGTGGAGGGCCGGGCCGCGTCGGCGGGGGCGCTGGTCACCCTGGCAGCGCAGCGGGTGTACATGCGGCCCGGTTCGAGCATCGGGGCGGCCGAGCCCATCCCGTACTCGGACAAGGCCGTGTCCTACGTCGCGGGGCTCTTCCAGGCCACCGCCGAGGCCCGGGGCCGCGACCCCCGGGTGGCGGCGGCCATGGTGGACAAGTCGGTCACGATCCCCGGCGTCACCACCGGCAAGCCGCTCACCCTCACGTGGCGGCAGGCCGTGTCCCTCGGCATCGCCGACGGCGAGGCGGCCGACCTCGGCACGGCCCTGCGGGCTGCCGGCCTGGGCGGCGCCGAGGTGACGTGGTACGAGCCCGGCCGGGGGGAACGGGTGGCCCGCTACCTCACCTCGCCCTGGGTGGCGAGCCTCCTGCTGCTCCTGGGCGTGGGCGGGCTGGCCCTGGAGATGGCCAAACCCGGGCTCGGCCTGCCGGGGCTCGTCGGCCTGGTGAGCCTGGTGGCGTTCTTCGCCTCCCACTACCTGATCGGGACGGCCCGGTGGCTGGAGCTCACCCTGGTCCTGCTGGGGGCGGCGCTCCTGGTCATCGAGATGTTCGTGCCGGGCTTCGGGGTGTTCGGGGTCGCCGGCGCGATCGCCGTCGGGGCCGGCATCTTCCTCTCGGCGCCGACCCCGGGGCTTGCCGCCACCTACCTGGCGATCACCGCGGTGGGGGCCGTCCTCGTGCTCGCCGCGCTCGCCCGGTACATCTCCCGGCACGGGATGATCCGCTGGCTGACCCTGGAGGAGCGGCTCGGCCGCGAGCAGGGGGTCGTGCCGGGGCGGGTGGAGCTCGCCGCCCTGGTCGGCGCCCGGGGGGTCGCCGTCACCCCGCTGCGGCCGGCCGGGGTGGCGGTCTTCGGGGATCGCCGGGTCGACGTCGTGACCCAGGGCGAGTTCGTGCCGCCGGGCCAGACGGTGGAGGTGATCCTGGTCGAGGGGACCCGCGTGGTGGTCCGCGCGGCCGGCAGCGCCTGAGATCCAGCGCGTGACCCCGCCGGACGCCGGTGCCGGCGGGGCCGTAGGAGGGATTCGCTTGGAGATCCTGTTCACGCTTTTCCTCATCTTCGTCGCGGTGCTCGTGCTCTCCGTCTTCTTCAGCTTCGTGCCGGTGGGCCTCTGGATCGCGGCCGCCGCCGCGGGCGTGCGGGTGGGGCTGGGGACGCTCATCGGCATGCGGCTGCGGCGGGTGCCCGCCGCCCGGGTGATCAACCCCCTCATCAAGGCGTTCAAGGCGGGCCTGGACGTGAGCAGCGACAAGCTCGAGGCCCACTACCTGGCCGGCGGGAACGTCGACCGGGTCGTGAACGCCCTCATCGCCGCCCACCGGGCGGGGATCGACCTCTCCTTCGAGCGGGCGGCCGCCATCGACCTCGCCGGCCGTGACGTGCTCCAGGCCGTGCAGATGAGCGTGAACCCCCGGGTCATCGAGACCCCGGTGGTGGCCGGGGTGGCCAAGGACGGCATCGAGCTGAAGGCCAAGGCCCGGGTGACGGTGCGCGCGAACATCGACCGCCTGGTCGGCGGTGCCGGCGAGGACACCATCATCGCCCGCGTGGGCGAGGGCATCGTCACCACCATCGGCTCGGCGGACAACCACAAGCAGGTCCTGGAGAACCCGGACTCGATCTCGCGCACGGTGCTGGCCAAGGGGCTCGACGCCGGCACGGCCTTCGAGATCGTCTCCATCGACATCGCCGACGTGGACGTCGGCAACAACATCGGCGCCCGCCTCCTGGCCGACCAGGCCGAGGCGGAGAAGCGCATCGCCCAGGCCAAGGCGGAGGAGCGCCGGGCGATGGCCGTGGCCGCCGAGCAGGAGATGAAGGCCCGGGTGCAGGAGATGCGGGCCAAGGTGGTGGAGGCGGAGGCCGAGGTGCCCCATGCCCTGGCCCAGGCCCTGCGCGAGGGCAAGATCGGCGTCATGGACTGGATGTACATGCAGAACATTCAGGCCGACACCGGCATGCGCCGGTCGATCGCGGGGGAGGGCGCCCCGCCGCCCGCCCCGGGAACGGAGGAGTCCGGGCGCTAGGCGACCGGACGGGGGATCGCCCGCCGGGGAGGGGAAGGCGGCTTGGACCTGGACCTCTTCTCCTTGCTGTTGTTCCTGATCTTCGTGGTGTTCCCGCTGCTCGGCCGGGCCCGGCCCGGGCCGCGCGCGCCGCGGGACCGGCCGCCCGCCCGTACCCCCGAGCCCGGGCGTCCGGCGGTCCCCGGCACCCCGCGGGGCCCCGTCGCCTTCCCGATCCCGGGATTGGAGGAGCTCCTCCGGGAGTCGGAGGACCTGAGTCAACCGCCGGCACCCGAGCCCGCCGCCCGCAGAGATGCCCCCGGTGAGGGTACGCCGGGCGGTGAGGGCGGCGTCCGGAGCCTCGAACCAGTCGCCCCGGCGGACGCGCTGGGGACGGCGATCGAGGCGGAGGCCGGGGACGTTCGGGCGGAGGCCGAGCGAATCGCCCGTGAGGCCGAGGCCATCGGCGCCCTGGCGGCCGGGCCTGGGGAGCGGCCGCCCCGCCGCCCGCCCGAGCCGCGGGCGCGCCGCGCGCGGACCTTCGGCGGGCGCGAGGACCTCGCCCGGGCCGTGTTGCTCCGGGAGGTGCTCGGGCCGCCGAGGGCCCTCGAACCGCCCCGGCGCCCGCCGGTGCCCGGCGGGCCGCGCCGGTCCGGGCGTCCCGCAGGAGGCGATGGCCGTGGGACCTAGCTACGAGGAACGGGTGATGGCGGCCGTCGGCCACCTGGGGGTGCTCTTCGGCCTCATGGGCGTGGTGGCCACCGGGGTGATCCATTTCCTCTACGCCCGCCGCTCCGGCTTCGTCGGCGCGCACGTGCGCCAGGCCCTCGCCTGGCAGGGGACGGCGCTGGCGGTGAAGGTCGCGTACGGGTACGTGGCCCTGGGTGGCCTCCCCGGCGCGCTGGTGGCCACCGGCTGGTCCTGGGACGTGCTGAAGTGGCTCTTCCAGCCGGACGGGCCGCCCGGCCGCACCGCCGTCGCCGCTTTGCTGTGGGTGTTCTTCGCCCTCGCCCTGCAGGGTCTGGTGCGGGCGTGGGGCGGGCGCCGGCACCGCTACCCGCTGGTGGGCCGGCTCGTTTCCTAGCGCTTCTGCGCCGGGCTTAGGCGATGCGGAACCGCCCGACCTTTCCGCCCAGATCCGCCGAGACCTGCGCGAGCGTGCGGTCCGGTGCCGGACATGGGGGGGCGCCGCCGCTCGTAGAGTAGCATGAGGTCTCTGGCGGTCCGGGGAGGCGGTGCGGTGGAAAGTCGCAGGGACCTTCGCAGCCGGATCACGAGCATCTTCGACCTGCCGGGGGACGTCGTCCTGGACGTGGCCCGGGTGATCCTCGTCGGCGACATGCAGATGGCGGTCGAGAACCACCGCGGGCTCATCGAGTACTCGCCCGGCCGCGTCGTGATCGGGGTCCCCAAGGGGCAGATCGCCGTCGAGGGGGAGGAGCTCCGCATCGGCAGCATCACGCCGGAGGAGATCATCCTGATGGGCAGGATCGCCTCCCTCCGCTTCGTGCCGTGACCCGGGAGGGCGGGCCGTGCTCCCGGGCATCTGGCGGTACCTGGCCGGGACGGTGCTGGTGGAGGTGACGGGGCCGCAGCCCGAACGGTTCGTCAACCTCGCCGTCGACGCGGGCATCGACCTGTGGGACGTGCACCGCCGGCCCGACCGGCTGCGCGCGCGGATGCTGGCGCCCGACTTCCTCTGCGTCCGCCCCGTGGCGCGCCGGGCGCGCTGCCGGGTGCGGATCCGCAGCCGGAGCGGGTTGCCCTTCGCCTGGCGGCGTCTGCGCCGGCGGCGGGGGCTTCTGGCAGGAGCCGCCCTGTCCGCCCTGGTGCTCCTCTGGGCCGTCGGCCACGTCTGGGCGGTCGAGGTGGAGGGCACCCGGCTCCTGGATCCCCGCGCGGTGCGGGCCGCCCTGGCGCGGCTCGGGCTGCACCCCGGCGTGTGGCGGGTCTCGGTGCGGCCGGAGGCCGTCGAGCGGGAACTGCCCCGCCTCGTGCCGGAGGTGGGCTGGGTCTCGGTGCGACTCGACGGCACCCGGGCCATCGTGCAGGTGGTCGAGCGCACGACGGTGCGCCCGCCCGCCCCCCGGGGGCAGGTCGACATCGTCGCGCGCAAGCCGTGCATCGTCGACTCCGTAGTGGTGTTCCGGGGCCGGCGGCGGGTGCAGGAGGGGGAGGTCGTCACCCCGGGCCAGGTGTTGATCGAGGGCTACCTCTACCACTTCTCGGCTCCCCCGCAGCGGCCGCTGTTCGGCGGCGCGCCCTGGCCCCCCGTCCCGGACCGGCCCGTAGGGCCCATCCAGGCCGACGGCCAGGTCTTCGGCCGGTGCTTCTACGAGGAATACGTGGAGGTGCCCCTGTACGAGGAGCGAGAGGAGGCGACGGGCCGGCGCCAGGGGCGCGTGGTTTTGCGCCTGGGCCGGAGGGAAATCCTGCTGAAGGGGAGCCCGGCGCCGCCCTTCGCCCGCTACCGCCTCCAGCGCCGGTCGGTGGGCCTGCCCGGGTGGAGGAATTGGCGACCCCCCGTCGAACTTACGACTGAGATTTACGAGGAAACCCGTCTCATGCGGGTGCCCAGGAGCCCGGAGGCCGCCCGGGAGGAGGCCATCCGGTCCCTGGAGGAACGGGTGCGCTGGCAGCTCCAGCCCGGGACCGACCGGGTGGTGCGGAGGGAGATCCAGGAAAAGGTCCGGACGCCGGATTACCTGGGGCTCCGGGTGCTGATCGAGACCCGGGAGGAGATCGGCCGGCCGGCCCCCGCCCCGCAGGCTGGTCCGGCGCAGCCCGGTCCGGGGCTCCGGGGAGAGCAGGCGAGAAGGGGATGAAGGGGCGCGAGTGGACGCCACCGAGAGGCGGGTGGTGGTGGGCGCGACGAACGAGGAGGCCCAGGCCGTCTTCGGTCGTCACGACGCCCATCTGAAGCTCATCGAGGCCAGCTTCCCCGTGCGGCTGGTGGCGCGCGGCAACGAGGTCTACCTCTCCGGGCCGGGAGAGGCCGTCGACCGCGTGGCCGGGCTGCTCGAGGAGCTGGCCCGGATCGTCCAGGGGGGGACCCCCCTGTCCGAGCGCGAGATCCGCTACGCGATCCGGATGCTGAAGGAGGGTTCCGACCTCTCCCTCGCCGAGATCTTCTCGGACGTCATCGTGGTGACCCAGCGGGGCCGGCCCCTGCGGCCGAAGAGCGCCGGGCAGAAGGAGTACGTCGAGGCCATCCGCCGGCACGGGCTCACGTTCGGCATCGGCCCCGCGGGCACCGGCAAGACGTACCTGGCCATGGCGATGGCGATCGCCGCGTACAAGGCCCGGGAAGTCAACCGGATCATCCTGACCCGACCGGCCGTGGAGGCCGGCGAGAAGCTCGGCTTTCTCCCCGGGGCGCTGGAGGAGAAGGTCAATCCCTACCTGCGCCCCCTCTACGACGCGATCTTTGATATCTTGGGCATGGAAGCGTACGAGAAGCTCCGGGACCGGGGCCACATCGAGGTCGCACCCCTGGCCTACATGCGCGGGCGCACCCTGGACGACTCGTTCATCATCCTGGACGAAGCCCAGAACACGACCCCCGAGCAGATGAAGATGTTCCTCACGCGGCTCGGTTTCGGGTCGAAGGCGGTGGTCACCGGCGACATCACCCAGGTGGATCTCCCTCCCGGCGCCCGCAGCGGTCTCGTGGAAGTCCGGCACGTGCTCGCCGGCGTGCCCGGCATCGCCTTCGTCTACCTGACCGAGAAGGACGTGGTCCGGCACGAGCTGGTTCAGCGCATCATCGCAGCCTACGAACGGTACGAGCGGCAGGAGCCCAGGAGGGACGAGGGTCAGCCGGCGCCGCGGACGGCGCGGCGGTAGCGCCCGGCTTCCGGCGGCCGGCGCCCTTGCCGGCGGGGGTTCTGCCAGGAGGCACGGTCGCCCATGCCGATGCGGTTCTGGAGCGATCTAGGGCACCCGTTTCGCAAGTGGTTCGGCCTCGGCTGGATGCGCCGCCTGCTGCTGGCCGCCCTGTCGACCGCGCTCCTCACGCTGATCCTCTCCGCCCACGTGCTTCCGGAGCGCCTTCGCATCGTCGAGGGCGAGATCGCTCCCAGGGACGTACCGGCGCCGTACGAGGTGGAGAACACCGTTCGGACCGAGGAGCTGAGGCGCCGGGCGGAGGAGCAGGTGGGCGACGTCATGGTGGTCGACCCCGGCGTGGTCGAGCGCGCCCGTGCGGACGTGCGGGGCCTTTTTGCGGAGATCCGCCGCGTCCGCGCGGGGGCGCGCCCCGGGGCCCCGGGCAGCACGGCTCCGACCGCGCCGCGGGCCGAGGCCGCTCCGGCCGGGGACCCCCGTGCGGATCTCGCCCAGGTCCTGCCGGGCATGCCGGAGACGGTCCTCGGGGCCGTCCTGGCGGCCTCCGACGAGGTCCTGCGCGCGGTCGAGGATCAGGTCCTCCTGGAGCTCGAGCGCATCCTCACTGTGCCCGTCCGGCCCGCCGACCTCGAGCGCATCAAGGGGGAGACGGACCGGGAGTGGGCGCCGGCGGGCGTCCAGGATCGTAACCTCGTGTTCCTGGCCCGCGAGCTGGTGAAGGCCCAGGTGCGGCCCAACCTCGTCAAGGACGAGGCGGCCACCGCCGAGGCGCGGGCCCGGGCCCGTGCCAGCGTGCAGCCGGTGATGATCCGGCGGGGACAGCTGATCGTGCGCCAGGGGGACGTGGTGACCCACGAGCAGTACGTGATGCTGGAGAACGCCGGCCTGGTGGGGCCGGGCTGGGGCGCGCGCAAGCTCGTGGGCGTGGCCATCTTCGCCTCGCTCGTCGTGGCGCTCATGGCGCTCTATCTCTGGCGGGCCCGGCCCGACATCGTCGCGCGGGAGTCCCGGCTGGTCCTCATCGCCCTGATCGGCCTCGTCACGGTGGCTATCTCCCTTCTCGTGCGCAACATGAGCGGGTACCTGATGCCGCTGGCCACCGGGTCCATGCTCCTCACGGTGCTGCTGGACTCCCGGGTGTCGCTGGTCGGCGCCGCGCTCATGACCCTGGCGATCGGCCTGGTGGCGCAGACCGAAACGCCCGTGGCCCTCGCCGCCGCGGTGGGCGCGCTGACCGGGGTGCACGCCGTCCGGCGGGTAGCAACCCGCAGCGACCTCATCCTGGGCGGGCTCCTGGTCGGCACGATGCAGCTCCTCGCCGTGCTGGCGCTGCACCTGGTGGTCGAGAGCTCGATCCTGGAGGTGCAGGTCTGGCTGCGCGCCTTCTTGGCGCTGGTGGGCGGACTCCTCGCCGCCGTGCTGGCGGCCGGCTCGCTGCCCATCCTGGAGGGCGCCTTCGGGATCCTCACCCCGTTCAAGCTCCTGGAGCTCGCCAACCCGAACCACCCGCTCCTCAAGAAGCTCCTCGTCGAGGCGCCGGGGACCTACCACCACACCATCCTGGTCGCCAACCTGTGCGAGGCGGGGGCGGAGGCCATCGGGGCGGATCCCATGCTCGCCCGGGTCGGCGCGTATTATCATGACGTGGGGAAGGCCCGCCGCCCGTACTTCTTCACCGAGAACCAGTTCGCCGGGGAGAACCCCCACGACCACCTGCCGCCCCACGTGAGCGCCCTCATCATCGCCAGCCACGTCAAGGACGGCGTCGAGATGGCGCGGGAGCACCGGTTGCCTCCCGAGATCGTCGACTTCATCCGGGAACACCACGGGGACATGCTGATCTCGTACTTCTACCACAAGGCGGCGCAGAACGGCGTGGGGGAGCAGGTCGTCGAGGAGGACTTCCGCTACGAGGGCCCGCGGCCCCGGAGCCGGGAGACGGCGATCTGCATGCTCGCCGACGGCTGCGAGGCGTCGGTCCGGGCGCTGCGCCAGCGTGGGCCGCTGACCATGGAGCAGATCGAGGCGCAGGTCCGGCGGATCATCCGGGACCGCCTCGAGCAGGGGCAGCTGGACCGGTCCGACCTGACCCTGCGGGACCTGGACACCCTGGCCCGGACCTTCGCCCGGGTGCTCGGGGGCGTTCACCACGCGCGGGTGGAGTACCCCGCGCTGGCCGGCGAGATGGGCGTTCAAGGCGCGGGCGAACCGGGAGAGGAGAACCAAGGTGAGGATCTGGGTGGAGAGCGAATCGGAGCAGGTGGCGCTCAAGCCGGCGCTCAAGACGCTGGTGGAGCGGGTGGTGCGGGAGACGCTGGACGTCGCCGGGCAGAAGCCGGAGGGTGAGCTGGAGGTCTCCGTCACCTTCGTGGACGACCGCCGCATCCACGAGCTCAACCGGACCTGGCGGGGCGTGGACCGGCCCACCGACGTCCTCTCCTTCCCGCAGCTGGAGCCGGGCGCCGGCGAACCGGAGGTGAGCCCTCCGTCCGGCGGACCGGTGCTCCTCGGGGACGTCGTCATCTCCCTCGAACGCGCCGAGGCCCAGGCCCGCGAGTACGGGCACAGCCTCGAGCGCGAGGTCGGTTTCCTGACTGCCCACGGGGTCCTGCATCTCCTGGGCTACGACCACCAGGACCCCGAGTCCGAGGCACGGATGCTGGCGCTCACCGAAGAGGCGCTGAGCCGGGTTGGCCTGCGGCGTTGAGGGGGTGGAGGGGATGCCCACACGCAAGGGTCCGGACGGGCGCCGCGCCCACCTGGTTCCGGTGGGCGGCAGGCCGGCGCGCCGGCCCGGAGCGCGGGAGGCGGCGCCCTCCTCTCCCCCTGGCGGCGCCCCGCCTCGCCGGCTGTGGGCCGGGCGTCCGTTCCCGGTCCGGGTGGTGAACGCGGCGCGGGGCGTCTGGCTGGCCTACCGGACCGAGCCGAACCTGCGCTTCCATGTCTTCGCGGCCACCGCCGCCCTCGCCCTGGCCCACGTCACCGCCACCGGCGGCTGGCGGCTCGCCTATCTCCTGGCCAGCGTCAGCCTGGTGCTCGCCGCCGAGCTCGCCAACACGGCGGTGGAGCGGGCCGTGGACCTCGCATCGCGCCAGCAGCCCGACCCCGTGGCCCGCGCCGCGAAGGACGTCGCGGCCGGGGTCGTGCTGGTGGCCACCGTGCACGCCCTGGCCGCGGGCTGGCTCGTCTTCGTGGAGCCGGTCGGGCCCGTGGGGCTCCTCCGCCTAGTGCTCGGCTATTCCACGGCGCACCCGGTCCCGGCAGCCTTCCTGGGCGCCCTGGTCGCCCTCACGGGCGCGGTGGGGCTCCTCGCCGGGAAAGGGCAAGGATAACGGAGATGGGACACTTCATGCGGCGCCTGCGCAGTTACTTCGTCGCCGGACTCATGGTCGTCACCCCCCTCGTCATCACCTACCTGGCCCTGACGTGGCTCTTCGGCCTGATCGACGGCATCATGCGGCCGTGGGTCGCCCTGCTCCTCGGCTGGCGGTGGCACGTCAGCTACCCCGGTATCGGCGCCCTGGTGGGAATCCTCCTGGTGCTCCTGGTCGGCGCCCTGACGACCCAGTTCTTCGGCCGCCAGCTCATCCGGGCTACGGAGGCCGCGGTGCTCCGGCTGCCCGTCGTGAAGTCGATCTACGGCACCGCCAAGAGCATCACCGACGCCCTGTTCGGCGCCAACCAGAAAGCGTTCCGCGGGGTGGCCGTGATTGAATACCCCCGGGCGGGGATGTACACGATCGCCTTCGTGACCGGGCGCGCGGGCGAGCTGGTCAGCCTGTTCGTGGCGACGACCCCCAATCCGACCTCCGGGTGGTACGTGATCTTGCCGGAGTCCGAGGTTGCCATGGCCGACATCCCGGTGGAGGTGGCGGTGCGGCTCGTGGTCTCGGGCGGGGTGATCCCGCTCGAGCCGGCGCACGAGCGCGCCCTGGAGGAGGCGGCCGCCCGGCTGCGCAGCCGCCGCATGCCCGGTGTACAGGAGGAGGAAGGGCGGCCCGTGCCTTCGGGCGGGCGCCCGCTGTGATGGAACTGCCGGCCGATGCCGAACTGGTACGGCTCGCCCTGGAGGCGCGCCGCCACGCCTACGTGCCGTACTCCCGCTTCCCGGTGGGTGCCGCCGTGCTGGCGGCCGACGGCCGCGTGTTCACGGGCTGCAACGTGGAAAACGCCTCGTACGGGCTGTCCTGCTGCGCCGAGCGGGTCGCCGTGTTCAGGGCGGTCTCCGAGGGGGTCCGGGAGATCGCCGCGATCGCGGTCGCCGCGGACACGCCCGGGCCGGTCAGCCCCTGCGGCGCCTGCCGGCAGGTGCTGGCAGAGTTCGGGCCGGACGCCCGCGTGATCCTGGCGAACTGCGCCGGGGCCGTGCGCGCCACCACCGTGCGGGACCTCCTGCCCGGCTTCTTCACCGCCCGCGACATGGGAGGGAAGACCCCGTGACGGGACCCGGGGGAGAGGAGCGCCCCTTCGTCTCCGGTTTCGTGGGGATCGTGGGGCGCCCGAACGTGGGCAAGTCGACCCTGCTCAACGCCCTGGTCGGGCACAAGCTGGCCATCATGTCCGACAAGCCCCAGACCACGCGCAACCGGATCCTGGGCGTGCTGCACCGGCCGGCGGCCCAGATCGTCTTCCTGGACACCCCCGGCCTGCACAAGCCCCTGCACAAGCTGGGCGAGTACCTGAATCGCGTGGCGGAGGCGACGCTTCCGGAGGTCGACGTGCTCATGCACGTCGTCGACGGCTCGCTCCCCGCCGGTCCGGCGGACGCGCAGGTCGCCGAGCGGATCGGCCGGGCCGGGAAGCCCACCGTGCTCGTGGTCAACAAGATCGACCGCATCTCCAAGGGTGAGCTGTACGCGGCGATGGACGCGTACAAGGCGCTCGGGGAGTACGTCGACGTGGTTCCGACCTCGGCCGTGCAGGGCACGCACCTGGCCGAGCTGGTGGAGATCCTCGAGCGGCTGCTGCCGCCCGGGCCCAAGTACTACCCCGACGACATGGTGACCGACCAGCCCGAGCGTTTCGTCATGGCCGAGCTGATCCGCGAGCAGGTGCTGCACCTCACCCGGGAGGAGGTGCCGCACTCGGTCGCCGTCGTGGTGGAGGAAGTCACGCGGCGGCCCAGCGGGGTCGTCTACGTGCGGGCGGTGATCCTGGTCGAGCGGGAGAGCCAGAAGGGCATCCTGGTAGGCCGCCGCGGGGCGATGGTGCGGGAGATCGGCCAGCGGGCCCGGCTGGAGATCGAGCGGTTGCTCGGTTCGCGCATCTACCTCGAGCTCTTCGTCAAGGTCAAGGAGGACTGGCGAAGCCGGGAATCCGCCCTGCGCGAGCTGGGGTACCGGCTGGACGGGTAGGTGCCGGCGGGCCCGGGCTCCGGTCACCGGCCCGCGGCCCAGCGACGCCGGAAATTTTTCGCGCCCGGGAAGGCATCAGGTGGTGGCAAGTGGCGATCGCGTCCGCTAAAATAAGCGCGGCACGCGCGGGCCACGCGCCGGCTGCTGGCGTGGCCCGACCGCATCCGGAGGTGAAAGGGCGGTGGTGGCCGTGGACGCCGGACCGAGTCCCCGATGCCGCTCGGACATCCTACTACACCGAGGCTCGCGTCCCGGAGAGCCCCCGGTCGCCGCGCCCGAGGTAGGGTAAACGGCGCGCGCCTGGCGCGCGGCGCCCCCTCTGCCGGCTCCGGGGACGGTCTCGGGGACCGGCGGAGGGGGCGATCTTGTTGAGCACCCGCGACGTCCGGGTCCTGGAAGGGCCCGAGAAGCTGCGCATGCTCCTGGAGCGGGGGAACGGGGAGCTGGCCGCCTTCCTGCGCGAGCAGCACCCCGTCGACCTCGCGGACATGGTCGAGGAGCTTCCCGACGACCTGCTCGTGGCCGTGTTCGAGCGGCTGGGGCCCGAGCAGTCGGCGCTGGTCCTGGGCGAGCTCGATCGGGAAGCACGGGCCCGGATCGTGCGGCTCCTGGGCAAGGAGCGCGTCGGAGACATCGTCGAGGCGATGGACACCGACGACGCGGCCGACCTCCTCGGTGAACTGAGCCCGGAGCAAGCGGGCCAGATCCTCGGCGAGCTGCAGGCGGAGGAGGCCGCCGAGGTCCGGGAGCTCCTGCACTACGAACCGGACACCGCCGGCGGCATCATGACCACGGAGTACGTGGCCGTGAACCAGGGGATGACCGCCCAGGAGGCCATCGAGCACCTCCGCCAGCGGGCACCCGACGCCGAGACGGTGTACTACGTCTACGTGGTGGACGACGACGAGCACCTGCTCGGCGTCCTCTCCCTGCGCGACCTGATCGTGGCGCCGCCCGAGACACCCCTCAAGCACATCATGCGGACCAAGGTGGTCTCGGTCTTTCACGATCAGGACCAGGAGGAGGTGGCCCGCATCGTCTCCCGCTACGACCTCCTGGCCGTGCCCGTGATCGACCACCAGCGGCGCCTCCTGGGGGTCGTGACGGTGGACGACGTCATCGACGTCCTGGAGGAGGAGGCCACCGAGGACGCGCTGCGGGCGGCCGCCGTGAGCCCCGGTGAGGAGGGGGGCGACCTGCGGGGCGGGGTCTGGCGCCTGGCCCGGCCTCGTCTCCCCTGGCTCCTGGCGCTCCTCTTCATGGAGTTCCTGGCCGGTTCGGTGATCGACCGCTTCCGGGGCGGCTTCGACGGCGTGACGCTGGCGCTCCTGTCCGTGTTCATCCCGATCATGGCCGGCGAGGCCGGCAACGGGGCGACCCAAGCCCTGGCGGTGGTGGTGCGCGGGCTGGCGACAGGGGAGATCGCAGAGCGGGAGGTCCTGGCCGTGGTGTGGCGAGAAGCCCGGGTGGGTCTCCTCGCCGGCCTGATCACGGGGGTCGTTCTCTTCGGGGTCACGACCCTGTGGAAGGGCGACCTCCGCCTGGGCCTGGTGGTGGGGCTGGCCCTCGCCCTGAACCTGCCCGTGGCCAAGATGCTCGGGGGGCTCTTCCCCATCGTCATTCACCGCCTCGGCATCGACCCCGCCGTCGCCTCCGGTCCCTTCATCACCACGGTGACCGATTTCACCTCGATGCTCACCTACTTCACGGTGGCCGCCCTGCTGCTCACGCAGCTGGGGTGAGCCCGCAGCAGCGGCCATGGCGGAGTACAACGTCGAGGCCATCGTGGTGCGGGTGAAGGCGTTCGGCGAGGCCGACCGCCTGGTCCACCTCCTGACCCGGGAGGCGGGCAAGCTCCGGGTGGTCGCCCGCGGGGCCCGCCGGCCCAAGAGCCGGTTCACCCCCGCCATGCAGCTCTTCACCCACTGCCAGGTGCAGTGCTATCGCGGCCGGACCCTCGACGGAGTGCGGCAGGTGCAGATCCTCGAGTCCTTCCGGGCGCTGCGCGAGGACCTGGAGCGCATGGCCCACGCCACGTACGCGTGCGAGATGGCGGACGAGCTGGTGCTGGAGCGCCAGCCGGCGGAGGCGGTGTTCTCCCTCCTGCTCGAACTGCTGCGCACGCTCGCCTCCCCGGACAGCGTTCCCGGGCCTGCCCTGGCGGCCTTCCAGCTGCAGCTTCTCGCCCTGTCCGGCTTCCGGCCGGAGCTCGGGCAGTGCGTCGCCTGCGGCAGCCCCGTGACCGGGGCCCATGTCCGGCTGAGCCCCGCTGAGGGGGGCATCCTCTGTGAGCGGTGCGCCGCGGGGGCGGGCCCCGTCCTCCGGGTGGCACGGGGGGCCCTGGAAGCCATGCGCTTCCTCCAGGGCGCCGGCGTCGGCCGCGCCGGCGTGCTGCGCCTGCAGGAAGGGTTGTGGGAGCAGGTTCGCCGCGCGATCGAGGAGTTCGTCGAGTTCCGCCTCGAACGCCGGCTGCGCTCGCGGGCGTTCCTCGATCCCGGCTGGCGGTCCTAGCGCCGGCCGGCCGGCGCCAGTCGCAACCCGTTCGGGCGGCCATCGACCGGCATCGGCATGCCCGTGCCGCCGAGCTTTCGCCCGTCCACCCAGAACTGCAGGTGGCGGATTCCCGGGAACTGCGCGGCGGTCATCTCCATCTGGCCGTCCCACGCGTTCGCCGCGGGAACGCCGGGCACGACGTCGAAGCCCGGAGAGAACGCCACGTGGAGGGTGTCTCCTTCCCGCCAGGCCCGGTGGACCCGGCAGCCGAGGGGAACGGCGGAGAAGAGCCGGGGCCTGCCCAGAGCGGCAGGTCCGTTGCACAGCGCCTGGAAGGCGAGTCGCGCTGCGGCGCCCTCGTCGGCCGGGGTCGGGGCCCGGAGAGGTACGGCGACCAGGCCCTCCGGGCTCAGGAAGTAGGCGACGAGCGGCTTCGGGTCCAGCCGGACCTGCCCGCCCAGCCACCAACCGCCCGCGGGGGCCGCGGCCAGCACGAGGGCCAGGAGCAGGAGCGCGCCGGCCGGCGCTGCCCGCACGCGTGGCTCCGGAGACCCCTCACCGCTCCGCCCTGCGGACACGGGTGATCCCCCCGCCCTGCCCGGAGCGTCGCCCGGGCGTGCTTTTTGTCTATCCGGACGGTTATGAGCGGATCGTTTTGCCCATACTTCTTACCAGGAACGACGGTTCTTGGCAGGTGACGGCCGTGGTGTCCTGGTGGAAGGCGGCACCCGTGGCGACACCCCGGCGGGCCGGGCACGTGGAGGGGATCCTGGGCAGCTACCGCTGGGAGGCCTTCCTGGCCCGGGCGCCCGTCAGCTACGGGCTCGACACAGCGACCCTGTACAAGGGGTCCGGGCGGATCGTCCGGCTCGCCCTCTACGCGCGGCTGCCCGGCACCCGCCTGTGGCGGAAGGTCGCGGCTTACCACCGCGGCTGGCTCTTCGGGCGGAGGCGCTACCTCGACGTGCTGCGCCGGGTGGTCGACGAGATCGAAGCGGTGGGGTGACAGCCCCGCCGCACTCTGCTGTTGTGAGGCTCCTCCGCCACATCCCTATTTCGGCCGGGCCTGTGACTTGCCATGCACCGCCTCCGGTTGCGCACACGCGGGCGATTTGCAGAAACTGCGGTTGCGGACCCGGGTGGACCCGTCAGCTTCGACGGACTTCCCTTCCCGGGGAAAACGCTGTATGCTGCCACCGGGGCCGGCCACGCTGCCGGACTGCCGGAGGTGAGTGCGCATGAGCGACCCCGTCATCGCCCTCCTGGACGCCAACGCCTTTTACGCCAGCGTGGCCGTGGCGGTGGAGCCCTCCCTGCGCGGGCGACCCGTGGTGGTGGCGGGGGATCCGCACACCCGGCACGGCATCGTCCTGTCCGCGAGCTACGAGGCCCGCCGGCTCGCCCGGGGGAAGGTCCGGGCGGGCATGCCCCTCGCTCAGGCCTTGCGGCTCCTGCCGCGGGACGTGGTCGTGGTGCCGCCCGACTACCGGCTCTACACCGACTACTCCCGCCGCATGTTCGCGATCATGCGCAGGTTCACCCCCGTCGTGGAGGTGGCCTCCATCGACGAAGGGTGGATGGACTGGACCGGCTGCCTGCACTTCCACGGCGGCGACCCGGTGCGCATGGCGCTGGCCCTGAAGGCCGCCATCCGGAAGGAACTGGGCATCCTCGTCTCCGTGGGAGTGGCCTGGTCCCGGGTGACGGCCAAGATGGCGGCGGAGCTCGAGAAGCCCGACGGCCTCACGGTGCTCGCCCCTCCGGACTGGCCGGTCCGGGTCTGGCCGCTGCCGGTGGGAGAGCTGTACGGGGTCGGGCCCCGCACCGTGCCCAAGCTGGAGCAGATGGGCATCCGGACGATCGGCGACCTGGCCGGGGCAGACCCGGCGGTGCTGCGCCGGCGCTTCGGCGCCTTCGGCGAGTACATGCGCGCGGCCGCCCTGGGGCAGGACGGGGGACGGGTCGATCCCCAGGCGGGGGACGAGGTCAAGTCCATCAGTCACTCGCTGACCCTCCCCGCCGATGCGGGCGACTGGGTGGAGCAGAAGGCCGTGCTGCTCTCCCTGGCGGACCAGGTCGGCCGCCGGCTCCGCAAGTCCGGCCTCATGGGGCGCACGGTCACCCTCACGATCCGCGACGGCCGCTTCCGGACCATCACGCGGGCCCGCACGCTGCCGCGCCCCACCGACTTGACCGAGGAGATCTACGGCGCTGCCGCCCGGCTCCTGGAGGCGCACTGGCCGGATGGGCGGCCGGTCCGCCTGCTGGGGGTGGGCGTGTCGCAGCTGGTGCCGGCCGCGGAGGCGTACGGGCAGCTCACCCTCTTCGACGAGCCCGACCGGGTCGTGCGTCGCCGCCGGGCCGACCTGGCGGCCGACGCCCTGCGGGACCGCTTCGGCGAGGAGGCCGTCATGCGGGGCGGTCAGCTCCTCAGCCGGCGGGGCCGGCGCCTGCTGGACAAGCGAGCCCACGGGACCAGCCTGCAGAAGGATGCGCTGCGCCGGCACGATGACGGCTGATTCTCCCGACCGCAAGGTCACGCCCCTGCGCCCGGCGCCCAGCCGGCACAGCGAGCGCGACGCGATCCTCGGGGCGCGTGTCCCCGATGCGGCCGGTCCAGGGACTCGGCGGACCTCCGATGCCGGAATGTTGACCGCCGGCCATCCCCTCTGCCCCGGCGGCCCGGGTGGGGCGAACCTCAGAGGGCTGTGCGATGGCATCGTGGGGGGAATGACCCGGGCAGGCCGGCGGTAGGGTAGAGGAAGCTCGCGAACTCGGGCGTATCCGGTGTCGACTGCCTCTTGGGGGTCATGCCCATGAGCACTGCCGGCCGCAAGCCCAACCGCCTCATCCACGAGGCTTCTCCATACCTCCAGCAGCACGCCTACAACCCCGTGGACTGGTATCCGTGGGGAAAGGAGGCCCTGGCCAGGGCCAGGGCGGAGGACAAGCCGATCCTCCTCAGCATCGGCTACAGCGCCTGCCACTGGTGCCACGTCATGGAGCGGGAGAGCTTCGAGGACGAGGACATCGCCCGCCTCATGAACGAGCACTTCGTCAACATCAAGGTGGATCGGGAGGAGCGCCCCGACCTCGACCACCTCTACCAGACGGTGTGCCAGCTCGTCACCCGGCAGGGGGGCTGGCCCCTCACCGTATTCTTGACGCCGGACCTGAGACCGTTTTACGTCGGAACGTACTTCCCCCCGGAGGACCGCTACGGCCGGCCGGGTTTTCCCCGCATCCTCCGGGCGGTCGCCCGCGCGTACCGGGAGCAGCGGGACCAGGTCGAGCAGGTGGCCCGGGAGTGGACCGAGGCGCTCCGGACGATGCACGCCCCGCCGGCGCCGGACGGCCGGGCTCCGGACGCGCCCTGGGCCGCGCTGGTCGAGAAGGGCGCCCGGGAGATCGCCGCCCAGGTCGACCGCCGCCACGGCGGCTTTGGCGGCGCGCCGAAGTTCCCCCAGACGCCGAACCTCGAGCTCCTCCTGCGGATGAGCCAGCGCCCCGGGGGCGAGGGCTACCTGGATCTGGTCACCCTGACCCTCCGCAAGATGGCCGAGGGGGGGATCTACGACCAGCTGGGCGGGGGCTTCCACCGGTACTCGGTGGACGCCCGCTGGGCCGTGCCCCACTTCGAGAAGATGCTCTACGACAACGCCCTCCTGGTGCCGGTCTACCTGGCGGCGTGGCAGCTGACGGCGGACCCCCTCCACGCGCGCGTCGTCCGGGAGACGCTGGCCTACGTCGCCCGGGAGATGACCCACCCCGGCGGCGGGTTCTACAGCACCCAGGACGCCGACTCGGAGGGCGAGGAGGGCCGCTACTACGTCTGGACGCCGGAGGAGATCCAGGCGGTGCTGGGGGAGGACGACGGCGAGCTCCTCTGCCGTCACCTGGGCGTGACGCCGGGGGGGAACTTCGAGCACGGCCGTACGGTCCTGCACGTGGCGAAGGGGGCCGGCGCGCTGGCGGCCGAGGTGGGGCTGAGCCCGGAGGAGGTGACCGGCCGCCTGGAGAGCGGCAAGGCCAGGCTCCTCGCCGCCCGGGAGCGCCGGGTGCCACCCCACCGGGACGAGAAGGTCCTCACCGGGTGGAACGGGCTCATGATCCGGGCGCTGGCGCAGGCGGCCCGCACCCTGGGCGATCCGTCTTACGCCGGCGCCGCCCGCCGCGCCGCCGACTTCGTGCTCGGCACCCTCACGGCGCCCGACGGCTCGCTCCTGCGCCGCTACCGGGACGGCCACGGGGCCGACATTCCCGGCACCCTGGAGGACCACGCCTTCCTTGCCGAGGGGCTGCTGGAGCTCTACCAGGCCACCTTCGCGCACGAGTACCTGGAGGCGGCCGTCCGGCTGGCGCACGCCATGCTCGACCGGTTCTGGGAGCCCGGCGCCGGCTTCTTCCTGACCGGCCCGGGTGCCGGCGACCTCATCGACCGGCCCCGGGAGTTCACGGACGGCGCCACGCCCTCGCCGGCCAGCGTGGCGACCCGCGTGCTCCTCCGCCTCTACCCGTACACCGGTGACGAGCGCTTCCGGCAGGTGGCGGAGCAGAACCTGCGCCTGCACCGGGTCGCCATGGAACGGATCCCGGCCGGCATGGCCTCGCTCCTTGCCGCTCTCGACCTCTTCCTCAGCGGCGCCGTCGAGGTCACGGTCGTCGCCCCGCCGGGCGACCCGACCGCCGCCGAGTGGCTCCGCCGGATCGGGCAGCTCTACCTGCCCGACCTCGTGCTCGAGCGCATGGCACCCGGAGAGCCGGACGATCGCCCGTTGCGCCAGGGCAAGTCGGCGAAGGGCGGGCGGGCCACCCTCTACGTGTGCCGCAACTTCACGTGCTCGCCGCCGGCGACCGCGTGGGCCGAGGCCGAGCGCTGGCTCCTGGCGCGACCTTGACAGCCCTTCCGGCGCATGCTAGGTTTGCGGTGACACGAGGTGGCGATGAAGGAGAGGAGTACCCGGGAGGTGGGCCTCCCAGCGAGCCGGGGGCGGTGCAAGCCCGGCAGGTGCGGCCCGGGGAAGGCGCTCCGGAGCGGAGCCGAGTGGCGAACGAGGTGGGCGGCGCGCCGGCGCACGGAGGGAAGGCGCCGCCAATCGGGGTGGAACCGCGGGGGTCACCAGCAGGGCCCTCGTCCCCGGGCGAATCGGCCGGGGGCGGGGGCCCTTTCGCATGCGGACCGAGTCCCCGGGCTGCACGGACGACCACCCAGGCACGGGAGGTGTCAGCGCGTGACCTTGCAGGAGATCATCCTCGCCCTGCACCGGTTCTGGGCCGACCGGGGCTGCCTGATCGCCGAGCCCTATGACGTGGAGAAGGGTGCCGGCACCATGAACCCGCACACCTTCTTCCGGGCGCTGGGCCCCGAGCCCTGGGCGGCCGCGTACGTCGAGCCGTCCCGGCGCCCCGCCGACGGCCGCTACGGGGAGAACCCGAACCGGCTGTACCAGCACCACCAGTACCAGGTGCTCATCAAGCCCTCGCCGGACGACATCCAGGAGCAGTACCTGGACAGCCTGAAGGCGCTGGGGATCGACCCGAAGGAGCACGACATCCGCTTCGTCGAGGACAACTGGGAGGCCCCGACGCTCGGCGCGTGGGGCCTGGGCTGGGAAGTGTGGCTCGACGGGATGGAGATCACCCAGTTCACCTACTTCCAGCAGTTCGGCGGCTTCGACTGCCGGCCGGTGTCCGTCGAGATCACCTACGGGCTGGAGCGCCTGGCCTCGTACATCCAGGGCGTGGACAACGTCTTCGACGTCCTGTACGCCCCCGGCATCACCTACGCCGACGTGTTCCGGGTCGCCGAGTTCGAGCACTCCGCGTACAGCTTCGAGGGGTCGGACCCCGCCCTGCTGTTCGACCTCTTCGCCCGGTACGAGGCCGAGGCCCGGCGGGTGCTGGAGGCGGGGCTCGTGCTGCCGGCGTTCGACTACGTGCTGAAGTGCTCGCACACGTTCAACCAGCTCGAGGCCCGCGGGGTCATCTCGGTGAGCGAGCGGGCGGGGTACATCGGGCGCGTGCGGACGCTCGCGCGCGCCTGCGCCCGGGCGTACCTGGCCCAGCGGGAGCGGCTCGGCCACCCGCTCCTGAAGCCCGTGACCGAGCGCCGCTACGGCGCGGAGCTCGTGCGCTCCCTGCGGTCCCCGGCCACCGCCCCCGGCCAGACCGCCCAGGACCCGCAGGCCGTGCCGGCCGCCCTTGGGCGGGGAGGTGAGGCGTGATGGCGGAGGAGACCCGGGACCTGCTCCTGGAGATCGGGGTGGAGGAACTGCCGGCGCGGGAGTGCCCGCCGGCGCTGGAGCAGCTCGGCGCGAAGGCCGCGGCCATGCTCGAGGAGGCCCGCCTCCACCACGGGTCGATCGACACGTTCGGCACCCCGCGCCGGCTCGTGCTCCTGGTCCGGGACGTGGCTCTCCGGCAGGAGGACCGGCAGACCCTCGTCCGCGGACCCTCCGCGCGGGCCGCCTTCGACGCCGAGGGCCGGCCCACGAAGGCCGCCGAGGGGTTCGCCCGCAGCCAGGGCGTCGCCGTCGCCGACCTGGTGGTGCGCCCGGACGAGAAGGGCGGCGAGTACGTGTACGCGGTGCGGCGGGAAGAGGGCCAGTCGGTGGCGGTCGTGCTCCCGCCGCTTCTGGAGCGGCTCATCCTGAGCCTGGAGTTCTCCCGGTCGATGCGGTGGGGGGACCGCTCGATCCGCTTCGCCCGGCCGATCCGCTGGGTGCTGGCGCTCCTCGGCAACGCCCGGGTGCCCCTGCGCCTGGACGGGCTGGAGTCCGTCGCCACCACCCGGGGCCACCGGACGCTCGGCCAGGCCGAGCCCGTCACGGTGGGCAGCGTCCAGGACTACTTCGCCAAGGTCGCGCAGCAGTACGTGATGGTCGACCCGGTCATCCGCCGGCGTCACATCTGGCATCAGGTCCAGAGCCTGGCCCGCGACCTCGGCGGCTTCACCCCGGAGGATCCGGACCTGCTCGACGAAGTGAACTGGCTGGTGGAGCAGCCGACCGCCTTCGCCGGCTCCTTCGACCCGGCGTACCTGGCGCTGCCTCCCGAGGTACTGGTCACCGTCATGCGCCACCACCAGCGGTACTTCCCGGTGTGGAAGCGGGAGGGTGAGCTGCTGCCGCACTTCATCGCCGTCCGGAACGGCGGCGAGGAGTTCCTCGACAACGTGCGGGCGGGGAACGAGAAGGTGCTCCGGGCCCGTCTGGCCGACGCCCGCTTCTTCTTCGAGGAGGACCGCCGCCGCACCCTGGAGAGCCGCCTGGACGACCTGCGCAAGATGGTCTTCCAGGAGGGCCTCGGGACCCTCCACGACAAGGCCGAACGCCTTGCCCGCCTTGCGGGGATCCTGTCGGATGCAGCCGGCCTGCCCGCCGCCGACCGGGAGCGGGCCGTCACCGCCGCCCGGCTGGCCAAGTGTGACCTGGCCACCCACATGGTGTACGAGTTCCCCGAGCTCCAGGGCGTGATGGGCCGGGAGTATGCCCGCCTGGAGGCACTCGACCCGGCGGTGGCGACCGCGCTCTACGAGCACTACCTGCCCCGCGGCGCCGGCGACGCGCTGCCCGGCACCGCCGTGGGGGCCGTGGTGGGGGTGGCGGACCGCCTCGACACCCTGGCCGGGTTCTTCTGCCTCGGCCTCATGCCCACCGGCTCGCAGGACCCCTACGCCCTGCGCCGGGCGGCACAGGGGGTGGTGGCCATCCTGGCCGGGCTGGCGCTGCCGATCGACCTGGTCCGCGCGGTGGACGCCGCCCTCGCCGGGTACGGGCAGTTCGACGGGCCGACCCGGGCCCGGGCCCGGGGCGACCTGCTCGAGTTCCTCCGGACCCGCCTGGAGGCCCTCCTGCGCGAGCGCGGGCACCGGCACGACGTGGCCCAGGCCGTGCTCGACGCCGGCTACGGCAACGTCCCGGACGCCCTGAGGCGCGCGGACGCCCTCAGCCGGAGCCTGGAAGAGCCGGATTTCGCCGCCGTCACGGGAGCCTTCAAGCGGGTGGCGAACCTGGCAGCCAAGGGCGCCGAGGAAGGCGCCGTGCGGCCGGAAGACCCCGTGCGGCCGGAGCTGTTCCGGGAGGAGGCGGAGCGGGCCCTGTGGGAGGCCTTCGGGGGCCTGAGGGAGGCCGCCGAGGCGGCCCTGGCCCGGCACGACTACGAGGGGTTCTACCGGGTCGCCACCCAGCTCAAGGGGCCGGTGGACGCCTTCCTCGACCGGGTCCTCGTCATGGCGGACGACCCGGCGATCCGGGCGAACCGCCTCGCCCTGCTGCGGGAGATCGCCGGGCTTCTCACCCGGCCGGCAGCTCTGGGCCGGCTGGCGACGGGGTAGGCGGGCTGTCGATTCCGGCTCTCGCCCCCTGACCTTGGGTCCGAGTCCGGGTGCCGGGCGCGTGTCGGACTGAGGCTGCCGGCTTGGGGTAACCCCGAAGGGCGCCGTCTTGACTTGGCCCCGGTGGAGTGGCATGCTGGCAAGGGACGTAAGTACCCATCCGGGGTACCCATCCCCTGACGGCGTGAGGAGGTTGGCCCATGGCGAGCGTCACCCTGACCATCCGGGGCATGACCTGCCAGCACTGCGTCATGGCGGTCAAGCGGGCCCTGAAGTCTGTCGCCGGTGTGGACGGCGCGACGGTGGAGATCGGCAAGGCGGTGGTGTCGTACGACCCCGCGAAGGCCGGCATCGAGGAAATGAAGAAGGCCATCGCGGAGGAAGGTTACGAGGTCGTCGGGGCCCAGGCCTGAGAGCCGGGCGCCGGGAAGAGCCGGGGCAGCCGGGGCGCTGCCCCGGTCCCGCGCAGAGGAGGATGGACAGGTGGCGTACTCCGCCTTCGGGCCCATCGTGGATGCCCACGCCGACACGATCCTGGACGTGGCCGCCGGCAACCGGCGGCTGGGCGAGCGGGCGGATCGTGGACACGTCGACCTGCCCCGGCTCGAGGAAGCCGGGGTGGGGGTGCAGGTGTTCGCGCACTTCATCGAGCCCCAGTACAAGCCCCACGCGGCCCTCGCCCGGTTCATGGAGCTCTACGACGTGTTCCTGGGGGAGGTGGCCGCCTGCGGGGAGCGCATGCGCCTGGTGACCTCGACGGACGAGCTCGACGCTGCCCTGGCGGCAGGCAAGGTGGCGGCCGTGGTCGGGATCGAGGGGGGCGAGGTCCTGCAGGGGCGGATCGGCGTGCTGCGGCTCCTGCACCGCCTGGGCGTGCGCCTGATCGGCCTCACCTGGAACGACCGCAACGAACTGGCCGACGGGGTGGGCGACGCCCGCAGCGGCGGCGGACTGTCCGAACTCGGCGCCCGGGTCGTGCGGGAGATGAACCGCCTGGGCATGGTGGTCGACGTGAGCCACCTGTCGGAAGCGGGCTTCTATGACGTCCTGGAGGTCTCGTCGCAGCCGGTCGTGGCCTCGCACTCGAATGCGAGGGCGCTGTGCGGCCACCGCCGCAACCTCACCGACGGCCAGATCCGGGCGCTGGCGCAGAAGGGCGGCGTCATGGGCATCAACTTCTACGCCCGGTTCCTGCGCGACGAGGGGCCGGCGACCGTCGAGGACGTCGTCGGCCACATCGAGCACGTGGCCGGGCTGGTGGGGCCGGAGCACGTGGGGCTCGGCTCGGACTACGACGGCATCGAGGAGCCGCCGGTGGGCCTGGAGGACGTCAGCCGGCTCCCGGCCCTGGTGGAGGCGCTCCTGCGCCGGAACTGGAAGGAGACGCACCTGCGCCTCGTGCTCGGGGGCAACTTCCTGCGGGTCTTCCGCCAGGTGTGGCAGGCGGGCCAGGGCCCGTACCCGGCGCCGGTGGAAGACGAGCGCATCGGTGGGGTCCACCCCCCGGGCCGGCGATCCTCCCGGCACGGCGGGAAGACCTCGCCGCGGACTGCGCAAGGGTAGATGGCCTTTGCCAGGGTCGGTCGGGGCCGCTGCCCATCCCCCCGTGGCGGAACGGGGGTCACTTGGTGGGCCATGAGCCATGGGTCCGTGTCGCGGGGGACGAAGACGTCAGCGAGGAATAATAGGAAAAACCAATGGTGTTGCGAACAGGAAATTGATGTTTTCTATCTATGAAATTGATGGATTGTCCGGTGTATCGTTGATATGGTCTATTAATACTTGATGAATGGATTCGGCTCCAGCATGTCGCTGGGCCGCGGCCAGTCTCCAGCGGGGCGAAGCCGCCGTGTCCTAAGGCCGTGTCCCTGGCCGGTGCCTGAGACCTGCTGGGGGCCGCCGATGCGGCAGATGCGGGAGCGCGTCGCTGGCGGCGGGAAAGCCTGACTGTGGATCGGGATGTCCGAAAGGAGCGAGTGATCGATGCATCCTTGAAGTGGCGGGATCGCCCAGGAGCCACTGGCCCCACGACCAAGAACAGAGAAGGGCCCTCCCGGGTTCTCCTGCAAAACACAGACGCATCCGCCCGCTTCTACCCGTCGAACAGGGCACACCCGCCGAAAGGCGGGGCCGCAAAGCCACGGGGCTAAAGGGGTGACCGCCCCCATGCCGGCCGGGTTGCCGAGGGAGGTGAGGGCTAGAACGGTGCTCTCCCCTCGCCGGGAGGGCTCGTTGTTTTCTGCCGTGTCGTCGTTCGGCCGGATCGCCGGGAACGGAAAGGATCGCGTTGCCGCGGTCAGAAGCGGCGTGGGGCGCTCGCCGGCAAGGCGAATCCGATCTCGGGGGCTGGCCTGATCCGGGACCCCGAACCATCGCGGAGAAGGGGAGTTGGAGCGTGAAGATCGGGACCAAGATCCTGAGCGGCTTTCTGGCGATCGTCATTCTCCTGGGCGTTGTGGCCGCCGTCGGGTACGTGGGCCTCAAGGACGTCGAGGCTGAGTTCACTGAGCTGACCGAGCGGATTGACGAGGCCATGAACCAGACGCGCCGGATTCAGGCCTGGCAGGCGGAAATCGGCCGCGTGATCGCTGCCTACGCCATCACCGGGGACCCGAAGTACAAGAACGACTACGAGGAGGCAAGGGGCAAGCTCACGGATGCCTTTCAGCAGATCCAGGCCCTTGCCGAGTCGGAGACCGCCAGGGAGAAAGTCCGGCAAGTCGAAGCGGGCCTCACTTCCGTGCTTGCGATGGCGGAAAGCGTGATGGCCCGCACGAGCTTCACGGCGGAAGAGGCCCAACAGGTCGTCGTCGAGTTCCGTGAGCCGCGCAGCGCACTCGATGCAGCTACCGAGGATCTCATCAACTACTACAAGAGCCGGGTCGCCGAGGTTCGCGCCTCGGCCAAGGCGGTCGCAGCCCGGTCGATCCGCATCAGCGTCATCGTGGCCATCGCGGCCGCGGCGGCCGGTACCGGGATGGCCCTCTTCCTGGCCCGGGCGATCTCGCGCCCCGTGGTCGCGGTGGCTGGCGCCGCGCGCCGCATGGCAGACGGCGATCTCACCATCGAGCAGCTGCGCGTGCGTTCCCGGGACGAGATCGGCGAGATGGCCCAGGCGTTCAACGGGATGGTGCAAGGCTTGCGGCAGCTCATCGGGGGTGTCGCCGGATCGGCTCAGGCCCTCCTGGCCGCGTCTGAGGAGCTGTCCGCCGCTGCGGAGCAGTCGGCTCAGTCCAGTCAGGGTACGGCGCAGGCGGTGGGCCAGGTGGCCAGCGGCGCCACGGAGCAGGCCCGGGCGTCGGACGAGGTGCGGCGGACCGTCGAGCAGCTCCAGCAGACGATCCAGCAGATCGCCTCCGGGGCGCAGCAGACGGCCGGCGAGGTCCAGAACGCGGCCCAGGTGCTGGGAGAGGCGGTGCGGGCTCTGGAGACCATGGCCGCCGACGCGACCGGCGTGGCCGAAGGGGCGGCTCATGCGGCCACGGTGGCCCGCGACGGCGCCCGGGTGGTGGGCCAGACGGTCGAGGGGATCGGGCGGATCCGTAGCGCCGTCGACGAGTCCGCGAGCCGGATGCGGAACCTGGAGGAACTGTCGAACAAGATCGGGGAGATCACCCGGGTGATCTCGGAGATTGCGGAGCAGACGAACCTGCTGGCGCTGAATGCGGCCATCGAGGCGGCCCGGGCGGGGGAGCACGGGCGGGGGTTCGCGGTGGTGGCGGACGAGGTGCGGCGGCTGGCGGAGCGGTCGGCGACCTCGGCCAAAGAGATCGCGGACCTGATCCAGAACATCCAGGCCCGCACGGCGGAGGCCGTGAAGGCGATGGAGGCGGCGACGGCCGAGGCAGAGGGAGGCAGCCAGCGGGCGGCGGAGGCCGGCCGGGCGCTGCAAACCCTGCTGGAGACGGTCGAGCGCGTGACCCGGGACGTGCAGGCGATCGCGCAGAAAGCCGCCGAGGTGCGGACGGGGACCCAGCGCGTGGTGAAGGCGTTCGAGGCGGTGGCGGCGGTGACGGAGGAGAACACGGCGGCGACGGAGGAGATGGCGGCTGGGGCGGCGCAGGTGACGAAGTCGGTGGAGGAGATCGCGTCGATCTCGCAGGAGAACGCCGCTGCGGCGGAAGAGGTGTCGTCGGCGGTGGAGGAACTGAACGCGACGGCGGAGGAGGTGGCGTCGTCGGCGCAGAGCCTGGCGCAGATCGCGCAGGAGCTGCAGCAGCAGGTGGCCCGGTTCCAGGTGTGAGCAGGAGTCCGGCGGGTGGCGAAACCGCTGTCCCGGGTGCGGAACGGGAGGCGTTGCGTAGACGTGACGAAGCAGGTCGTGGTGTTCTGGATGGACCGCGAGCGCCATGGCCGTGTCATGGGCCTCTCGACGCTGTTGGCCGGTCGGGGGGAGGCTGCCGGGCGAGTTCTCCGACGGAATCACCAGTGTCCGGGATGTGGGTGATCGGCCGGCGTTGACAAGATACCGGGATACGTGTTGCTCTACACCTCCCCCGGGTCCAGGGCTCGTTCTCTGGGTCTGGGGGCTTGTCATGCGGGTGGCGTTGATGTCTTTATGACGCCTTGTCAAACGCCCGCGCGCAATAGAAATAGCCAATGG
This sequence comes from Caldinitratiruptor microaerophilus, assembly GCF_025999835.1. NCBI lineage: Bacteria > Bacillati > Bacillota > Clostridia > Eubacteriales > Symbiobacteriaceae > Caldinitratiruptor > Caldinitratiruptor microaerophilus. The sequence continues at coordinate 2,521,851 of NZ_AP025628.1, read as the reverse complement.
CTAAGCCGAGATGTCATTGATTTTACCTATTGATAATATCAATGGGTTGACGCATGTGGCATTGGTATTGTCTATTACCGCTAGAGGGGGTTCCTGGTCTGAAGCCACGGCTGTCCTGTCTTCTGTGCGTTCCGCGACGTACTTGTTCCTCGCCGGAGGTCGGACGGAACTTCGGTGGCAACAACCATGTGGGAGCTATGGGGACGCTCCCGGCCCGTTACCATGACCTTTTAGAAATAGAGAAAGATCCGCGTTTGTGAGGGAACTTCAAAGGGGGCGACATCCTTCGTCCTTTGCTCCTCGTTCCCGGAGGCGGGGCAACAGGGGTGTCGCTGATGTCTGGCTGCCAACGTGTGGTCCGCCGCTGCTCCACTTCGTCTGCCCTTGATTTCGGGTCCGGGATCGCGTTGACTCCGAGGTCATCGCACAAGGCCACCAGAAACTATTGGAAAACACCTATTCGATTTTCTTGCGTCCGTCTTGCTGCCCGGCGAGACCCAGCCCGGCGTTGCAAGCTTCGGGCGTACATGTCCGCGCGCCTCACCCGCCTTGTCGGCTTTCGGACCCGAGATCACCCGGAGGGCGCTGGGGGTAGTGTATTCCGAATCGTTGCAGGGCGTTGAGCGTTCCTCCTGTGGCGATTGCTCGTGGGGGCTGGTGTTGACCGTATCACCCGTATGGTAATGACCTTTTGTGTAAGTATCAGGGAAGACAATAAGGATGCCGGACCTGTCTGATCACACAGCAGGAGCTCGTTCTGCTCGTGTGGCCCGCCAGAACTTCCCGGTGCATGATGCAACCACCGGCATGGTGTGTCCCCGGGTGATCAGCTTCTACCCTCATGAAATCACATGTACATGCGTTGGCAGTTGCGTACGTTGAATTGACGGAAGCGCACCATTAGGGTAACTTCCTGTCCGTTTCACCGTTCATCAATAGATCGTGAACCAGGGAGGTCTGGATGATGGCGGTTCAAGTACGCACCGTGAACGGGGTAGGCGCCAAACAGGCTGCGGGCCAGGACCAGCGCAGGGAACGCGATCAGCGCCGTCGCGCGGCGGCCGCCCAGCGGTTGGCGGCGGCCACCGCCGAGCTGGCCAGCGGTGTCCAGCAGGCGAAGGCGGCCACGGAATCCCTGGACTCTCTCATGCAGGGCATCGCTTCTGCCGCACAGGAAGCGGCGAGCGCGGCCCACCAAAGCCTGAAGAACGCCCAGGTGGTGGAGACGAACGCTGTCGAGGCCGGCAGGGCCGCCGAAGCTTCCTTGCGCCGGATGGAAGCGCTACGTGACGTGGTGGCAGACACGACTCGCGACATCCAGAAGCTCATCGAGGGCGTCAACGCCGCAGCGGAGACCAACCTGAAGTCGGCGGAGAACATCACGGAGCTGGAACGGCAGTCCGCGGAGATCGGCCAGATCGTGCAGACGGTGGAAGCCATCGCAGACCAGACGAACCTCCTCGCCTTCAACGCGGCCATCGAGGCGGCGCGCGCGGGCAAGCACGGTTTGGGGTTCGCCGTGGTGGCTGACGAGGTCCGCACCCTGGCTGAGACGTCGGCCTCGGCGGCCAAGGAGATCAAGGAACTGATCGCCACCATCCAGGAAGACGTGCGCCGGGTGACCGAAGACGTCACCCAGATCGGCCGGGCAGCCGCTGCCGAGGTGGAAAAGGGAAAGGCCATCGCCGAAAGCCTCGACGTGATCGCCAACAGCATGGCCCATGTCATGGACGGTTTCCAGCAGGTCAACGACCAGTCGGCGCAGGCGGCCAAGGCGGCTGCTGAGATGCGCCAAGGCGCGCAACAAATCAGCGGTGCCGCCGAACAGGCCAGCACCGCCACCCGGCAGGCAGCGCAGGCGGTGGCCGAACAGAACAAGGCGCTGGGGGAGATCAGTTCGGCAGCCGATGACCTGGCCCAGATGGCGGACGAGCTCAAGCACACGAGCGAGGGCGGGAAGGCCGGCCAGGAGGTGGCCAGTGCCGCTGCCGAGCTGAGCGCCACCATCCAGCAGTCCAACAGCGCCGCACAGCAGATCATGGCGTCCCTTCAGCAGATCAACTCTGCGGCGCAGCAGCAGTCCTCAGCGGCACAGCAGGCCTTGGCCGGGGCCCGCCAGATCGAAGCGAACGCCCGGGTCATCCTCGACAACGCCCGGGCTTCCGAAGAAGACGTGCGCAAGCTGTCGGACCTCCTGGCGAAGAACAAGGTGGACGTGGACAACTTCATCGCCGCGATCAATCGAGCCGCTGAAGAAAACCTCAAGGCGGCCGGCAATATCAAGACGCTCCAGGACCGGGCGCGCAAGATCGACAAGATCGTGGACACCATCGTCAACGTGACGATCCAGACGAACCTGCTGGCGCTCAACGGCGCCATCGAGGCGGCGCGTGCCGGCAAGCACGGCAAGGGGTTCGCCGTCGTCGCGGGGGACGTGCGTTCCCTGGCCCGGGAATCGGCCGAGGCGGCGGACAAGATCAAGACAGTGGTGCGGGACATTCAAGACCAGATCCTGGTAGTGGCGCGCGACATCGAGGAAGCGGGTGTTGCCGCCCGGCGCCAGGTGGAGGACGCCAAGCGGACCACCACGAGCCTCCAGACGATCGAACGGGACATGAAGGTCGTGTACGAGGGCGTACAGGCTATCACCGCTCAGGCGGAAACGTCGCTGACCAACGTGCAGGAGGCGTTGGCAGCCGTGGGTCAGATCGCCAAGGCGGCGGAGAACATCGCCCAGAACACGTCCGAGGCTTCGAAGGCGGCGGAGGAAAACGCCCGCGGAATGGCCGAGCTGGCTCGGGCTGTGGAAGAGATCAGTAACACCGCTGAGCAACTTTACCAGGGATGAGAAAGGGGTTGGCGGACCATGACGGATCTCCGGAACCGGGCTCAGGCGGCCGTTGTGGACCAGGAAGACGGCGAGTTGCTTGCCGACGAGGTACAGTTGGTGACCTTCAAGGTGGACAACGAGGAGTATGGCGTGGACATCATGCAGGTCCAGGAGATCATCCGCGTGGGCAACATCGTCCGCGTGCCGGGTGCTCCCCCCTTCGTCGAGGGCATCATGGATCTGCGGGGCAAGGTGCTGCCGGTCGTGGACCTACGCCGCCGGTTCCACCTGGAGTCTCGGGAGCACGACGCCACGAGCCGTATCGTGGTGATCAACCTCGCCGACATGACCCTGGGGCTGATCGTGGACTCCATCACCGAGGTGCTGCGGCTGCCCAACAGCGCGATCGAACCGCCACCCCGGATCGTGGCGGGCATCGATGCCCGGTTTCTCAAGGGGATCGGCCGTGTGGACAAGCGACTGCTCATTCTGTTGGACCTGGACCGCATCTTCTCTGAAGAAGAGATCGCGGGCATCGGTCGGATGGCTGAGGCCGCCGTTCAGGAGGCGTGACGGTGGCGAGCGGGTTACGCACCGTCGAGGTGCGCATGGGTCAATTCCGCGCCAGCCGGGATGCGGAAGTGGCGTTGGAAACCAGCAGTCTGGGCTCGTGCGTCGCCGTGGCCCTCTACGATCCAGAAGCGCGCGTAGCGGGGCTGTGCCACATCCTCCTGGATCGCGAGAGCCGGTTTCCTGGCGGGGTGCCGGAACGGTGCGCCGATTTCGCGATCCCAGCCGCCTTGGCCGAGATGGTAACGCTGGGAGCCTCGCCCGAGCGCGTCGTGGCTCATCTGGCCGGTGGAGGGAACATGTTCCGGGGTGTCACCGACCCGGTCTATGATGTCGGATCGTGGAATGTCGCTGCGGCTAAGGAGGTTCTTGAAGCACTCGGCATCCCGGTGGTGACCGAGGACGTGGGGGGGTCCAGCCCCAGGCGCTTGCGCATCGAGGTGGCCACTGGCCATACATCGGTCCACTTCCCTGCGGGCCGTGGTGGGGCATGAGGGTGACCGGGCCGAGCCGGGTTCGGGTCCTGATCGTGGATGACTCGGCTTTCTCCCGGCGCATCTTGCGGGACATACTGGTTCGCCACGGCTGCGAAGTGGTGGGAATGGCCCGCGACGGGGCAGAGGCCGTGGAGATGGTTCTGGGCCTGCGCCCAGACGTGGTCACCCTGGATGTGGACATGCCCCGTCAGGACGGGCTGACCACGCTCAAGACCATCATGGCTCGCTGCCCGACGCCGGTCGTGATGGTGAGTGCCCGTACCCAGGAGGCCGCCCCCATCACCCTGGCCTGCCTGGAGGCCGGTGCGGTGGACTGCATTCCCAAGTTAAGCGGGAGCCAAGGGTTGGACCTGCGGGATCAGGAGCGAGACCTGGCCGCCCGGGTCATCGCGGCGGCCCGCGCCCGCCTGCGGCGAGGAGGGACTTCCGTGCCGGGGTCGGCGGGGCGCCCCCCGCGTCGCCCTGCCGACCCGGCCGCCCTGCCGGGGGTACGGCGGTGTGTGGCGCTGGGAGCCTCGACCGGTGGCCCGCGCAACGTGGTGGAGATGCTGGCCCGGCTTCCGGCCGACTTGCCAGCCCCGGTGGTGTATGTGCAGCACATGCCCGCGCAGTTCATTCGGAGCTATGCGGCCCGCATCGATCAGGTTTGTCCCCTGCGCTGCAAGGTGGCGGAAGACGGGGAAGAACTGCTGCCCGGTACCATTTACCTGGCCCCCGGTGACGTGCACCTCGTGGTCATTCCACCGCTGCGGGCCGGGGGGTGGCCGCGGGTCAAACTCACCGCGGAGCCGGCCAACGCGCTGTTCCGCCCCTCCGTGGATGTGATGATGACGTCCGTAGCCCGCGTGTACGGCACCGGCGCGGTGGGGGTGCTGATGACGGGCATGGGGCGTGACGGAGCGGCTGGCATGAAGGCCATTCGTCTGGCAGGCGGGCACACCATCGCCGAGTCAGAGGAGACAGCCGTCATCTTCGGTATGCCGGCGGCGGCCATCGAAGAAGCGGCTGCCGAGGTCGTCCTGCCTCATTACCAGATCGCCGAGGCCATAGTCGAAGGGGTAACCAGTCGCCGATGAAGTGGCTCCAGGCATTTCTTTATCACGGGTTTCTTTCGCTAGCGACGCTGTGGTGGAGCGGCCGGCCGGCGGAATCCCTGCTACGGGCCAACGCGGGGGGCGGGGGAACCCCGTCGTCGGGGTCGGAGCGAGAACCCGCGCGCTCGTTACCCGATGCAGGGGAGGTCGCCCCCCGGGACGTGGGGATCGAAGTGACCTTCGCGAGCGGCGTGTCATTCCGCGGTATCCGCGCCAACCAGATCTACTCCGTGGTTCTGGAACTGGGCGAGATCACCGCGTTCCGGCCCAATTTCGTGATCGCGGATGACGGGGAGTTGACTCGCTTCTGGCTGGCGGTGCGTACGAATGCGCCGTGGGAACGCATAGAGGCGGCGGTTCGGCAAGCGGTGGCGCCAGGGGAACTGGACGCCGTGCGGGAGGTGCCGCCGGAGGCGGTGCTCAGCCCGTCGAAGTCGGCAGCTTTGCCCGGGCCGACTCCGCAAGGCGGGGAGAGGGGCCGTGACGCTACGGAACAGGCCGCTGACCTTGCTGCCGACCAGCGCACCATTCGGGTGGACCTGGAGCGACTGGAGGCGCTGAGCAACCTCGTGGGTGAACTGGCGGTAGAAAAGGCACACCTAGTCAACCTGGCGACTCGCCTGGAAGCGATCTGTACGGAAGGGGAGGGCCGCCGGCTGACTCAGGAGCTCCGCCGTTCGGTTGGCAAGCTGTCGGCCGTATCCGGCCAGCTCCAAGAGTTGTCCACCGAACTGCGCATGGTGCCCGTGGGCACGATGTTCCGGCGGTTCACCCGGTTGGTGCGTGAGCTCGCAGCTGCAACCGGCAAGCCGCTCACCCTCCGTCGTGAGGGTGAGGACACCATGCTGGACAAGGCGATCGTCGAGGAGATGGTTGCACCGCTCCTCCACCTCGTCCGCAACGCGGCCGATCACGGCATCGAACCTCCAGACGAACGCCGCCGGGCTGGCAAACCAGAAACGGGCACCATCACGCTCCGGGCGTTCGACCAGGGCGACGAGGTGCTCATCGAGGTGGAGGACGACGGCCGGGGGATGGACGTGACACGCATCCGTGCCAAGGCAGTGGAGAAGGGGCTCATCGCTCCGGAAGCTCTGACGGCCTTGACCGACCAGGAAGTCCTCCAACTCGTGTTTCAGCCAGGGTTCTCCACGACCTCCGAGGTGACCGACATCTCCGGCCGCGGCGTCGGCATGGACGTCGTGAAGGCCAGCGTGGAGCAGCTGCGGGGGAGCGTGCACCTGCACAGCGTTGCCGGCCGGGGGACGCGCGTCACGATTCGCCTGCCGCTGACCGTATCCATCCTCCAGGTCATGCTGGCCCAGGTGGGCGACCAGACCGTGGCGGTGCCCATGTCCAGTCTGACCGGCCTGGTGCGCATCACCGCAGAAAACCGCGTGCTGTGGGGGGCCGCCCTGCGCTACCAAGACCGCCTGGTGCCGCTGGTCGAACTGGCGCGCCTGTGGTGGCAGGAAGAAGGCACCGGCGCCAGCGCCCTGTTGGTGCGAGCCGACGGGCAGGAGCTTGCCCTCCTGGTGGACCAGCCCCTGGGGCTGGGCGATGTGGTGGTGAAGCCCCTGGGAGACTACGTGGGCCGGTTGCCGGGGGTTGCCGGTGCAGCCATCCTGGCCGACGGCAGGGTGGCGCTGGTGCTCGATCCCTCTACCCTCCTACCTCAGCGGACGCAAACGAGGGGAGCCGTCGAAGTTGGAACTCCGGTCTCTGCTTGAGCAGGCTCGTAACGGCGATGTGCAGGTCCGGCGCAGTGCGATGCGGCAGCTGGCCCGGTACCCTGTCCCGGAGGCCCTGACGGCACTGGTCGCCGGTCTCTGCGATGAGCCCGCCGTGGCCGACGCCGCTGCGCACAGCCTCCTCCGCATCGGCGGCGAGGCAGCGGCCCGAGCCGTGGTGCCTCTGCTTGCTCACGAAGAAGTCCGACCCCGCAGCGTCGCTCTGGATGTCCTGATCGGTCTCGGTCGTACGGCCGGCCCCGTACTGGTGGAACTGCTGGGGCATCCCGACCGGGAGCTGAGGAAAATGGCAGCCGAGGTACTCGCTCAGGGGACCTACGTGGAAGCTTGCCCTGCGCTGGAGGCCGTTCTTGACGATCCCGATCCGGTGGTGCGTGCAGCGGCCGCTGCCGCCGTGGCGGCCCTCGGATGCAGGGGCGCGGCGCAGCACCTCGTCCAACGCCTGGCCGAAGAGCGGGAGGACTGGGTGCGCTTCGCCCTGGCCGGCGCCGTGGCCCGGCTTGCATCGCCGAATGAGGTGCAGGCCCTCCTGGAGGAGATGCCCGACGGCGCTCTGGCGGACCTGGTGCGGACCGAACTTCGGCATCGCCTGGAAGGGGCGGCGGTGGAAGAGGAGGCATGGGGATGAGCGGCCCGGGGCAGTCTACCGTGGGCCCGGTGCTGAGCGATGCCGAGTACCGCAGCCTGTGCGAGTGGGTATACCTGCAAACCGGGATGGTATTCGATGACAGGCGGCGTGACGTTGTCGAGAACCGTCTCGGAGCGAGGATGCAACAGCACTCTGGCCTGTCCGTGCAGCAGTACTTGCGGCGCCTGGCGGTAGACGAACGCGAGGCCCGAGAGTTCCTCGACCTGCTCACGGTCAACGAGACCTACTTCTTCCGGGACCTGCCCCAGATGACCGTGTTTCGACAGGTGCTGGAGGAGATGGTCGCGGAGAGGCGGCAGGTGCCGCTCGGGCGGCTTCGGGTGTGGAGTGCCGGATGCTCCATCGGGTGCGAGCCATACACCCTGGCGATGTGCATCCAAGAAGAGCTGGATCGACAGCGGGTGTCCTTGGAGTGGCACGTGCTCGGCACGGACATCAGCCCCTCGAGCCTCGAGGTCGCAGAGTCTGCCCTCTACAGCGACCGAGAGGTCCGGGACGTTCCGCCGGACCTTCTGAAGAAGTACTTCCGGCGCCGCGACACCTGGTGGGAGTTCTCCCATCCCTGCAAGAACCGGGTGCAATTCCGGTATTCCAACCTTCTCCGTCCTGGCCGAGAGGTCCAGGGAGCCTTCGACATCGTGTTCTGTCGGAATGTCCTAATCTACTTTGATGATGCCTCCCGGCGGCAGGTAGCGGAGACCCTGTTCGATCTCATGGTACCTGGCGGTTACCTCTTCTTGGGAGCCTCAGAGTCGATGAGCCGGATTTCCCGGGCGTTCCAGCTCCGGCGGGTAGGGTCGGGGTTCGTGTACATCCGGCCGTAGGGGGGCGCGCGGATGAAGCGCATTTTGGTTGTGGATGATTCGAACATGACGCGGAAGATGGTGATCTCCATCCTAAGCCGGGAGGGCTACCAGGTGGACAGCGCCGGCAACGGACTGGAGGCGCTGGAGCGTCTCTACCAGACGGCATACGACCTCGTGATCACCGACATCAACATGCCGCAGATGGACGGCCTGGAGTTCCTGCGGCAGGTGAGGCAGGAGAGCCAGTACGGCCGCTTGCCGGTCCTGGTGCTCTCCTCCAACAGCAGTCCGGAGGAGGTCCAGCGCACCATGCGCGCAGGGGCCAGCTTGTACCTGATCAAGCCGGCCCCGCCCGAAAAGCTCCTGGAAAGCGTGCGCGCTCTACTCAAGGCGGGATGAACGATGTCCATGCTTCCGGACGACCAGTCCAGCCTGCTGGCGGATTTCGTGGTCGAATCCCTGGAGCAACTGTCGGCGGCCGAAGACAGCCTGCTTCAACTCGAAGAGCAGCCCGAGCGGGTGGACCTGATCCGAGGGCTGATGCGCTCGTTTCACACCATCAAGGGGAACAGTGCGTACCTGGGCTTGCGGGAGATCTCCGACCTGGCCCACCGCCTCGAGACGTTGCTGGAACCCGTGCAGCAGAGAACCGGGTCCCTCGACGAAGGCGTGATCAACGAACTCCTGTCCGGGGTGGACCGCCTGCGAGCCCTGGTGCAGCGCGCTGCAGCCGCAGGGCAGGCGACCGACGGAGAGGCCGAGACAGCAGCTCGTGAAGTGGTTGACGGAGCCGAGAACCGCTACCTCATTTTCCGGGTCGGTTCTCTGGAGATGGCCCTGCCACTGAAGCAGGTCGTGGAGGTGACCCGCCCGGTACCCGTGACCCGCCTGCCGTACGTGCCGCCACACGTCGCGGGCGTGGTGAACCTGCGGGGTCTCGTGGTGCCGCTGGTGGACCTCGAGCGACGTCTATGGGGCACCTCGGGCGAGGGCTCTATTCAGCACCTTGTGGTGGTGTCGTGGGGACGGGGGCGGCTCGCACTCGGGGTGCAGCAGGTGGTAGCGGTGACGGAACTGGACGAACAGGAGGCGTACGAGAGCAGCGGACGTGATTGGTACGGCACGCGGGTGATCTTGCACCGCGGCACACCGGTTGCGCTCTTGGAGCTGGAGCGCGTGCTCGGCGATACGGCCGGAGAAGGGGGGCGTCTTCGATCTGTTTGAGTTCTGGCGTTTGATGCGCCGGTCGGCCGATCCGGTCCCGCCCGGCTTTGCCGCAGTGGCTCCAGAGGAGGCTCACGGGCAGTCTCAGCCGGCAGACGCATCTTCACCGTACCGGTCCGGACGAGACCACTCCACGTCCCTGGAGCAAGAGGCCACACACATGCTCGCAGATGCGGCAGCCGAGCTGAAAGAGACCGTGCAGCGAGTGCTTCACACATCGCTCTACCCGACTCTTCGCCAGATGGAGGAGCACCAGTCGGCCCAGCAGCAACAGATTGAGCTTCTGGCATCCGTCGTCGGGGAACTGGAGAACCGCTCCGGGGTGCTGCGTTCCGGCATGCAGGAGCAGGCGCGCTTGACCCAGATTGCCCTGGCGGAGTTCGAGCGCATCGCGGAGGCTGCCGGCGCCGCGGCAAGCGTTGCTCAGGAAAGTGCGGCGTCCTCCTCCGGTGCCGCTCAGGCCTTGCGGGGTGCCATGCAGCGGTTCGACCAGGTGTCGGCGCAATTGCAGCGGCTCCAAGAGGTCGTCATGGCATGGGCCCGGCACATGGAACACCTGGGGGCACAAACAGAACGGATTGCGGGGTTCATCGACACGGTCGGTCGCATCGCGCGCCAGACCAACCTGCTGGCGTTCAACGCCGCCATCCAGGCAGCCCAGGCCGGAGAGCACGGGCGCGGCTTCGCCGTGGTGGCAGAAGAAGTGAGGCGCCTGTCGGACCAGACCTCCGCGGCAGCCAAGGACGTCGCCACGCTGGTGCGCGAAATCGTGACCGGCATCGGACGCAGCATGTCGGACATGCATGAGGCAACCCAAGTACTGGGAGAGCTGGTACAGGGTGCACGTGCCGCCTCCGCTGCTCTGTCGGGAGCCGGCGAGGCCGCCGGAACGAGTGCCGCGCGCATGCGTACCATCGTCGAAGCCACCCAGAGCCTGTCGGATTCTGTCTCTCGATTGCGGCAGGAACTCGAGTCTTTGGCGAACGTCGCGGCGCGCCAGGCAGAGAGCGCAGCCAGAGCAGCGGAAGACGGCGTGCGCCTTCGGGCACTTGCTGAACAGGTGGCGCGTACCGCCGCGGCAGGGCGGGAGGTTTCTGCAGCCGTCACCCGCTCCGTGCAGGGCCTGGCGGGTGACCTTGCCCAGTCGGTGGAGCTCTTCGAGCACCTCGCAGCTGGGTCTGCACCTGGAGAAGATGGGAACGAGAAGGGCGTACGGGGATGATCCCGCACCCAAGGCCAGCGAGTCAGGGATGGTTGTCGGCAGCCGTGTCTGGGGAAGTCCGGTCGGCCGTGTGCCAAGCAATTGGTTACGGAGGCTGAGACCGCGTTGGTTCGGACTGGCCCACCGTACTGTCGTTTCTTTCTAGTGGCGTTCCCTTCCAGTGGAGGGTTGTGATCCGGTTCCTTGTTGGCCTCGTCTGATGGAAATTGAGCTGCCAATGGTACGCGAACACTCTATTACTTTGCTATCTGTTTTTCTCTGTAATACTCTGATCGTCTCTCCCGGACTCCGATTTCACGGTGGGCGCCGCCAAGTCCGGGCACTCGCTGGGCTCAGCAGCCGCGTCGAAGGGTGGCCCTCGGCATGGCAACGATTCTGGTGGCCGATGACTCGATCTTCATGAGGAAGAAGATCTCGTCCCTGCTCGCAAGAAACGGATATCAACCGGAGGAAGCAAGCGGTGGCGAAGAGGCTTGCGCCAAGTACGGCAGGCTCCGGCCTGCGCTGGTGATCATGAACGTCGTGATGCCAGGGATGGATGGGCTCACGGCGACCCGGGTGATTCGCAGCAGCGACCCTAACGCCAGGATCATCGTTATGAGTGCGCTCAAGGGGGAGCACGTTCTGCGGGATGCGATTCGCGCCGGCGCGATGGCTTTCCTGAGCAAACCCGTCGAGCCCTCGCTCCTGCTGCAGCTGGTCCGGTCTCTCTCCACAACGGGTCCGGGATTTGAGCCTGCGGACAACGGGCAACAAGCAGTGGAGAGAAGAGATACGTCGACTGGCAGTCCGACCCGGTGCTGAGGGACATCGCGGCGCCACTACAAGGCCGGGACGCGGGATGTCGTGGTGAGGCTGTTTTCGCCGGAGAAGATCCAACGAGAGACTGAACAGGCACTTGCGGGGATGACCCGGCGCAGCGCGCGAAGGGCAACGGGGCGAAACAGGGAAACGGGATCGGATCGCCGACGAGTGGAGGACGGCGGATGAAGGCGGAATTCATCAATCCCTTCCTCGTGGCAGCACAGGAAGTCTTGCAGGCGGAAGCATCAGCAACCGTACGCAAGGGCACGGTGACGATTCAGAACTCACCGCTCATGTCCGACGACGTGACGGTTCTCATCGGAGTGGTTGGCCGGGTCAAGGGTATCGTACTTTACAGCATGTCGGAGAAAACGGCAAAGGAGATCGTCGGGGCAATCATCAACGAGCCGGTACGGGTGCTGGACAGCATGGTGGAGAGCGCGGTCGGCGAACTGGGGAACGTGATCACGGGCCGGGCGAGCATGGAACTGGAGAAGCTCGAGTGCCCAGTGACCATCGCCCCGCCGTCCGTGGTGGTGGGGAAGAACACGGTGATCTCGACACTGCAGATCCGGCGGCTGGTGATTCCGCTCGTGACCCAGTACGGGGACATCGTGGTGCACGTGGCGCTCAGTGACGTGCAGGACGGCTAACATCCCGTTTGCCGTAGGGTAACCGGGTGGTGCTACCAAGTGGACGCTCTTGGCTCCCCGGAAGCAGGGCCTCAGATAGCGCAAGGGGTGGGGGAGGGCCGGTCATGGACCTGCGGGAAGTGATCGCAAACGAACTTGGGCCGTGGGTGCCGGCTGCAGAGTTAGTGAACGAAACCGAGCGGGTCCTGCACCTGCTGGAGTCGGGAGAGAGGCGCGCGGTGGTGCGTACGCCGGAAGGGGAGCTACGGCTGGTGCTGACGGAGACTGCGCTGCTGGTCGAGTTACCCAACGGGGCGCGTAAGATCCGGAACCTGGTCAGAGTTGAGGGCGGTTGGTGAGCGGCGGGTGCGCCAGGGCAAAAGCGCTTCCCCGCGCGGCCTGCAGAAGGCGGCCGTGTTCCTGATCGCCATCGGACCGGAACTGGCGGCGCGGGTGTTCCGGCACATGGAGCAGGACGAGGTGGAGCTACTAAGTCTGGAGATCGCCCGGCAGCGGCAGGTGCTGCCGGCGCACCGGGACGCGGTGCTGCACGAGTTCTATCAGCTGGCCGTGGCGCAGGAGTACATCAGCACGGGCGGTCTGGAGTACGCCCGGGCGTTGCTGGAGAGGGCCCTGGGGCCGGCGAAGGCAGGTGAGATCGTCGAACGCCTGGTGGCTTCCTTGCAGGTGCGCCCCTTCGATTTCGCCCGCAAGACCGATCCTTCCCAGCTTCTCTCATTTCTGCAGGGAGAACACCCGCAGACGATTGCCCTGGTCCTGGCCTATCTCCGGCCCGAGCAGGCAGCGACGATCCTGTCAGCGTTGCCACCCGAACGGCAGGTGGACGTGGTGCGGCGGATTGCGATCATGGACCGGACGAGCCCAGACGTGCTGCAGGAAATAGAACGGGTGCTCGAACGCCAGGTGGTGTCCTTGACCGGGGCAAATCTGGCGGTTGCTGGCGGGGTGGACGCGCTGGTCGAAGTGCTCAATCGGGTGGACCGGACGACCGAGCGAACGATTGTGGAGTCGCTCTTGGTGCTGAGCCCGGACCTGGCGGAGGAGGTCAAGAAGCGGCTGTTCCTGTTCGAGGACATCGTGCACCTGGACGACCGGTCGCTGCAACGGGTGCTGCGGGAAGTGGACATGAACCGCGACCTCCCGCTGGCGTTGAAGACCGCGAGCGACGAGGTGAAGCAAAAGATCTTCAGGAACATCTCGAAGCGGGCGGGCGAGAACCTGCGAGAGAACATCGAACTGCTGGGGCCGGTGCGGCTGCGGGACGTGGAAGAAGCGCAGGCGAAGATCGTGAACATCATCCGGCGGCTGGAGGAGCAGGAGGAGATCGTCATCAGCCGTGGGGGCAAGGACGAGGTCCTCGTGTGAACGTGTGGGCGTCGTTCAGGGGACGGACAGGATCGGTGCTCTTTTCTGGTTATTTTTGTAACAAAAGCGTAGAGGACGAACCGAAAGCTGAGCTGCGGGAATGGTGACGACAGGATGCGGGTGAAGCGCTTTGTGGGTCGGACGTTCCCGGAGGTGGTCTCCCGGGTTCACGCTGAGCTTGGTCCCCAGGCCGTGATCCTGTGCACGAGGCCGGTCCGAACGTGTGGTGCACCTGCGGGAGTCGGGAGAAAGGCGCGCGATTGTGCGCACCGAGGAGGGAGAGACGCGCTGGGTGCGAGAGGATGACAAGCTGCTGGTCGAACTGCCGAACAGGACGAAGAAAGTTCGGAATCTCACGGACACCGGGCATGGCAGCTGACAGACGGACGCGGGCGAACGAGGAGGCCCTCGCTGGGGTGAGGCGATTCGCTCGCGTGATACTAGTCAACCCTAGCTCAAATCAGCGTGAGCGGGGGCGAGGAGGGCAGTGTCGGTGGGACCTGGTGGCGGGTGAAAGGGTTTGATCCGAAAGACACCCCCCGGGTCACCGGTCAAGACACGGGCCACACGACGAGGATGGGATAACATAACACATGGAGAAAGAGGTGCCGAGGGCGGCGTGCAGGCAGGCGGGAAGCGGTCGATCGGGCGGCGTCAGTGTCGGTTCCTGCAAGCGCTCATGACGATCGGAGGTTCGGCTGAGGTTGCCGACGTGGCGGCGCGCAGCGGATTGACGCGAACAGAGGTGCTGCAGCTGATCGGTGCACTGGTGGAGCGGAACCTGGTCGAGTTCGGCGGGGGTCGGGTGTGGATTCCGCCGGGGCAAGCGAGCCACATCGCAGGACTGCTGCGCGTTTGGTGCCGATCCGGGACGGAGACTCATCGCATTCCAGATTGTCTGCTCGATATTTTGACCGATCGGGGCCCGCTGACGTTACGGGAGCTGGCCGATGCGGCCGGCGTTTCCTACACGACAGTACACAAGGTGGTGACCGCTCTCGAGGGGGAAGGCAAGGTCGAAAAGGCGCCGATCGTCGGGCCAGGTGGCCGGGTGGTGGTGCGAATTCCCGGAGACACCCGGGCGCCGGCAGCAATCTCCTCGGAGAGCCACAAGAGGAGATGGGGTGAACTGCGGCGACTGGCCGGGAGGATCCGCCGCTGAGCAGTGCGCAGGTGTGCATGCCGACCCAACCCGGTCCGAAGTCCGGGCCATGGACGCCCGGCTGGCCGTGGCGGACCGGCTGGAGGGCGGGGTGTCCTTCTCCACGGCGAACCTCGCCAAGCTTGATGTCGACGCCCTCTTCCTGGACACCACCTCGACCCACTTCGAGATCGTGGAGGAGGACGGGGAAGGCGAGGGAATCCGAGGCCGGGCGCATCCCAAGGAGCACCGGACCGGTTTCGTACGCCACGCCTCCCGTCGCCCTACTCAGGTGAAGCCTATCGCTGGCTGCACGGCCTATAGATAGAACCTTGAACCAGAATAGAGAGAAACCATTTGCCGCCGGCCTCACGCTGCTGGCCGCCGGGGAGGTGCGAGCGGACCGCCCATCGTATACGCTAAGAGCGGGTCCGTGGCTGGATTGTGACTGCCTTCACAATACCGGCGCGTGCGTGGCGGGCCGCGGCGGAGGAGGGGTCCGATGGCCGGCAGGCCGCTCGTCTTCATCGTGTCCGATTCGGTGGGGGAAACGGCCGAGCTGGTGACGCGCGCAGCCGCGGCGCAGTTCGACGGCGGGCGGGTGGAGATCCGCCGCTTTCCGATGGTTGACAACCCGGCGGACATCGATGAGGTGGTGGAGCAGGCCCGGCACCAACCGACCCTCATCGTGTACACGCTCATCGTCCCGGAGATCCGGGAGCACATGCGGCGCCGGGCCGCGGAGCTGGGCATCCCGGCGGTGGACATCATGGGGCCGATGCTCGACGGGCTGCGGCAGGTCACCGGCGTCGAGCCGCACCTGCGGCCCGGCCTCGTCCACCGTCTGGACGAGGACTACTTCCTGCGCGTCGAGGCCGTGGAGTTCGCGGTGAAGTACGACGACGGCAAGGACCCACGCGGCTGCCTGAAGGCCGATGCCGTGATCCTCGGCGTGTCGCGCAGCTCGAAGACGCCGGTGAGCATGTATCTGGCCCACCGCAAGGTGAAGGTGGCGAACATCCCGCTGGTCCCCGAGGTACCCCTGCCGGAGGAGGTCTACCAGGTCCCTCACAAGGTGGTGGGGCTGTGGGTGGATCCCCACAAGCTGCTGCAGATCCGGGAGGAGCGGCTGCGGACCATCGGGCTCCGCGCCGACGCGAACTACGCGAACCTCGACCGGATCATGCAGGAGCTGCAGTACGCCGAGGAGGTCTACCGCCGGCTGGGGTGCCCGGTCATCGACGTCACCAACAAGGCGGTGGAGGAGACCGCCGTCCGGGTGCTCGAGATCATCCACCACAGGAGGGCCCAGGCACGTGAGTAAGAAGTACGTCTACCTGTTCCAAGAGGGGGACGCCAGCCAGCGCCAGCTCCTGGGGGGCAAGGGCGCCAACCTGGCGGAGATGACGCGCATCGGGCTGCCGGTGCCGCCGGGCTTCACCATCACCACCGAGGCGTGCAACGAGTACCTGGCGTCGGGCAAGCAGTTCCCCGCCGGGCTGTGGGAGCAGGTCGAGGAGAAGCTCGCCGAGCTCGAGCGCCAGGTGGGCAAGCGCTTCGGCGGCCGGCCGCCTCTCCTCGTGTCCGTCCGTTCCGGTGCGCCCGTCTCGATGCCCGGCATGATGGATACGATTCTGAATCTGGGTCTGAACGATACAACCGTCGAGTACCACGCGGAGGCCACCGGCGACCCGCGCTTCGCCTGGGACTGCTACCGCCGGTTCATCCAGATGTTCGGCAACGTGGTCCTGGGGATCGCGCACCACCGGTTCGAGGAGATCTTCTTCGAGCACAAGCGCCGGGCGGGCGTCGAGGCGGACTACCAGGTGCCGGCCGAGGCGCTGCGCCGCGTCGTGGAGGACTACAAGGCCCTCGTCCGGCAGGAGGCCGGCCGCGAGTTCCCGCAGGAGCCGCGGGAGCAGCTGCGGCTGGCCATCCAGGCCGTGTTCGAGTCCTGGAACAACCCGCGGGCCATCGTGTACCGCCAGGTGAACAAGATCCCCGACGACCTCGGCACCGCCGTCAACGTCCAGTCGATGGTCTTCGGCAACATGGGCATGGACAGCGGCACCGGCGTCGTCTTCACCCGTAACCCGTCGACCGGGGCCAAGGAGTTCTACGGCGAGTACCTGCTGAACGCCCAGGGTGAGGACGTCGTGGCCGGCATCCGGACCCCGCAGCCCGTCGCCGTGCTCGAGCGCGAGCTGCCCGCGGCCTACGACCAGCTCTACCGGGTCTGCCATCTCCTCGAGCAGCACTTCAAGGAGATGCAGGACATCGAGTTCACCATCGAGCGCGGCAAGCTGTACATGCTCCAGTGCCGGACCGGCAAGCGAACGGCCCAGGCGGCCATCAAGATCGCCGTGGACATGGTGCACGAGGGGCTCATCACCCGGGAGGAGGCGCTCCTGCGGGTGGAGCCGGCGCAGGTCGAGAAGATCCTGTACCGGTCGGTCGACCCGAACGCCCAGCTCGACGTCCTGGCCACGGGCCTGCCCGCCTCGCCGGGCGCGGCGGTCGGCGAGGCCGTCTTCGACCCCGACCGGGCCGAGCAGCTCGCCCGGGAGGGCCGCCGGGTGATCCTCGTGCGCCCCGAGACCACGCCAGACGACATCCACGGCATCGTCGCCGCCCAGGGCGTCCTCACCAGCCGCGGGGGCATGACGAGCCACGCGGCGATCGTCGCCCGGGGCATGGGCAAGCCCGCCGTGGTCGGGTGCGAGGCGATCCGGATCGACCTCGCCGGCCGGTCCTTCTCGGTCAACGGTCGAACGGTCCGCGAGGGGGATGTGATCTCATTGGACGGCGGCACCGGGAACGTGATGTGGGGCGCGGTGCCGCTCGTGGACCCCGAGCTTTCCCCCGAGTTCCGGGAGCTCCTCGCCTGGGCCGACGAGGTCCGGACGCTGGGGGTCCGGGCCAACGCCGACACCCCGGTAGACGCCCAGAAGGCCCGGGAGTTCGGCGCCGAGGGCATCGGGCTCTGCCGCACGGAGCACATGTTCGGCCAGGGCGGGTACCACCCCGAACGCATGCCGGTCGTGCAGGAGATGGTGCTGGCGGAGACCGCGGAGGAGCGCCGGGCGGCCCTGGACAAGCTCCTGCCGATGCAGCGGGAGGACTTCTACGGCATCTTCAAGGCGATGGAGGGGCTCCCGGTCACCATCCGCCTCCTGGACCCGCCGCTGCACGAGTTCCTCCCGCACCAGGAGCAGCTCGCCGTCGAAGTCGCGGTCCTGCGGGCCACGGGAGGCGACCCCGCCCAGCTGGAGCAGAAGGAGCGGCTCCTGCGCAAGGTGCGGGCGCTGGCGGAGATGAACCCGATGCTCGGCTTCCGCGGCTGCCGCCTCGGCATGATCTTCCCGGAGATCTACGAGATGCAGGCCCGGGCGATCTTCGAGGCCGCGGTGCAGCTCGTCCGCGAGGGGCTCAGGGTGGAGCCGGAGGTGATGATCCCGCTCGTCAGCCACGTGGAGGAGCTGCGGCGGATGCGGCAGCTGGTCGAGAAGACCGCCGAGGCCGTGTTCGCCGAGACCGGGGTCCGGGTGCGGTACACCGTCGGCACCATGATCGAGGTGCCGCGGGCGTGCGTCACGGCCGACGAGATCGCCGCGGAGGCCGAGTTCTTCTCCTTCGGCACCAACGACCTCACCCAGACCGCCTTCGGCTTCAGCCGCGACGACGCCGAGGGCAAGTTCCTGGCCGCCTACCTGCAGCAGAAGGTGCTCCGTGAGAATCCGTTCGTGGCGCTCGACCAGCCCGGCGTGGGCAGGCTCATGGAGATCGCCGTCGAGCTGGGCCGCAAGACCCGGCCGGACATCAAGCTCGGGATCTGCGGCGAGCACGGTGGCGAGCCCTCCTCCGTCGACTTCTGCCACCGCGCCGGCCTGACGTACGTCTCCGCCTCGCCGCTGCGTGTGCCCATCGCCCGGTTGGCCGCCGCCCAGGCGGCGATCCGGCACGGCAGGCGCTGAGCCTGTCGCATGGGCGCCGGGATCGCCGCAGGGGGCGCGGCGATCCCGGCGCCTTTCGGGAGGAATTTCTGAAGGAAAACGGTGAGGGCTGTCGAAAGGTACTAGCCCGTGCCTGTCCGGACGCTCGAGACGTGGCGGTGCGGACGATTCGTTACGACGAGAACTTGCCAGCAGGAAAAGCCACCGGGCGTAGCGAAAGCCTGAAGCGTTCGCGGGGACAGGCCCGGGTGGGCCGTGGTGGTGATGCGTGCCGCGGTTCGACGAGGCGTTCGTGCAGGAGGTCCGTGAACGTACTGATATCGTTGCGCTGATCGGGGAATACGTTCATCTGACGCGCCGTGGAAACCGCTACTGGGGCCTCTGCCCGTTCCACAGCGAGAAGACGCCCTCCTTCAGCGTGAACCCCGAACGCCAGATGTACTACTGCTTCGGCTGCAAGGCGGCGGGGGACGTGTTCCGCTTCGTCATGGAGCGGGAGCACCTCACGTTCTACGAGGCGGTGGTGCAGCTGGCCGCCCGCGCGGGGCTCAGCCCGCCGCGGGCCGAGCGTTCGCCGGAGGAGGAGCGCCGGGCACGGGAGCGCCAGGAGCTTCTGGACGCGCTGGAGTTCGCCGCCCGCTTCTTCGAGCACCAGCTCCTGCACTCGCCCGCCGGCCGCCGTGCCCTCGAGTACCTGCACGGCCGAGGGCTGGACGAGACCACGATCCGCCGGTTCCGGCTCGGCTACGCGCCCGACCGGTGGGACGCCCTTCTGCGCGCGGCGGGCCACCGGTTCTCCCCGGAGGTGCTCGCCCGCGCCGGACTCGTGCAGCCGAAGGACGGCGGCGGATACTATGACCGTTTCCGCCACCGGGTGATGTTTCCGATCGCCGACGTGCGCGGCCGGGTGGTCGCCTTCGGCGGCCGGGCGCTGGAGCCCGATCAGGTGCCCAAGTACTACAACTCGCCCGAGGGGCCGCTCTTCAGCAAGCGGTCGCACCTGTACGGGCTGCACCTGGCCCGGGAGGCGATGCGTGCCGGCGACCTGGCCATCGTGGTCGAGGGGTACATGGACACGATCGCCCTTCACCAGGCGGGCTTCCCGGCGGCGGTCGCCTCGCTCGGCACCTCGCTCACGCGGGAGCAGGCCGAGCTCCTGCGCCGCCAGTGCGGGCGGGCGATCATCGCCTACGACGCCGACCTCGCCGGGCAGGCCGCCACGCTCCGGGGGCTCGACCTGCTGGTCCAGGCCGGTCTGGAGGTGCGGGTCCTGCGGCTCCCGCAGGGCAAGGACCCGGACGAACTGGTGCGGTCGGCGGGCCCCGAGGCGGTGCGCCAGGCCCTGGAGGAGGCGCTGCCGCTGATCGAGTTCAAGATCCGGTCGGCGCTCGAGCGGCACCGGGGGGCGGGGAACCCGGCGGAGGTGCGGGCAGCCGTCATCCGCGACGTGATCCCGATCCTCGCCTCGGTCGCCGACCCGGTCCTGCAGGACCAGTACATCCGGCAAGCGGCGCACTGGATGGCGGACTGGCAGGAAGTCAATATCATGACGGAGGAAGCGTTGCGCCAGGCCCTTCAGCGGCACGTCCGCCGCCAGCCGGGCGAAAGGGATAAACAAAGAAGAAACTGGAATAATATTAAAGTCCTGGAGGAGCCACTGGTCCGGATCGAGCGGGAAGCGCTCCGGGTGCTCCTGCACCGCCCGGACCTGCTGGGGCAGGCGGGCGACCTCCGGGCGCACGAGTGGAGCTCGCCTCTCCACGCGGCCGTGTACGCCGCCATCGCCGCCGCCGGCGAGGAGCCGGCGGCGGGCGGGATCGTCGCCCGGGCGCTGGCGCAGACCGACGACCCGGAGGCCAGGGCCCTGATCGCCCAGCTGGAGCGGGAGGAGGCCATGGTGGGGCAGCCCGCCCGGGTGCTCGAGGGGGTCCTGGAGTCGATCCGGGAGCTTCGGGATCAGAGGAGACGCCAGGAGTTGGAGCGAATCGTCCGGGAGCGGGAGGCTGCCGGCCAGACGGTGGAGCCGGCGATCCTGCTCGAGCTGACCGAACTGAGGCGCCGGATCCGCCGGCCACAGATCCGGGAAAGGGGGGAGATGCGCCATGGACGCCTCCAGGGAGGCGAAACCGGCCGGCCTTGACGACCTGATCGCCCGCGGCAAGCGGCGGGGGTCGCTCACGGAGTCCGAGATCCTCGAGCACTTCCAGGGTCAGGAGCTGACGCCCGAGCAGATGGAGGAGGTCTACGACCAGCTGGCGGAACACAACATCGAGGTCGTGACGGACCCCCCGCCTCCAGCCGAAGGCGGCCCCGACGGGGCCGAGGACGGGGTGGTGGCCGAGCCGGAGCCCGAGGCCACCGGCGACGTGGAGGCGGACATGGACCTCTCCGTCCCGGAGGGCGTGGCGACCGACGACCCGGTCCGCATGTACCTGAAGGAGATCGGCCGGGTGCCCCTCCTCACGCCCGAGGAGGAGGTGGAGCTGGCCAAGCGGATCGAGCAGGGTGACGAGGAGGCCAAGAAGCGCCTCGCCGAGGCGAACCTGCGGCTGGTGGTCAGCATCGCGAAGCGGTACGTGGGCCGGGGCATGCTCTTCCTCGACCTGATCCAGGAGGGCAACCTCGGGCTCATCAAGGCCGTGGAGAAGTTCGACTACCGCAAGGGCTACAAGTTCAGCACGTACGCCACGTGGTGGATCCGCCAGGCCATCACCCGGGCGATCGCGGACCAGGCCCGCACGATCCGCATCCCCGTGCACATGGTGGAGACCATCAACAAGCTGATCCGGGTCCAGCGCCAGCTCGTCCAGGAGCTCGGGCGCGAGCCGACGCCCGAGGAGATCGCCGACGAGATGGACATCTCCGTCGAGCGGGTGCGGGAGATCATGAAGATCGCCCAGGAGCCGGTGTCGCTCGAGACCCCGATCGGCGAGGAGGAGGACTCCCACCTCGGAGACTTCATCGAGGACCAGGAGGCGCCGGCTCCGGCGGAGGCGGCCTCGTACATGCTGCTGAAGGAGCAGCTCGAGGAGGTTCTGGAGACGCTCACGCCCCGGGAGGAGAAGGTCCTGAGGCTGCGCTTCGGCCTCGACGACGGGCGCGCCCGCACGCTGGAGGAGGTCGGCCAGGTCTTCGGCGTAACCCGCGAGCGCATCCGGCAGATCGAGGCGAAGGCGCTGCGCAAGCTCCGCCACCCGAGCCGGAGCAAGAAGCTCAAGGACTACCTGGATTGAGTTCTGAGTGGTGAGTTGTGAGTGGTGAGTGGAGCCGTCAGGGGGCGCCCGGAGGCGCCCCCTACTCCTTCTGCCCCTGTCGTGGGGAACCGGGCCAAAGCTCGTCGTCACGCCGGGTTCCCCGTCGGACGCCGCCGGCGGCGCCAGGCGGCCCACGCCTCCTGGAGGCGCGGGTACCCGGACGTGGCGGCGGCCCCCGTGCCCATGAGGGGGAGCACCCTGAGGGGGACCTGTCCGAGCACCCGGGTCCGATAGGAGGAGCGGGACCGCGAGGCGCCTGAGCGCCGACCTTGTCGGCATGGCAACGTCCCGCGCGGCCGCGGCACGAGACGACGCCGGCGGGGTGCCGCGCGACATCCCGTCCACGTCGGTACACACCCGGGTGGGACCCCGGCGTGGCAGCGGGTGATCGCCGTGATGTATAATGAGGGTGCTTTCGGGCCCATAGCTCAACGGCAGAGCGGGTGACTCATAATCACTTGGTTGGGGGTTCGAATCCCTCTGGGCCCACCAAGCGGACGGCGCCCCGGAAGCCACTTCCTTCCAGGCTTCTGGGGCGCTCCGTGTCCCCTTGGCGCCGGGACTAAACGAAAGGTTGTCGTCACCCCTTTGGGCAACAGGGAGAGTGCTCCTAAGTTGGATGTTCCGTGGTGTTTGTTGGGTTACGTCAACTAACAGTTAAGAAAACTGAGTCATTAGGTCGAGGTTGGGCTGACTTGCATGTTGTGGCGGCGATACTCCCCTGGAATGTTCATGGGGTAGTCACAACCTTCGGTGCTTATTTCGTGGAGCATCCGAATCAATTCTTCCGTTACGAGACCCGCCGGGTTGGTTTTGACGTCTTCAAGGATGAAGCAAACTGGCGATATTGTGGATCCGACCCAAAGGTCCAAGCCCCGCTCGCGATGAGGCCGTCCACCTCGTATGCCGCCTCTTGCCATGCGAAACCCCGGAACCTCCGCCTGGGGCTCCGGGGTCTGTGGTTTCGTTGGGAACGTGCGAGCCGCGTGGGATGTTCGCAGTGCCAGGGGAGGACCTCACGGCCTGGGCTGCCCTGCGGGGGCGAGCACCTCGTGATCCACGTGCCGCGTGCCGCGAATCTCGCTGATCAGGTTAATGGCGACCCTGGCGCCGTCACCGGCGGTGACGATGGTATGCACGCTGGTGCCCGCGCACGTGCCGGCCGCCCACACGCCGGGGATCGAGGTCCGTCCGAGGGCGTCGACGTCCACGACTTCCTTGATCCGCGGTTCGCCGCCGGGTCGGATCGCCGCGCCCGCCTTCCGGGCGAGTTCCACGTTCACGCCGAGGCACAGGATCACGTGACGGGCCTCTAGGGTCGTTCCGTCTTCCAGCCGCAGGTGGAAGCCGGCTGTACCCGTACCTTCGAGGTCTACCACCTTGCCCGTGACGAGACGCGCCCCGGCGCGCTGAGCCTGTTGCTTGCCCCGATCGACTAGGTCGGGTCCGGAGATCCCGTCCGGGAAACCGAGGTGGTTGGGGATCCACGCGCGCCGGGTGATGCTCTGGTCCGCGTCCACGAGCACGGTGTTCAGGCCGGCCCTGGCCGTGAATGTCGCGGCGCTCGCACCAGCCGGGCCGCCCCCGATGATGGCCACGTCGTACAAGGCAACACCTCCTTCGGCACCCGTATGATACCATAGGTGTTGCCATAGTACACGACCGCGTCCGCTCTCGGGGGGGGGGGGTACATTTGTGCCGCTGCGGCCCGTGAACACCCGGCCCAGGTCCTGCCACCGGGACCCCGCGACCAAGCGCTCCCGGTTCTGACCGACCCGCCACTTCTCCAGACGGGGTCGGTGATGGCCGGGGCCCGCGCGGGAGATGGAGGCGGCATGCCAGCAGTCCCGATCCGATACGCCCATCCGGAGGGAACTCAGCCCGGATGCACACCGCCGTGTGAATCCAAGAGATGACGCAGTAGAGGCAAGACAGAAATTGTTAGGTGCCCCGGGCGTGCTGCCTTGCCGGGCACCGTCTAGGCTCGCAGCTTGACGCTGTATTCACCCCACACGATTCCGCCCTCAACCGCCCTTTGGGGTTCGTCCCCGAGGCATTCGACCTCGACGCGGCTGCCTCCGGCCGCCTTCGCCCGGTACAGCGCCCGATCGGCTGCCGACACGAAATCACGGAACGAGTGCCCGGCTGCCGGCCCCCAGGCGACCCCGACGGACCCCGAAAGCCGCCAGCGTGCGTCAACCCCTCTCAATCCGGCCACCAAACGTTCCGCGACCGCCAGGGCCCCATCCTTGGAAGCTCCGGCCAGCACGATGCAGAACTCATCGCCACCATAGCGCGCCACCAGGTCGCTTTCCCGGATCGTACTACGTAAGAACGTTCCCACCTGGGCCAGCGCCTCGTCACCGGCCAGATGGCCCAGCGTATCATTCAAATCTTTGAAGTTATCAAGGTCTAGAAGCAGTACCGCCAGCTCGCCGCTCCCTGCCGACGCCCGGGCAGCCTCCCCGCGCTGGAACAGCGCCCCCTGGCGCAGCAACCCTGTCAGGGAGTCATAATAGGCGATGCGGCGCGAGGTGTCGATCTCCTCTTGAACCCTACGTACCGCCTGGAATTCCGCGAGGAGCAGGTAGGCGCCACTCGCCAGGGCCACCACGAGGACCGCCGGGGAGAGCCACCCGGCGAGCGGCGGCTCGGCCTCGTTCCGGAACAGGCCCGTCGCCTGTCGGCGCATGTTGCCGTACTCGAGGTGGAGGGTCAGAACGACGAGACCGATCGCGAGCAGGAACACCACTGCAGACAGGCGCACCCGGCGAATCGGCGCCTCGCCGCTCCACCTGAGCGCCCCCCACAGTAGCCATGCCGCCATCAGGAACAGCGTGACCACCAAAACCAGGGCGACGTCGTGAGCGTGCGTTGCAGGTAGCGCTTCCATGATGGTGCTCGTCTCCCGTACCTGGTCCGCGGCAGCCCTTGCCTCAACGGAGCTCCTTGCCCCGGCTGTGTCCATGTACAGGAAGTCCGTGCAACTCCGGTATGGCGCCCCGCCGGCCCTCCGAACACATCACCTCGCCAGGACGGGGGTTCGTCGGCCACGAACACGTCACGTGGCCCCGGCACCCTGTACCGGCGAGTCCGAGCCCGAGGCGCCTCTTCCCGTCGCCTCACCCACGTTCCCTGCGCAAAGCCAGCATAGGCTCTTGAACATGGGCTGGCCACGGCGCATCTTGCGTCCTGCATATCTCCCGGTAGCCCTTCCCGGCTTTCCCGGGGTCGCACCATGACACATTATCACCCGTCCCGGAACGGCGATCAATATTTATTTCCTGCTCTCGTTCAGGGCCTGAGAGACATCCCGTACGAATGCGTGCGTCCTGTCATGTTCTCGCCTGGTGCACCCGGGCAAATTCCTTCTCCACCGCCAGGAACGCCTGCACGACCTCCGGGTCGAAGTGGGTCCCCCGGGAGGCACGGATCTCTTCTACCGCCTGCTCGTGCCCCCACGCCTCCTTGTACACGCGTCGTGTTGTCAGGGCATCGTACACGTCCACCAGGGCCACGACTCGGGCGTGCAGCGGGATCATCTCCCCGCGCAGCCCGTCCGGATAGCCCCGCCCGTCCCACCGCTCGTGGTGCCAACGCGCGATCTCTGCCCCGAGTCGGAGAAACGTGCGCGCCTGACCTGTTCGCTCCGAGAGTGCCCTGTCCGCATCCTCGAGGATCCGCGCCCCCACTACCGTGTGCATCTGCACTACGCTGTACTCCTCCGGTGAGAGCGGCGCGGGCTTCAGCAGAATCCCCTCCGGCACTGCGATCTTCCCCACGTCGTGCAACACCGCCGACCGCGCCACGTGCTGCCGGTGCTCCTTGCTTCCCAGGTCCTCCGCACCCCGGGCTGCCAGTTCCTCCGTCAGTATCCGGGTATATGTCCGGATCCGCCGCAGGTGTCCCGTGATGCCCGGGTCCCGCCACTCCGCCAGCGCCGCGAGCGTCTCGATCAGGACGTCCTGCAACGCGTGAATCTCGCCCACCTGCCTCTCCAGTTGCCCCCGCTGCCCCGCTTCCACCGTCACATCCTGTACCAGCGCAACCAGCCCGGCCACATCCCCGGCGTCATTCGCCACGGGGATGACCGCCACCCGGGAGGTTCGCTCCTCACCTTCCTGCCCCTTCCAGGAGGCCTCGGCCTGACCGGGCTGGCCCGACTTCAGGACCTCCGCAATCAGGTCCCCGAGGCTTCCCGTGGCGTCTTGCAAGGCTGCGGCCATCTCACGGCCCAGCAGTTCGCCTCGTCTGGCCATCAGTATCTGTTCCATCGCTGTATTTGCTGCGAGGATGTAGCCGTTCCGGTCCAGCACGACCACTCCCTGAGTTGAGCGTTCGAAGAAGCATTGCCACAACACCTCGGCCGACGGGGCCGCCATGCCTGCTGCCTCCCCTTCTCCTCGAACTCCGCGTGCTTGAGTTATTCAATTCGTCAATGCCCCTGTCCTTTGGCATTGATCTTTTCTATAGGTGATAGATGTTTTCAATGCCGCGTGATGATGCCATTGGCTTCTTCTATTGCTTGGCGTCAGGGGAGAGGCTATTCTCGGAGTGGCGTTCATGCCTCCGTAAGATCCGTAGGAGGTGCTCTCGTGGACCAAAAGTTGCTCGCCGCCGCAGCACCCTACCTGCAACTCGCAACGCCCGTGGCCGTCACCGACACGGACCGCCGGATCGTGGCGTGCAACGATGCCTACTGCGAGGTCACGGGATACGCCCGGGACCAGTTGCTGGGCCAGCCCATCCGCATCCTCCGCAGCCCCAGGGCCTGGCCCGGACCCAACGAGAGCCTCCGCCTGGCCCTCGCCACCTCCGGGCGCTGGGAAGGCTACCTCCTCAACGCTCGCCCCGACGGTGCCGACTGGATCGCGCACCTGAGCGTATCCCCCATCGACGACGGCTCCAGTCGCCTTGGTTTTGTCGACATCGTCCATGACGTCACCGCCTTCGCCCAGGAACTCAGTGGCGCCGTCCCCGGCACCCCGATCGAGCCGGCCTTCGTCCGCCCCCACGAGGCCAACATCGACATCTTCCGTCACCTCATCATGTCCCTCGCGCGGATGGCCGAGGTGCGTGATCCTGACATCCAGGGACACCTCGAGCGTGTCCAGGCCTTGACCCGCTGGCTCCTGGCTACCGTCGACCCCCCTTCCTGCTCCCAGGAAGAGCGGGAATGGACCGCCCTCCTCAGCATCCTCCACGACGTGGGCAAGGTGACCATTCCCGAGGGGATCCTTTTCAAGCCCGGGCCTCTCCTGCCGGAAGAGCGCCAGTTGGTCCAGCTTCACACGACTTCCGGCGAGCAGCTCTTGCGGCAGTTCCTCGATATCCCGGGTTTCGAACGATGGCGCCAGCATGCCGCCGAGATCGCGCGCTGGCACCACGAACGCTGGGACGGCACCGGCTACCCCGACCGCCTTGCCGGCGCCGCCATCCCGCTCCACGCACGCGCAGTCGGCCTCGCCGACGTGGTTGACGCGCTCCTGTCGCAGCGAGCGTACAAGCTTCCCTGGTCCTGGTCGCGGGTGGTGGAGTACGTTCGCGAACAGTCCGGTCGCCAGTTCGACCCGGCCCTGGTGGATGCCTTCTTCAAAGTTCAGGGTCTGATACAGAAGTTGTACGAATCGAAACAGGCACAGACGACGTAGAGTTTGTCTGTTTATATTTCTGGAACAAGCGACCCGGCCAGACCCGCGCGAGCTTGGCGGCGGACGCCGGGCAGCCTCACGCCGGGGATCGAGGTCCGCCCCACACGCCGCGGCGAAGTGGACCGTGGACCGGCCGGCGCGGGGCATCTTCTTCTTACAACCGCCGCTCCGAGTGGATCGAGGTTTCACGACGGTTGTCACATGAGGTTGTCACCTTACCGCTATGGTTGTATGCTATCGGTATCAGGGGGCGGGACGGATTTCCCGCCTCCATCGCGAGGGAGGGAAGCTGCAGTGGACGTGCAACCACAGAGCTGCGTTCGCGTTGGCGCCCAGGTGCCGGACTTCGTCTTGCCCGCGTACTTTCCGGAGACGGGCGAGCAGGGCGAGGTGCGCTTGCAGGAGTACAAGCAGCAGGGCAAGTGGGTCGTGCTGGTGTTCTACCCCGCCGACTTCACCTTCGTCTGCCCCACGGAACTGGCGGACTACGCCCGGTACCACAGCGCCCTGCGGGAACGAGGGGTCGAGATCATCGGCGTCAGCACGGACACCGTCTTCACGCACAAGGCGTGGCTGGAGGCGGAGACCATGCTGCGGTCGGTGCGGTACCCGCTGGCGGCGGACCACACCGGCGCCGTCAGCCGGATGTTCGGCGTGTACGACGAACAGAGCGGCGTTGCCATGCGCGGCACGTTCGTCATCTCGCCGGAAGGGGTGCTGCAGGCGCTGCAGATCACGGCAGAGAACGTCGGGCGGAGCGCGGAGGAGACCTACCGCCTGATCGAGGGACTGCAGTTCGTGCGCAACAACCCCGGGGTGGCCTGCCCGGCGAGCTGGCGTCCGGGCGAGAAGGTGCTCAAGCCGGGCCTGGACCTGGTGGGCAACGTCGGCCGGACGCTGGGGGGCGACTGATGCCCCGGCGAGGCAGCGGCCTCGGAGGAACGTGCAGGCGGTTGCCGAATCCCCACAGGTAGTCCGTCCGGGTCGCAGAAGGCCGGAACGGAGGGGGGCACCGCAGATCAGCCCAGGGCTTCTTTCCACTCTCGGGCTCGGCTTCGTGCTCGGGCTGGAGCACGCGCTCGACGCCGACCACGTGGTGGCCGTCTCCACCATCGTCGCCGAGGGAGGCGGCATCCGCCGCGGGGCCGGCGTCGGTGCGCTGTGGGGGGCTGGCCACACGGCGGCGCTCCTGGCCGCCGGCCTGCCCCTCCTTCTCTTCCGCGTCGCCCTCCCGGCCTCCCTTGGCCTGAGCCTGGAGGCCGGGGTGGGGGTCATGCTGATCGCCCTCGGGCTCCACACGCTGGCGGGGTGGCGCCGCCGGCAGCCGCACGCGCACGTGCACGTCCACGACGGGGTTCCCCACGTCCACTTCCACACCCACGCCGAGGGCTCCCACCACCGCCACGGCCACGGCAGGCCGGCCGGCGGCCTGCGCCCGTTTCTCGTGGGGTCCCTCCACGGCCTGGCGGGGAGCGGGGCGGTGACGCTCCTGGTGGCCGGCGCGGCCCCGTCGGTGGCTGCCGGCGTGCTGTACGTGGTATGCTTCGGGCTCGGCACCGTGGTGGGCATGACCCTCACCAGCACGCTCATCGGCCTGCCCTTCGCGCTCGGCCTCCGCTCGTTCCGCCGCGCGCAGGCCGCGCTGCGCCTGGTGGCGGGGGTGCTCAGCGTGGCCCTGGGGGCGGCTATCGTGGCAGAAATGGGGCAGGCCCTGGCAGCCCGCTGGTGACGTCGGCCCCCTGCCCCCTCACATCTGGAAGGCGCCGATCGCCTCCGTCATCCGCCGGCTCATGGCCGTCAGGGACTCGATCGCCCCGGCGATGTCGCCCGCCACCGCCGCCGACCCCTGGCTCGCGGCCGACACCTCCCGGGCCGTGGACGCCGTCGTCTCCGCCACCCGGGCGATCCGCTTCACCATCTGCTCGACCTCTTCCATCATGGCGGCGACCTCCTCGGTGGCCGAGGAGTGCTCCTCCACCTGCGCCACCATCCCCGTCGTCGCCTGGGTGGCCGCCGAGGTGGCCTCCAGCATCCCGTCGGCCAGGCGGGAGATGCGGGCCGCCTGCTCCCGGGCGCCGTCGACGGCCTTCTGGATGCGCTCCAGCGCCTCCCGGAGCTGGCCCGCCTGCGCCACGCCCTCCTCGACGCGCCGGGCGCAGCCGCCGACCGCCTCGCTGGCGGCCCCCAGCGCCTCCATCATGGCGGCGAGCACCTCCCGGATGCGGCCGGCGGCCTCCCGGGAGCGCTCGGCCAGCCCCCGGACCTCGTCGGCGACGACGGCGAAGCCCCGGCCGTGCTCGCCGGCCCGGGCCGCCTCGATGGCGGCGTTCAGGGAGAGGAGGTTCACCTGGCCGGCGATCTCGTCGATCACCTGCAGGAACTCGGCGACCTGGCGGGCGTGGCCCTCGAGGCTGGCCATCCGCTCGGCGGCCTGGGTGGCCAGGGAGTACATGGCCTCCAGGCTGCCGGCGGTGGCGGCGGCGACGCCGGCGCCCTCGGCGGAGGTCCGGGCCGTGTGGGCGGAGGCGTCCTCGACCTGGTGGGCGGTGTCGGCCACGGCCCGGGCGGCGCGCTCGACCTTGTCGAGCTGCTCCATGACCCGGGCGGCCTCCTGGGACTGGACCTGGGTGGAGGTGGCGATCTGCTCCACGGCCCGGGCGACCTCGGCGAGGCGCTCGGAGGCTTGGGCGACGTCCTCGGACTGCTGCCGGGCGCCCTCGGCGAGGCCGGAGGCGGCCTCGGAGACCTCGCGGGCGAGGCGGCTGACCTCGGCGGCGTGGCGGCCGAGGAGGCCGGCCTGCTCCTCGACGGTGTGGCTCTCGGTGCGGACGGCGCCGAGGAGGTGGCGGAGGTGGCCGACCATCTCGTCGATGCTGCCGGCCAGGGCGCCGATCTCGTCCTTGCGCCGCAGGCCCATGCGGACGGTGAGGTCGCCGGTGGCGACCCGGCCGGCGACGGCGGCGGCGGCGGCCAGCGGCCGGGCGACCCGGGCCCGGACGATCCAGGCGCTCAGGAGCGTCCACACCGTGGCCACGGCCCCCACCACCGGCACCGCCAGGCGGATCTTCCGGACGCTCGCGACGGCCGCCGTGGCCCGCGCGGCATCCTCCACGGCATACCCTTTCTGGGCCGCGGAGATCGCGTACGCGGCCGTCGTGACGTGATCGAGGATCAGGGTCTTGTACAGCGTCCGGCCGCCCTCGAGCTCCCGCTGCGCGAAGAGCTGCTCGATGGACTTGGGGAGCCGGGACAGGGTCTCGGTGGCCACGTCGAGGCTTTCGCCCACTTTCTTCAGCCCTGCGGACGCTGCCGCCTCCCGTTCCTGGCGGATGAGCCCGACGACCTTGTCCACGGTTGCGAGCATGCCCGCCTTCTGGTCTTCCGAGGTGAACTCGGTGACCTGGCTCACCGCGCGGGCCATCTCCAGCAGCAGCTCGCTGGCCTCGGTGAGGCGGGTCATGTGCGCCATGTCCTCGCTGCTCCGGCTCGTCAGGCGCACGAGGTTCGCGGAAAGCGCGAACCCGAGGCTGCTCAGAGTCACCATGACGGCGACGACGAAGGCGAAGAGCGCCTGCAGCTGCGTCGCGATCG
Organism: Caldinitratiruptor microaerophilus; assembly: GCF_025999835.1. Taxonomy (NCBI): domain Bacteria; kingdom Bacillati; phylum Bacillota; class Clostridia; order Eubacteriales; family Symbiobacteriaceae; genus Caldinitratiruptor; species Caldinitratiruptor microaerophilus. The sequence goes on along the minus strand of NZ_AP025628.1, from coordinate 2,490,796 downwards.
TGAGCGACGGCAGGCGGAGCCAGGGGAATGCGGGGCGTTGCGCGTGTGCACCAGCCGGTTGCATGGGTTCATCCTCCCGCCCGTCGTTGGCAATACTCTTTCCCTGACGAAACCAGCCCCCTTTTCATTTCATCTCATTACAATGTGGTCGTCAAGCAGACGGAAACGTCAGACATTACGAGCGCCCTTGCCGGCGCCGCAGGCATGCGCTGGTGCCCTGTTGGAGTACAATGGGGGCATGCCGTGAAACGGCCGAGGGCAAGAGGGGACGACCGATGGCGCGGGACTTCCGGGAGGAGATGGAGGCGCTCCGGCGGCAGTACCTGCACGACGCGCGGGCGAAGATCGACTACCTGGCGGCCGCCGCCCGCGGGCTCGCCGGCTTCGGCGGGCCGGCCAGCACCCGTCCGGACCTGGAGGAGCTCCGCCGGACCGTGCACCGGCTCGCCGGCTCGGCAGGGCTCTACGGCCTGGCCGCCGTCGGGGAGAAGGCGCGGGAGGTCGACGAGCTCCTCGTCCGGGTGCTGCGCGAGGGCGCGGCCCCCGACGGCCCGCGGATCGCCTCGAGCCTGTCCGAGCTGGTGCAGGCGCTCCAGGAGGCGACCCGGGACGAGGTCACCCGGCCGCAGGAGACGGCGGGTCCGGGGCGGCGCGGTGGCCCAGGAGGTCCACCACCCGCTTCACGACCTCCTCCTGGAGGCGCGGCCCCTTGAGCAGGTGGTGGGTGGGGCCGAGTTCGAGGAGGGATCGTTCTCCCCGGGTGAGGTCGACCGCGGTCAGGACCAGCAGCGGGATCCGGGCGGTGCGCGGGTCGGACTGGAGGATCCGCACCAGCCGGAAGCCGTCCAGGTTGGGCATCAGGAGGTCGAGGACGAGCACGTCGGGGAGGCGCTCGGCGATCGCCGCCAGCGCCTCCCGGCCGTCCGCGGCCGTCCGCACCCGGTAACCGGCGCCGGTGAGGATGAGCTCCACCACCCGCCGCATCTCGGGGTCGTCGTCGACGGCCAGGATGTCGGGCGGGCCGTCGTGCAGCGCCCGGGTGCCGAGCGTGGCCGCCACCTGCGCCAGCAGGCGGGCAGGTTCCACCGGCTTGGTCACCACGCCGGCCACCCCGAGGCAGGCGAGCTCGGCCTGGTGCTGGTCGGCGTAGGCGCTCACGACCACGATGGGGATGTTCCGGGTCTCGGGGTCCTCCTTCAGCCGGCGCGCCACCTCCAGGCCGTGCATCTCCGGCATGAGCAGGTCGAGCGTGACGCAGTCGACCCGCTCCCGCTTGCAGAGCTGCAGCACCTCGCTGCCTCGCGTGGTGGGCAGCGTCCGGAACCCGGCCTGCTCGAGCGCCAGGCTGAGGAAGCGGACGATGTCCGGGTCGTCGTCGCACACGACCACCGTCGGGCGGCGGGGCCGGTACGCCGGGGACGCGGCTTCCGCCTCTCCCGGGGCGGCGCCGGGAGCCGGCGAGGCGGCGGGAGCCTCCGGCGGTGGCGAGACGGCCGTGGGAGTCGCGGGCGCCCCGGCCCGGGGGATGGTGAAGAAGAACGTGGTGCCGCGCCCGACTTCGGTCTCGAACCCGATGCGGCCGCCGTGCTGCTCGACCAGGGCCTTGGCGATCGCCAGGCCCAGGCCGGTGCCCCGGGCCCGCGTCGCCCCGTCGGTGGGCGAGAAACGCTCGAAGATGTGCGGCTGCCGCTCCGGCGGGATGCCGGGGCCCGTGTCGGCGACCTCGATCCGCACGTGGTCGCCCTCTTCCCGCGCCCGGACCTCCACGCGGCCGCCGGGGTCGGTGAACTTGAGAGCGTTCCCGACGAGGTTCACGAGGACCTGCTCGATCCGGTCCGGGTCGGCCTGGATCGGGGGCAGGCCCGGCGGCAGGTCGGTGCGCACCTCGATCTGTCGCTGCTGGCGGAATCCTTCCAGCTCCTGCAGCGTGGCGGTGACCACCTTCTCCACGCTCAGCGGGCGAGGGCGCAGCTCCATCCGGCCGGCGTCGATCTTCGAGAGGTCGAGGATGTCGTTGATCAGGCGGATGAGCCGGTCCGTGTTGTTCCGGGCGATGGTGAGGAGCTCGCGCTGCGCCTCGGGGACGGGCCCCGCCGCCCCGCCGAGCAGAAGCCCCAGGGCGCCCTTGATGGAGGTCATCGGGGTGCGGAGCTCGTGTGAGACGGTGGCGATGAACTCGCTCTTCATCCGGTCGACCTCGACCTCCCGGGTCACGTCCCGGTAGGTGAAGAGCTGACCGAGCTCCGCGCCCGACGCGGTCCGCACCGGGGCCCAGAACTCGACGAAGTAGCGCGGGCGCGCCTCGCGCGTGGCGATCGTGCGCTCACCGGCCGGGGTGGCGGGGCGGAGCACGTCCGGGTCGGCGAAGAGGCCGCGCAGGCGCTCCTCGATGCGCGAGCGGGGCTGGCCCAGCAGCGCCTCCCGCCCGACGCCGAGGATCTCGCTGATGCGCCGGTTCGCCACCACGCAGCGCCCGTACACGTCGAACATGAGCGTGCCGGCGACGATGGACTCGAGCAGGGCGTCGAGCCGCGTGGACTGCTCCCGCAGGCGCTCCTCGAGCTGGCGCCGCTCCGTGAGGTCCCGGGAGATGCCCACGTACGCGGACACGTTCCCCTTCTCGTCCAGGACGCGGGTGATGGACAGGAACGAGATCCAGAGGGACCCGTCCTTGCGGCGGTTGATCAGTTCCCCCACCCAGCGGCCCTGCGTGTTCAGCGCCTGCCACATCTCCCTGAAGGTCTCCGGGGGGGTGAGGCCGGAGCGCACCACGTTCACGCGCCGGCCGATCAGCTCCTCCCGGCTGAACCCGGTGAGCTCGGCGTAGGCGGCGTTGCAGTCGCGGATGACCGTGGCGGCGTCGGTGATGACGATGCCGTCGAGGGAGTCCCGGTAGACGGCGGCGAGCACCTGCGCGTAATCCACCTGCCGATCATCCTTTCACGAGCCGCTCGATCTCGCTGGCCAGGGTCATCGGGTCGAAGGGCTTGACCAGGTAGCCCGCCGCGCCGAGCCCGAGGCCCTGCTCGATCTCCTTCTGCTGGGCCCGGGCGCTCAGGAAGATCACCGGGATGGCCCGGGTCGCGGGGTCCGCTTTCAAGCGGCGGCAGACCTCGTAACCGTCCATGTCCGGGAGCATGACGTCGAGGAGGACCACGTCCGGCGCCTTCTCCCGGGCCTGCCGGAGCGCCGAGGCGCCGTCGCAGGCGACGAACACCTCCGCCCCGGCCGTGTGCCGCAGGGCGAGGCTCGCCATCTTCTGAATGTCCGGGTCGTCCTCGACCAGAAGGATGCGCTGGATCGCCATCGCAAAGCCTCCTTGGTACACCTGTCCGATTGTACCGCGCATTCGGGGCCTCCGGCCAGCGACACCGGCGACAGCGGATACCCCATGTGGTATAATTGACCTCATAGGGGGGAGGGGCAGTGGCAGACGAGCCGGAGCGGCAGAAGCCGAAGCTCCGCTTCACCTGAGCGGGCGCGGAGTGTGACACCGGGGAGAAGCGGCGGGGCTTTCCGATCCCGCTCTGACCCGGGGTCGTGTTCTGGCTCCTCGTGCTGGGGGCCATGATGGTACGGGACCTGCTCAGCCGGTAGGCATGACGAGAACCCCCGCGCCGGAACGCGCGGGGGTTCTTGTCGTGGCGGGCCACCGGGGATGCGTCCCGGTGAGGCGTGCGCCCCAGTCTCAGTCCTTGATGAGGGCCAGCACCTCGTTGCGCTGCAGGATGAGGTACTTGTGCCCGTCCATCTCGATCTCGTCGCCGCTGTACTTGCCGAAGAGGATGCGATCGCCTTCCTTGACCTTCTCCTTCAGATCCTCGTCGGTCCCGACGGCGACCACGCGGGCGATGCGCGGCTTCTCCTTGGCGGTGTCCGGCAGGTAGATCCCACCGGCAGTGCGCTGCATGCCCTCGTCCTGGATGGGCTCCACGAGCAGGCGGTCGTCGAGCGGCAGGATCTGCATCTGAGCTCTCCTCCTACGCTACTGCAGGTTGAGCAGCCGGTCGAGCTGGGGCTTGTCGAACCCGACGATCGGCCGGTTCCCCACGAGGATGACGGGCACCCCGGTCTGTCCGGTCATCCGCACCAGGTCCCGCGCCGCCGAGGGGTCGCGCGTCACGTCGACTTCCCGGAAGCGCACCCCCTGCTGGGTGAGGTACTGCTTCGCACGGCGGCACCAGGGGCAGGTGGGGGTCGTGAAGATGACGACCCGGGGTTGCGCCTGAGCCATGGTGAAACCACCTCGCTGAGCCTATACCCATACCCCTAGGCGTATTTTAGCCAGGAAGGTGGGGGGGCGCAAGGGGGAGCAGGGCGCGTGCCCAACGGGCCGTGCTACAATGGGCCGGAGGAGATGAGCGGCGATTCGGCTTCCCCCCAGGCTTGCCGCCGTGGCCGGCTTCGTCCTGCCGGGCCGGCCGGTGGCCGACATCGGCACCGACCACGGCCTCCTGCCCGCCTACCTGGTGGTGACCGGCCGCGTGCCCCGGGCCATCGCCACCGACCTGCGCCCCGGCCCCCTCGAGGCGGCCCGGAGGACGCTGCGCGCGGCCGGGGTGGAGGACCGGGTCGAACTGCGGCGGGGCGACGGGTTCGCCGCGCTCCGACCCGGCGAGGTCGCCACCGCGGTGGTGGCAGGGATGGGCGGCGCCCACGTGGCGGAGCTGGTCGCCCGGGCCGGGCAGGCGCTGGACGGCGTCGGGCGGCTCGTGCTCCAGCCCCGGGGGGCGGAGGAAGTGGTGCGGCGCACCCTCGCCGCCCTGGGCTGGGGGATCGTGGACGAGGCCCTGGTCGCCGACGGCCGCCACATCTACGTCGTGCTCGCAGCGGAGCGGGCCGCGCAGCCCCCCGCCCTGTCGGAAGAGGACGCGCTCCTCGGGCCCGTGCTCAGGCGGCGTGGCGGGAAGCTGTTCCGGAGGTACGTGGCGCGGCACCGGGACCGGCTGCAGGAGGCGCTCGCCGGGGCCCGCCGGGCCCGTGACCCCGATCCCGGGTACCTGCGGCGCCTGGCCGGGCAGCTCCGGATCCTGGAGGAGGCGCTCGCGGACGAGGAAAGAAGGGACGTACCGTGAAGTACTGCCCGCGGTGCGGCACGCCCCTGGTCGTGCGCCCGGCGTTCGGGCGGGAGCGCCAGGTGTGCCCGGCCTGCGGCTTTGTCCATTTCTACGATCCCAAGGTGGCCACGTGCACGGTCCCGGAGCACGACGGCCGGATCGTCCTGGTGCGCCGGGCGATCGAGCCCGGCTACGGGAAGTGGACCTTCCCGGGCGGCTACATGGACCAGGGGGAGACGGTGGAGGACGCGGCGCTGCGCGAAACGCAGGAGGAGACCGGCCTGGACGTGGCGCTGACCGGTCTCCTGGGCGTGTACTCCTTTCGCGACTCCCCCGTGGTCGTGATCGTGTACCGGGCCCGGGTCCTCGGCGGTGCGCTGCGCGTGATGCCGGAGTGCCTGGACGCCCGGGCGTTCCGACCGGACGAGATCCCGTGGGAGGAGCTGGCTTTCCCGTCGACCCGCCGTGCGCTGGAGGACCTGCTCGGGCGGCGGACCGCACGGGGCCGCGATTAGGCCTGGTGGGAGTCCCCCCGGGATGACCTCGCCTGGCGTCCCCAGGACCAGGACACCCGGGGCTCCGGCACCCCCGCCGCGAGATTGGTGGCCCGGGCGGCGACGAAGAGGTAGTCGGAAAGCCGGTTCAGGTACTGGATCAGCACCGGTTCCACCGGTTCCTGGCGCGCCAGGGAGACCAGCCGCCGCTCCGCGCGCCGGCAGACGGCCCGCGCCACCTGCAGGGCAGCGGCCGCCGGACTCCCCCCGGGGAGGATGAACTGGCGCAGTTCGGGCAGGTGGCGGTCCAGGGCGTCAATGTCGCGCTCCAGGGCCTCGACCTGCTCCGGCCGGACACGGGGCTCCTCGCCTTTCGTCCGGTCGGGCGGGGTGGAGAGGTCGGCGCCGACGTCGAAGAGCTCGTGCTGCACGCGGGGCAGCACCTCGCGCAGACGTGGCAGGATCTCACCGGCCGGGGTTCCCGCCGGCCCACCCTCTGCCGGGACCAGTGCCAGGGCCAGGCCGATGAACGAGTTGAGCTCGTCCACGGCGCCGTACGCTTCGACCCGGACGGCGTCCTTCGGTACCCGCTGGCCCCAGCGCAGGCTCGTCTCCCCCTTGTCTCCGGTGCGGGTGTAGATTCGCACTTCGAGCCCCCCTCCGCTCGTGGTCCGGCTTCCCGGAGGGCTTCGCTCCCTCCCCGCAGTGTTCCTCCGTCCGGGTGTGTCGCCGGTTGCCTCCGGCCGACCCTGGGGGGGTCTCCCATGCGCCTCATGGGGCGGCCCCGCGGCAGTGCTATAATGGGGACCAAATGGGAGCAAGGGAGAGTGCGCGATGCCGCTGCCGAGCCGCGACGAGGCGATGGCACTCCTGCACGAGTGGGTTCAGGATCCCCGCTTGCTCAAGCACCTGTACGGCGTGGAGGCCTGCATGCGGGCCTACGCCCGCAAGTACGGGGGCGACGAGGACCTCTGGGGCCTGACGGGTCTCCTGCACGACCTGGACTACGAGCGGTACCCGACCCTCGAGGTGCACCCCCGCAAGGCGGCGGAGGTGCTGCGGGAGAAGGGGTACCCGGACGAGCTGGTCTACGCGGTGCTCGCCCACGCCAACTACCTGCAGGACCAGTACCCCCGCCGGAGCCTCATGGACAAGGCGCTCTACGCCTGCGACGAGCTGTCCAACTTCGTGATCGCGGTGGCCCTGGTCCGTCCGAACCGCTCCATCCACGAGGTGGACGTCCAGGCCGTACGCAAGAAGATGAAGGACAAGCGGTTCGCGGCCGGGGTGAACCGCGAAGACGTGATCGGCGGCGCCGCCGAGCTCGGGCTGGACCTCGACGAGCACATCGCCTTCGTGATCGAGGCGCTCAAGCCGGTGGCGGAGCAGCTCGGCATCGCCGGGACCGGCTCCGCGGTGCCGGCGGAGGCGGCGGAGTAAGCGACGCAGCCCAGGGAGTAGGAGGAAGCGCGGGCCGCGGCGAATCATCCCTATACAAGGTTGCATAACCTGACCGGGGAGCCCGGTTGCCGGGGCCGGCCGCGCGCGGCCCGGACCGACCGGGCGCCAGAGGAGGGAGCGCCGTGGCCCACATCCGTCTCGTCACCTCCATCCCGGGGCCCCGTTCCCGCGCGCTCCTGGAGCGCAAGGAGCGGGCCGTCGCACAGGCGTTTCAGGTCCACGTCCCCGTGATCGTGGAGCGGGCGGAAGGCGCGCTCCTCACGGACGTCGACGGCAACACGTTCATCGACCTGGCCGGCGGGGTCGGGTGCATGAACGTCGGGCACAGCGTGCCGGAGGTCGTCCGGGCCATCCACGAGGCGAGCGCCCGCTTCACCCACACCGACTTCTCGATCGTGCCGTACGAGTCGTACATCCGCCTGGCGGAGGAGCTGAGCCGCCGGGCCCCCGGCAACTTCCCGAAGAAGGCGGCGTTCTTCAACTCGGGTGCCGAGGCCGTGGAGAACGCCGTGAAGATCGCCCGCAAGTACACCGGGCGGCGGGGCATCATCGCCATGGAGGGGGCCTTCCACGGCCGCACCCTCATGGCGCTGAGCCTGACGAGCCGGGTGAAGCCGTACAAGCAGGGGATGGGGCCCTTCGCGCCGGACGTCTACCGGGTTCCGTTCCCGTACGTGTACCGCTGGCCCGGCAGCCCGCCGCCGGAAGAGGTGGCCCGGCAGGCCGTGGCTGCCCTGGAGCGCGCCTTCGTCACCCAGGTCGCCCCGGAGGACACGGCGGCCGTGATCCTGGAGCCGGTCCAGGGCGAGGGCGGCTTCGTGGTCCCGCCGGAGGGCTACCTGCCGCAGGTGCAGGCGATCTGCCGGCGCCACGGCATCCTGCTCATCGCCGACGAGGTGCAGACGGGGTTCGGCCGGACCGGCCGGTTCTTCGCCTCCGAGCGGCTGGGGATCGAGCCGGACCTGATCACGGTGGGGAAGTCGATCGCCGCCGGGCTGCCGCTGTCGGGGGTGATCGGCAGGGCCGACGTGATGGACGCGGCGACCGACGGCAACATCGGCGGCACCTACGTCGGCAACCCCGTGGCCTGCTCGGCGGCCCTCGCCGTGCTGGACGTCATGGACCGGGAGGATCTGCCGGCGCGGGCGGAGGCGCTCGGCCGGCGGCTGCGGGCGCGGCTCGAGGCTCTGGCGGAGCGCACCCCGCTCATCGGCGAGGTGCGGGGTCTCGGGGCCATGGTGGCGGTGGAGCTGGTGCGGGACCGCTCCACCCGCGAGCCCGCGACCGCGGAGACGACGGAGATCATCCGGGAGGCGATCCGGCGCGGGGTCATCGTCCTGCGGGCCGGGATCTACGGCAACGTGATCCGGTTCCTGATGCCCCTGGTGATCACGGAGGAGCAGCTGGACGAGGCGCTCGGCGTCCTGGAGGAGGCCTTCGCGGCGGTCACGGCCCGGGTGTGAGACGCAGGTCGGACACGCACTGCCGGGGCACCCCGCTGCGGCCCGAGCCGCGGGGTGCCCCGGGCGTGTTCTGGCGCTACAGCTCCCGGGCTTCCCACACGGGCCCATCGGGGCCCGTCTCGGCAGCCGTGGTCAGGGCGTGGGCGACGAGCCGGCAGAGGTCGCCGACGGTGTCCGCCTCGAGGACCAGCTCCTCGGGCAGTTCCACGCCGAACTCGTCCTGGATCCGCTCGACCAGGACCTCCAGACCTCCCGGGATCTCTTCCGCCACCTCCATCAGGCCCGTGTCGTAGGTGACGCGGCGTCCCGCCAGCTCACGGATGAAGCGGAGCGCTTCCTGCTTGGGGTGCACGCGCTCCTCACCTCCGGCTCGAATCTTTCCCGGCCCGCCGCCCATGCTATCCCGGCGCCAGCCCACGGCAGCCCGGCGATCGCCCGGCGCAGGGAATCGGCGGCCGGGCTCGAATTCCCGAAACGGTTCCTACCAAACGGTCGGTAACGGCCGGCCGGACACGCCGGTCCCGTACCGTGCCCGCGGAGGGGGCACCGATGTCGACGAACAAGCTCACAGACATCGTGAACGCGTCGGTCGAGCTGTTCATGAAGAAGGGCTACCACGCCACGTCGATGCAGGATATCGCCGACGCGGTGGGGCTGCAGAAGGGCAGCCTGTACCACTACATCTCCAGCAAGGAAGACCTCCTGGTCATGATCATCCAGGAGGCGCTGGACCAGTACATCGGCCGTCTGGCGGAGATCGCCGCGAGCGACCTGCCCCCGCGGGAGAAGTTCGCCCAGGCCGTGCGCCACCACCTCATGGGGATCGCCACGAACCTGGGCCACCTGACGATCTTCCTGCGGGAGGCCTACGCCCTCACGCCAGAGCAGCAGGCCATCGTGAAGCGGGAGACGGAGCGGTACAACCGCCTGGTGGAGAGAATCTACCAGGAAGGGGTCGAACAGGGCGTCTTCCGCCCGCTCGACCCCCCGCTGGTGATCCGCACGGTGCTGGGCGCCTGCAACTGGTTCTACCGGTGGTACCGTCCCGGCGGCCGGATGAGCCTCGAGGAGATGGCCGACTTCTTCGTGGACGTGCTGTTCAACGGCATCGTGGTCCGCTAGCGCGGCCCGGGGTCAGCCCGCCGCCGCGGCCCCCGCCCCGGCCAGCACCCCCGATTCCCGGATGCGGCGCGCCGCCTCCCGCAGCCGCTCGGCCGGCTGCACGAGGGCGATGCGCACGTATCCCTCACCCCGGGGGCCGAACCCGGCGCCCGGCGTGACCGCGACCCCCGTGCGCTCCAGCAGGGCGGCGGCGAAGGCCGCCGAGTCGCGGTGCCCCGGCGGAAGCGGCGCCCAGAGGAACATCGTGGCGCGCGGCGAGGGCACGTCCCAGCCGGCGGCCCGCAGCTCGCGGACGAGCACGTCCCGCCGCTCCTGGTACGTGGCCGCCACCTGCCGCACGCTGTCCTGCGGACCGGTCAGGGCAGCGATGGCGGCCCGCTGGATCGGGCGGAAGATGCCGTAGTCGAGGTGGCCCTTCACCTCGGCCAGAGCGGCGATCACCTCGCGGTTGCCCACCGCGTAGGCGACGCGACACCCCGCCATGCTGAAGGTCTTCGACAGGGAGTTGATCTCGATCCCGACCTCCCGGGCTCCCGGCACCTCGAGGAAGCTGGGCGGGCGGTATCCGTCGAAGGCGAGCTCGGAGTAGGCGTTGTCGTGGCACACGACCACGCGGTAGCGACGGGCGTACTCGACGATCCGGGCGAAGAAGTCGCGGTCCGCCACGGCGGCGAGCGGGTTGGACGGGTAGTTCACGAGGAGGAGCTTCGCCTGCCGCCAGACGTCCGGCGGGATGTCCTCCGGGTCGAGCACGAAGCCGTTTTCCGGCCGCAGCGGATACGGGTACAGCCGGGCGCCGGCGAGCACCGGGCCCGCCGTGTAGATCGGGTAGCCGGGGTCGGGCACGAGGACCAGGTCCCCGGGGTCCGTCAGCGCCAGGGCGAGGTGGCCGAGCCCCTCCTGGGAGCCGATGAGGCCGAGGACCTCGGTGTCCGGGTCGAGGTCGACCCCGAACCGGCTCCGGTACCAGGCGGCCACCGCCTCCCGGAACTCGGGCAGGTCCCGCAGCGGGTACCCGTACGCGTGGGGATCGAGGGCCGCCTCCCGGAGCGCTTCCACCACGTGGGGGGCAGGCGGGAGGTCCGGCGATCCGACGCTGAGGTTGATGACGTCCATTCCGGCCCGGACGGCGCGCCGCCGGGCCTCGTCCATCTGGGCGAAGACGCTGCTGGCGAGCTGCCGCAGACGTGACGGCCGCTCCAAGGGGCCCACCTCCCTGCCGTTGGAATTGGACATCGTCGCCGGCGTCCCCTGCCCCGCGGGGACGGGGGCACCCCGGGTCCGGGCGGCGCATAGGTGGAAGCAGGGGACACGTGACGGGGGGTGGTGAAGTCGCACCGCCTGGGGTCAACGTTCGCCGCGACCGGGCGGGTGGTGCCCCTCGCCGGGCAGCCCGTCTCCGGCGCCACGCACGCCCTCGTGAACGGGAAGGGAGAGGCGGTCGTGCTCCTCCGCAGCCGCCGGGTCACTCTCGACGTGTACGCGGGCAGGCTGGCGCGCGCCGCCGGGGACCTGCGCGGGCAGGTGGAGGGGGAGCCCGCGCCGGTCCTGGAGGTGGCGCGCATGGCGCGCCTGCCGTGGCTCGACGGCGCGGAGGGCGGGTACGGGGCCGGGGGCACGGTCCGCGTGGAGCTGTGGTAGAATCTGAGTAATGCGCGAGGTTGAGATCTACACGGACGGCGCCTGCTCCGGAAACCCCGGCCCCGGGGGCTGGGCAGCGATCCTCGTTTACGGCCCGCACGAGAAGGAGCTGAGCGGGTACGAGACGAGCACGACCAACAACCGCATGGAGCTCCGCGCGGCCATCGAGGGGCTGCAGGCGCTGAAGGAGCCCTGCCGGGTCAAGCTGTACTCGGACAGCGCCTACGTGGTCAACGCCTTCCGCCAGGGCTGGCTGGAGCGCTGGCGGCGCACGGGCTGGCGGACCGCGGACAGGCAGCCGGTGGAGAACCGCGACCTGTGGGAGCGGCTTCTGGAGCTGGTGACGGTCCACCAGGTCGAGTGGCGAAAGGTCCGGGGCCACGCGGGGCACGCGTACAACGAGCGATGCGACGCGCTGGCCCGTGCGGCGGCCCGGCGCGCCGAGGAGGAGGTGCGGGGGCAGCGTGACCCGGGTCCTCGGGATCGAGACCTCCTGTGACGAGACCGCCGCGGCCGTCGTGGAGGACGGCCGGCGGGTGCTCGCCAGTGTGATCGCCACCCAGGCCGACCTGCACCGAAAGTACGGGGGGGTGGTGCCCGAGGTCGCGTCGCGCCAGCACCTGGAAAACATCGTCCCCACCCTGCGCGAAGCCCTGGCACAGGCCGGCGTCGACCTGGGGGGGATTGACCTGGTGGCGGCGACCGCGGGGCCCGGACTGGTCGGAACCCTGCTGGTCGGGGTCTCGGCCGCCAAGGCCATCGCCTTCGCCCTCGGCGTGCCCCTGGTCGGGGTCAACCACCTGCAGGGTCACATCTACGCGAACTTCCTCCGCCCCGATCCGCCGGAGTTCCCCCTCGTCTGCCTCGTGGTCTCCGGTGGCCACACGGACCTGGTCTACATGGCAGGACACGGCGAGATGGAACTTCTGGGCCGCACCCGGGACGACGCCGCCGGCGAGGCGTTCGACAAGGTGGCGCGCCTCCTCGGCCTGCCCTACCCGGGCGGCCCCCACCTCGAGCGCCTGGCCCGCGACGGCGACCCCGGCGCAGTGCCCATGCCCCGGCCGTGGCTGGAGGGCTCGTACGACTTCAGCTTCAGCGGGCTCAAGACGGCCGTCCTGTACATGGTGCGCGACGAGCCGGAGCGCCACCGGCGGGAGGACATCGCCGCCGCCTTTCAGGCGGCCGTCGTGGAGGTGCTGGCCACCAAGGCGGTCCGGGCGGCCCGGGAACGCGGGGTGCGGACCCTCCTCCTCGCGGGCGGGGTGGCGGCGAACCAGGCGCTCCGGCAGGCCGTGGAGGAGCGGGCGGCGCCGCTCGGCATCCGGGTCCTGTACCCGCCGCCGGCCCTGTGCACGGACAACGCCGCCATGATCGCCGCGGCGGGTTATCACGTCTGGCGCCACGGCGGCCGGGTGGACGGGCTCGACCTGGCGGTGGACCCGAACCTTGGCATCCTGGAGGGATGAGGGGACGTGGCCCGGCGCCTCACCTACCACCAGAACCGGGGCCCCTACAACTCGCTCCAGTCCTGGCCCCGGATGGTGCATCCGCTGCGGGTCGTCTGGAACTTCCTCTGCATCTACGCCGCCCGCTACAGCCCTTCCCTGACGCTCAAGAACTTCCTCTACCGGCTGACGGGGATGAGGGTGGGGCGGCACGTGTCCGTCGGCCTGGCGGCGGTCTTCGACATCTTCTTCCCGCAGCTCATCACGATCGAGGACAACGCGGTGATCGGCTACAACACGGTCGTCCTCTGCCACGAGTTCCTGGTCGACGGCTGGCGCACCGGGCCGGTGGTCATCGGCGAAGGGGCGATGATCGGCGCGAACTGCACGGTGTTGCCCGGGGTGGTCATCGGCAAGGGGGCGACGGTCTCGGCCATGAGCCTGGTGAACCGCGACGTCCCCCCGGGGGCGGTGGTGGGCGGCGTCCCCGCGCGGCCCATCCGGCGAGCGGACGGGGCGGACGACCCCCCGAGCGTCCGGGGCGGCGTCGAACACATTTGACGTCAGGAAACGGAGGAGGCGGCACATGCCGGTCAGGGCGTTTCGGGGAGAGGCTCCGGTGATCCACCCCTCGGCCTTCGTCGCGGACGGGGCATACGTCATTGGAAAGGTCGAGGTGGGGCCGGAGGCGAGCATCTGGTTCGGCGCCGTGGTGCGGGGGGACGAGGACCGCATCCGCATCGGGGCCCGCACCAACATCCAGGACGGGGCGGTGCTGCACGCGGACCCGGGTTTTCCGTGCACGATCGGCGAGGGGTGCGTGGTCGGCCACCGGGCGATCGTGCACGGCTGCACGGTGGGCGACCACTGCCTGATCGGCATGGGCGCCGTGGTGATGAACGGGGTGCGACTGGGCGAGGGCTGCGTCGTCGCCGCCGGGGCGGTCGTCCCGGAAGGGAAGGAATTCCCGGCCCGATCGCTCGTCGTCGGCGTGCCGGCCCGGGCCGTGCGGGTCCTGTCGGAGGAGGAGGTGCGCCGCCTGGTCCACGAGGGCGCCCGGGCATATGAAGAACTGGCGAGGGCGTACCGGGAGGAGCGCTGAGGCGGCCGCCGGTTTGCGATCCGGACGCCGGGCAAGACTCCTTCCTTAGAGGTGCTGGGCAGTGGTGAGCGTGGGGCAGCGGGTGCACTTCATCGGCATCGGCGGGTACGGGATGAGCGGGCTGGCGCGCGTGCTCCTGGAGACGGGGCACGTGGTCACCGGCAGCGACGCCCGCCGGAGCGACCGCACCGAGGCGCTCGAGCGCCTGGGGGCGACCGTGTACATCGGGCACGACCCGGCGCACGTGCAGGGCGCCGACGTCGTGGTGTACTCGACCGACGTCCCCGCGGACAACCCCGAGCGGGTCGCCGCCCGGGAGGCGGGGATCCCCCTGCTTCACCGGTCGGAGCTGCTGGCTCGGTTCGTCAACGACCGCGAGGGCATCGCCGTCACGGGGACCCACGGAAAGACGACCACCACGGCGATGACCGCGACGATCCTGGAAGAGGGCGGCCTCGACCCCACCGTGCTGGTGGGGGGCGAGGTGGACCACTTCGGGGGTACCGCGAAGGTGGGCCGCGGGCCCTACGTGGTGGCGGAGGCGGACGAGAGCGACGGCAGCTTCCTCCGCTACACGCCCCGGATCGCGGTGGTCACGAACATCGAGCCGGAGCACCTGGAGCACTACGGCGGCGACTTCGCCAACGTGGTCGACGCTTACCGCCGCTTCCTGGGCCAGGTCCGCCCCGGCGGCGCCATCGTGGCGTGCGCCGACGACCCCCGGGCCCTGGAGCTCGCCCGCGCCGAGGCGGGGCGGGTCCGGGTCGTCCTCTACGGGCTGGGCGCGGGGCCTGAGCCCGCCCCCGACTGGACCGCGTCCGGGGTGCGGGTCGAGCCGGCCGGCCCGGTCTTCACGGCCGTGCACCAGGGCCGGCCCGCCGGGGAGGTGAGGCTCGGCGTCCCCGGCCGGCACAACGTGCAGAACGCCCTGGCGGCGCTGGCCGTCGGCCACCTGCTCGGCGTACCCTTCCCCCGCATGGCGGCGGCCCTGGCGCGGTACCGCGGGGCAAGGCGCCGGTTCCAGGTCCTGGCCGAGGCAGGGGGCATCCGGGTGGTGGACGACTACGCCCACCACCCCACGGAGATCCGCGCGACCCTGCGGGCTGCCCGGGAGGTGGTCGGGCCGCCGGGGCGGGTGATCGCCGTGTTCCAGCCCCATCGCTACACCCGCACGGCCAGTCTCCTCGACGAGTTCGGCCACGCCTTCGGCGACGCCGACGTGGTCGTGCTGACCGAGATCTACTCGCCTCCGGGCGAGCGTCCGATCCCCGGCGTCTCCGGGCAGGTGCTGGCAGAACGGGTGCGCCAGGCCCGGGGCGCGGCGGTGCACCTCCTGAGCGACCCGGAGGAGATCGTGCGCTTCCTTCTCCGCGAGGCGCGCCCCGGCGACCTGGTGATCACCCTCGGCGCCGGCGACATCTGGCGGGTCGCGCGCGACTACGGCCAGCGGCTCCGGAGTGTGGTATAATACGCTGAAACCCGGAACCGGAGGAATGTACACGTGGACCACGTTCCCGTGGACTTTCGGGACAAGATCGGGCCGGAGGCGCTGACCTTCGACGACGTGTTGCTCCTTCCCGCCCGTTCCGAGGTCCTGCCGCGCGACGTGGACGTCTCCACCCGGCTCACGCGGCAGATCCGCCTCAACGTCCCGCTGGTCTCCGCGCCGATGGACACGGTGACCGAGTCCCGCATGGCCATCGCGATGGCCCGGGAGGGCGGCATCGGCATCATCCACAAGTCGATGCCCATCCAGGAGCAGGCCGCGGAGGTCGACCGGGTCAAGCGCTCCGAGCACGGCATCATCACCGACCCCGTCTTCGTGCACCCGGAGGACACCATCCGGCGGGCCGAGGAGATCATGGCCCGCTACCACATCTCCGGCGTGCCGGTGGTGGACCACGGCCACCGGCTCGTGGGGATCCTCACCAACCGCGACCTCCGGTTCGAGGAGAACTGGGACCGGCCCGTCCACGAGGTCATGACCCGCGAGAACCTCATCACGGCCCCGGTGGGCACCACGCTCGACCAGGCCAAGGAGATCCTCCGCCGCCACAAGGTGGAGAAGCTTCCCCTGGTCGACCGGGACGGCCGCCTCCGGGGCCTCATCACGATCAAGGACATCCAGAAGGCGAAGCAGTACCCCAACTCTGCCAAGGACGCGAGGGGCCGGCTCCTCGTGGGGGCGGCCGTGGGCGTGACCCCCCAGACGATCGAGCGGGTCGACGCCCTCGTGGAGGCCGGGGTCGACGTCGTCGTGGTGGACAGCTCGCACGGCCACTCGGTGGGCGTGCTGGAGACGGTGGCGGCCATCCGGCGGCGCCACCCGAACCTGGCCATCATCGGCGGGAACGTGGCCACCTACGAGGGCACCCTGGACCTCATCGAGGCCGGGGCCGACGCCATCCGGGTCGGCATCGGCCCGGGGTCGATCTGCACCACCCGGGTCGTGGCCGGCATCGGCGTCCCGCAGCTGACCGCCATCATGGAGTGCGCCCGGGCGGCGCGCCCCCGGGGGGTGCCCGTCATCGCCGACGGGGGCATCCGGTACAGCGGCGACATCGTCAAGGCGCTGGCGGCAGGCGCCGACACGGTCATGATCGGCTCGCTCTTCGCCGGCACCGACGAGTCGCCGGGCGAGATGGAGATCTTCCAGGGACGCTCCTTCAAGGTGTACCGCGGCATGGGCTCGATCGGGGCCATGAAGGAGGGCAGCCCCGACCGCTATTTCCAGGAGCAGGGGGCCAAGCTGGTGCCGGAGGGCATCGAGGGCCGGGTCCCCTACCGCGGGCCCCTCGCCGAAACGGTCTTCCAGCTCGTGGGCGGCGTGCGCTCGGGCATGGGCTACTGCGGCTGCCGGACGATTCCGGAGCTGCAGGAGCGGGGGCGGTTCATCCGGATCACCAGCGCCGGCATCCGCGAGAGCCACCCGCACGATGTGCAGATTACGAAAGAGGCGCCGAACTACAGCGCCCAGTAGACGGGCACCCGGGCCCGCCGGTTCCCTGCGCTCCCGCACGGCGGGCCCCGTCGCGCCAGGGATGGAGGAGAACAGCGGAAGATGTCCGTCCTGCCGTTCCCTGTAAAGCCCACAGCCTCTACCAGGACTGCCGGCGCGGCCCAGTCGGGACAGGGAGATCCCCCCGTGGAGAAGTTCGTGATCCGCGGAGGCCGCCGTCTGAGCGGACGTACGCACGCCAACGGGGCCAAGAACAGCGCGCTTCCCATCATCACCGCCGCGGCGCTCGCCAGCCAGGGCGAGAGCATCCTCGAGAACGTTCCGGACTACACGGACATCCGGGACCTGTGCGACATCCTCCGCGCCCTCGGGGCGGAGATCGAGGAGGTCGAGCCGGGCACGCTCCGGGTGCGGGCGGCCGAGCTCAGCGGCCACGTCGCGCCCTACGAGCTCGCCCGCAAGCTGCGGGGTTCGACGTACGTGATGGGCCTGCTCCTGGCCCGGCTCGGCCGCGGCGAGGTGGCATGCCCTGGCGGGTGCGACATCGGCGCCCGGCCCGTCGACTTCCACCTGAAAGGCTTCAAGGCCCTCGGGGCCGAGGTGGAGATCGAGCGTGGCTCGATGATCGCCCGCAAGGTGCAGCTGCGCGGCAACCGCTTCTACGTCGACCGCGCCAGCTTCGGCACGACGATCAACATGATGATCACCGCCTCCCTGGCCCCCGGCACCACGGTGCTGGAGAACGCCGCCCGGGAGCCGGAGGTGGTCGACCTGGCCAACTTCCTCAACTCGATGGGCGCCCGGGTCCGGGGCGCCGGCACCGAGACGATCCGGATCGAGGGCGTGAAGCGCCTCCGGGGGGCCCGCCACGAGATCATCCCCGACCGGCTGGAGACCGGCACGTTCCTCATCGCCGGCGCGCTGACCGGAGGGGACGTCACGGTGGAGGGCTGCATCCCGGAGCACCTGGGCACCGTGATCGCGAAGCTGCGGGAGGCCGGGATGGACGTGGAGGTGGGGCTCGACACCCTGCGCT
Organism: Caldinitratiruptor microaerophilus; assembly: GCF_025999835.1. Classification (NCBI taxonomy): domain Bacteria; kingdom Bacillati; phylum Bacillota; class Clostridia; order Eubacteriales; family Symbiobacteriaceae; genus Caldinitratiruptor; species Caldinitratiruptor microaerophilus. Next base: position 2,473,013 of record NZ_AP025628.1, on the reverse strand, counting down.
GCCGCGGCCGGCGGCCGATCCAGCCGGCCGACGTCGAAACCCAGGTCTACCCCGGCTTCCCGACCGACCTGCAGTCCCCCTGGGTTACCCTGATGTCCGTGGCCGACGGGGTGTCCGTGGTCACGGAGACGATCTTCGAGAACCGGTTCGGCTTCACCAACGAGCTGATCCGGCTCGGGGCCCAGATCAAGGTCGACCGCAACTCGGCGATCATCCGCGGCGTCGGCCGGCTGACCGGCGCGCCGGTGGAGGCCCGGGAGCTGCGCGGGGGGGTCGCCCTCTGCCTGGCCGGGCTGGTCGCCGAGGGGACCACGGAGGTGCACGGGGTGCGCTTCATCGACCGGGGCTACCACCGCATCGAGGAGAAGCTGCGCTCCCTGGGGGCCGACATCGAGCGCGTGCGGGCGTGAGGTGAGCCGTCATGCGTCTCCGCTTCGCCGTGGCGGCGCTCCTGCTTGTCGGGCTGGCCCTGGCGGCCGGCTGCCGGGCCGGCGGCTCCCGCGCGCCCGGCCCCACGGCCCCGCCCGCTCCCGGGGCCGGAGAGGTCCGGGAGGAACCGCAGGCGCCGGCGCAGAAGAACCGAACGGTCACCGTGTACTTCGCGGACGCCCAGGCGATGTACCTTCGCCCCGCCCGGCGGGAGGTGCCGGCGGACCGGCCGGCGGCCGGCATCGTGCTGGCGCTCCTCGCCGGGCCCACGGCGGAGGAGAAGGACCTGCGCCCGACCTTCCCGCCCGGCACGCAGCTCCGGGGCGTCACCCTCGCGGGCGGGGTGGCCACGGTCGACTTCTCGGCGGACCTGCAGAAGAACTTCGGCGGTGGCTCGGCCGGCGAGCTCATGCTGGTGTACTCGCTGGCCAACTCGCTGGCGGAGCTTCCGGGCATCACCGCGGTGCGCCTGACCGTGGAGGGCAGGCCCCTCGAGACCCTGGGCCACATGGACCTGACCGAGCCCGTGGCCCCGCGGCCCGACCTGGTGCGGCGGTAAGCCCCCCGGGAGCAGCCGGCCCGGCCCCCAAGCGGCCACCCACGCAGGAGCCCTCGTGGCCCGTCCCCCTACCAACCGTTCGTTTGCGTCCAGTCGGATACCCGCACGCAGGAGGAGTGAGTGGCGCCATGGCACAGCGGGAGGCCGTGATCGTCAGCGCGGTGCGCACGCCCTTCGGGAGCTTCGGCGGGGGTCTCCGGGACCTCCCGGCGGTCGAGCTGGGGGGCATCGCGATCCGGGAGGCGCTCCGCCGCGCCCGGCTCACCGGTCAGGAGCACCGGGTCGACTACGTGGCGATGGGCATGGTGCTGCAGGCCGGGGCCGGCCAGATCCCGTCGCGCCAGGCCGCCCACCGGGCCGGGATCCCCTTCTCGGTGCCCTCCGACACGATCAACAAGGTGTGCGCCTCCAGCCTGAGGGCGGTGAACATCGCCGACGCCCTCATCCGGGCCGGCGACATCGACATCGCCGTGGCGGGCGGCATGGAGAGCATGTCGAACGCCCCGTACCTCGTGCGCGGCGCCCGCTGGGGGATGCGCATGGGGCACGGCGAGCTGGTCGACGCCATGATCCACGACGGCCTCTGGTGCGCCTGGGGCAACGTCCACATGGGCGTGTACGGGTCCGAGGTGGCGGCCGAGTTCGGCATCGACCGCCGCGCCCAGGACGAGTGGGCGCTCCGGAGCCACCAGCGCGCCCTGGCGGCCTGGGAGGAGGGCCGCATGCAGGAGGAGGTCGTGCCCGTCGAGGTGCCCGGTCGCAAGGGCGAGGTGCGGCGCGTGGAGCGGGACGAGTCCATCCGCCCTGACACCTCCCTGGAGAAGCTCGCCGCCCTGAAGCCGGTCTTCACCCCGGACGGCACGGTCACGGCCGGCAACGCGCCGCCGGTGAACGACGGCGCCTCGGCCCTGGTGATCATGTCGCGGGAGAAGGCGCGCGAGCTCGGGCTCGAGGTGCTCGCCACCATCGTCAGCCAGGGGCAGGTGTCCGAGGAGCCGCGCTACCTCCACACCGTCCCGGCGCGGGCCGGCCTGAAGGCGCTGCAGAAGGCCGGCCTGAGCCCGCGGGACCTGGCGCTGGTCGAGATCAACGAGGCGTTCGCGGCGGTCACCCTCACCTCGATCAAGATCGGCGGCTTCGACCCGGAGCGGGTGAACGTGAACGGCGGCGCCGTGGCCATCGGCCACCCGATCGGCGCCAGCGGCGGTCGCATCCTCATGACCCTCGTCTACGAGCTCCGCCGCCGCGGCGGCGGGTACGGGCTGGCCGCGATCTGCTCCGGCGGCGGACAGGGCGAGGCCACGGTCGTCCGTGTCGACTGAGGCGAGGGGGGTGGGAAGGTGTTCGTCGGCAAGGGCGAACCCACGCCGGTGGAGATGATCCCGGGAATCTTCCGCAAGACCATGAGCACGACCGCCGGCATGATGCTGTGCGAGATGACCTTGCGGTCGGGGACACACGTGCCTGCCCACAGTCATCCGCACGAGCAGATCGGGTACGTGGTCTCCGGATCGCTGCGCCTGCGGATCGGCAGCGAGGAGCGGCGCCTTGATCCGGGCGACGCGTACGGCATCCCGGGCGGGGTCGAACACGAGGCCTGGGCCGAGGCCGACACGGTCCTGGTCGAGGTGTTCCACCCGCAGCGGGAGGACTACCGGTAGGCGGAGCGGGGGCACAGGCAGCGGCAAGCAGTCCTGTCATGGCGTGGGGTGGGAAACCGTGGAGTTCCGGAAGGTCATGGTCGCGGGCGCGGGGCAGATGGGTTCCGGCATCGCCCAGGTGGCGGCGCAGGCGGGGCTCGAGGTCTGGCTCCGGGACGTGGAGGAACGCTTCGTCGAGCGAGGGCTTGCCACGATCCGCAAGCACCTCGACCGCGACGTGGAGAAGGGGCGCAAGACGGCGGAGGAGCGGGAGGCGATCCTCGGCCGGATCCACCCGACCCTCGATCTCGGGCCGGCCGCCGGGGTCGACCTCGTGATCGAGGCGATCGTGGAGAACCGGGAGGCCAAGCGGTCCCTCTTCGCCGAACTCGACCGGCTGGCGCCGCCGGGGGCCATCTTCGCCTCCAACACCTCGTCCCTGCCGATCACCGACCTGGCGACGGCCACCCGCCGGCCCGACCGGTTCATCGGGATGCACTTCATGAACCCCGTGCCGGTGATGAAGCTCGTGGAGATCATCCGCGGGCTGGACACGTCGGAGGAGACCTACGCGGCGATCCGGGACCTGGCCGGGCGGATGGGCAAGACGCCGGTGGAGGTGCACGACTTCCCGGGCTTCGTCTCCAACCGCGTGCTCCTCCCCATGCTCAACGAGGCGATGTTCGCGGTGTACGAGGGGATCGCCTCGGTCGAGGACGTCGACACCGTGATGAAGCTCGGGATGAACCACCCGATGGGGCCGCTGGAGCTGGCGGACTTCATCGGCCTGGACACGTGCCTGTACATCCTGAACGTCCTGTACGAGGGGTTCAAGGACCCCAAGTACCGGCCGTGCCCGCTCCTGGTGCAGCTCGTGCAGGCGGGCCACCACGGACGCAAGACGGGGCAGGGGTTCTACCGTTACGAGGCGGACGGCTCCCGGGTGCCGGCCGTCCGGCTCCGGGCCTAGGGGTCGGGGGTCAGGACCACGTCCGGAGCAGCAAGACGAGGAGAATGGCCACGCTGGCGTATCCGAAGAGCGGGTAGAGCGTCGCCACCAGGCGGGCGAACCCGAAGGGGCTGAGGGCCAGGGCCAGCGCCACGGTGGCGAGCGCCGCCGTCCGGTAGGCGGGGTCCGCGAAGCGGGGGGCGTCCGGCTCCGGCCCCCCGGCCGCGCCGGGCGACCGGGCCCCGCCTCCGGGGAGGCCCCCGCGGCGCGCCGGGGCCGGCACGTGTACGGGGACGTGGGGCGCCAGGCGCCGGGCCAGGCCGAAGGCGCTCGAGACGGCCGTCGTGTACACCTCGGCCCACAGGACGGCCGTGTACAGGGACGGGACGGGAGGCCGGTAGAGCCGGGCCAGGTAGAGCATCGGCACCTCCCAGTTCGCGGCCTCGGGGAGGTGCGCGCTGATGGCGAGGTGGAGCCCGACCCCGAGCACCCCGAGGCCCAGTCCGCCCAGGACCCCGCCGGCGACGAGGACCGCCCGGTCCGGGATCTCCGCTCCGAGGGGGGCCAGCACCGCGAGGGCGAGGACGATGTTGTAACCGGCGTAGACCCACGCCGACGTGAACCAGTCCGGCGCCGCGGCCAGGGCGGGCGCGCCGGCGCCGGGCGCGAGGGGGCCCCCGAGGCTCGCCCGGTAGATCGTGGCCCCGGTGAGCCCCAGGACGGAGGCCACGAGGAGGGGCACGACGACCCCGTTGGCGGTCAGGAGGCCGGTCAGCCCGCTCCAGATGGTGGCCAGGGTCAGGGCCGCCCCCAGGCCCGCCCCCACCCAGGCGGGGAGCCGCAGCTGCTCGGCGGCGATCGCCCCGCTGGCCGCCAGCATCACGGCGAGGGCGGCGAACAGGAAGGCGGACACCACGGTGTCGGCGGCCGCGCCCAGGCGGGGGCCGAGGACGTGGTGGAGCAGCTCGCGGTGCGAGCGCGCGCCGAGCCGGCGCCCGAGGTCCATCACGAGGGCGCCGAAGGCGCACAGGAGCACGGTGGTGACGGCGATGCCCCACAGGCCCGCCCGCCCGAAGGACGCGAAGAAGCGCAGCGCCTCCTGGCCGCTCGCGAAGCCGGCGCCCACCACCGTGCCCATGTAGGTGGCCGCCACCTGCAGAACCCGGGCCGTCCGCCCCATGCCCGGCCCCCCTGGCCGTTCCCTTGCGCGGTTAGTATAGCCGTGGCGCAGCCCCGGACATGCCGCGGCACAGCGTGCCGCCGGCGGAAAACAACGCTAGAATAGGAGGAAACGGCTCCTTGACACCGGAGCGGAAGGGGGTTGGCGGAGTGGAGTTCTTCCAGCTCCGGCGAGTGGACGAAGCCCAGAGCCTCTTCCTGGAGGCCTGTCCGAAGGGGCCGCTCGGGGTCGAGGAGCTGGACCTCCTCGAGGCGCATGGCCGGTGCCTGGCCGAGGACGTGCGGAGCGCCGGCGACCTTCCGGCCTTCGACCGCTCCTCGGTGGACGGTTACGCCGTGCGGGCCGGGGACACGTTCGGCGCGTCGGAGGGGCTGCCGGCCTACCTGAGGGTGGTAGAAGAGATCCCGATGGGACGGGCGCCCGCCCGGCGGCTCGGCCCCGGCGAATGCGCCCGCATCGCCACCGGCGGGATGCTGCCGGACGGGGCGGACGCCGTGGTCATGATCGAACACACGGAGCACCTGGCGGCAGACGAGGTGGGGGTCCTGCGGGCGGTGTCCCCGGGCGAGAACGTGATGCGGCGCGGTGAGGACTGCCCTGCCGGAGGGGTGCTCGTCCCGGCGGGCCGCCCGCTGCGCGCCCAGGAGCTGTCCCTCCTGGCTCATGCCGGCGTCCTGCGGGTGCGGGTCGCCCGGCGGCCCCGCGTGGCCATCGTGGCCACCGGCGACGAGCTGGTGGACCCCGGCGAGGAGCCGGGGCCCGGCCAGATCCGGGAGTCGAACAGCTTCGCCCTGCGGGCCCTGGTGGCGGAGGAGGGAGGCCAGCCCGTGTTCCTGGGCCGGGCTCCGGACGTGCGGGACGCCGTTGAGGCGAAGCTGCGCGAGGCGCTGAAGTACGACGTCGTGCTGGTGTCCGGGGGGTCATCGGTCGGCGCGCGGGACATGACGGCGGAGATCATCGGCGGCCTGGGCCGGCTGGGCATCCTCGTGCACGGGGTGAACCTGAAGCCCGGCAAGCCCACCATCCTGGCCGTGGTGGACGGCCGCCCGGTCGTGGGCCTGCCCGGCCATCCCGTCAGCGCCCAGGTGGTGTTCGCCCTGTTCGTCTCCCCTCTGCTGCGCCGCCTGCTCGGCCTTCCGCCCTTCCCGGGGCACCGCCCGGCCGTCCGGGCCCGGATGGCGAAGAACGTGGCCTCGGCCGCCGGGCGGGTGGACGTGCTGCGCGTGGCGCTCGAGGCCAGGGACGGCGAGCTGTGGGCGGAGCCCGTCCAGGGCAAGAGCGGCCTCATCACCACGCTCACGCGGGCGGACGGGGCGGTCATCATCCGGGAGGAGAAGGAAGGCCTCCTGGCGGGCGAGTGGGTGGACGTCCACCCGATCTGAGCGGTACGATGACCGTTGGCGCGTCCGGGCTGCCGGCGGCGCCGGCGGCCAGTCCGAGCCCGGGAGCGTGGGATGCGGTGGCGGAGCGGCGGAAGATCTACCTGGAGACGATCACGGCCGAAGAGGCGGTGGCCCGCCTGACCGCGGCGCTGGAGGCGGCTGGCTGGGGCACTGCCGCCGAGGTGATCCCGGTCGCCGAGGCCCTCGGGCGGGTGACGGCCGAGGGCGTGACGGCCCGCATCTCGTCGCCCCACTACCCGGCGGCGGCGGTGGACGGCATCGCCGTGCGGGCCGCCGACACGTACGGCGCCAGCGAGACGAGCCCCGTGCGCCTGGGGCCTGGTCAGTACGTCTGGGTCGACACCGGCGACCCGCTGCCGCCGGGCCGGGACGCCTGCATCATGGTGGAGGACCTGAACCGCCTGCCGGACGGGCAGGTCGAGATCTACGCTGCCGCCGCGCCGTGGCAGAACGTGCGGCCGATCGGGGAGGACGTGGTCGCCACCGAGCTCGTGGTGCCGGCGGGGACCGTCCTGCGGCCCCAGGAGATCGGGGCGCTCCTGGCGACCGGGAACGTGGCGGTGCCGGTGCGCCGCCGCCCCGTGGTCACCTTCATCCCGACCGGCGACGAGCTCGTCCAGCCCCGGCCCGACCCGGGTCCCGGCGAGATCATCGAGTTCAACTCCCGCGTGGTGCTGAGCCTCGTGCAGGAATGGGGCGGCGAGCCACGCCGGCACGAGATCGTCCGGGACGACTACGAGGCGCTGAAGGCGGCGGTCGCCGCCGCGGTGGAGACGAGCGACATCGTCGTGGTGAACGCCGGCTCCAGCGCGGGCAGCCAGGACTACTCGGTGCACGTCCTGGGCGAGCTGGGGCAGGTGCTCGTCCACGGCGTGGCGATCCGCCCCGGCAAGCCCTTCATGGCGGCGGTCGTCGGCGGGAAGCCGGTCCTGGGTCTGCCCGGGTACCCCGTCTCCACCTGGCTCACGGCCGACCTGTTCCTGAAGCCCCTCGTGTACCGCTTCCTCGGCCTGCCGGTGCCCTCCCGGCCCCGCCTCCAGGCGCAGCTCACCCGCCGGCTCACCTCGCCCATGGGCGTGCTGGAGTTCGTGCGGGTGAAGGTGGGCCAGGTGGGCGACCGGGTGGTGGCGACCCCCATGGGGCGGGGGGCCGGAGTGATCTCGTCCCTGGTGCGGGCCGACGGGGTCTTCTTCATCCCTCCCGACCGGGAGGGGCTGGAGGAGGGCGCTCCCGTGGAGGTGGAGCTCCTGCGCCCCCGGGAGGAGGTCCTCCGCAGCCTGGTGGCCGTGGGCAGCCACGACATCATCCTGGACCTGGTGGAAAGCCACCTCCGGCGGCGAGGTCTGGGCCTCTCGTCCGCTCACGCCGGTAGCCTGGGGGGCCTGGTGGCCCTGCGGCGGGGCGAGGCCCACGTGGCCGGCGTCCACATGCTTGACGAGGCGAGCGGCGAGTACAACGTCGCCTACGTGCGACGGTACCTGGGCCGGCCGGCCCGGCTGGTGCTCCTCGGCCGCCGGGACCAGGGGTTCATGGTGCAGCCGGGCAACCCCAAGGGCATCCGGGGGTTCGGGGACCTGGCCCGGCCGGACGTGCGCTTCGTCAACCGCCAGCGGGGGGCGGGAACCCGGATCCTGCTGGACTACCACCTGAAGCAGGAAGGGGTCGACCCGGCCCAGGTCGATGGCTACCGGCGAGAGGAGTTCACCCACCTCGCCGTCGCCGCGGCGGTGGCGTCGGGGACCGCCGACTGCGGGCTCGGGATCCGGGCGGCGGCCCGCGCCCTGGGCCTTGACTTCGTGCCGGTGACCCAGGAGGAGTACGAGCTCTGCATCCCGCTGGAGCACTGGGACCACCCCGGGGTGCAGGCGATCCGGGAGCTCCTGACCGACCCGGCCTTCCGGGCCGAGGCCGAAGCGCTCGGCGGGTACGACCTCCGGGATGCCGGCCGGGTGCGCGAGGTCTGAGCCGGGAGGAATTTCCCGGGCCGGTGACGAAGAACCCTGCCAAGAGCAGATCGTCTGCGCGACTCCGAGCCTGCCGCTTCCTCCCGGTGGCGCCGTGGCGGCGCCGCCCCGGTGGGGCGTCAGGCCGAGGCAGGGCCGGCGTGGCCCTGCCGAGGGTGTGGCCGGAAACGGCTGCGCCTCCCGCCCCGCCCGCGCGGGGCATCGGAAAGGGGTCACGCGGCCGTGCCGGGATGCCGGCGGGCTGACGTGGCGCTTCCTTTCCGGAGCGCCACTTTCCGTCTCACGGGGGCGATCCCGCATGATCGACCAGTACGGGCGGAAGATCACCTACATGCGGATCTCGGTCACGGACCGCTGCAACTTCCGGTGCGTCTACTGCATGCCCCTGGAGGGCGTGCAGCTCCGGCCCCGGGAGGAATACCTGACGCATGACGAGATCGTGGAGGTCGTGCGCGCGGGCGTGAAGCTCGGGATCGACCGGATCCGCCTGACCGGCGGCGAGCCGCTGGTCCGGGCCGGGATCGTCGACCTGTGCCGGGACATCAAGGCGGCAGGGGTCACGGACCTGTCCCTCTCCACCAACGGCCTCATGTTCGCGAAGATGGCCCCCGACCTGAAGCGAGCGGGCCTCGACCGCGTGAACATCAGCCTGGACACGTTCCGCCCCGAGCGCCTGAAGCAGATCGCCCGCATCGTCACGGACCCCCAGCCGATCCTCGATGCTATCGACGCCGCGCTGGAACTGGAGATGCACCCCGTGAAGATCAACATGGTCGTCATGCGGGGCTGGAACGACGACGAGGTCGTCGACATGGCGCGCCTCACGCTGGAGCGGCCCCTGCACGTCCGCTACATCGAGGTCATGCCCTTCTCGGAGGCGTACGAGTTCGCCCCGGACGTCCTGGTGCCGTCGGCGGAGATCCGGGAGCGCCTGATGGACGCCTTCGGCGACCTCGAGCCGGTGCGGGAGGGGGTCCCAGGCAACGGGCCGGCCCGCTACTGGCGGATCCCCGGGGCGCTGGGCACCGTCGGCTTCATCTCGGCGATGACGGAGTGCTTCTGCGGCGGCTGCAACCGGGTCCGCCTCTCGGCCGACGGCAAGATCAACCCCTGCCTGGGTCACGTCACCGAGCACGACCTGAAGCCGGTCCTGCGCGACCCGACCCATACGGAGGACGACCTCATCGCGGCGATGGCGGCGGCCATCCACAAGAAGCCGCTGGAGCACAACTTCGACCAGGTCGAGGGCGAGTACCGGCTGCGGATCATGCACGGCATCGGCGGCTAGCCGTACCGGTTGTTGCCGGGCATGGCGGCGCGGCGGGGCGCGCATCCTTCCGCCGACAGGGGGGATGGCACATGCCCCGAAGCCGCCGCAGCGAGTTCGACCTCCTCGTGCCCGGCGCCGCGCCGGCGCTTGACGCCCTCAAGCTCGAGGTGGCCCGCGAGATCGGCTGGAACCCGGCCGACCTCACGGACCTCCGGAACAGGATCGCCGAGGCCCGCTGGGACGTGGCCCGCGAGCTCGGCATCCCGCTTCGGGCCGGGTACAACGGAGACCTGCCCAGCCGGTACGCCGGGGCCATCGGGGGCCGGCTGGGCGGGCGGCTGGGCGGCCAGATGGTCCGCCGGATGATCGCCCTGGCGGAGGAGGACCTCCGCCGCGGCGTGACGCCTGGCCGGCTGGTGTGACCCCTCGTCGAGCACTGGACCCCGGCCCCGCCGGGGTCCTGTCGCGATCGGCCGCAGGTGACGGGAGGCGGCGCATTTGGGCGAGCTCACCCACATCGACGAACAGGGCCGGGCCCGGATGGTGGACGTCGGGCACAAGCCCGAGACCGCCCGCGAGGCGGTGGCGCGGGGCGAGGTGCGGATGTCCTCGCAGACCCTGGAGCGGATCGCGGCCGGCGACGTGCCCAAGGGCGACGTGCTGGCCGCCGCCCGCATCGCCGGTATCCTGGCCGCCAAGCGGACGGGGGAGCTCATCCCCCTGTGCCATCCCCTTCCCATCACCCGGGCCGAGGTGGACTTCCGGCTCGACCGGGAGCGCAGCGCGATCGAGATCGAGGCCCGGGTGGCGACGGTGGCCCGGACCGGGGTCGAGATGGAGGCGCTCACGGCCGTCAGCGTGGCGGCGCTCACCATCTACGACATGGCCAAGGCGCTGGAGAAGGGGATGACCATCGAGAACGTGCGCCTGGTCCGCAAGACGGGCGGCAAGAGCGGCACCTGGGAACGCGAGTGAGGGGCCGGTCCGCCACGCATGGCGGCTCAGCCGCGCGGGAAAACTGGGAGCGGCCGGAAGGCGGGGGAGGACCAGGGCCCCCAAATTCCGGACCTCCAGGGGGTTGACGGTCCCAGGGCAGCCACTTATTATTTTAGGTGGCCTTAGCACTCGGTCTGGCCGAGTGCTAACAACACGTGACCTGCAGGGCAAGGAGGGACGCTGCTCCATGAACGTCAAGCCGCTTGGCGGCCGGGTCCTGGTGAAGCCCCTCGAGCGGGAGGAGCGTACGAAGAGCGGGATCGTCCTGCCGGACACCGCCAAGGAGAAGCCGCAGCAGGGCAAGGTCATCGCGGTCGGAAGCGGCCGCACCCTGGAGAACGGCCAGAAGGTGCCGGTCGAGGTGAGCGAGGGTGACACCGTGATCTTCTCCAAGTACGCCGGCACCGAGATCAAGATCGACGGTGAGGACTACCTCATCCTGGATGCCGAGCGGGACATCCTCGCGATCGTACAGTAGTCGGCACGGGAGGGAGACGGGATCATGCCTGCCAAGATCGTGCTGTTTGACGAGGAGGCCCGTCGGGCCCTGGAGCGGGGCGTCGACAAGCTTGCCAACACGGTGAAGGTGACCCTCGGGCCCCGGGGCCGCAACGTGGTCCTGGACAAGAAGTTCGGCGCGCCGGCGGTCTCCAACGACGGTGTCTCGATCGCCCGGGAGATCGAGCTCGAGGACCCCTTCGAGAACATGGGGGCGCAGCTCGTCAAGGAAGTCGCCACGAAGACGAACGACGTCGCCGGTGACGGCACCACCACGGCCACCGTGCTGGCCCAGGCCATCGTGAAGGAGGGCCTGAAGAACGTCACCGCGGGCGCCAACCCGATGATCCTGAAGCGCGGCATCGAGAAGGCCGTGAACCGGGCGGTGGAGGAGCTGCGCAAGCTGGCCCGTCCGGTCGAGGGCCGCAAGGACATCGCCGAGGTCGCCTCCATCTCCGCGCACGACCGGGAGATCGGCGAGCTGGTCGCCGAGGCGATGGAGAAGGTTGGCAAGGACGGCGTCATCACCGTGGAGGAGGCCAAGACCCTCCAGACCGAGCTCGAGACCGTCGAGGGCATGCAGTTCGACCGCGGCTACATCTCTCCGTACTTCGTGACCGACGCGGAGAAGATGGAGGCCGTCCTGAACGAGCCCTACATCCTGATCACGGACAAGAAGATCTCCTCCGTCCAGGATCTGCTGCCGGTCCTGGAGAAGATCGTGCAGCGCGGCAAGCCGCTCCTGGTGATCGCCGAGGACGTCGAGGGCGAGGCCCTGGCGACGCTCGTGGTGAACAAGCTGCGCGGCACCCTGCAGGTGGCGGCCGTCAAGGCCCCGGGCTTCGGTGACCGGCGCAAGGCCATGCTCGAGGACATCGCCATCCTCACCGGCGGCCGCGTGATCTCCGAGGAGCTGGGCCGCAAGCTCGACTCCACCGGCATCGAGGACCTCGGCCAGGCCCGGCTGGTGCGGGTCGCCAAGGAAGAGACCACCATCGTCGACGGGCGCGGCAACGAGGCGGACATCAAGGCCCGCATCGCCGCCATCAAGAAGCAGATCGAGGAGACCACCTCGGACTTCGACAAGGAGAAGCTGCAGGAGCGGCTCGCCAAGCTGGCCGGCGGCGTGGCCGTCATCAAGGTCGGCGCGGCGACCGAGGTGGAGATGAAGGAGAAGAAGCTCCGCATCGAGGACGCCCTGAACGCCACCCGGGCGGCGGTCGAGGAGGGCATCGTGGCCGGTGGCGGCACCGCCTACATCAACATCCAGCCGGCCATCGACGACCTCATCAAGACCCTCGACGGCGACGAGAAGGTGGGCGCCCAGATCGTCCGCCGGGCCCTGGAGGAGCCGCTCCGGACGATCGCGGCCAACTCCGGCGTCGACGGGTCCATCGTGGTGGAGAAGGTCCGCAACCTTCCCAAGGGCCAGGGCTTCGACGCCCTCACCGAGCAGTACGTCGACATGGTCTCCGCCGGCATCATCGACCCGGTCAAGGTGAGCCGGTCGGCGCTGCAGAACGCGGCCTCCATCGCTAGCCTCATCCTGACCACGGAGTCGCTGGTGACGGAGAAGCCCGAGAAGGAGAAGGGCAAGCCCGGCGCGCCCGACATGGACATGATGTGATCAGGCTGCCGGCCGGAAGGGGGAGCGCGTGGCGCTCCCCCTTCGTCGCGGCGCGAGAGGCCCCGGCCCGGCGGTGCCGAAGATACGACCGGGAGGGGTGGACATGCCCGAGTCCGTGCACCTGCTGCTCGCCCGCACCGCCCCCGTCGTCGTGGCGACCCTGGCCGGGGTCGTCGCCGTGCCCTGGCTTCTGCGGCGGGCCGTCCGCCGCCTGGGCCCCCGGACCCACCCTGCGATGGGGCCGGCCCTGGAGGCGACCGTGCCGGGGGTGCAGATCGGGATCGCCGTGTGGGGGGTGGGGGCGCTCCTCCGCCGCCTGGGGGCCGACCTCGGGCCGTGGGTCAGCGTGCTGGCCATCGCGGCCCTGTCCTGGGCGGCCGTGCGCGTGGGCGGCCGGGCGGTGGAGGCCTTCGGGGAGGCGCTGCGGCCTGCCGGGGCGCTGCCCTCGGATCAGGACCGCCGGCTGGGCACCATGGTGCGCGTCCTGCGCCGGCTCGTCGAGGTCACGGTGGGAGGGGTGGCCGCGCTCGTCATCCTGAACCGGCTGGACGTCGACATCCGCCCCATCCTGACCGCCGCGGGGGTCGGCGGCGTCGCCCTGGGCCTGGGCGCCCAGAGCCTGGTCCGCGACCTCATCGGCGGCTTCTTCATCCTGGCCGAGGACCAGATGCGGGTCGGGGACGTGGTGAAGATCGGCGATGCCAGCGGGGTGGTGGAGGAGATCGGCCTGCGGACCACGGTGCTGCGGGCGCTGGACGGAACGGTGCACGTGATCCCGAACGGCCAGATCACGACGGTCAGCAACCTGACGAAGAACTGGTCCCGGTACCTCGTCGACATCACGGTCGCGTACAAGGAGGACGTCGACCGGGTCATGGCGGTCCTGCGCCGCGTGGGGGAGGAACTGGCGGCCGATCCGAATTTCGCGCCGTACATCCTGGAGCCGCTGCAGATCCTCGGGGTCGACGACTTCGCCGCCTCCGGCGTGGTCATCCGGGTGATGTGGACGACCGTGCCGCTCAAGCAGTGGGACGTGGGCCGGGAGTTCCGGCGCCGGGTGAAGCAGGCCTTCGACCGGGAGGGCATCGAGATCCCGATCCCGCACCTCCGGCTGTACGTGGGTGAACCGGGAGGGCGCGAACGGGACCGGCCCGCCGGCGACGGGCCGGCGGGCCGGTGATCGACGCACAGAGTGGTCAGGTGTGCGACCTCATTCCTGTACGATGAACACCGTGACCATGCTGTGCATGCCCTGCGGGCTCTCGGCGTGGGTGAGCACGTGGCAGTGGAAGGCCCACACGCCAGGGTTGTCGGCCTTCACGATGGCGTCATAGCGGTTACCCGGGTTGAGCGAAATGGTGTCGCACATCCACGGGTTGGCGAGGGGGAATCCGTCGATCTCCACGATCTTCATGGGCAGCCCGTGCAGGTGGAACGGATGGTACAACTGGCCGGTGTTCATCAAGCGCAGCCGCACGATCTCGCCTTTCTTGGCCACGATCGGCTTAGTAGCGGGGAACTGCTTGCCGTTGATGGTGTACCCCAGGGCGCCGTCGTTCAGCAGGATCATGATGTCCTGAGTTTCTCCGTAGTTGCGGCCGTCTTTCGGGTCAACGATGATGCCGCCGGCCAGACCCCGGGTGATCTGCTCGTAGGCGTTGTGGTGCGAGTGGTACATGTGGGAACCCGGCGCGGTGGCCACGAACTCGTAGACCTGGGTCTCCCCGGGCTTGATGGGCGGGTTGGTGACGTAGGTGACGCCGTCGAACTTGTTCGGCACCCGGAGGTCGTGCAGGTGCAGGGACGTGGACTCCGGCAGTTCGTTCTTGATGACGATGCGGACCTTGTCACCTTCCTTGAACCGGAGGAGCGGGCCGGGAACCGTCCCGTTGTACGTCCAGGCCTTGATCTTGATGCCCGGCTTGACCTCCCAGTCGACCTCCTTGCACGTCAATTCGAAAACCTTCACGTCCCCGTCGATCTTCGGCTCCAAGGGCAAGCAGCCCTCGCCTTCCGTCTTGGCGGGGAACTGCTTCACGACGGTCTCGTGGGCCTTGTCGATCAGGTCCGGCGTCAGTTCCCCGGAGGTGCCGGATGACTGCTGGGACGCCATCTCCTGGGCGGTCCCGCCCGCAGCAGCCGGCTTCGTGTCCTCCTTCCGGGCACACGCCCCCAGGTAGGAGGCAGCCAGCCCGGCGCCAGCGGCGATACCGACGGTCTTGAGGAGGTTGCGGCGGGTCGTCTTGTGGGACACCATGCGCGTCATCCTTTCCTTTCCTGAGGGATGTGCGTCCGGCTCGATGGAACCGTCGCTCCACTTCACCGTGCCGGCCCGGGCCCAGGAGACCGGTCACGGAGAAGCTCGATTGGAGGGAGAGGTCAGGCCGGGCGGGAGCGGGCCTCCGCGTCCCCCGCCTCGTGCAGCCGGCCACGGCTCATCCGCAGGTGGCGGGTGGCCTGAGCGGCCAGCTGGGTGTTGTGGGTCACCATGAGGACGGCCGTCCCGGCAGCGTTGCAGGTCCGGAACAGGTCCACGATGTCGGCCTCGGTCTCCTCGTCGAGGTCGCCTGTGGGCTCGTCGGCGAGGAGAAGGGCGGGCCGGCCCAGAAGAGCCCGGGCGACGGCCACGCGTTTCTGCTGGCCACCGGACAGCTGCCACGGGTAGCTTCCGACCTTGTCGGACAGCCCCACCCGCTCGAGAAGCTCGAGCGCCCGGGCGCGCGCCCCGATCGTGCGGCGTGCGGGCAGGAAAGCCGTCGGCAGCAGCACGTTCTCCAGCACCGTCAGCGTGGGGACGAGGCTGGCGAACTGGAAGACGAAGCCCAGCTTCTCGGCCCGCAGCGCGGTGCGGCGGTCGTCCGTCAGGCTCCAGAGGTCGACCCCGTCCACCCGCACCCGCCCGGCGTCGGGCCGGGTCAGCCCACCCGAGACCGCCAGGAGCGTGGTCTTGCCACTGCCCGATCGCCCAGTGATCACGACGAAGTCGCCGGGGGCCACCTCGAGGCTCACGTGGTCGAGCGCCGCCACGGATCCATCCCCGTGCCGGTACACCTTGCTCACGGATTCCAGCGCCAGCACGGCCCGCACCCCCTCGCCTACTCGCCCGTCCGGATGGCCGCGTAGGGCTCCAGGGTCGCCGCCCGCGCGGCCGGGTAGCCGGCGGCCACGAGTCCGACCAGGGCCGCCGCCAGCAGGCTGCCCGCCACCAGGAGCGCCAGTTGCCAGACGGCCGGCCAGATGTAGGGGATCTGGAGCGTCTGGCGGATGAGGTCCTCGTACAGGATGAACGCACCCGCCCCCACCGCGACGCCGACCGCGCCGCCGGTGAGCGAGAGGAGCACCGCCTCCGCCAGGATGAGGGAGAGGACGCTGTGCCGGGAGGCGCCCATCGCCCGCAGGAGCCCGAGCTCGCGCCGGCGCTCCGTGACGATCGCCATGAAGAGCACCGCCACCATGAGGAGGGACGTGAGGAGCGCCGCCCCGGCGGCGATCAGGACCCACTCCACCGCACGGGCGTAACCCTCTGCCACCGTCCGGGACACCTCGTCCCGGGCGATGACGCTGAGACCGGGTGCGAGCTTCTCGATCGCCGCCGCCACCGCGGCCGGGTCGGCATCCGGCTGCAGGCGGACCAGGATGGCGGAGACCGCCCCGGGCGGAATGTCGAGCGGGCGGGTGGCCCGGGTCTTCGACACCTCGGCCATCTCGTGGGCCGCCTGCCGGGTCATGAAGACCGTCTCGTCGATGCCCGTGCCCGTCCGGTACAGCTTCCCGGCGATGGTGAACTCGCGGCCGTAGTACTTCACCTTCTCGCCGACCAGGGGCAGGATGAAGCGGCCGACCACGACCTCGTCGTCGCGGAGAGGCCTCTTCAGGGCGGTACTGAGCCACGGCAGGATGGTGAAGTCCGTCTGCGGGTCGAAGGCGACCACGAACACACGGCCGGTGCAGCAGGCGGCGGACTCGAGTGTCTCGATGAAGATCTGGCCGCTCGCCTGCTTCACCCCGGGAATGGCCCGGACCCGCTCCTCGAGCGAGCCGTCCATGTAGAAGCTGGTCGGGGCGCCCATCAGGAGCGCCTCCTGCGTCTCATGCCGGTGCTCCGCAGGGACCACCAGGAGGTCGGCGCCGAGGCGCTCCAGCCCGATCGTCGCGCTGCGCCTGGCGCCGAAGAGTCCGAGGAGGACGGCGAACAGGGTGGCCGTCGCCAGCACCACGCCGAGGACGCTCACGGCGCTGCGCGCCGGCCGCCGGCGCAGGTTCTGGGCCGCCAGGTAGAGGAGGCCGATGCGATCCGCCGACAATCCCGACACCTGCCCGCCGAGGTTAACGTGCATTCACCAGTTAGGACCATGTGTTCCCGCACTCGTAATTCTAGTGGAGGGGGTAGCGGGCTGAATATGACACTAACGGCTTATTTGTGGCCGCCTTGAACGACTAAATTTAAGATACATGCCTGGTGCCTTTCCTCGGTTGGAAACGGATTTCCCGAGACAAGTTAATCGATTGTTGAACCTACACCCGGGCAGGCCGGGTCGGACGCGCGCCCGATCCGGCCGCGCGCCGGCGGCCGGCCCACAGGGCCGGCCGCCGCCAGCGGGCAGGTCGGTGTCGCCGCAGCCGCGACTACCGGTGGCCGAAGTGCAGCCGCACCCGCTCGACCTCAAGACCCCGGAGTTCGAGACCCGCACCGAGCACCGCTCGGTACCGGGCGTAGTTGTAACGGAGGTCCTGGATCGAGACGGCCAGGCTGCCGTCAGGAAGCGTCTGGCTGATCACGAGCGGGAAGCGGGCGAACCGGAGGAGCGGCGTCAGGTCCGGAGAGCGACGCAGCGCCTCGAGGACCCGGGGGTTGTCGGCGGCTGGCAGCTCCTGGTCCTGCGCCACCCCGCTCCACGGTCCCACACGGCCCGTGGCATAGGTGCCGGACAGCTCCGCCGCGTACTGCCAGGCGCCGAACGAATTGAAGGTCGGCCACACCTGGATGCGGCTGGCAGCGGGGTAGGCGGCAGCAACCCGGGCCCGCAGCACCTGCGCCTGCACGCCTCGCATCCCGACGTAGGCATACACCGCCACGAGGCCGGCCAGGGCCGCCTGCCGGCGCACCCCGGGCCGCAGCCGGCCCCAGAGGAGGGCGGCCACGACGAGGCCCGTGAGGAGCGGGTCGACGATCGACACCCAGTCCAGACCCAGGCGAACGCTGCTGAAGGGGAGGAGCGCCATGGTGCCCCAGCCGGTCCAGATGTCCGGAACGATGTGAGCGAGAAGAAGGGAGAGCAAGCTGAACCCGTAGACGGGCAGAGGCCGGGCCTTCGGGAACGCCAGCTTCACGACCCCCGTCACGGCCGCCGCCATGAGGGGGGCCAGAAGGAAGGAGTGGGTGTAGGCCCGGTGATACTTGAAGGCGGCCAGGGCCTCGTTCCGGCCGTAGAACACGTCCAGGTCAGGCGCCAGCGAGGCCAGCACCGCGGCCCAGGCCACCGCCCGCGGCGTCGGCCCTTGCTCGGGTCCCTTGACCCGGCCCACCGTGAGGCCCAGGAGGCCGTGGGTGAAGACGTCCACACCAGACACCTGCCCTTGCGTGGTGAAGAGAAGGTTCCTCGCGAAGTAGCCCGGTCCTTCCGAACGAAGGGCTTGCACAGGGCCAGGATTCCCCGGGCGGGAGTCGAAGAACTTATGGCAGAGGGGAAATCCCCAGCGGTAACTGGAACGCCTTCCCGAGTGCGCCACGGGGCGCGGATACAAGATTCGGGGCGAGTACAGCGATGTGGCATCGGGGCTGAGCCTGACCCGCCGCGGGCTGGGCCGGGTGCTTCGGACAGCGGAGAGGGGCGAGTTCAGCCGGCTGGTGCCCCCGGCCCACACGTTCACCGTCGGGCACTGGAAGTACCGGGAGCGGTACGGTGGATCGATCCATGAGGCGGCCGCGCGGGTGATCGCCCGGCGGGCGATGGGGTTTCGGGAGCAGATCCCCCGTGCGCTGCGGCGGCGTGTCGTGGAGTGGAGGAGGAACTCGGCCCGACAGGTGCATCCGCACGGTTCCCGGGAAAGGAACCGGGATGACCCGGAGGACCAGGGCCGCCTTGAGGCGGCTGGGCGAGCGCCGGCTCTGGCTGCACAACGGGCTTGCCCGGTGGCAGCAGCAAGGGCGGCGAAGTATCTGGCCGGACTTCAGGCGGCTGGCCCTGGCACTTTGGCGACCCCGTTTGGCCGGTAGCGGGAAGAACCGGTAGGCGCCCTGACAGGGCGGTCCGGGCGGCGGCAGCCGTTGCCCAGGCAACCCCGTATCGTGCGGAGCAGCACGGGCCCTGGGCAAGAGGGTGGGACACCACCCTGTCCGGGCTCCGGGTGGGACTCCCGGGCCGAGGCCCCCTGTCGCCGTGCCCCGGGAGGGGCAAGTCAAGTGTCGGGAAGGAGGCGAAGACCTGGTCTGGGGGCCGGCTTGGCTGTTGGACAGAAACAGTCGAGTTTTTTGAACCAGGGCAGGGGTTTGATCCCACAGCTCAACGAGGGTACCGGCAGTCTGGCGGCGGGCCCCGAGGGTCGCCGGGCACCCGTTGCGGCCCTGAGCGGCGTCACGTTCACCTACCGGGGCGGTAGGAAGCCCGCGCTCCGAGACGTCAACCTCACCCTCAACCCCGGGGAGTTCGTCGTGATCCTGGGGGCCAGCGGCGCGGGGAAGTCCACCCTCTGTTACTGCCTGAACGGCCTCATCCCCCACTTCCTGCGGGGCCACCTGGAAGGGGACGTGCAGGTTTTCGGGGTCTCCACCCGGGGCCGCCGGGTGAACCAGCTGGCCGAACTGGTGGGGCTCGTGTTCCAGGACTTCGAGGCCCAGCTCTTCTCCACCAACGTGGAGCTCGAGGTCGCCTTCGGGCCGGAGAACTTCGGGGTGAGCGTCGAGGAGATCCGCCGCCGGGTGGCAGAGGCCCTGGCCACCGTGGGGCTCACGGGGCTCGAGCGCCGCGAGCCTGCCACCCTGTCCGGCGGGCAGAAGCAGCGGCTCGCCATCGCCTCGGTGCTCAGCATCCACCCCCGCCTTCTCGTCATGGACGAGCCAACCACGGACCTGGACCCCGTCGGCAAGGAAGGCGTCTTCGCCGTGGCCCGGGACCTCCGGGCCCGTGACGACGTGACGCTCGTCATCGCCGAGCACGAGGTCGAGGAGGCGGCCGTGGCGGACCGGGTCGTCGTCCTCGAGGACGGCCGGGTGGTGGCGGACGGACCGCCCTCCGAGGTCCTCACCCGGCCGGACTGGCTGGAGGCGCGCGGCGTCCAGCCCCTCGGGGCCGCCCAGTTGCTGGCGCGGCTCGGAGAGGAGCCGGCCCTCGACGTCGAGGAAGCCGTGCGGCGGCTCAGGGCCGCCGGCTGGGCCATCGACCCGGAGGCGTACCGCCGCCTCGTCGAGGCCGACGCCCGGCGGGCCGAAAGCTACGGCGAGCCGATCATCGAGGTGCGGGACCTGGAACATCGCTACGCCAACGGCCTGCTGGCGCTGGCCGGGGTGAACCTCACCATCCGGTCGGGGGAGTTCGTGGCGGTCGTGGGCCAGAACGGGAGCGGCAAGACCACCCTGGTGAAGCACATGAACGGGCTCCTGAGCCCTACCGCCGGGGAGGTCCGTGTCGCCGGGGTGAGCACGGCCGGCCAGAGCGTGCTCCAGCTCGGGCGGACGGTCGGCTACGTGTTCCAGAACCCGGACCACCAGATCTTTGCCGAGACGGTCTTCGACGAGGTCGCCTTCGGCCCCCGCAATCACGGCGTCACCGGGGCCGAACTCAGGCAGCGGGTCACGGAGGCGCTGGAGGCCGTGGGGCTGGCCGGGCGGGAGCAGGAGGACCCGTTCGCCATGACCAAGGGCGAGCGCCAGCGCGTGGCGGTCGCCTCGGTCCTTGCCACCCGGCCCCGGGTGATCATCCTGGACGAGCCGACGACCGGGCTCGACTACCGGGAGCAGCGGCGGATGATGGACCTGGTGCGGCGGCTCTCCGAGGCGGGCCATACCATCCTGTTCGTCACCCACACGATGTGGGTGGTGGCCGAGTACGCCCACCGGACCGTGGTGGTGCGGGACGGCCGCATCTGGATGGACGGGCCCACCCGGCAGGTCATGGCGCGGGAGCCCGAACTCCTCGAGGCCCACCTGCGGCCACCGCAGCTGGTTCGGATCTCCAACCGCCTGGGGGGCACGCTCCTCAGCCTGGACGAGTGCCTGGCGGTGCTGCGCAGGGGAGACTCCCGGTTGGCCCGGGAGGAGGCGTGAGCGATGGACATCTACTTCTACGTTCCCGGGGACAGCATTCTCCACCGCCTGGACCCCCGGACCAAGATGTTCCTCCTCCTGGCGGTGCTGCTCCTGGCCGTCGCCACGGACACCCCGCTCCTGCCCGGGGCGCTGGTGGCGGCGAGCCTTCTGGGAGCGGCGGTGGCCCGTGCGTGGCCGGCTCTCCGGCGGGTGCGGGTGCTGGTCGGGACGGTCTTCACCGTGTCGATGGGGATGTGGTCGCTGCTGGCGCAGGGCCGGACGCCGCTTCTCGGGCCGGTCGAGGTCGAGTCGGTCCTGTTCGGGGTGGCGACGGGCCTCAAGCTGTCGGCGATGATCGTCTCCTCCGTGCTCTTCCTGGCGACCACTCGCAACGAGGAGATCGCCGCCGGGCTCATCCGCCTCGGCGTGCCGTATTCCGTGGGGTTTGCGTTCTCCACCGCGCTGCGGCTCGTGCCGACGTTCGTGGGGGCAGGGGTCACCATCATCCAGGCGCAGAAGTCCCGGGGGCTCGACGTGGAGTCCGGCGGCCTCATCACCCGGATGCGCAAGCACCTGCCGCTCATGGTACCGGTCTTCGCCTCGGCTCTGCGCTCCACGAACCAGTTCGCCATGGCGCTGGAATCCAAGGGCTTCGGCGCGCGGCCCCGGCGCACCGACTACTTGCAGCTCCGGTTCACCCTCCGGGACTGGCTGTGGAGTGCCGCTGCGGCCGTCGGAGCGGCGGTGGCCCTCTACTTGCGGTTCACCGGTGCGGGCAGCCTGAGTGGTCTCGTGCGGTGAGGAGGTGGTGGCGGGGCCGTTCGGGCTCCGCGCGGGCATGCAGGCAACCTGAGCAAGGGGGGTTTGCAAGGTGAAGGAACTGTTCACGATGTGGCGCCACACCCGCATGATCGTCCTGGTGGCCCTCAGCGCCGCGCTCTACGCGGCCGTGCTCATCCCCTTCAAGGCCTTCCCCCTCATCCCCGGCATCACGGAGGTGCGGGTGGCCCAGGTGATTCCGCCGGTCTTCTCGCTGCTTTTCGGCCCCGCGGCCGCCTGGGGGACCGCGATCGGCAACCTGATCGGAGACATCCAGGGCGGAACCTTCGGCCCCGGCAGCGCGTTCGGGTTCGTCGGCAACTTCTACCTCGGTCTCATTCCCTACGCGCTCTGGGGGCGGCTCGGCCCCTTCAGTTCCGGTGAGGAACCGGCCATGCGCAGCGGCCGGCAGGTGCTGGAGTTCATCATCCTGACCCTCATCAGCGCCGTCGCCTGCGCGGTCATCATCGCCTGGGGCCTCGAGGTGCTGCGGCTGTTCCCGTTCGCGGTGCTCGGGAACATCATCACCCTGAACAACTTCCTCTTCCCGGCGGTGCTGGGTCCCGTGCTCCTGGGTCTCCTGTACGGGCGGGTCAAGCGCTGGGGCCTTCTGTGGACTGACATCATGCCGGAGGCGGACATCTCCCGCGGGAGCGGCGCCCTGGGTACCCTGCTCGCGGTGGTCGGCTCGTTCGGGGCGTTCGTGGTCGGCAACTGGCTGTCGATTGGGGTGCTCGGCTCCCCGGCGTTCGCCGCGGGCTTCGCCCGCCAGGGCGATCCGAGCCTGGTCGGCACCGGGCTCGTGATCTGGAGCCTCGTGCCCTTCATGCTGGCGCTCCTGCTCGTCCTGTTCACGGCCCGGCCCCGGCTGGGCCTGCGGGCGGCCGGGCGCTAGCACGTCCGCGTACGCAGTTCTGTACCACGAGGGGGCGGCGAGGGGCGCACCTCCCCTCGCCGCCCCCTCGTCTGTGCGGCGGGGCGGGCCAGGTACTCGAGAGTCTCGAGGGGGAAACGGGATGGTTCTGGTCCGGGAGGCCGTGCTTCTTCTCGCCACAGGCCTGGTGGGCTGGCTGGCACCCCGGCTGGTGGGCGGCCTGGCGACCGGTGGGGCGTCGTTCCTGGCCGGCATCTTCTTCGCCCTGCCCTTTCAGGTGCTCTACGCCCTCGCCGGCCTGGCGGCGCGCCGGGCGCCCCCCTGGCTGGCCGGGGGTCTGGGGCTGCTGGCCTGGGCCGGGTCCTTCTGGCCCGTTTTCGGCCGCGGCCGGATGATCGCCCTGCGGGCCGGGCTACCGGGGGCGGAGGGGACCTTCATCGGGTACGTGCTGACCCAGGCGGCCGCGCCACTGGCGCTGGCGCTGCTCGCCATGGCCGTCACAGCCTGGCGCCGGCCTCCCGGGTCCCTTGCCGGCGGGAGCCGGGCGCGGGCCGGGGCCGGTCCCGCCGCAGCCGCGCTGTGGGCGATCTACCTGTGGGCGGTGCCCTTCTTCCTGGCCCGCCAGGTGATCTTCGGCCTCCTGCCCCCGGGGATCGGGGATCTCCCGCGGCTCATCCTGAACGGTGTCGGCGCGGCCTACCTCACCCTCCGGGTCGGCGCGGCCGTCCTGTGGCCGATGAGCGTGGACCTGGCCTTTCAGAGCAACCGGTACAGGCTCTCGCCGTAGCGGCAGATGCCGGCGCCGCTCACGTGGGCGTAGTGGCGGACCAGGTCGCCGTAGAGGGCGTGCGGCAGGTAGATGTGCTGGCTCTGGTGGGCGAGGACCGCCAGCGTACGCGTCGTTGGACCGCTGGCATACAGGCATCCCGGGCTCAGAGACGGTGGTGCGGACCTCGTCCCGACACCCCCCACCCGCCGACGGGTTCACGAGGGACCCGGCACGAGCACCCGCCCGGTCAGTGCAAGGTGGTGGTCGAAGCCGAAGACGTACTCGACGGACTCCATGTCGAGCACCACGAGGGTCAGGGCGTCGGTGTAGGAGAGGTCCTGGTCGGGGTAGCGTCGGAGCGTGTCCCGCGTGGCCTTGTCCGCGGCTGCGTCCGGGTAGATCACCTTCAGGTGGCCGGTTGCGACCGCGTCCTCGATCCCGTCCAGCCACCGGAGAGCGGGTACCCGCCCAAGGTGGTACCGCAGGAAGGTGTACGTCTCCCCCAGGACGGCTGCGGTCGTCAGCCGCGGAACTCGCGGGGGCACCGACCGGTAGAACGAGGCTGCGCCGCCGTGCATCCGGTCGGCGGCGTTGGCCAGGGCGATGAACGCCCCGGTGTCGATGAAGAGCTTACTCCCGGGTGAAAAGGTAGCGGTCATGGTTCACCGCCCCGTCCTCCGGGCCGCCCCGGGCGATGCCGATGGTATCCAGGAGCGGGTCGCGGGTGCGGACCCGGCTGTATGCTTCGATGGCCCGACGGACGATCTCCGTCTCGCTGAGCCCTTCCTCCTCGGCCAGTCGCTTGAGGAGCTGCTCCTGGGCCTCGGTCAGGTAGACGATCTTCTTGACCGTCGTCATTCGCTATCACCTCATGACATCAATATAGCACGAGACGATAACGCTACCCAGTGGAACCACCGGGCCGCGGACCGGAGCGTCCGGGTGCCTGCCGCCGGCGTCGCCTGCCGTACCCCCCGCGCGGGCTGGGACACGTGGAGTGGGCACCCCCGTCAGGATGGGCGTGCAGGGCAGCATCGATCGGTGAAACGGCCGCGAACGGGAGGACCGGGCGCAGGTCGGAGCATCCTGGCGGGGGGCGAGAACGTCCACACGGAGGTGGCCGAGGAAGGAGGCGGGTCGCGATCCTGGTTGCATACTTATGCAGCTCATGTTATAGTCATACAGAGCGTGCCCCCCGACGGGCCGGGGGGCACTCCACTTTCCGGCTGCGCCGGGGGGGATCGGCTTGATCCGCGTCGGCATCGCGGGAGCCACGGGGTACACCGGCGTCGAGCTGGTACGCATCCTGAGCCGCCACCCGCAGGTGCGCATCGTGGCGGGCACGAGCGAGCAGTACCAGGGCTCTGCCCTCGGAGCCGTCTTCCCGCACCTGGGTGAGGAGGCGGGGGCGCTCGAGCTTCTGCCCCTCGAGGCGGAGCGGCTGGCGGCCGCGTGCGACGTCGTCTTCCTGGCCCTCCCGCACGGGGTGGCCGGGTCGGTGGCGCCGGCCCTGGTGGCGGAGGGCGTCAAGGTCATCGACCTCGGCGCCGACTTCCGCCTGCGCGATCCGGAGGCGTACCGGGCCTGGTACCGGCACGACCCGGCGCCGGCGGAACTCCTCGCCGAGGCCGCCTACGGCCTGCCGGAACTGTACCGCGAGGCGATCCGCCCGGCCCGGCTGGTCGCCAACCCCGGGTGCTACCCCACCTCGTGCGCCCTGGCCGCCGCGCCGCTCCTGAAGGCGGGCCTCGTCGAGACCCGGGGGATCGTCTTCGACTCGAAGTCCGGCGTCTCCGGCGCCGGGCGGGGGGTCAGCCTGGGGGTCCACTTCGGCGAGGTCAACGAGAACTTCAAGGCGTACAGCGTCGCCGGTACCCACCGGCACACGCCGGAGATCGAGCAGACCCTCTCCGACCTGGCCGGCGAGGCGATCCGGGTCACCTTCACCCCCCACCTGGTGCCGATGACGCGGGGCATCCTCACCACGGCCTACTTCCAGCTGAAGGAGCCGGTCAGCCGGGAGGCGGTGCTGGAGGTCTTCCGGGACTTCTACCGCGGTGCGCCCTTCGTCCGCGTCCGCCCGGCCGGCAACCTCCCGCAGACGAAGGAGGTCTGGGGGTCCAACCGGTGCGACATCGGCGTGGAGGTCGACGCCCGCACCGGCCGGGTCCTGGTCGTGGCGGTGCTCGACAACCTCGTGAAGGGCGCCGCCGGGCAGGCGGTCCAGAACATGAACCTCCTCTTCGGGCTGCCCGAGACCCTGGGGCTCGAGGCGCTTCCCGTCTACCCGTAGGCCGCCGCCCGCAGGCCGGGCCGAGCGCCCGGCGGGGCGCGGCCACCCCGCAGGAGGGCCTTTCCCGTGGAGATCCGCAAGGCCGTCATGGCCGACGTCCCCCACATCCACCGGCTCGTCAACGACTACGCCCAGCAGGGCCTCATGCTCCGCCGCCCGCTGATGCTCCTGTACGAGAACGTGCGGGACTTCGCCGTCGCCGTGGAGGACGGCGTCGTGGTGGGCACCGGGGCGCTGCACGTGCTCTGGCACGACCTGGCCGAGATCCGGTCGCTGGCCGTCGACCCCGCCCGCACCGGCGGAGGGGTCGGGCGCCGGCTGGTCGAGTTCCTCCTGGCGGAGGCCGAGGCCCTGGGGCTGCGCCGGGTCATGGCGCTCACCTACCAGGTGGGCTTCTTCGAGAAGTGCGGCTTCGCCGTGGTCCCGAAGGAGAAGCTGCCCCAGAAGGTCTGGAAGGAATGCGTGTACTGCGACAAGTTCCACGCCTGCGACGAGATCGCCATGATCCGCTACCTGGGCGCGCCGCCCGCGCCCGGGGAGGACGGCGACATCCCGCTGGTCGAGCTTCCGCTGTGGATCCGGGGGTGACACATTCGTGCCGTACACCATCAAGGGCCTGGGCGGGGTGACCGCCCCCCGGGGCTTCCTTGCCGCCGGGGTGCACGCCAACGTGAAGGGCAAGGGCGGCCTGAAGAAGGACGTCGCCCTGGTCTTCTCGCAGGTGCCGGCGGCTGCCGCCGGCGTGTTCACGCGCAACCGCGTGAAGGCCGCGCCCGTGCGCCTGTGCGAGGAGCGGGTCGCCGGCGGGCGCCTGCAGGCCATCGTGGCGAACAGCGGCAACGCGAACGCCTGCACGGGCGAGCAGGGCATGCGGGACGCCGAACGCATGGCCCAGGTGGCCGCCGAGGCGCTCGGGATCGCCCCCGAGCTCGTGGCCGTGGCGTCGACCGGGGTGATCGGCGTGCCGCTGCCGATGGACCGGGTAGAGGCCGGCATCCGCGCCGCGGCGGCCGTCCTGGCGCCGGACGGCAACGCGGCCGCCGCCCAGGCGATCATGACCACCGACACGTTCCCGAAGGAGTGGGCCCTCCAGGTCGAGCTGAGCGGCGGGCGGGCCGTGACGATCGGCGGGATGGCGAAGGGCTCCGGCATGATCCACCCGAACATGGGCACCATGCTCGCCTTCATCACCACCGACGCCCCGATCGCCCCGGCCGCGCTCCGGGCGGCGCTGGAGCGGGGGGTCGACGCGAGCTTCAACATGATCAGCGTCGACGGCGACACCTCGACCAACGACACCGTCCTCGTCCTGGCCAACGGACTGGCCGGCGGGGAGACGATCGTCCAGGGCACCCCGGACTGGGAGGCGTTCGCCGCCGGGCTGGAGCAGCTCCTGGTCCACCTGGCGAGGGCCGTCGCCCGGGACGGGGAGGGGGCCACGAAGCTCATCGAGGTCCGGGTGGAGGGCGCCCCCACCCTGCGGGACGCCCGCCTGGCGGCCCGGGCGGTGGCGGCGTCGAACCTCGTGAAGGCGGCCGTCTTCGGGCGCGACCCCAACTGGGGCCGCGTCCTGGCGGCGATGGGCTACTCGGGCGCCGAGTTCGACCCCGACCGGGTCGACCTGTGGCTCGGGCACGTCCAGGTCATGGCCGGCGGGGCCGGGCTGGCGTTTCCGGAGGATGAGGCGCGCCGGGTCCTCGAGCAGGACGAGGTCGTCATCCGGGCCGACCTGCACGCCGGTCCGGCGTCGGCGACGGCGTGGGGCTGCGACCTGAGCTACGACTACGTGAAGATCAACGCGGACTACCGCACGTAGGGGGCACGGGCGTGCAGGAGTACATCGACAAGGCGGCCGTGCTGGTGGAGGCCCTGCCGTACATCCGGACGTTCGCCGGCAAGACGGTCGTCATCAAGTACGGCGGGGCGGCCATGGCCGCGGCCGGCCTGCGGGACGCCGTCATGCAGGACGTGGCGCTCATGCGGTTCGTCGGCATGAACCCGGTGGTCGTGCACGGCGGGGGGCCGGAGGTGTCGGCGCTCATGGAGCGCCTCGGCATGACCCCCCGGTTCGTCGACGGCCTCCGGGTGACGGACGCCGCCACCATGGAGATCGCCCAGATGGTGCTGGTGGGCAAGACGAACCGGGAGATCGTGGGGGCGCTGGTGGCGCAGGGGGCGAAGGCGATCGGCCTGAGCGGTCACGACGGGGGTCTCATCCGGGCCACCCGGCACCTGCACCGCGGCCGGGACGGCGAACTGGTCGACCTGGGCTTCGTCGGGGACGTGGCGGCGGTCGACGCCCAGGTGATCGAGTCCCTCACCGCGTCCGGCTTCGTGCCGGTCATCGCCCCGATCGGGCTGGGGGCCGACGGCCAGCCGTACAACATCAACGCCGACACCGTGGCCGCCGAGGTCGCCGCCGCCCTCCGGGCCGAGAAGCTGGTCCTCCTGACCGACGTGGAGGGCCTGCGCGCCGATCCGGCCGACCCCCGCAGCCGGGTCAGCCGCATCGCCGCCGAGGACCTGAGGGACTGGCTCGCCGCCGGGCGCATCGAGGGTGGCATGATCCCCAAGGTGGAGGCGTGCCTGCGGGCCCTCGAGGCGGGGGTGCGGCGGGTGCACATCGTGGACGGGCGCGTGCCCCACGCCCTGCTCCTCGAGGTCTTCACGGACCAGGGCGTCGGGACCATGGTCGTGCGGTGAGGGAGGGGCTTTCCGTGGACCTTGCCGAGATGCAGGCCCTCGACCGGCAGTACCTCATGCCCACCTACGCCCGCTACCCGATCGCCCTGGAGCGGGGCGAGGGCACCCGGGTCTGGGACGTGAACGGGAAGGAGTACCTTGACTTCCTGGGCGGGATCGCCGTCAACGTCCTGGGCCACGCCCACCCGGCGGTGGTGGCCGCCATCCGGGAGCAGGCCGGCCGCCTGCTCCATACTTCCAACCTTTACTACACCCGGCCGATGCTGGAGCTGGCGCAGCTCCTCGTGGACAACGGCGGCCTGGGCAGGGCGTTCTTCTGCAACAGCGGCGCCGAGGCCAACGAAGGCGCCTTCAAGCTCGCCCGCAAGTACCACTGGCGCCGGGGCGACCGGGCCCGGACCCGCATCCTGAGCGTGACCCACGCCTTCCACGGCCGCACCTTCGGGGCGCTGGCCGCCACCCCCAAGCCCGAGATCCAGGAGGGCTTCGGCCCGCTGCCGCCCGGCTTCGAGGCGGTCGAGTGGGGGCGCGCCGACGCCCTGGCGGAGCGGCTCGACGGCACCGTCGCGGCGGTGATCATCGAGCCCGTCCAGGGGGAGAGCGGCATCCACCCGGCCGACCCGGCGTACCTGCGCGCCGTGGCCGATCTCACGCGGGAGCACGGGGCGCTCCTGATCTTCGACGAGATCCAGTGCGGCATGGGCCGCACCGGCACCTTCTACGCCTACCAGGGCTACGGGGTGCGGCCCGACATCCTCACGCTCGCCAAGGGCCTGGGCGGGGGCCTGCCGATCGGGGCCATCCTGGCGACCCCGGAGGTCGCCTCCGGCTTCGCCCCCGGCGACCACGGCAGCACCTTCGGGGCCAACCCCGTGGCCTGCGCGGCCGCCGTCGCCACGGTGCGGACGATCCTGCGGGAAAACCTCCCGGCCCGGGCGGCGGAGCTGGGCGACTACCTCCTGGGGCGGCTGCGGGAGCTCGCCGCCCGCTGGCCCGACCGCGTCCGGGAGGTCCGGGGCCGGGGGCTCATGGCGGCCCTGGAACTCGGCGAGCACGCCCGCCGGGTGCTCGACGGCTGCCACGCGCGCGGCCTCCTCGCCAACGTCACCGCCGGCACCGCGCTCCGCCTCCTGCCCCCGCTCACGGTGACACGGGAGGAGATCGACCGGGCCGTCGAGATCCTCTCGGACGCCATCGCCGGGGTGTGAGGCGGGAGCCGGGATCTCCCGGAGTTCCCGGCCGGTCTTGTGGGCGGCTGGCCCCGGGCATGCCAAGGGGTTGGCGCTGTTCTGCTCCGGATCTAGCGGTCAGGAGGTCGTTCGTGCCTGAGGGGTTCCGCGATGTGTGACGCCGTTCCACCAGACGGTGCGTGTGGCAATCCGTGATATACAAGCGTCGGCGTTGACCCTCACATCTTGCCACGCGGACCGGCCGCGCCGGCCGAGACGGCAGGTGATCGGGCGCCAGATCTACCGGAACACGGCGTTATGTCGACAACGAGGCGGTCGTAACGGGACCGACAGTCGCTGGCGAAGGTCCGTCAGGCAATCGGTGCCAGTCTACAGGTTCCGTTCCCTGCTGTTTCTTGCCTCTTTGAGGGTAATCGACCCAGACATGGCACACAATGGGACTCTCCGGCGCGTCTTCCGCTCCGGAAGGCAGGCACCCGCCCCGGCCGGGGTGCCCAGCGGGTGCCGGTTCTCCGCGGACGGGGCCCCGCGGGCACCGCCGCAGGGCGCCGCGGCCCGGAAGCACCGCAGCGCACGACGGAGCACGACCGTGAGAGCAGGACCGGGGGATTGCATATCTATACGGCGACAAGTATACTTATGCACATGATGGTTCCTCCAGGAGGCGCCTGCCGTGGCGAAGAAGAAGTGCGTACTGGCTTACTCCGGCGGACTGGACACCTCCGTGGCCATCCGCTGGCTGGCGGAGAACTACGACGTGGACGTGATCGCCCTCACCATCGACGTGGGCGAGCAGGAGAAGGACCTGGACTTCATCCGTGAGAAGGCCCTCCGCGTCGGGGCCGTGAAGGCGTACACCTACGACGCCAAGAAGGAGTTCGCCTACGACTACGTCCTGCCGACCCTCCAGGCGAACGCCGTCTACGAGGGAAAGTACTTCCTCAGCGCCTCCCTGTCCCGGCCGCTCATCACGAAGCACCTGGTGCGGGTGGCCGAGGAGGAGGGGGCGGAGTACATCGCCCACGGCTGCACGGGGAAGGGCAACGACCAGGTGCGCTTCGACGTGTCGGCCGCCGCCCTGAACCCCTCGCTCAAGGTCCTGGCGCCGGTCCGGGAGTGGGCGTGGAGCCGGGAGCAGGAGATCGACTACGCGCTGGAGCACGGGATCCCGATCCCGGTCGGCAAGGAGAACCCCTTCTCCATCGACGTGAACCTGTGGGGCCGGTCCTGCGAGGCCGGCGTCCTGGAGGACCCCTGGGTGGAGCCCCCCGAGGAGGCCTTCGCCTGGACCGTGTCGCCGCAGGCCGCGCCGGACGAGCCCGAATACGTGGAGATCGGCTTCGAGCAGGGCGTGCCGGTGTCCCTGAACGGCGAGGCGCTCGACCTCGTGACCCTGATCGAGCGCCTCAACAAGCTGGCCGGCGCCCACGGGGTGGGACGGATCGACCACGTGGAGAACCGGCTGGTCGGCATCAAGAGCCGCGAGGTCTACGAGATGCCCGCCGCCACCGTGCTCACCCTGGCGCACCGGGAACTCGAGACCATCACGCTCCCTCGGGAGCTGCACCACTTCAAGATGGGGTTGGAGCAGAAGTACGCCGAACTCGTCTACTTCGGCCTGTGGTTCCACCCGCTCAAGGAGGCCATCGACGCCTTCGTCCGGAAGAGCCAGGAGACCGTGACCGGCACGGTGCGGGTGAAGCTGTACAAGGGCACGGCCACGGCCGTGGGCCGGAAGTCTCCCGTCAGCCTGTACTCCTACGACCTCGCCACCTACGACAGCGCCGACAAGTTCGACCACAAGGCGGCCAAGGGGTTCATCGACATCTTCGGCCTGCCCACCAAGGTCTACGCGGCGGTGCAGAAGGAGGCCGCGGCGAAGAAGGTCGGGGTGTAGTGCCGCCTCCGTGGCACGCCAACGGCCTCACGCCGGCGCCCCGGCGGCACGAGCCGCCGGGGCGCCTCCATGTCTCTGCCCCTCCGCCGGACCCCCCGCTACCCGGGCTGGCGTCCGCTCACCCGGGGAGTCCTCGGGTCACGGGGGCACGGGTCTGGCCCTCCGCGGCGCGGGCGACCAGGGCGAGCCACGCCCCCTCGGCGAGGAGCCCGAGGATCATGCCGGCGGTGAGCAGGTAGAGCCCGGGGAGACGGGTGACCGCCACGCCGGTGTAGGACACCGCGCTCAGCACGAGGAGGTTGATGACGGCCCCGGCCGTGATGGCGGCGGTCCACTTCTGGCGGACGAGGATGCCCTGGAACCAGCTCTGCAGCACCAGGCCGGCGGGGTACGGCACGGCGAGGCCCAGGGCAGTCCCCACCAGCTGCAGCACCTCCCCGCGCAGGCCGATCACCCGGCTCAGGTACAGTTCGCCCAGCGGGCTCAGCCCGAGCAGGGCGATGGCCGCGCCGGCGGCCAGCGCCAGCCGCACGGCGACCCGGCGGACGACTGCCCGCGTCGGCCCCTCGGCGTAAGGGATGACGAGCTGCTGCAGCATCGACAGCGAGTCGACGAAGAGGAAGAGCGTGTTGGTGAGAACGGGCCAGCCGGCCAGGGACGCCTGCACGGCCACGCCCCGCGCCAGCGCGGCGGTGACCACCGGGCGGGCGAGGTAGACGACGACGCTCGTGCTCGCCAGCGGCCAGTAGAAGCGGAGCAGTTGCCCCCAGGTGAGGGAAGCGCTGCCCGCCGGAGTTCCTGCGGCTTCGGCCGGAACGGCCCGCACGGCCCGCCGGGCCACCCGGTGGGTGTAGGCGGCCTCGGCCACCACGCTCATGGACAGGGCGAACGCGCCCACCGCTGCGCTCGGGACCACGGCGGAACGTACGGCGACGGAGCCGGCGGCGACCACCGTGAGCAGCGTACCGAAGCGCACCACGGTCCCGATGCCCACCGGGGTTGTCCGGCCCTGCCGGATCATGATTCCCTGGAGAAAGCGGCGCCAGCCCACCGCCGGCGTGAACGGCAGCATGGCGATGAACGCGGCGCGGGCTTCCGAGGCCACCGGCGCCGGCAGGTGCAGGACCGACCGGAAGATCACGTCGTACAGGGGGGTGAAGGCCACCAGCGCGTGCAGGAGGGCCAGGGAGGCGCCGAGGGCGATGGTGAAGCCCCGCACCAGGCGGTAGGTCGCGCGGTCCCGCACGAGCGCGTTGGAGGCGTGCAGCAGCATGATGACCGGGCCCTCGATCACCAGGGCGACGTTGAACGCGCTCCCGAACGCCGCCAGGGCGATCACGGGGTCCGGCCACCGGCTCAGGCTCGCCCCGACGACGGTCTCGCCGAGGGCCATGAGGCCGTTGGAGAAGGCGAGCGGCAAGAAGAGGAGGAAGAGCTGGCGTGCGCTCATCGGGCCTCCCGGTGGTCGTGGGGCTGGAGACCGCCAGCTTGTGGAATTCGAGTCATCGGCATGCATCTCCTACCGGTGCCGGAAGGTCATCCGGCCGGGGAGGGCCGGCGGGGCTGCGCCCCGGGCGGACGGTGCAGGTCCCGCCGGGCGGACCGGCGGCGTGGCGGCCACCCCCGGGGGTGGCCGACCCCGCATTGTAGCACAGGTCTGCGGACGTCGCACGCCGGCCTTGCCGGGTTGCATAGTTATACACAACCACGTATACTTATGCGAGGACCGGCGTCCGGCGGGGTGAAGCCGGGCCTCCGGTCCGGCCGACTGGGGAAAGGACGGTCACCGGTGAAGAAGCTCTGGGGCGGCCGGTTCACGAAGGCCGCGGACAAGCTGGCTGAAGGATTCACGGCGTCCATCGGGTTCGACCGGCGCCTGTGGCACCAGGACATCCGGGGGAGCATCGCGCACGCCCGGATGCTGGGACGGCAGGGCATCCTCCGCGCGGAGGAGGTGGAGGCCATCGTCCGCGCGCTGGAGGAGATCGCCCGGGAGATCGAGGATGGCACCTTCCCGTTCCGGCAGGAATACGAGGACATCCACCTGAACATCGAGAAGCGGCTGATCGAGAAGATCGGTCCGGTGGGCGGCAAGCTCCACACGGCCCGGAGCCGCAACGACCAGGTCGTCACAGACGTGCACCTGTACGTGAAGGAGGAGGTCGCGGCCATCCGGGGCTTGATCCGCGACCTGCAGGCTGTTATCCTGGACAGGGCGTCCGGGGAGACCGGCACGATCATGCCGGGCTACACCCACCTGCAGCGGGCTCAGCCGGTGCTCCTGGCCCACCACCTCCTGGCCTACTTCTGGATGCTGGAGCGGGATGACGGCCGCTTCGCCGACTGCGCGCGGCGGGCGGACGTGAGCCCGCTCGGGGCGGGGGCCCTGGCCGGGACCACGTTCCCCATCGACCGGCACGTCACGGCGGCCGACCTGGGCTTCTCGGCGGTGTACGAGAACAGCATCGACGCCGTCAGCGACCGGGACTTCATCGTGGAGTTCCTCGCCGCGGCGGCCATCTGCCAGATGCACCTCAGCCGGCTCGGGGAGGAACTGGTCAACTGGTCGAGCGCCGAGTTCGGCTTCGTCGAGATGGACGACGCCTTCGCGACCGGCAGCTCGATCATGCCCCAGAAGAAGAACCCGGACGTCGCGGAGCTCCTGCGGGGCAAGGCCGGGAGGGTGTACGGCGACCTGGTGGCGCTCCTCACCGTGCTCAAGGGGCTGCCGCTCGCCTACCACACGGACCTGCAGGAGGACAAGGAGCGGCTCTTCGATGCCGCCGACACGCTGAAGGCCTCCCTGGCCGTCGCCGCCGGCATGCTGGCCACGCTCCGGTTCCGGCGGGACCGCATGCGCGAGGCGGTGCGCCGGGATTACTCGAACGCCACCGACCTGGCCGACTACCTGGCCCGCAAGGGCCTGCCCTTCCGGGAGGCGCACGAGGTCACCGGGCGGATCGTGCTGTACGCGATCGAGCGCGGCAAGTACCTCGGCGAACTGAGCCTCGAGGAGTACCGGCAGTTCAGCGATCGCATCGGCGAGGACCTGTACGCCGCCCTGACCCCCGAAGCGGTGGTGGAAGGGCGGGCCTCGTACGGCGGCACCGCGCCGGCCGAGGTCGCCCGCCAGCTGGAGAAGGCCCGGGCGATCCTGGCGGCGAAGAACAGCGGACAGACGCAAGGAGGATCGGACACCAAAACCGAAGACGACCGCCCCGTCCCCCGACGACGGTAAAAGCGTCCCGTGAGGCGCACCGGCGGTCGCCGCCCGGCTCGGGCGGCGGACAGGAGGGAACACACGTGAAGGGGTACCTTGTGCTGGCGGATGGGACCATCTTCCAGGGGGATGCCTTCGGCGCCCCCGGCCGGGCGACCGGGGAGGTGGTCTTCACCACGGGGATGACCGGCTACCAGGAGGAGATCACGGACCCCTCGTACTGGGGACAGATCGTGGTCAACACCTACCCCCTGGTGGGAAACACCGGCATCAACCCGGAGGACTTCGAATCGGGGCGGCCGCACCTGCGCGGGCTGGTCGTGCGGGAGCTGTGCACGGAGCCCAGCCACTGGCAGGCCACGGAGACCCTGGCGGGCTACCTCGAACGCCACGGCGTGGTGGGGCTCACCGGGGTCGATACGCGCGCGCTCACCCGCGTGCTGCGCATCCACGGCGCGATGGGCGGGGTGATCGTGACGGCTGCCGGCGGGGAGGTGCCGGGCGAGGCCGCCCAGGATCTCGACGCGCCGGGAGGGCTGGTGGCCCTCGCCGGCGAATGGCGGGTGGCCCTGCCGCCGGCCCTCCGCACGTGGCTCCTCGCCCTCGTCGGGGAGGCCCGCGACTTCCGCCTTACCGGTGCCGTGGCGGCGGTCACGCCCCAGGAACCGTACCGGGTGGGTCCCGGGGGAACCCGGGGGCCTGCCGGCCGGGCCGGGGGCCCCGGGGCGCCCCACGTGGTGATGGTGGACCTGGGCGCGAAGCAGAACATCGTCCGCAGCCTGGTCCAGCTGGGTTGCGAGGTGACGGTGGTGCCGGCGGACACCCCCGTCGGAGAGATCCTGGCCCTGGCGCCCGACGGGGTGCTCCTCTCGAACGGCCCCGGCGACCCGAAGGAGGCCCGGGCGGCCATCGAGACCGCCCGGGGGCTCCTGGAGGCCCGGGTCCCCACGATGGGCATCTGCCTGGGCCACCAGGTCCTGGGCCTGGCCCTCGGGGCAGACACCTACAAGATGAAGTTCGGCCACCGGGGCGTGAACCACCCCGTCCAGGAACTGGCCACGGGGCGGGTGTTCATCACGACCCAGAACCACGGCTACGCCATCGACGAGGCCTCGCTCCCTCCCGGCGTCACCGTCACGCACCGCAACGTCAGCGACGGCACCGTCGAGGGGATTGCCGCTGAGGGCCGCCCGGCCTTCTCGGTGCAGTACCACCCCGAGGCGTGCCCCGGGCCGGAGGAGTCCCGCTTCCTCTTCGATCGGTTCCTGGAGCTGATGCGCAGCCAGGACCGGGGCGACCGCCCCGCCGGGGGCGCCCGGCCGGCGAAGGGGGGTGAGCGCTGATGCCGAAGCGGAAGGATCTCCGGCGCGTGCTGGTGATCGGGTCGGGGCCCATCGTGATCGGCCAGGCCGCCGAGTTCGACTACTCCGGCACGCAGGCGTGCCAGGCCCTCCGGGAGGAAGGGCTGGAGGTCGTCCTGGTCAACTCGAACCCGGCCACCATCATGACCGACGCCCAGATCGCCGACCGGGTGTACCTCGAGCCCCTCACCGCCGAGTTCGTCGAGCGGATCATTGCCAAGGAGCGGCCCCAGGGGCTGGTGCCGACCCTGGGCGGCCAGGTGGGCCTCAACCTCGCCCGGGAGCTGGCCGAGTCGGGCGTGCTGGAGCGCTACGGCGTCGAACTCCTCGGCACCCCCCTCGAGGCGATCCGCCGGGCCGAGGACCGGGGCGAGTTCAAGGCCCTCATGCAGGCGATCGGCGAGCCGATCCCGGAGTCGACCATCGTGACCACGGCGGGCGCGGCGCTCACCTTCGCGGAGCGGGTCGGCTTCCCCCTCATCGTCCGCCCGGCCTACACCCTGGGCGGCACCGGCGGAGGCATCGCCCGCGACGCCGCCTCTCTGGTCGAGATCGTGAGCACCGGCCTGCGCCTGTCGCCCATCGGGCAGTGCCTGGTGGAGCGCAGCGTCGCGGGCTGGAAGGAGATCGAGTACGAGGTGATGCGCGACGGGGCCGGCAGCGTCATCACCGTCTGCAACATGGAGAACGTCGATCCGGTCGGCGTGCACACCGGCGACTCCGTGGTGGTCGCCCCGGCCCAGACGCTCACCGACCGGGAGCACCAGATGCTCCGCTCGGCGGCGCTGCGGATCATCAGCGCGCTCGGCATCCAGGGCGGGTGCAACATCCAGTTCGCCCTGAACCCCAAGAGCCGGGAGTACGTGGTGATCGAGGTGAACCCGCGGGTGAGCCGGTCCTCGGCGCTCGCCTCGAAGGCCACCGGCTACCCCATCGCCAAGGTGGCCGCCAAGATCGCCGCCGGACTGCGGCTCGACGAGATCCGCAACCCCGTCACCGGTACGACGTACGCCGCCTTCGAACCCGCCCTCGACTACGTGGTCGTCAAGATCCCCCGCTTCCCCTTCGACAAGTTCGCCACCGCTAGCCGGACGCTGGGCACGCAGATGAAGGCGACCGGCGAGGTCATGGCGATCGACCGCACCTTCCCCGCCGCCCTCCTCAAGGCGATCCGCTCGCTGGAGGTCGGGCGGGACGGGCTCGCCCACCCCCGCATGGCGGCGCTGGACGACGTCCACCTCGAGCGCCTCCTCGCGGTGCCGAACGACGAGCGCCTGTTCGCCGTCGCCGAGGCGCTCCGCCGGGGCTGGGGCGTCGACCGGGTGGCGGCCCTGAGCGACATCGACCGGTTCTTCGTCCAGGGGATCGGCCGGGTGGTGGCGATGGAGCAGGAGCTCGCCGCCGCCGGTCCGGAGGGCCTGACCCGGGAGCGGCTCCTGCGGGCGAAGCGGCTGGGCCTGAGCGACACGACCATCGGGCGGCTCGTGGGCATGGACCCGATGGCGGTGCGGCACCGGCGCCAGGCGCTGGGGGTGCGCCCGGTCTACAAGATGGTCGACACCTGCGCGGCGGAGTTCGAGGCCGCCACGCCGTACTACTACAGCACCTACGAGGGCGAGAACGAGGCCCGGCCGCGGCCCGGCCGCAAGGCGGTCGTCCTGGGGTCCGGCCCGATCCGCATCGGGCAGGGCATCGAGTTCGACTACAGCGCCGTGCACGCCGCCTGGGCCCTGCGGGAGGAGGGCGTGCAGTCGGTCATCGTCAACAACAACCCCGAGACGGTCTCGACCGACTTCAACACCTCCGACCGCCTCTACTTCGAGCCCCTCACCTTCGAGGACGTCATGAACGTGATCGAGGAGGAGGGAGGCGTGGCGGCCGGCGGCTCGGCCCTCGACATCGAGGGCGCAGTCTGCCAGTTCGGCGGCCAGACGGCGATCAACCTGTCCGGCCCGCTGGCCGCGGCCGGGGTCCCGGTCCTGGGCACGCCCGTCGAGGAGATGGACCGGGCGGAGGACCGGGAGAAGTTCGACCGGCTCCTGATCGAGCTCGGGATCCCCAAGCCCCCGGGCGGCACGGCGCTCACCGTGGACCAGGCGGCGGCGATCGCCGCCAGCATCGGCTACCCGGTGCTCGTGCGGCCCTCGTACGTCCTGGGCGGCCGGGCCATGGAGATCGTGCACGGCGAGGACGAGCTGCGGGAGTACATGCAGAGCGCCGTCGAGGTCTCGGAGTCCCGCCCCGTCCTGGTCGACAAGTACCTCCAGGGGAAGGAGGTCGAGGTCGACGCGGTCGCCGACGGGCACGAGGTGCTCATCGGGGGCATCATGGAGCACGTCGAGCGGGCCGGGGTGCACTCCGGCGACAGCATCGCCGTCTACCCGGCGCTCGGCCTCGGGCACCGGGCGCGACAGCAGGTGATCGACTACACGACCCGCCTGGCGCTGGCGCTCCGGGTGCGGGGGCTGGTGAACATCCAGTACGTCGTGTACGGCGGGGAGGTGTACGTGCTCGAGGTCAACCCGCGGGCGAGCCGGACAGTGCCCTTCCTGGCCAAGGCGGCCGGCCTGCCGCTGGCCCGGATCGCGGCCCGCATCATGGCGGGGCGCACTCTGGCCGAACTCGGCTACCGCGGCGGGCTGTGGCCCGAGCCCAGGCGCGTGGCGGTCAAGGCGCCGGTGTTCTCGTGGCAGAAGCTCACCACCGTCGACGTCGCCCTGTCGCCGGAGATGAAGTCGACGGGCGAGGTGATGGGCTCGGACCTCGACTTCCCGCGGGCGCTGTACAAGGCGCTGCTGGCCGCCGGCCTGCAGGTGCCGCGGCGGGGGACGGTCCTCTTCACGGTCGCCGACAAGGACAAGCCCGAGGCCATGGCCATCGCCGCCGACTTCGCCGCACTGGGCTTCCGCCTCCTCGCCACCGCCGGGACGGCGGCCGCCCTGGCGGCGTGCAAGATCCCCGTCGAGCGGGTGAACAAGGTCAGCGAGGGCGCGCCCAACATCCCGGACCTCATCCGCCAGGGGGCGGTCGACCTCGTGGTGAACACGCTGAGCCGGGGCCGGGAGGTCGACCGGGACGGCTTCCTCATCCGGCGGGCGGCGGTGGAAAGCGGCGTTCCCGTCCTCACCAGCCTGGACACCGCCCGGGCCGTGGTCCAGGTTCTCTCCGCCCTGCGGGAGGGCGACGAGATCACGGTCGAGGCCCTGCAGGACTGGACGGTGGCCCAGGTGGTCCCGCCGCTGCCCTACGGCGGGCGGGTCGGCGTGGTGTAGGCCGTCCGTCGGGCCCTTTTCCGCGGCGGGTCCACCTGGTATCCTGTCTGTGTCAAGATGTCAATCGTGAAGGGGCGGGAGGAACGCTCGGAGATGGCACTGGGCCGGGTAGCGGTCGTGGGCTTGGGCAACGTGGGTCGGTACGCGGTGGAGGCGCTCCGACAGGCGCCCGACCTCGAGCTGGCCGGCGTGGTGCGCCGCGCCGCGGCGGGGGCGGCTCCGGACCTCCCCGGGGTGAAGGTCGTGCAGGACCCTGCCGAGCTGGGGCCGGTGGACGTGGCGCTCCTCACCGTGCCCAGCCGCCAGGTGCCGGAGCACGCGCGCCACTATCTGGGCCTGGGCATCCGCACGGTGGACAGTTACGACATCCACGGGGAGATCCCGGCCCTGCGCCGGGAACTGGACCGCCTGGCCCGGGACCGCGGGACGGTGGCCGTCCTGGCGGCCGGCTGGGATCCGGGGACGGACTCCGTGATACGGGCGCTCTTCGAGGTGATGACCTCCCGCGGCATCACGTACACGAACTTCGGACCCGGCATGAGCATGGGACACACGGCCGCGGTCAAGGCGATCCCGGGGGTGCGCAAGGCCCTGTCGCTGACCCTGCCGGCGGGCCAGGGCCGGCACCGCCGCGCCGTGTACGTGGAGCTCGAGCCCGGGGCCGACTTCGACCGGGTCGAGTCGGCCATCCAGACCGACCCGTACTTCGTCCACGACGAGACCCGGGTGTACCGGGTCGAGAACGTGGACGACCTGACCGACATGGGGCACGGCGTGGTGGTGGAGCGCAAGGGAGTCTCGGCTGGGGCCCACAACCAGCTCCTGCGGTTCGAGATGCGGATCCACAACCCCGCGCTCACGGCCCAGGTGATGGTGGCCGCGGCCCGCGCCGCGCTGCGGCTGGACCCCGGAGCCTACACGCTCGTGGAGATTTCGCCGGTCGACCTCCTGCCCGGCGATCGCGACCGCTGGATCGCCCGGCTCGTGTGAGCCGGTCCGCGGGGTCCCGGCACGCGGGCGGCGTCCGATCGTTGCAAAAACATTTTGGCGGGCTTTTCCGGTTGCACGACCGCCAGGGCTGTGGTACAATCCAGGTTGCGATTCCGGGGAGCGCCACGGGGTGCCCGCCGGGCAGCGTTCCGGCATAGCTCAACGGTAGAGCATCCGGCTGTTAACCGGAGGGTTGCAGGTTCGAATCCTGCTGCCGGAGCCAGAACAAGAGGCCGGGCCGGCGGAACCGCCGGTCCGCCGTGGCCCGGTAGCTCAGCTGGTAGAGCAGCGGACTGAAAATCCGCGTGTCGGGAGTTCGACTCTCCCCTGGGCCACCAAGACACGGACCGCTAGCTCAATTGGTAGAGCATCCGACTCTTAATCGGACGGTTGTAGGTTCGAGTCCTACGCGGTCCACCAGGAAGCTTGGCCGGGCGTCGGGTCCGTGAGGAGCGGACCCGGCGGCTCGGTCCCCCGGTGGGCGTCCGCCGGTGTCTCGCTTCGGGCGGGTTTAGCTCAGTTGG
Source organism: Caldinitratiruptor microaerophilus (assembly GCF_025999835.1). Classification (NCBI taxonomy): domain Bacteria; kingdom Bacillati; phylum Bacillota; class Clostridia; order Eubacteriales; family Symbiobacteriaceae; genus Caldinitratiruptor; species Caldinitratiruptor microaerophilus. Next base: position 2,432,341 of record NZ_AP025628.1, on the reverse strand, counting down.
TAGAGCGCCACCTTGCCAAGGTGGAGGTCGCGAGTTCGAGTCTCGTAACCCGCTCCAGCGCTTCGGGGCCGGCACCTTCCGGGTGCCGGCCCCGGGTCGAGGACCCGGGGCTGTAGCTCAGTTGGGAGAGCGCGTGAATGGCATTCACGAGGTCAGGGGTTCGACTCCCCTCAGCTCCACCAGACCGGTGAGGCCGGGGCAGCGGAAGCTGCCCCGGCCGGTTTCTTGACGCCGGAAGGCTCCCCGGGACGGCCGGGACGGCGGGGCCGCCGGCCTCGAAACCGGTGCGGTCGAGGCGGGACTTCCGTTTTTTTCCTGGCTTTTCGGCGAACCTTCGGGCCATTTGTATCGTCAGTATTACAAAAAGGCGATACACTGGACCGGGTCAGGCGGCGTACAGGTTTGAGGCGTCGGGCTGGGGGTGGGCAGATGCAGTCCCGGACCTTGCGAAACGCCCTGGCGGGACGCGGTGCACACGTGCAACCCGCCAGGGTGTTCGAGGGGCTCGACTGGCGGCTCGTGGGCCTGCGGCCTGGCGGCAGTCCGCACAGCATCTGGCAGATTCTCGGCCACATGATCTTCTGGCAGGATTTCTCCCTGGCGCAGCTGCGGGGGGAGGACCCCCCTGTACCCGAGCACGCGGAGGAATCCTGGCCGAAGGAGGAGGCGCCGCGGGACGAGGCGGAGTGGCGGCGGGCGGTCGAGCGCTTCATCGCCGGGCTCGACGAGGCCATGCGGCTGGCGAAGGGGGACCTCACCGCCGAGATCCACGCCCGCCCCGGCCGGACGCGGGCAGAGAGCTTGCAGATGATCGCTGCCCACAACAGCTACCACGCCGGCCAGGTCGTGCTCCTGCGACGCATGCTCGGGGCCTGGCCCCCGCCCGGTGGCGGGGACACGTGGTGAGAAGGACGCTGGCGACGTGCCACCGGCCGCCTCAGGCCGCGAAAAGGCTGCCGCCGACGTTCCACGCCGGCCATAGCGGTTCGCTCGGCCCGCCATCCGCTTCAACGCGCTGCCAGGCGCCCCAGGCCGGCCGCCGCCCGGGCCCGCCGGTTGGTATACTGGACCCAGGTCACCTCCCCGGAGCACTGCTGTAAGCCAAATTGCCGGAATTGCGAGGACAGGACGGGCCTCCACGGGACCCTACCGCTCGTGGAGGCCGGTTCCCGATCCCCAGCCGCAATCGTACCTCTGCTGCCCCTCGTCTCCAGCGTCGCAGCCCCCCGCTGCGGGAGGTGAGCCCGGTGACACCAGAGGAGCGGTTCGTGGCAAACGTCCCCCTCGCGTATGCAGTCGCGGCACGGTTCTTGTCCAGGGCACTCCCGATGCACCACGACGACATCCGCAACGAAGCGCTGGTCGGTCTGTGGAAGGCTTGCCGGACGTATGACTCCGGCCGCAACGTGCCGTTCTCGGCCTACGCGTGGCCAGTGATCACGAACGAGGTGCGCATGTTCATGCGGCGCTTGCGCCGCTGGCATCCCCCCGGCGTGATCATCTCGCTGGAGGAGGAGGTGCCGGAGACGGATCACCTCACCTACGCGGGCCTCATCGCCTACGAACCGGACCTGGCGGCCGGGGTCCAGTACGAGGACCTCGTTCGCCTCGTCCGCGAGGTGGGCGGACCCGTCGTCGAGGCCCGGCTCGTGTACGGCCGGTCGGCAGTGGAGCTCGCGAGGGAGGCAGGATGCCACGGCAGCCACATCTCGCGCAAGTACCAGGAGGGACTCCGCCGCATCCGGCGGGCGCTGAGCGCCTAGCTTGCCGGAGTGGCTGAGGACCCCCGCCGGCCAGGCCGGCGGGGGTCCCCGCGTGCGGCAGCCCGTCCGGTGGGTGGACTCCCCCGACTGAACGATCGTGCCGCTTCCTTCGGACCATACGGGTCTACCTCGCCGTGCGTTATTCAGTAAAGTGAGCCCGGGCGGCGCTCGCCGGGAGAAGGAGGGAAGCCGGATCGTGTCGAGCGGTTTCTGGGACGCCAACATGCCGGCCGTCAACTTCGCCTACGCGCTGGCCTTCTTCACCCTGGGCGTGGGCATTGCCCTGCAGGGGCGACTCTGGCAGACCCGGTTCACCCTGGCGCGGTCCCTGCCCGCGCTGGCGGCGTTCGCCATCGTGCACGCAGCGGCCGACTGGGGCGCGGTCTTCATTCCCCTGTACTACGGTTCCGCGGCGGAGCGGTTGGTCCCCCTGCTGGTCGGACTCAAGACCGTCGCCACCGCACTCTCGTTCGGCTTCCTTCTCCGCTTCGGCATCCTGCTCGTGTCCGGCGAACACCCGCCCGAGCGCCGGACCACGGGGGTGCCCGTCGCCGTCGTCGCCGTGTGGATCGTGTTCTTCCTCGCCTACCCGCTCATCCGTCCCGGGGTGGAGCTGCACAGCTGGTTCGCCGCAGCGGAGGTCTGGTCACGGTATCTCCTCGGTTTCCCTGCGGCGGCGCTGGCTGCGGTCGGGCTCTCCAGGCAGGGAGGGGAGATCGGCCGGCTGGACCGCGGACGGTGGCTACCATATCTGCGCGGCGCGAGCCTCTCCTTCGCCGCCTACGCCCTTGCGGGGGGACTTGTGGTCCCCCGCCAGGCTTTCTTCCCTGCGTCCGTCATGAACGAGGAGTCGTTTCTCGCCGTGTTCGGGTTCCCGGTGAAACTCGTGCGCGGGGCGGCGGGCCTGGGTGTCGCCTTCTGCATGCTACGGCTTCTGGAGATCTTCCGGTGGGAAGTGGAAGCGCGACTCCGTCGGGCCGAGGAGGAGCGGGCCGTCCTGTGCGAGCGCACGCGGATCGCCCGGGAGCTTCACGACGGGATCATGCAGACGCTGTACGGGGCGGGTCTCGCCCTCCGGCAGGTCGGGGTGGTGCTCGACGACCTCGGCGGCGGCCCGGCGGGGCCGGACGATGCCAGGAGGGATGAGAGCCTGGCCGGCGCGCGGACCTTGGTGCGCGAGGCTGCCGACGCGTTGTCGGCAGCCGTGACAGAACTGCGCGGCTACGTACAAGGCCTGCGGACCGGGGTGACGAGCCTGACCTGGAACGAGCTGGCCGCCGAGATCGGCGCCCTGGTCCGGCAGGTATCCTGCCTGACGGGACTGGTGGTCGACCTCGAGTTCGACGGGCTCGAGCCCGCCAGTTCCGGCTCCGGCGCTACAGAGCCGCCCGTGCCCCGCGCACTGCGGGACGACGTGATCGCCCTGCTGCGGGAAGCGCTGTCGAACGTGGTCCGGCACTCGGGCTCCCGGCGGGCGCGGGTGGTGGTCGCCCGGTCGGAGGCCACGCTCCTGGTGCGCGTGTCCGACGACGGCCGGGGGTTCGTGGCCGGAAGCGCCAGTCAGGGTCAGGGCCTGGACAACATGCGCCAGCGAGTGGAGGCGCGCGGCGGGGTGTGGCAGGTTCACTCCGCGCCCGGTGAGGGCGCGCAGGTGGTCGCCTACCTGCCGCTGGGCGAATTCGAAGCCGGGGACCTGGGGGGCATGCGCCGTGGCACCGAACTCCACACCGCTGCCGGCTGAAACCTCCTCGCCTGCCGCCCAGCAGGTCAGGGTCATCGTGGTCGACGACCACGGGGTCGTCCGCTTGGGCCTGCGCGCGCTGCTGGCCCGGGAGCCGGACATCGAGGTGGTGGGAGAGGCCGCCACCGGTGAGGAGGCCCTTGCCGTGGCGCAGCGATCGCAGCCCCACGTGGTGCTTCTCGACCTGCGCCTTCCCGACCGCGACGGGGTCTCCGTTTGCCGGGAGTTGCACCGGCGGTTTCCCGAGGTACGGGTGGTCATCCTGACGTCGTTCGCCGATCGGCACGCACTGGTCGAAACCGTCACGGCGGGCGCGCGGGGATACATCCTGAAGGACCTGGACAACGGCGCTCTCCTTGCCGCCATTCGCACCGTGGCCCGCGGCGGCATGGCTCTGGACCCGTCACTCGGGCCGATGCTGGCCGAGGCCATGCAGGGGGCTCGGGGCGCGGGGGCCGCGCCGGCGCGCGGATCGGCGGAGCCGCCCGCGATGGGCCCGGACCCGTCCCGGCTGACTGCCCAGGAGCGCCGGATCCTCGAGTGCGTCGCTCGGGGGATGACCAACCGGGAGATCGGGCGCACCCTCTTCCTGAGCGAGAAGACGGTCCGCAACTACCTCAGCGAGATACTGGGCCGGTACGGTTTCCGCAACCGCGCCGAGGCAGCCGCGTACGCGGTGCGGGCGGGCATCGCCGGCCCCGGGCTGCGTCCGGGAAGGTGACAGATGTCCCACGGTTCTCGGGGACGTCCGACACTGGGCCGGGGGTGTTGCCGGCTGGAGAATGGGGACAGAGGGAACGGTAGCGGCGCCGCGACCGACCCCTGCCGTCCAACCTGGCGGTCCGAGGGGGAGTGAGGTCATGGAACTGTCCGTTCGGGAGACCTGGACGGTTCTTCACGGTCTGATCCTGGGCACGCTGTTCCTCCTGGCCTTCGGCGGTGGACTGGCCGGCCTGTGGAGCCTGCGGCCGGAGCTGGTGACGCCGGAGGGCATCCGCGAGCGCATGGGCCGGCTCGTGGCCGGCACCTGGATCATGGCCGTGACCGCCTGGCTCACGGTCTTCTCCGGCACCTTCATCGTGTACCCGTGGTACCGCGCCAAGACGCCCGACAGCCCCCGTTCCCTGCTTCTGGCCAACGAGAGCACCAAGCTCTGGCACGAGTTCGGGATGGAGTGGAAGGAGCACGTCGCCTGGATTGCTCCGATCCTGGCCACGGCGGTTGCGTACGTCATCTGGTACTACGGCCGCCGGCTGGCCCACGAGGACCGGGTCCGCAAGGTCGCGATGGTGCTCTACTCGCTCGCTTTCGTCGCAGCTGGGGTCGCCGGCGTCTTCGGGGCCTTCCTGAACAAGATGGCCCCCACCCGGTGACGGCGATCCCGCCGGAAGGAGGATCACGATGGGCATCAGCCGTAACCCAACCGATGGTCCGGAGACGGCCTCCCGGCCCAACGGGCCGGCGGCGGCAGCCCTGGTGGCGGCGGGAATCGGATCGTTCGCTCTCGGGTTGTTCACGACGCTGACGGAGATCAGTGCCGGGTTCAAGGCCTTCCTGACCTGGTCGGACCCGGTGGGGCCGCTCTCCGGAAAGGCTCTCGGGGCGGTGATCGTCTGGCTCGTGGCCTGGGCGGTGGCCGCCAACCGCTGGCGCGGCGTGGACATCGACTTCCACAAGGCGTGGCGGTGGACCCTGATCCTTGTCGCCCTGGGGTTCCTGTTGACGTTCCCGCCGGTCTTCCTGGCTTTCGAGCAGTAGTGTCGCGGGCAAGGCGATCTGCCGGCCCCCCGGTCCGACCGGGGGGTCGTTCGTCTGCCGGTCCCCGCGCCGCGGGGCCTAACGGCGCGGTCCGGGCCGGGCGGCCCGTCCGCCGGGATCGTAGAGTTCCGGGTGCAGCACCGGGGCGAGCGCGCAGGCGATCGCCGGCTGCCACATCGCGTCGCGGGTCAGGAGCCCGTCGGTGAGGATCCCGACCGCCCCGAGGGTCTGCCGGCTCTTCGGGATGCCGCTCACCTCGTCCATGACGGCCCCGAGCTCCTCGCCGGCCAGGACGCGGCGGACGACCAGGGGCGGCAGCGGGAACCGCACCCCCCAGGCGACGTGCACGGCCCCATCCGGCGTGGCGATGGCGCAGCAGTTGAGGAGGTGGCCCTCCCGGTCGATGCCCCCCTCGAGGCCGACGCCGAGGAAAGCCCCCGGAACCGCCGCCAGGGCGAGCCGGGCGCGCTGCCGGGCGCCGGCCGCCGTCTCGTCCTCACCGACGGGTTGCGCCGGGACCCCGCTCGGGACCTCGACCGGGACGACCTCCGCCTGGGGGAACGCCCGTTCGAGCACCGCCCGGGTCGCCGCCACCTTGGCCGGGTTCGTGGAGCCCACCGCGATCCGCAGCTTCAAGCACGTCCCCCCTCTCCGACCGGGCGCCGGCGCGTCCGGCCGGTTTCATTGTGGGGCAGATCCGGCCTCGGGGACAGGTCGTGGGACGGGGAACGCAAACGTCCCACCGCGCTTGACAACACCTGCCAGTTCCTGTATTCTAATACCAGAAAAACAGCAGATTCTCTGCCAATCCGCTTTGCACCAGACAACGCCGATCAGGCGCGTGGGGGGAGAGCCGGGTGAAGCGGGAGCGGGCGCGGACGCCGCGAGGGCCCGCCGCCCTGGTGGCGGACGTTCATTACCAGGATGCGGGCGCGTCCGAGCTTCTCGGGCGGGCGCTCTACGAGGCGTATCTCGCGGAACGGGCGGGGCCGTCCGTTCCCGTGTTCCTCCTCGTCGGGGCGAACAGCTCGACGGGTGACGCCGTGGGACCCTTCGTCGGGTGGTTCCTCCGCCGCAAGGGCTTTGGCGGCCCCTGGCTGGGAGACCTCAGCGACCCGGTTCACGCCGCGAACATCGGCGAGCGGGTGAAGGAGGTGTGGGAGCGCGCGGCCCCCTACGGCCGGGAACCGTTTCTCGTCGCCGTCGACGCGGCGGTCGGGCGGGCCGGGCAGGTCACCGTGAACCGGGGGCCGCTCCGGCCCGGCGCCGGGATGGGCAAGGCGCTACCCCCGGTCGGCCACGTGCACGTCATGGCGGGCGTCGCCACGGTCCCCTTCGGGATCTGGTTCGCCGAACTGGATCGCACCGTGGGGATGGCCGAGGTGATCGCCGACGCGGCGATCGTCTTCTGGTCGCTCTACCGCGGCTCGGACGACCTCCAGCCGGCGGCCGGCCAGCCAGGCCCGGTACGAGACGAGCCTGCGCTGGGCAGGCGACCGGCGGTGTGCCCGCTCGCCGCTCCGGCGATGGCTCGCTCGACCTTGCCGGGCTGGGGCCGCCTCCGGTCGGGGGTAGGGTACGCCCCCCGTCCATACGGTTTCTGAGGTGGGTTCGCCGTCCCCTCCTTGCCTACACAGCCACACGTGAAACGTGTACGATAGGGACGTGCTGGAGAACGCGGCAAGTTCGAGGGCGGAAGGCGAGGCGGCACCGGTGGGCCACGACCTCTGGGAGGACATCGCTGAGGTCCTGATTCCGGAAGACCAGCTGCAGAAGCGGATCCAAGAGCTCGGGGAGACGATCACGGAGGACTACCGCGGCCGCGACCTCGTGGTGGTGGGCATTCTGAAGGGGGCGGCCCTGTTCACGGCGGACCTGTTCCGATGGATCCGTGTCCCTGCCTCTCTGGACTTCATGCGCATCGTCAGTTACGCAGGCACCCGGACCACGGGCGTGCACCGGGTCCTGCTCGACCTCGAGTACGAGCTTGACGGCCGGGACGTGCTGGTGGTGGAGGACATCGTCGACACGGGGCTCACGCTCCGCTTCCTGCGGGATTACCTCCTCCCGCGCAACCCGGCGAGCCTCCGGGTGGCCGCGCTCCTGGACAAGCCGTCCCGGCGCCAGGTGGACGTGCCGATCGACTACCGGGGGTTCGAGATCCCCGACCGGTTCGTGGTGGGGATGGGGCTCGACTTCAACGAGAAGTACCGGAACCTGCGGGCAATCTGCGTGCTGCGGCCGGAAGTGTACGCGGCGGCCGGCCAGGAGTAGGGGTGGCAGGGCGTGTCTTCGGAACTCACCGTCGTCGTGGACTTCGGTGCCCAGTACAACCAGTTGATCGCCCGCCGCATCCGCGAGAGCCGGGTGTACTGCGAGATCTGGCCGCCCACTACGCCGGTGGAGCAGTACCGGGCGCGAAACGTCCGGGCGATCGTCCTGTCGGGCGGTCCGGCCAGCGTGTACGCCGAGAGCGCCCCGCGCATCGACCCGGCGGTGTTCGAACTGGGCATCCCGGTGCTGGGCATCTGTTACGGCATGCAGCTCATGGCGTACGAACTCGGGGGCGACGTGCGCCGCGCCGAGCGCGGCGAGTACGGCAAGGCCATGCTGTCGGTGGAGGTGCCGGACTCCCCGCTCCTGCGCGGGCTCGACCCGGTCACCCAGGTGTGGATGAGCCACGGGGACTCGGTCATCAGCCCGCCCCCCGGTTTCCAGGTCCTGGCACGAACCGACGCCACCCCGACGGCGGTGATCGGCGACCCCGCCCGGCGCCTGTACGGCGTGCAGTTCCACCCGGAGGTCGTGCACACGGTCCAGGGCAAGCAGGTGCTGGAGAACTTCCTGTTCCGGGTGTGCGGCCTGCGCGGGGACTGGACCGTGGACAGCGTGATCGACTCGGCGGTCGCCGCCGTGCGCCGGCAGGTGGGAGAAACGGGCCGCGCCCTCGTGGCCCTGTCCGGCGGGGTGGACAGCTCGGTGGCGGCCGTGCTGGTGCACCGGGCCATCGGCGACCGTCTCACGGCGATCTTCGTCGACCACGGGCTCCTGCGTGCGGGTGAGGCCGAGCAGGTCACCCGCACCTTCCGCGACCACTTCCACATCCCGCTCGTGCACGTGGACGCTGCCGACCGGTTCCTCGCCCGGCTGCGGGGAGTCACCGACCCGGAGGAGAAGCGCCGCATCGTCGGCCGGGAGTTCATCCGGGTCTTCGAGGAGGAAGCGCGCCGCCTCGGCGAGGTCGGCTTCCTGGTGCAGGGAACGATCTATCCGGACGTGGTCGAGTCCGGCGCGTCCGGCGGGGGGGCCGTGATCAAGACCCACCACAACGTCGGCGGCATCCCGGAGGACCTGGGCCTGGAGCTGGTCGAGCCGCTGCGCCTGCTGTTCAAGGACGAGGTGCGCGAGGTCGGCCGGGCGCTGGGCCTTCCGGACGAGCTGGTGGGGCGGCACCCGTTCCCGGGCCCGGGGCTGGCCATCCGGGTCCTGGGTGAGGTGACCCCGGAGCGCCTCGCCATCCTGCGCCAGGCCGACGCGATCTTTCTGGAGGAGATCCGCCGTGCCGGTCTCTACGACCGGATCTGGCAGGCCTTCGCGGTGCTTCCGGACGTCCGCAGCGTCGGAGTGATGGGGGACGGGCGCACCTACGCGTACCCGATCGTCCTGCGGGCGGTGACCAGCGAGGACGGGATGACGGCGGACTTCTTCCGTTTCCCGTACGAGGTCCTGGAGCGGATCATGAGCCGGATCGTGGGCGAGGTGCCGCACGTGAACCGGGTGGTGTACGACATCACGACGAAGCCGCCGGGTACCATCGAGTGGGAGTGACCGTTCCCGGACGGCAGGAAGGCGGTCTGCCGGGCTGGCCCTGGCCCGAGGCGGAGCGAACCCGGCGGCCCGCTTTTCGTATTTGCTTGGTGGACGGGGGGCCGGATGAGGCTGTCGCTGACACGGTGCCGGCCGAGAAGATCCCGATCTCCGAGGCAAAGGGAGGGACGTGGTTTGTGGGGCGACCTCCATCGCCGGCCTTCGCCGGCCACCGGGACGAGTCCCGTGCACCTCATCTCCCGTCGGGCCCAGGTGCGGAGCCCGGCGAATCTGTCCGCGGGCGCGTCGCCCGAGGTGGCGTCGATCCGCCCGCAGATCATCCCCGCGCGGTGGGGCGCGAACTGGCTCGGTGCACGTCGGACGGTGCCCACGCACCCCCTTGCGCCCGGGCTCTGCGTTGCCCTGGTGGTGGACGCCGCCCACGGGTACCGTTTCGTCACGCAGGGTGTCCTCGAGCGCTGGGGGAAGCGCTTCCAGGAGCTGCTCCCGACGGCCGTGGAGAACCTGGCCCGCTCGACCCCGCGCATCCCGTGGAAGCGGCTGGGTCACGGCCCCAGGCTCCGAATGGTGTGCGAGTCCTTCGACGGGTACGACGCCAGCCGGCTCCTCCTGCGGGAGCAGATCCAGGCCCTGCGGCAGGAGGTAGAGGGGCGGCTCGTCGTGGCCGTGCCCGGCCGTGACTTCCTGGTGGCCCTCGGCGACGCGGACCGGTCGGTGGTGGAGGACGTGGCGCAGATGGTACGGGAGGTGTACCGCGCCACCCGGTACCGGATCTCCCCCCGCCTCTTCACGCTGGCGGGCGACGAACTGGTTCCATACGCCTTGGTTCCGAACAAAAGCCGCCTGCAGCACTAAAACATTCGCCCCTTGAGGTTGACATTTCATCGGGAGGTCCGCTACGATGTTCTCGTGCCGGGCGCTCGCGCGGGCGCAGCCGGCAGTCCAACCGCATAGTCGGGTGAAAGTGTGCCTAGGGTTCCGCGGGTGGCCGGCGGGCGGGGCAACTCCGCCGGGGCGGGCCACCCGGCTGCGACCGAGCGGCACAGGCGCCGGCCTTGCGGCGCTACACCGGCGGGACAAAAGCCCGGGCGGGGAGGTTTCACGACGAAACCACCTCGCCCGGGTCTTCATTCGGGCCGCCGCGATGGCCGGCCCGGCGTCTCCACACACTAGGCTTACCCTGCGAAGGAGGGCATCCGGTGGCTCGGGAAGCTCTGGAGCAGCGAGGCGCGCCGAAGGCGGTGGGCGGATCGGGGGCCCTGGACCGGTGGTTCCGGCTGCGGGAAGCCGGCACCGACGTCCGGACGGAGGTCATCGCCGGGATCGTCACGTTCATGACGATGGCCTACATCATCTTCGTCAACCCGGACATCCTCGGCGCGGCGGGCGTCCCCCGGCAGGCGGCGGCGGTCGCCACGGCGCTCGGCGCCGGGGTCATGACGATTCTCATGGGACTGGCCAGCAACTACCCGCTCGCTCTCGCCTCCGGCATGGGCCTCAACGCCGTGCTGGCCTTCGGCGTCGTCCTGGGCGCGGGATACACCTGGCAGCAGGCCATGGGGATCGTGTTCTGGGAGGGCCTGCTCGTCACCCTGCTCGTGCTGACCGGCGCCCGCGAGTCCGTGATGAACGCGATCCCGGCTAACCTGAAGCGCGCGATCGGCGTCGGCATCGGACTCTTCATCGCCTTCATCGGGCTCAAGAACGCGGGGATCATCACGCACACGGCAACCATCGTGCCGGGGCCGGGCGGGCAGCCCGTGATCTCCAACCCGACGTACGTGGCGCTCGGCAACCTGCGGGAGCCGGCGGCGCTCCTGGCGCTCTTCGGCCTGGCGCTGACGCTGCTGCTCGTGGTGCGGCGGGTTCGCGGGGCGCTTCTCCTGGGGATCCTGGGCACCACCCTGGTCGCCTTCTTCACGGGTCAGGCCCGGCTTCCCGAAACGTGGCTGAGCCTGCCCACGGCCGAGTCCCTGGCCACGATCGGCCGGCTGGACTTCTCCGTGGTCCTGAACCTGAGCGCCTGGTCGTTCATCTTCGCCTTCCTCATGACCGACTTCTTCGACACGATGGGAACCGTGGTGGCGGTCGGCGGAGAGGCCGGATACCTGCGCCCGGACGGGACGGTGCCCCGGCTGCGGAACGTCCTCTTGGTGGACTCGCTCGCCGCCGTCACGGGCGGGTTTCTGGGCTGCTCCTCGATCACGACCTACATCGAGTCGGCCTCCGGCGTCGGCGAGGGCGGCCGCACCGGCCTGACGTCCGTCGTCACCGGGCTCCTCTTCCTGCTGGCGATCTTCTTCGCCCCGGTCGTGGGGATCGTGCCGTCGGCGGCAACAGCTCCGGCCCTCATCATCGTGGGCTTCCTGATGATGAGCGTGGTGCGGGAGATCGAGTTCGGAAACCCGGAGGACGGCATCCCGGCGTTCCTCACCCTCCTGGGCATGCCCCTCACGTTCAACATCTCCCACGGGATCGGCCTCGGCTTCGTGTCCTACGTGCTGCTGAAGCTCTTCCGGGGCAGGGCGCGGGACGTGCACCCGCTCCTGTGGGTGGTGTCGGCCCTCTTCACCGTCGAGCTGTTCGGCCTGTGGCAGTTCATCTTCCGGTAAACCTCACGGCGGTACAATAGAGGCGCAAGGCGGAGGTGTCCGTCTCGTGGCACGGGCTCGGGTTGGCGTCATCCTGGGCAGCGAGAGCGACCTGCCCCGCATGCAGGACGCCCTGGCCATCCTGGAGGAGTACGGGATCCCTTACGAGCTCGCCGTGGCGTCGGCCCACCGGTCCCCCCGCCTGGTGCAGGAGTGGGCCGGCGGGGCTGAGGCCCGGGGGCTGGAGGTGATCATCGCCGCGGCCGGCATGGCCGCGCACCTGCCCGGTGTCGTGGCGGCGTGGACCCCCCTGCCGGTCATCGGCGTGCCGCTGGGCGGAAGCAGCCTGGGCGGCGTGGACGCCCTCTACAGCATCGTGCAGATGCCGCCGGGGGTGCCGGTGGCCACGGTGGCGGTCGACGGCGCCCGCAACGCGGCGCACCTGGCCGCCCAGATCCTCGCCGTGGCCGACCCGGCCCTGCGCGAGCGCGTCCGCCGGCACAAGGCGGCGCTGGCGGCGAAGGCGGAGGAGACGTTCGCCCGCTACAGGGACCGGGGGGCGGCCGGCTCGCCGGGTACGGCGGGCTGACCGCCGCCGCACGCCGGGAGGCAGGCCAGGCCCGGCGCGGGACGCCAGCCGGCCGGCCGACCGGAGCCGCGGGATTGCCGTGATGGGGGCGATGGCCTGTGATCGAGCGCTATACCCGACCGGCGATGCGCCGCATCTGGTCCCCGGAGCACCGCTTCGAGCGCTGGCTCGACGTCGAGCTGTACGCCTGCGAGGCGTGGGCGGAGCTCGGCCGGATCCCCCGGGAGGCCGTGGAGGAGATCCGGCAGAGGCGCTTCCCCGTCGACGCCCGGTTCGTGGAGCGGGTCGCCGAGATCGAGCGGGAGACGCGGCACGACGTGATCGCCTTCGTGCAGGCCGTTGCCGAGCGCATGGGCCCGGCCGCGCGCTTCGTCCACTACGGGCTCACATCGAGCGACGTCGTGGACACGGCCCTGTCCGCCCTCCTCGTGGAGGCGATGGACGAGATCCTGGCGGGCGCCGATCGCCTCCTGGCGGTGCTCGCGCGCCGCGCGGTGGAGTTCAAGGACACCCTGATCATGGGCCGCACGCACGGCGTGCACGCCGAGCCCACCACCTTCGGTCTCAAGCTCGCCCTGTGGTACGCCGAGATGCAGCGGAACCGGGAGCGCCTCGAGCGGGCCCGCCGCGGCATCGCCGTCGGCAAGATCTCCGGGGCCGTGGGGAACTACGGCAACATCGACCCCTTCGTCGAGCAGTACGTGTGCGAGAAGATGGGGCTGGCCCCCGCGCCCATCAGCACCCAGGTGCTGCAGCGGGACCGCCACGCCGAGCTGATGACTGCCCTGGCCATCCTCGGCGGCACCCTCGAGAAGATCGCCCTCGAGGTGCGGCTCCTTCAGCGGACCGAGGGCCGGGAGGTGGAAGAGCCCTTCGCGGCCGGTCAGAAGGGCTCGTCCGCCATGCCCCACAAGCGCAACCCTGTGGGTGCGGAGCAGATCTGCGGGCTCGCCCGCGTGCTGCGGGCAAACGCCGTGGCGGCGCTGGAGGACATCGCGCTCTGGCACGAGCGGGACATCTCCCACTCCTCGGTGGAGCGGATCATCCTTCCGGACAGCACCATCCTCGCCGACTACCTGCTGGACCGCACCGTCTGGCTCGTGGAGAACATGCACGTCTACCCGGAACGCATGGAGGCCGTGGCCGGCCTCACGGGCGGACTGGTGCACTCCGGCCGGGTGCTCCTCGCCCTGGTCGAGAAGGGGATGTCGCGGGATGAGGCCTACGCGCGGGTGCAGCGCCTGGCCATGGAGGCCTGGGGTAGCCCGGTCAGCTTCCGCGAGCGGGTCGCCCGGGACCCGGAGGTGACCGCGCGCCTGACCCCGGAGGAGATCGCGGCCTGCTTCGACGACCGCAGGAACCTCCGGCACGTGGACACGATCTTCCGCCGGCTGGGTCTCATCTAGGCCGCGCCGGTCCCCGGAGGTGTACCCGTTGGTCGGTCTCCTCGTCGGCGCTCTGGCCGGGCTTCTGGCCACGGTCCTCCTGATGTTCGTCTGGCCCCGGCGCTGGCCGGTCCACCTGCGGGCCGTCCTCGCGGCCCTGGCCGGCTTCGGGGTCGCCCTGCTGCTCTCCACCTACCTTTCCTGATCCGTCCTCCAGGAGGTGTCTCGGTGAACGGCGATGTCCTTCTCACGTGCCCGGACCTCGGGCTGCCCCTCGTGCACCGCGGCAAGGTCCGGGAGATGTTCGACCTGGGCGACCGCCTCCTCATGGTGGCGACCGACCGCCTCTCTGCCTTTGACGTGGTCTTTCCCACCGGCATCCCCGGCAAGGGCCGGGTGCTGACCGAGCTCAGCGTGCTGTGGTTCCGCGCGACGGAGTCGATCGTCCCCAACCATGTCGTGACGACCTCGGTGGCCGGCCTTGGCCTGCGTCCGGAACACGAGGCCCTCCTGGCCGGCCGGTCCGTGGTCGTGCGGCGGGCGCGGCGGATCGACGTGGAGTGCGTCGTGCGCGGCTACCTGGCGGGCTCCGGGTGGAAGGAGTACCGCCAGACGGGCGCCGTCTGCGGCGTGAAGCTCCCGGCCGGGCTCTCCCTCAACGCCCGGCTGCCCGAGCCCATCTTCACGCCTGCCCTCAAGAACGACGTCGGACACGACGAGAACGTGACGCTGGACGAGGTGGCCCGCCGCTTCGGCCAGGAGACGGCCTTCCGGCTCAGGGACCTGAGCCTGGCCCTCTACCGGTTCGCCGCCGAGCGGGCCGAGCGGGCCGGGATCTTGCTGGCCGACACGAAGCTGGAGTTCGGGTGGGACGGCGATCGTCTGATCCTCATCGACGAGGCGTTCACCCCGGACTCCTCCCGGTACTGGCCGGTGGAGCGGTACCGGGTGGGCGAGCCGATCGACAGCCTGGACAAGCAGCCGATCCGGGACTGGGCGGAGGCGAGCGGGTGGAACAAGGAGCCGCCGGCCCCGCCGCTGCCGCCGGATCGGGTGGCCGAGACGGCGGCCCGCTACCGGAGTGTCCTGGAGCGGCTGCGCCCGGTGCTGTCCTGAGAGCTCCGGACGGAAGGGAGGGGCCGGAGGGGTGCGGTACAAGGCCGAGGTGCGGGTGACGCTGAAGCATGGCGTGCTCGACCCGCAGGGCGCGACCGTCCGGTCCGCCCTGGCGGCGCTCGGCTACGAGGGCTTCGAGGAGGTCCGCGTCGGCAAGCTGATCGAGCTCTGGCTGGAGGCGCCGTCGGAGGAGGCGGCCCGGGAGCGGGTCCGGGAGGTGGGGGAGCGGCTGCTCGCCAACCCCGTCCTCGAGACGTTCACGGTGCAGGTCGCCCCCGCTCCCGCCGCCCGCGCGCCGGTCCCGGGCCGGCCGGCCGGGCCAGGGGAGGCCGGGGGGCCGTGAAGGCGCGCTTCGGCATTGTCGTGTTCCCGGGCACCAACTGCGAGATGGACACCTACCACGTCCTCACCCGCGTGCTGGGCCAGGACGCTGCCTATGTATGGCACCAGGACCGGGCTCCGGATCCGTACGACTGCCTGATCCTCCCCGGAGGTTTCTCCTACGGGGACTACCTGCGGACGGGGGCGATCGCCCGCTTCGCGCCGGTCATGGAGCGCGTGGCGGAGCACGCGGCGCGGGGCGGCCTGGTGCTCGGCATCTGCAACGGGTTCCAGATCCTCTGCGAGGCGGGCCTGCTCCCCGGCGCCTTCCAGCGCAACCGGTCCCTGCGCTTCGTGTGCGGGTGGACCCACGTGCGGGTCGAGCGCGCGGACACCCCCTTCACGGCCGCCTGCGCGCCGGGGCAGGTTCTCCGGATCCCGGTCAGCCACGGCGAGGGGAACTACTACGTGGACCCGGAGACGCTGGCGCGCCTCGAGGCGCGGGGGCAGGTCCTGTTCCGCTACGCGACGCCAGACGGGGAGATCACCCCGGAGTCGAATCCGAACGGCTCCGTGGCGAACATCGCCGGCATCACGAACGAGCAGGGGAACGTGCTGGGGATCATGCCGCACCCGGAGCGGGCGGCGGAGGCCGTGCTCGGTTCCGAGGACGGCCGGCTCGTCTTCCTCTCCGTGATCCGCTACCTGTCCGAGGGGAGGGCCGTCCGTGTCTGAGCTCTGGCGGCAGGTGGGGCTCAGGGAGAGCGAGTACCGGCTCATCTGCGAGCAGATCGGACGGGAGCCCAACGAGACCGAGATCCGCATGTACGGCGTGCTCTGGTCGGAGCACTGCGCCTACAAGCACTCTCGCCCCCTCCTGAAGAAGCTGCCCACCGAAGGCCCGCGGGTGATCCAGGGCCCGGGCGAGAACGCCGGCGTCGTCGACCTGGGCGACGGGCTCCACCTCGCCTTCAAGGTCGAGTCCCACAACCACCCGTCGTACATCGAGCCGCTGCAGGGGGCGGCCACGGGCGTGGGGGGCATCCTGCGGGACATCTTCACCATGGGCGCCCGCCCCATCGCCCTGCTCGACTCGCTCCGGTTCGGCCCGCCCGGCGACCCCCGCCAGCGCTACCTGCTGGGCGGCGTCGTGGCCGGCATCGGCCACTACGGCAACTGCATGGGCGTACCCACGGTGGGCGGGGAGGTCTACTTCGAGGAGGCGTACGGCGGTAACTGCATCGTCAACGCGATGTGCGCCGGGCTGGTCGCGGAGGGCGGGATCCGGCGGGGCGTCGCGCGCGGCGAGGGCAACCCGGTGCTCGTCGTGGGGGCGCGCACGGGCCGGGACGGCATCGGCGGCGCCTCCTTCGCCTCCGAGGAGCTCGGCGAGGCGAGCGAGGAGCGGCGGCCTTCCGTCCAGGTGGGGGACCCTTTCCTCGAGAAGCTCCTCCTGGAAGCGTGCCTCGAGCTCTACGAGACGGGCTCCGTGGTGGGCATCCAGGACTGCGGCGCCGCGGGGCTCACCTCCGCCTGCGCCGAGATGGCCCACCGGGGCGGGGTGGGCATGGAGATCGACGTGCGGCGGGTGCCCCGCCGCGAGGCGGGCATGCTGCCCTGGGAGGTCATGATCTCCGAGTCGCAGGAGCGGATGGTGGTCTGTCTCGAGCGGGGCCGGGAGGACGAGGCGCGCCGCATCTTCGCGAAGTGGGGGCTCGAGGCCGCCGTGATCGGCCACGTCACGGGCGACGGCCTCTTCCGCGTCCGCGACGGCGAAGCGGTCGTCGCCGAGGTTCCCGTGGCCTCCCTGGCCGGCGGCGCGCCGACCTACACGCCGGAGAAGCGGGAGCCGGCCTACCTGGCTGCGCTGCGCGGCTACGACCTCCGCACGCTGCCGGAGCCCGAGGACTACGGACGGGTGCTGCTCCAGCTCCTGGCCTCGCCCAACCTGTGCAGCCGGGAGTGGATCTACCGCCAGTACGACCACATGGTGCTCCTCGGCACCGTCGTGGGGCCGGGAGGCGACGCCGCGCTCCTGCGGCTCCCGGGCACGGACAGGGGCGTGGCCCTCAAGATCGACGGGAACGGCCGCTACTGCTACCTGAACCCGCGGCGGGGCGCGGCGATCGCGGTCGCCGAGGCCGCCCGCAACGTGTCCGTGACCGGCGCCGAGCCGGTGGCGATCACGAACAACCTCAACTTCGGCAACCCCGAGAAGCCGGAGATCTACTGGCAGCTGGACGAGGCCATCGAGGGCATCGCCGAGGCCTGCCGGGCTCTGGGCACGCCGGTCACCGGCGGGAACGTGTCCCTGTACAACGAGCGCGACGGCGAGGCGATCTACCCCACCCCCACGATCGGCATGGTGGGCGTGCACCCGGACGTCGGCCGCCACGCCGGGATGGGGCTCGCGGCGGTGGGCGACGTGATCGTGCTGGTCGGGCCTCCGGTGGCCCGCCACCTCGGCGGGACCGAGTACCTCAAGGTCGTCCACGGCCTTGTCGCCGGGGACGCCCCGCCCCTGGACCTCGACCTCGAGCGGCGCGTGCAGGCCGCCGTCCGGGAGGCCGTGCGGCAGGGGCTCGCCACCGCCGCGCACGACGTGGCGGAGGGCGGTCTGGCGGTCGCCCTGGCCGAGATGGCGGTGGCGGCCCGGGCGCCGGGGCTCGGCGCGCAGGTGAGCCTGTTCGTGGAGGACAGCCGGGTCGACGCGGCTCTCTTCGGGGAGGACCAGTCCCGGGTGATCGTCACCTGCCGCCGGGACGACGTGGTCCGGCTGACCGCCCTGTTCATGGCGCAGAAGGTGCCGTACCGGCTCCTCGGCGACGTGACCGGAGACGGCCGCTTCCGGGTAGCGGTCCTGGCCCCCGGTCACTACCCCGGGGTGTACCGCCGGGCCGAGGTAGTGGACCTGCCCGTGGCCGACCTGCAGCGCGAATGGAAGGAGGGACTTCCCCGTTGGGTGGGCGCATAGCCCCCGACCTCCGGCTCGCCGTGGGGGCGTTCCGGCCCGTGCCCGGCAAGGGCCCCCGCGACGAGTGCGGCGTCTTCGGGGTCTACGGGCACCCGGAGGCCGCCCGCCTCACGTACTACGGCCTGTATGCCCTCCAGCACCGCGGGGAGGAGTCGGCGGGCATCGCGGTCTCGACCGGCGACCGGCTCCTGAGCCACCGGGGCATGGGCCTCGTCACCGACGTGTTCCGGGACGAGGACCTGGCCCGCCTGCAGGGCCCGCACGCCGTCGGCCACGTGCGCTACTCGACGACCGGCTCGTCGACGCTGGCCAACGCGCAGCCCATCGTCGTCGAGACCCGCCGCGGCAGCCTGGCGGTCGCGCACAACGGCAACTTCGTCACCGCCAGGGCCGTCCGGGCCCGGCTGGAGGACGAGGGGGCGATCTTCAGCACCACCAGCGACACGGAGGTGCTCGCCCACCTGATCGCCCGCCACCGGGGGGGCGGCGGGATCGAGGAGGCGCTGGTGGTGGCCCTGCAGGAGCTCACCGGTGGCTACGCCCTGGTGCTGCTCACCGAGGACCGGCTCCTGGCGGTGCGCGACCCGCACGGCATCCGCCCGCTGAGCCTGGGGCGGCTCGGGGACGCCTGGCTGGTGGCCTCCGAGACCTGCGCCTTCGACACGGTGGGCGCCGAGTTCGTGCGGGACGTGGCCCCGGGCGAGCTGGTGATGATCCGGGACGGGCACCTCCGCTCGCGCCAGGCCCTTCCGGCTGCCAGCCCCAGCCGGATCTGCGTGTTCGAGTACGTGTACTTCGCCCGGCCCGACTCGAACCTCCAGGGCCGCAACGTCCACGCGGCCCGCAAGGAGATGGGCCGGGAGCTGTGGCGGGAGGCGCCGGTCGAGGCCGACCTGGTGATCGGCGTGCCGGACTCCTCGATCTCCGCCGCCACCGGGTTCGCCGAGGCGAGCGGCATCCCGTACGAGATGGGCCTGATCAAGAACCGGTACATCGGCCGCACGTTCATCCAGCCCCAGCAGGGCCTGCGGGCCCAGGGGGTGAAGATCAAGCACAACCCGCTGCGCCTGATCCTGGAGGGCAAGCGGGTGGTGCTGGTGGACGACTCGATCGTGCGGGGCACCACCATCCGGCACCTGATCTCCCTCCTCCGGGAGGCCGGGGCCCGGGAGGTGCACCTGCGGATCGCCTCCCCTCCGTACCGGTTCGGCTGCCACTACGGGATCGACACCGCCGACATCCGGGACCTCGTGGCCCGGGGCCGGGACGTGGAGGCCATCCGGGAGGCCGTGGGGGCGGACAGCCTGCACTACCTCTCGGTGGAAGGGCTCGCGCGGGCGGTCGGCACGGCCGGCTACCCCGGGAGCGGCTTCTGCATGGCCTGCTTCACCGGCGAGTACCCCGTGCCGGTCGACGAGAAGGCCGGGAAGTTCGCGCTGGAGGCGAGGCGGCATGCGCCCTGACGAGGGCGGACTCACCTACCGCGCCGCCGGGGTGGACGTGGCCCGCAAGGCCGGTGCCATCGCCCGGCTGTCGGCGCACACCCGGCGGACGCACCGGCCCGGCGTGCTCGGGGACATCGGGGGGTTCGGCGGGCTGTTCGCCCTCGACGTGTCGCGCTACCCCGAGCCGGTGCTGGTGTCCTCCGCCGACGGGGTCGGCACCAAGCTCAAGGTGGCCCAGGCGGCGGGCCGGCACGACACGGTGGGGATCGACCTCGTGGCCATGAACGTGGACGACGTGGCCGTCCAGGGCGCCGAGCCGCTGTTCTTCCTCGACTACGTGGCCATGGGGAGCCTCGACGAGGCGACCCTCGACGCGCTCGTCCGCGGAGTGGCCGAGGGGTGCCGCCAGGCCGGGTGCGCGCTCGTGGGCGGGGAGACGGCGGAGATGCCCGACTTCTATGCGCCTGGGGAATACGATCTGGCCGGCTTCTGCGTCGGGGTGGTGAACCGGGACCGCCTCCTGGACGGGCGCGACGTCCGTCCGGGGCACGCCGTGGTCGGGCTGGCGTCCAGCGGGCTCCACTCCAACGGGTACAGCCTCGCCCGCCGGGTCCTCCTGCGCCCCTGGGGCGGCGCCTTCGACCTGGACGACCGCCCGCCCGAGCTGGGCGGCCGGACCGTCGCCGAGGAGCTCCTCGTTCCGACCCGCATCTACGCGCCGGCGCTCCTGGCCCTGCGGGGGCGGGTGCGCCTGGCCGCCGCGGCGCACATCACCGGCGGCAGCTTCGCCAAGAACCTGCCCCGCGTGCTCCCGGCCGGGCTCGGGGTCGAGCTTCGCCGGGGGACCTGGCCGGAGCCGCCGGTGTTCGGGCTCATCCAGCGCCTGGGGCGCGTCGCCCCCGAGGAGATGGAGCGGACCTTCAACCTCGGGATCGGCATGGCGATCATCGTCCCGCCCGAGGACGCCGAGGCGGCGGTGGCGGCGCTGGCAGAGCTCGGGCTCGCCGCCTGGCGCATCGGCACCGTGACCGACCGCCCCGGGGTGGTGATCCGGCGGTGAACGACATCGTCTTCCCCCCGGCCGCCCTCGAGCCGCTCACGCGGGAGCGGGCCCGGGCGGCACGGCCCGTGACCGCCGGCATCCTGGTGTCCGGCCGCGGGAGCAACATGGAGGCGCTCCTGCGCGCGGTGGCGGCCGGCTGCCTCAGCGCGCACGTCGCGGTGGTGGTGAGTGACAACCCGGAGGCTCCGGCCCTCGGGAAGGCCCGGCGCTACGGCGTCGAGACGGTGGTGGCCGACCGCCGCGCCTATCCCGACCGGACGGCCCAGGAGGGCGCGGTGGCCTCGGCACTCATGGTCCGGGGGGTCGAGCTGGTCCTCCTGGCCGGGTACATGCGGCTCCTGCGCGGACCCCTGCTCGCCGCGTACCCGGGCCGCATCCTCAACATCCACCCCGCCCTCCTGCCCGCCTTCCCCGGCCTCCATGCGCAGCGCCAGGCCCTCGACCACGGGGCGAAGGTCGCCGGGTGCACCGTGCACTTCGTCGACGCCGGAACGGACATGGGGCCGATCGTGCTCCAGGCTGCCGTGCCGGTGCTCGAGGACGACACGGAGGAGACCCTGGCCGCCCGGATCCTCGTGGCCGAGCACCGTCTCTACCCGGCGGCCGTGCAGCTTTACGCGGAGGGGCGGCTTGTGCTGGAGGGCCGGCGGGTGCGGATCCTCCCGCCGCCCCGCGACCGTTCGTCCCGGCCGGACTGAACCCGGCGCTCTCGGGAGGAGGTCGATCCCATGCGCCCGAGCCCGGCGGTGCTCCGTGGCCTCACGTTCGCCCTGGCGGCGGTGGGCCTGGCCCTCCTGCTGGCGGCTTCCCGGGCGCAGGACCCGCGCCCGTGGCTGCGAGGCGTGCTCCTGGTCCTCGGAGCGAGCCAGCTGACGGCGGGCTGGCGCCTGGAGCTGGTGGGACAGCGGCGGGTGGCGTGGCTACACGTGGCGGCGGGGACCGTGCTGGTGCTGCTGGCCCTCCGGCCCTGAGGAGGTCGAGCGCGAGGTGGAGCGGTTTCTCATGGCGGCCGCCGTGATCCGGGACGGGGACCGCGTGGTCCTGGTCCAGAACCGGTGGGCGATCGGCACCTTCTGGTCCCTCCCCGGCGGCCGGATCGAGCCGGGCGAGGCGGCGGTCGACGCCGTGGTCCGGGAGGTTCGGGAGGAGACCGGGCTCCAGGTGCGGCCCGGTGACCTGGCCTACGTCCTCGAGACCTTCAACCGGGAGCTGAACTACCAGTTCCTGTACCTCGTGTTTCCCGCCCAGGTGGAGGGCGGTGCCCTCCGGGCGCCGGAGGCGGACGAGTTCACCGTGGACGCCCGCTGGGTCCCGGTGGACGAGATCCCGCGCTACATGACCTGGCCGGTCTACCGGGACACGCTCCTGCAGTACCTCGGCGGCGACGGCCGCCGGTACCGGCTGAACCGGGATGCCGGCCTGAAGCCCCCGCAGTAGGAGACTTGCCGCGTCGTCCGCATCCGACGCGCAGAAGGGAGGAACGGCCGGCCCCGCCGCCGGCGCGGCGAGGGAGGCCGGAAGGCATGAAGCGAGCACTCATCAGCGTCTACGACAAGACCGGCGTCGTGGAGTTCGCCCGGGGTCTGGCGGACCTCGGCTGGGAGATCCTCTCCACCGGCGGTACCCACCGGACCCTGGCCGGCGCGGGGGTGCCTGTGCGGGAGGTGGCCGAGGTCGCCGGGTTCCCGGAGATCCTGGGGGGCCGGGTGAAGACCCTGCAGCCCCAGATCCACGCGGGGATCCTGGCCGTCCGCCGCAATCCCGAGCACATGGCCCAGCTCGAGCAGCACGGGATCCGCCCCATCGACCTCGTGGTCGTGAACCTCTACCCGTTCCGGGAGACGGTCGCCCGCCCCGGGGTGACCTTCGAGGAGGCCGTGGAGCAGATCGACATCGGCGGCCCGACGATGATCCGGGCGGCCGCCAAGAACTGGCAGGACGTGGGTGTGGTGGTCTCCCCGGAGCGCTACCCGCAGGTGCTCGACGAGCTGCGCCGGACCGGCGATCTGTCACCGGCGACCCGCTTCGCCCTCATGCGGGAGGCGTTCGCCCACACCGCCGCCTACGACGCGGCCATCAGCCGGTGGCTGGAGGGACCCGCAGAGGCCCTCGCGCCGGCGGCCGCGCGGCCGGCGGCCGGGGGTGAGGCGCCGGGGCTGCCCGCCACGATCACGGTCGTCCTGCACAAGGCGCAGGACCTGCGCTACGGGGAGAACCCCCACCAGAAGGCCGCCTTCTACCGGATGGAGGGGGAGCCGGCGGGCGCGGGCATCGCCGGGGCCGTGCAGCTGCACGGCAAGGAGCTGTCCTACAACAACATCCAAGATGCCCATGCCGCCCTGGAGCTCGTGAAGGAGTTCGACCGGCCCGCGGCGGTGGCCGTGAAGCACACCAACCCGTGCGGGGTGGCCGTGGCGCAGCGCATTGCCGAGGCCTACCAACGGGCCCACGACGCCGATCCGGTGTCCATCTTCGGGGGCATCGTGGCCCTGAACCGGGACTGCGACGCCGAGACGGCCGCCGAGCTCCGCAAGATCTTCCTCGAGATCGTCATCGCCCCCGGCTTCACCGACGAGGCGCTGGCGATCCTCACCCGCAAGAAGGACCTGCGGCTCCTGGCCACCGGTCCGCTGGGCGGGCCGGGTCTCCCCGGCTTCGACCTCCGCCGCGTGGGCGGCGGCGTGCTGGTGCAGGAGTGGGATACCGCCGGGGACGATCCGGCCACCTGGCGCACGGTCACGACCCACGCCGTCCCGGAAGGGCTCCTCGAGGACCTTCTCTTCGCGTGGAAAGTGGTCAAGCACGTGAAGTCCAACGCCATCGTGGTGGCCGGCGGGGGCCGCACGCTCGGGGTCGGCGCCGGCCAGACGAACCGGATCGACGCCGCCCGCTTCGCCCTCTCCCGCGCCGGCCAGGCAGCCCGGGGGGCCGTGCTGGCGTCCGACGCCTTCTTCCCCTTCCCGGACGTGGTCGAGGCCGCGGCCGAGGCGGGCATCGCCGCCATCGTGCAGCCGGGAGGCTCCATCCGGGACCAGGAGTCGATCGACCGGGCGAACGCCCTCGGGGTGGCCATGGTGTTCACGGGGGTGCGGCACTTCCGGCACTGATCCGCGCAGCCCGGAGGGGGTGAAGGGACATGAAGGTGCTCGTCGTCGGCGGGGGCGGCCGGGAGCACGCCCTGGCGTGGAAGCTGCGGCAGAGCCCTCGGGTGCGGGAGGTGCACGCCGCGCCGGGCAACGCCGGGATCGCCGCCCTGGCCACGTGCCACCCGATCGCCGCCACCGACCTCGAGGGGCAGGTGCGCCTGGCCCGGGACCTCGGGGTGGACCTCGTGGTCGTCGGCCCCGACGACCCGCTCGCCCTCGGGCTCGTGGACCGGCTGCAGGCGGCCGGCATCCGCGCCTTCGGTCCGACGGCGGGCGCCGCCCGCCTCGAGGCATCGAAGAGCTACGCCAAGGCGGTGATGGCCCGCGCCGGGGTGCCCACGGCCGCGGCTGCCGTGTTCGATGACTTCGAGGCGGCCCGGGCCTACGTCCGGGAACGGGGTGGGGACGTGGTCGTCAAGGCCGACGGGCTGGCGCTGGGCAAGGGCGTGACCGTGTGCACGTCGGTGGAAGAGGCCGAGGCGGCCCTGCACCGGGCCATGGTCGAGCGCGCCTTCGGCGAGGCGGGGAGCCGGGTGGTGGTGGAGGAGCGACTCGAGGGCGAGGAGTGTTCCGTGCTGGCCCTGACCGACGGCGAGAACTTCCTCGCCCTGCCGGCCATCCAGGACCACAAGCGGGTGGGGGACGGCGACAGCGGCCCCAACACCGGCGGCATGGGCACGTACACGCCCGTGCGGTCCTACACCGCCGAGGTCGCCCGGGAGGTCGCCGAGCGCGTCATCGCTCCCACGCTGGCCGCCCTGCGGGAGGAGGGCCAGCCCTTCCGGGGATGCCTCTTCGTCGGGCTCATGCTCACCGCCACCGGGCCCCGGGTGCTGGAGTTCAACGCCCGCTTCGGGGACCCGGAGGCGCAGGTCGCGCTCCCCATGCTCGACATGGACCTGGCAGAGGTGGCCCTGGCCGCCACCGAGCCCGGCGGCCTGGCGGGCGCCCGCCTGCGCTGGCGGCCCGGCGCGGCGGCCTGCGTGGTCATGGCGTCTGCGGGCTACCCCGGCCCGTACGAGAAGGGGAAGCCGATCGAGGGGCTCGACGAGGCGGAGCGCCTGGGCACCCTGGTGTTCCACGCCGGGACCGCCCGGCAGGACGGCCGCCTCGTGACTGCCGGCGGGCGGGTGCTGGGGGTGGTCGGGCAAGGCCCCGACCTGCGGACCGCCGTGGACCGCGCGTACGCCGGCGTGGCCGCCATCCGCTTCGAGGGGGCGCACTTCCGCCGGGACATCGGCTGGCGCTCGCTGAGCTGAGCGCCCTGCCGGCCCCGCCGCCCCGTCCGCATCATTCGCCCTCTCCGTGGGCAACCTGAGGCTGGACTCACCCACGAGGGGGCTGCCCGCGTGACCTTCTTCTGGTGGCTCGTCATCATCGTCGCCGCGGCCCTGGCGCTGTGGTACGCCTACTCGCGCACGCCGGTGGTGAGGCGGTCGCCCGGCGGCGAGGGGCGCCGGGACGCCGCGGGGGTCGGGGACGCCGGTCCGAACGGCAAGGGAGATCGGCACACCAGCTTCATCCCGGAGTTCTTCCCCCGCCTGGGCGGCACCGGGCGGACGGACGCCCGGGTGACCGGCGGTGCCGGGCCGGCCGGCCGCGAGGCCCGTGCTGCGGACGCCCGCCCGGAGGGCAGCGCCGCCCCGGCTCCGGACCCGGGGCACCTGGCAGCGGGTACCGCCACCGGCGCCGGTGGCCCACCCGTGACGCCGCTGCCCGGCAACGAGGATCAGGCACCACGCCGCTCGTGAGGCCGTGCTGGGTACCCGGCGCTCCCGATTCC
Source organism: Caldinitratiruptor microaerophilus (assembly GCF_025999835.1). Classification (NCBI taxonomy): domain Bacteria; kingdom Bacillati; phylum Bacillota; class Clostridia; order Eubacteriales; family Symbiobacteriaceae; genus Caldinitratiruptor; species Caldinitratiruptor microaerophilus. Next base: position 2,406,838 of record NZ_AP025628.1, on the reverse strand, counting down.
CTGGGTCGGGGGCGCCTTCGCGCGCCGGCGCGAACCTTTGGCCTCCCCGCACCGCTCTTATGGGGCGGAGACTGCGAAGGGGAGTGGGGAAAGCCGTGGGCATCCTGCAGCGGATATCGACCCTCATCCGGGCCAACCTCAACGACCTGCTCGACCGGGCGGAGGACCCGGAGAAGGTCCTCAAGCAGATGATCCTCGACATGGAGGAGTCCGTGCGCGAGGGCAAGATCGCCCTGGCTGCGGCCATCGCCGAGGAGACGAAACTCAAGGCCGCCTACGAGGAGAACCTCAAGAAGGCGCAGGAGTGGCTCGAGAAGGCCGAGCTGGCCGTGGAGAAGGGCGAGGAGGACCTGGCCCGGGAGGCCCTCCGCCGGCGCAAGACGGCGGAGCAGAACGCCGAGGCGGCCAAGGCGCAGTGGGAGGAGCAGCGCAGGGTCTGCGCCCAGCTGCGGGAGAACCTGGAGACGCTCGAGAGCCGGGTGGCGGACGCCAAGGCACGGAAGGACCTCCTCATCGCCCGGAAGAAGCGTGCGGAGGCCGCGAAGAAGGTGCACGAACAGCTGGCCGGCCTCACCCGGGCGCAGAGCGCGTTCGAGACGTTCGAGAAGATGGAGGAGAAGATCGAGTCCCTCGAGGCCCAGGCCCAGGCGGCGGCCCAGGTCCAGCGCGACTCCCTGGAGGAGCGCCTGGCGCGGCTCGGCGAGGACGACGAGCTGGAGGAGGACCTGGCCGCGCTGAAGGAGAGGGTGGCGCAGAAGAAGAGCGGCGGCTCCTGACCGGCCTGCCCCCGGCGGCCTCTGGCGCCGGCTCCGCTAGACCTTAAGGGCTACGCTTGCAACGGCACAAAATGACGACTTCGGCGGATACCGGCCCAGGACAGCCCGTGCTGCAATGAAGGGGCGGAGACCGTCCCTGCGGGGCTGGACAGGCCCCCGGCGCCGGACCGCCGGAGGTGACGCACCGTGCAGGCTACACTGGATCCGCCACGCCCGGCTGCCGAGGCCCCTGCGAGCGAGTCTGTCCGGCTGGTGGAAGAACTCGCCCTGAGGGCGCGAGCCGGGGATTCGGACGCCCTGGCCGAACTGGTGACCCGCCTCGAGGGTGTGGTCAAGCTCGCGACCCGCGGCTACTGGCTCATGGCCGGGGGTGACCGGGAGGACCTGATGCAGGAGGCCCGCCTGGGGCTCATCCGGGCGGTCTCGACCTGGAAGCCCGAACGCCGCCGCTTCCTGTCGTTCGCCTTCTTCTGCGTGCGCCGCCAGGTGGCCGCCAGCCTGCGGGACCACGGCCGGCGCAAGCACCGGCTCCTGACCGACGCCCTCACGGCCTCGCTCGACGCCGAGGCCACGCTCCCGGCCGGGGCCGGGAAGCCGCGCCTCGGCCGGGTGGCCGACCCGGACGCGGGCGACCCGGAGAACAGCCTGCTTGAGGAGGAGACCCGCGCCGCCGTGCACACCTTTCTGGGCGACCTGCGGGGCCGCCTGACCGACCTCGAGTGGCAGGCCGCCTGGCTCGTCCTGGGCGAGGGCTGGAGCTACAAGGCGGCCGCCCGGGCCCTGGGGCGCCGCACGAAGGCGGTGGACAACGCGGTGCAGCGTGCCCGCCGCAAGGCCTGGACGCGGGCGACGGCGATGGCCGCGGACAGCCGCTGGAACCACGTCGTGCAGGAGTTGCCCCTGGGGGCGCTGAGCCGGGCGGAGATCGCCCACCGCACGGGCTGAACCTGGGCCCGGGTCGCAACGTCGCCCCGGCCGCTTGACGGCCGGGGCTGTCCGTTCTAAAATGGGGCCAACTGAATCGGGTTCGCAAAGGCCATGAAGGGGAAGAGTAACCGGGCCACGCCCTCCAGAGAGCCGCCGGCCGGTGCGAGGCGGCGGGACGGGTCCGGCGAACACACCCTGGAGCCGCCGTTCGAAAGGCAGCGTGCCGAGTAGGTGCGGACGGAGACCCCCGCCGTTAGCGGAGGGGGAGGGCATCGGCCCTGTGGCCCGTGCCCTGCCGAGTGGGTGCGTGCTTCCGGGTGCGCACCAATGTGGGTGGTACCGCGAGAAAAGGCATCTCGTCCCACACCGGGGCGAGGTGCCTTCTTACGTTGGGAGCCATTCGGAAGGAGGCTGCGGCCGTGCTGCCGGAAACGCTCACCGGGGGCTTCCCGGTGCCGGACGGAGTCAAGGACCGCCTGCCGCGGGAGACCGCCCGGCTCCGGCGCCTGGAGGACCGCCTCCTGGAGGTCTTCCGGCTCTGGGGCTACCGGGAGGTGATGACCCCGGCCTTCGAGTTTCTCGAGACGGCGCTGGCCGGCCAGGAGGCGCGAGCCCGCCGGGAGGACTACTACCAGCTGTTCGACCGCCGCGGCCGGACGCTGGTGCTGCGCCCCGACATGACGGCCCCCATCGCGCGGCTCGCCGCCAGCCGGGCCGCGGTCGAGCCCCTGCCCCTGCGCTACAGCTACCGGGGGCCGGTGTTCCGCCGTCGGGGTCACCGTTACGGGGAACTCCACGAGGTGTGGCAGGCGGGCGTGGAGCTCATCGGGGCGCGCGGGATGCGCGCGGACGCCGAGATCATCGCCCTGGCCTGCGACGCGCTGGCCCGCGCCGGCCTGCAGGGATACAAGGTCGGCGTCGGGCACGTGGCCGTCGTGGAGGGGCTCCTGGCCCGGGCCGGCGTCCCCGGGTCGGCCGCGGCCGACCTGAAGGAGGCGCTGGCGGCCCGTGACCTGGTCGCCTTCGAGCGGCTGGCCCGGGAAGCCGCCCCGGCGGGGGCCGACCTCTTGGTCGACATGGCGTCGTTCACGGGCAGCGCCCGGGAGGCGCTGGGCCGGTTCGGCGGCGAGCCCGGGGATCCCGTCCGGGCGGCCCTGGAGGAGATCGACGGGACGCTCCGGCTCCTCGCCGGCTACGGGGTGGAGGCGCAGGTCTGCCTGGACCTCGGGCTGGCCCGGCACTTCGGCTACTACACGGGAATCGTCTTCGAAGCCTACGCACCCGGCGTGGGCGCGCCCGTCCTCGGCGGCGGCCGCTACGACCGGCTGCTGGCCGCCTTCGCCGGCGACGGCGCCGGGACCCCGGCGACGGGCTTCGCCCTCGACCTCGACCGGGTGCTGCAGGCCCTGGAGCGGCAGGGCGGGCCGGAGCCGGAGGATGAGGCCCCGATCCTGCTGGTGCCGGCGCCGGGGGCCGAGGCGCTCGCCCACGCCCGGGCGAGGGAGCTGCGGGCCGCGGGCCGGGTCGTGGAAGTGGAGCTCGACGGGCTGGAAGGCGAGGCGCTCGAGGCCTACGTCCGGGCGCGCGGGGTCGCGGAGGTCGTGCGCGTCGAAGCCGCGGGTGCCGCCGGCCCGGCGTCCGGTCCGGGGGGGTCGGCTGCGGCGGGACCGTCGCGCCCGGGCCGCCCCGGTGCCGCACCGGGGGACCGGGACCGGCGCGGGGCGCCGCGGCCGGGCGGCGGCGTCACGCCGATCCACTGACACCGGTCGATGCGAAGGAAGGATCCCGATGAATGCCGCTCTCCTCACCCTGGCCGTTCCGAAAGGCCGCCCGCTCGGGCCGACCCTGGACCTCCTGGCCCGTGCCGGGATCGGTTCCGCGCGCTCCCTGGCGGAGTCCCGCAGCCTGGTCGCGGTCCTGCCGGAGGCCGGGATGCGCTTCATCCTCGCCCGCCCCTCCGACGTGCCGACGTACGTCGAGCACGGCGCCGCCGACCTGGGCATCGTCGGCAAGGACGTGCTCGCCGAGGGCCGGCATCAGGTGTACGAGCTCCTGGACCTGGGTTACCTGCGGTGCCGGTTCGTGGTCGCCGGCCCGGCCGGGACCGACCCGACCCGGCTGCTGGACGGCGCCGGCCACCTGCGGGTGGCCACGAAGTACCCCCGGGTGGCGGAGGAGTACTTCCGCCGCCGGGGCATCCAGGCGGAGGTCATCTACCTGGCCGGTTCGGTCGAAGTGGCGCCGCAGGTGGGGCTGGCCGACCTCATCGTGGACATCTCCGAGACCGGCCGCACCCTGGCCGAGAACGGGCTGGTGGTGCTGGACACGGTCATGGAGTCGACCGCCCGGCTGATCGCCAACCGGGCGTCGTACCGGCTCCGGGGCGAGCGCATCGCCCCCTTCATCCAGGCGCTGCGGGAGGCGGTGAGCGGTGCTCCGGCGGTTTGAGCATCCGGTCGACTTCCTGACCCACGTCGAGAGGTACCGGCTGCAGGAACGGACCCGGGTCGAGGAAGCGGTCCGTGCGATCCTCGACGCCGTGCGCGCCCGGGGGGATGCGGCGCTCTACGAGCTCACGCTCCGCTTCGACGGCGTGGACCTGCGCCCGGACCGGGGCTCCGCCCCGGCCGGCCTCGAGGTCTCCACCGCCGAGCGGGACGAGGGCGCCGCCGCCGTCCCGCCCGACCTCCTGGAGGCCCTGGAGCGGGCGGCCCGCAACATCGAGGACTTCCACCGGCCCCAGGTGCCGCGCTCGTGGCTGGAAACCCGGCCGGACGGCTCCGTGCTGGGCCAGCTCGTCCGCCCCGTGGACCGGGTCGGGATCTACGTGCCGGGCGGATCCGCTCCGCTGTACTCCTGCCTCCTCATGACCGCGATCCCGGCCCGGGTGGCGGGGGTGCGAGAGGTGTACCTGGCGACCCCGCCGGGGCCCGACGGTCGCCTTCACCCCGCCATGCTGGCGGCGGCGCGTCTCTGCGGGGTGGACCGCATCTTCCGGATCGGCGGCGCCCAGGCGATCGCGGCCCTGGCGTACGGGACGGAGACCGTTCCCAGGGTGGACCTCGTCGTCGGGCCGGGCAACCCCTACGTCACGGCGGCGAAGCGGCTCGTCTTCGGTGAGGTCGGGATCGACATGCTGGCCGGCCCGACCGAACTGCTGGTGATCGACGACGGGTCCGTGCCCGCCGCCTGGCTGGCGGCCGACCTCCTCTCCCAGGCCGAGCATCCCGGCGGCACGGTGATCCTCGTCACCCTGGACCCCGCCCGGGTAGACGCGGTGGGAGCCGAGATCGCCCGGCAGGCCGCCGGCCTTCCCCGGCGCGAGACCATCGCGGCCAGCCTCGAGCGGGGGAGCTGCGCCATCGCGGTGCCGGACCTGGAGGTGGCCGCCGACCTGGCCAGCACGATCGCGCCCGAGCACCTCGAGCTGGCGGTCGCCGATCCGTGGGCGCTCCTGCCGGCCATCCGCCACGCGGGCTCGATCTTCCTGGGCCCGTACACCCCGGAGCCCGTGGGCGACTACATCGCCGGGCCGTCCAACGTGATCCCGACCGGCGGCGCGCCCCGGTACACGTCGCCGGTGAACGTGGAGACCTTCATCAAGCGAAGCGCCATCACCGCCTACTCCGAGCGGGCCTTCCGGGAGAACGCCCCCGCCGCCGTCCGGCTCGCGCACGGCGAGGGGCTGCCGGCCCACGCCGCCTCCCTGGAGGTTCGCCTGGAGGCGCTGGCGAAGGGGGAGGTGAACGGCCGTGGCCGGCCGTAGCGCGGAGGTGAGCCGCCAGACCGCCGAGACGAAGGTGCGGCTCGCCCTGGACCTCGACGGCAGCGGGCGCTGCCGGGTCCGCACCGGGATCGGGTTCTTCGACCACATGCTCGTCCAGATCGCCCGCCACGGCCTCGTCGACCTGGAGGTGGACGTGGACGGCGACCTCCACGTCGACCCCCACCACACGGTCGAGGACACGGGGCTCGCCCTGGGCACGGCCCTGCGGCAGGCCCTCGGGGACGGCCGGGGCATCCGCCGCTACGGCGAGGCCACCGTGCCGATGGACGAGGCGCTGGCCCGCGCCGTGGTCGACCTGAGCGGCCGGCCCTTCCTGGTCTTCCAGGCGTCGTTCCCCCGGGAGCGGGTCGGGGAGATGGACACCGAGCTCGTGCGCGAGTTCTTCCAGGCCGTCGCCGCCCGGGCCGGGATGACGCTGCACCTGCGGGTGGAGTACGGCGAGAACGCCCACCACATGGTCGAAGCCCTGTTCAAGGCCTTCGCCCGGGCGCTGGACGCCGCCACGGCGCTCGACCCCCGGGTCCGGGACGTCCCGAGCAGCAAGGGGAGTCTCCTGTGATGCGGCGGATCGCCATCGTCGACTACGGCATGGGGAACCTGCCCAACGTGCGCAAGGCCGTGCTGCGGGCCGCCCGGGACGTGAAGGCGGGCCCGGCGGGCGCCGTCTGGGATGCGGTCATCACCGACCGGCCCGAGGACGTGGCCGCCGCCGACGCCGTCATCCTCCCCGGCGTGGGCGCCTTCCCGGCGGCGATGGCGACGCTGGGGCGCACCGGCCTCGGCGGGGCCGTGCAGGCCGCCGCCCGGGCGGGGCGGCCGGTGCTCGGGATCTGCCTCGGCCAGCAGCTCCTGTTCGAGGAGTCCAAGGAGTGGGAGCGGACCCCGGGCCTGGGCCTGGTCCCCGGCCGGGTCACCCGGTTGCCCGGGGGGGTGAAGCTCCCGCACATCGGCTGGAACGAGGTGACGCCGCAGTACCCCCACCCGCTCCTGGAAGGCCTGGAGAAGGGCCTCTGGGGGTACTTCGTCCACTCCTACGCGGCCGAGGCCGCCGATCCCGCCGACGCGCTGGCCCTCACCGAGTACGGGCGGGTCTTCCCCAGCATGGTCGCCCGCGGCAACGTGATGGGGGCGCAGTTCCACCCGGAGAAGTCCTCGGCGGCCGGGATCCGCATCTACGCCAACTGGCTGCGGCTCGTGGCCGCCTGGCGGGGGTTCACGGTCTTCCCGGCGATCGACCTCAAGGGCGGCCGGGCCGTGCGCCTGCGCCAGGGCGACTTCGCCACCGCCACCGACTACGGCGACCCGGCCGCGGCCGCCGCGCGCTGGCTGGCGGCGGGGGCCCGGGCCCTGCACGTGGTCGACCTGGACGGCGCGGCTGCCGGCCGTCCGGTGAACGCCCCCGCCGTGCGGGCCATCGTCGAGGCCGCGCGCCGCGCCGGGGCGGCGGTCCAGCTCGGCGGCGGCCTGCGCACGCTGGCCGACATGGCGGCCGCCATCGAGATGGGCGCCGACCGCATCGTCCTGGGCTCGGCCGCTCTCGACCCGGACCTCGTCCGGGAGGCGGTGGCCCGGTTCGGCCCGGAGCGCGTCGTCGCGGGCATCGACGCCCGGGACGGGATGGTGGCGGTGGCCGGCTGGACCCGCGCCGCCGGGGTGTCGGCCGTCGAGCTGGCCCGGTCGCTGCGCCGGGCCGGCGTGCGGCACGCCGTCTACACGGACATCCGCCGCGACGGGATGCTCGAGGGCCCGTCGCTGGAGGGGGTCCGGGAGCTCGCCGCGACCGGGCTCCTGGTGGTGGCGTCGGGAGGGATTGCGTCGGCAGCCGACCTGCGCCGGCTGCGCGAGATCCCCGGCGTGTCGGGGGCCATCGTGGGCAAGGCCCTGTACACAGGGGCCCTCGACCTGGCGGAAGCCCTGGAGGCGGTGACCTGAATGCCGCTCGCCAAGCGCATCATCCCGTGCCTCGACATCGACCACGGGCGCGTCGTCAAGAACGTGAAGTTCCACACGGGCCGCTGGGACGCCGGCGACCCGGTGGAGCTCGCCGCCCGCTACGACGCCCAGGGGGCGGACGAGGTCGTCTTCCTCGACATCTCCGCCTCCGCCGAGGGTCGCCGCACGCTCCTCGACGTCATCGCCCGGGCCGCCGAGCAGGTGTTCATTCCCCTCACGGTGGGTGGCGGGATCACGTCCGTGGAGGACATGCGCGCCGCCCTCCTGGCGGGGGCGGACAAGGTCAGCATCAACACGGCGGCCGTGAAGGATCCGACCCTCATCGAGCGGGGCGCGGCCGCCTTCGGGAGCCAGTGCGTCGTCGTCGCCATCGACTGCCGCCGGCGGCCCGGGGGCTGGGAGGTGTACCTCCACGGCGGGCGAACGCCGACGGGGATCGACGCCCTGTCCTGGGCGGAAGAGGCGGCCCGGCGGGGCGCCGGCGAGCTCCTCGTGACCAGCATGGACGCCGACGGCACCCGGGAGGGCTTCGACCTCGAGCTCCACCGCCGGCTGGCCGAGGTGGTCGGCATCCCCGTCATCGCCTCCGGGGGGGCCGGCAGCCTCGAGCACCTCGCCGAGGTGCTGACCGCGGGCCGGGCCGACGCCGCCCTCGCCGCCTCGATCTTCCACTCCGGCCAGTACACCGTGGCCGACGCCAAGGCGTACCTGGCCGCCCGGGGGGTGCCGGTACGGCCGTGAACCGCGCTGCCAACACCGCGGCGGGCACCGCCGCGAGCCTGCGGGAGGAGGACCTGCGCTGGGGCCCGGACGGCCTCCTGCCGGCCGTGGTGCAGGATGCCCGCACGGGGCAGGTGCTCATGCTCGCCTACATGAACCGGGAAGCCCTGCGCCGGACGCTGGAGACCGGCCAGACCTGGTTCTGGAGCCGGTCGCGCCAGGCCCTGTGGCACAAGGGGGAGACGTCCGGGCACGTCCAGCACGTCCGGGAGATCCGCACCGACTGCGATGGCGACACGCTCCTCGTGCTCGTCGAGCAGGAAGGGGTGGCCTGCCACCTCGGCACGTACTCCTGCTTCATGCACCGCCGGGCAGAGTGGCCCCGGCTGGCGGACGGTCCGGCCGCGGCCCCGGCCGGCTCCGGCGACCACGCGGATGCCCCGGAGGCCGTCCACGTGCCCTCCTGGTGGCCGGGTGCGCCAGCCTCCGCCGCCCGCCTCGGCGACGTGCTGTCCGAGCTGGCGGCGGTGCTCGCCGACCGCCGCCGGCACCCCGATCCCGGCTCGTACACCTCGCGCCTCTTTGCCAGGGCGCCGGACGCCGCGCTGAAGAAGGTGGCCGAGGAGGCCGGCGAGGTGCTCCTGGCGGCCAAGGGCGCGGATCGGGCGGGCCTGGTCTGGGAGGTCGCCGACCTGTGGTTCCACACGCTGGTCGTGCTGGAGCAGGCGGGCATCTCCCTGGACGAGATCGCCGCCGAGCTGGCGCGGCGGCGGGGGAAGCGAAGAAGTGGTGAGTAGTGAGTAGTGAGTTGTGAGTTGTGAGTCAAGGAAAGGGGGAAGTCACCCGCGGCCCTCAGGTCGGCCCGGGAGGCCGGCCTGAGGGCACGGCGGCGGGTGACCAGGGCCGTGAGCACGTTCTTCGTCCGCCCCGAAGTGGCCGCGCTGAAGCCGTACTCGGCCGGCAAGTCCATCGAGGAGGTACGGCGGGAGTACGGCCTCACCCGGATCATCAAGCTGGCGTCGAACGAGAACCCGCTGGGCCCGTCGCCGCGGGCCCTGCAGGCCCTGCGCGAGGCGGCGGAGGGGGTGAACATCTACCCCGAGGGGCCGTCCACCGCGCTCCGGGAGGCGCTAGGTGCCCGCTGGGGGGTCGGCCCGGACTGGATCTTCGTGGGCAACGGCTCGGACGAGATCTTCCGCCTCCTGGCCACCACGTACCTGCGCCGGGGGGACCGGGTGGTGGTGCCGCGCCCCAGCTTCCCCGTGTACGCCGGTGCGTCGGCGCTCATGGGGGCGCAGGTGGACGCCGTCCCGCTGAAGGACGGCGCGATGGATCTCCCGGCGATGGCGGCGCGAGCCCGGGGGGCCCGGATCGTCTTCCTGTGCCGGCCGAACAACCCGACCGGCGGCGTCTTCGCCGCGGAGGCGTTCGACGCCTTTCTCCGGGCAGTCGATCCCGACACCCTCGTCGTGCTCGACGAGGCCTACCGCGAGTACGACGACACGCTCTTCGACAGCAGGGCCTTCCTGGCGGAGTACCCGAACCTGATCGTGACCCGGACCTTCTCGAAGATCTACGGGCTGGCCGGGCTGCGGCTCGGGTACGGGGTCGGGCGCCCGGGGATCTGGCAGCCCCTCTACACCGTGCGGGAACCGTTCAGCGTGAACCGCCTCGCCCAGGCGGCCGGGCTCGCCGCGCTCGACGACCACGACCATCTCGAGGCCAGCCGGCGCATGAACCAGGCGGGGCGCCAGTTCCTGACGGCCTTCTTCCGGGAGATGGGCCTGCGGCCCTGGCCCACCCAGGCGAACTTCGTCCTCGTCGACCTCGGCCGGCCCGCCGCGCCCGTCTTCGAGGGCCTCTTGCGCCGCGGGGTGGTCGTGCGCCTCCCCGACCCTGCCGACCTGCCGAACGCCCTGCGCGTCACCGTCGGCACCGAGGAGCAGAACCGGGAGTTCGTCCGCGCGCTGACGGACGTCCTGAACGCCTGACCGCGAGCGCCGCCTGCATACCGGGCGAGCCGGGCGGGAACGTTTCGCTCAGCCACACTTGCACCGGGAGGGCGGAGCGGATGAGGCGTTCGCTGCCCGTCGTCGTGGCGGCCGCGCTGCTGTGGGTGGCCGGCTGTGCCGCAGCCCCCCAGCGGCGCGGCGGCGCGGAAGGCGGTCTGGACCGGGAGCAGATCCGAAAGCAGGTCGCCGAGGAACTGCACTCGGAGGACATGAAGGACTACATCGCCAGCCAGGTGCGGAACCTGGCCGCGGCGGAGATGCTCGAGAAGTCGCTGGACACCGAGGACGGCAAGAAGGCCCTGAACGACGCCGTCAAGAAGCACCTCGAGTCGGCCACCGGCCGGGAACAGCTCGAGGAGGCCATCATGCGCCTCGTCGAGAAGCCCGAGGTCCGCCAGGCCGTCCAGCAGGCCGCCCGGAACGCCATCCTGGAGCTGATGTCCCGCGGCGCCGGCGGCGGCCAGCAGCAGGGCGGGGGCGGCCAGCAGCAGGGCGGCGGAGGCGGAGGCGGTGGTGGAGGCAGCGGCGGCGGAGGCGGCGGAGGGGGCGGCAGCTAGGCCGCTCACTCGGCCGCGCCGAGGGCGAAACCGGCGACCAGGACGATCAGGACGATCAGCGTGATGAGGGTGTAGGTCCGGTCCCGCTCGATGGCGAACGCGACCAGCGAAGCCGCGACCCGGAGGACCGGGGTCAGGATGAGGACGACAAGGCCCAGGTCGATCAGCGCGGTGGGGTCTAGACGCAGGAGGCCGCCCAGGACCTCCGAGATGGAAGTCGGCACCGGCACGGACGGGTGGGGTGCGGTCCCCGACCGCATGAGGAGGAGAACCAGGCCGGCCGCCATGATCACCGCGGCGAGCGCCACCCCGTAGCGGAGCAGGTGACCGACCAGGATCTCGACACGTTCGATGTGCTCGCCGGCTGGCCCGGCGCCCGGAACGGGCAACGCCGGCTGGGTGGAACCCGGCGAGAACGGGCGTACCGCCGGCCGGTCGGCCCCGGCGCTCATGGCATGACCCACCCCTTCCACAGCATCTGGACGGCGATCCAGCCGAGCACGGGCGCGAACAGGACCCGGAGGGTACGGCTGCGCATCCGGTTCATGACGCGCGTCCCGAGGGACGCCCCGAGCAGAACCCCAAGGGCCACGGGCGCGGCGATGGCCGGGTTCACCTGCCCCCGGGCGAAGTAGATCGCCGCCGACGCTGCTGCCGTGACCCCGATCATGAAGTTCGACGTGGCGGTGGACACCTTCATCGGCAAACGCATGATCTGATCCATCGCGAGGACCTTGAAGGCTCCGGCGCCGATGCCCAGGAGTCCGGCCACCATGCCTGAGGCGTACATCACCAGGAGCCCCGGCAGGGTGCGGGTGGCCGTGTACTCCACGGTGCGGTCCAGGGCCCGGTCCCGGTAGGCGCCCTGAAGGCGCAGGCGTAGCGCCAGCCGGTCGGGGACCACACCCTCCGGAAGCTCCTGACGGCGGGCCCTGAATGTGAGATAGGCGTTGTACAGGAGCAGCACGCCGAAGAAGAAATACAGGTAGCGAGGGTTCAGCAGGCCGGCGATGAGCGCCCCCGTGAGGGCTCCCGTGGTCGTGCCCACCTCCAGGAGCATGCCGATGCGAATGTTCGTGATGTGATCCCGGAGGTACGCCACGGCAGCCCCGCTGGACGTGGCGATCACGGAGACGGCGCTGGCACCGACGGCCTCGCCGATGCTGACGCCGAACAGGAGCGTGAGGGCCGGGACGAGGAACACGCCGCCTCCCAGCCCCAGAAGCGCCCCCACGAACCCCGCCACTGTGGATACGAGAAAGTTGAGCAACGTGAACGTGGTCAGGCTCACTTCCTGCCCGGTACCCGCCCTGGACGCGCACTGCGCCCGGCCGGCGGTGTCCCGGCGGTTCCCCCCTTCTGCTGTCATCATGATGTCATCTCATCATGACCAGTTTACCACCGACCTGCACCCGCGGCAACCGCGAACGGGGATCGGACTAGCGTGCCCGGCGGCGCAGCTCGACCAGGTACTGATACCGGTCGGCCCGGTACAGCGCCCGGGCCCACTCCACAGGGCGGTCCCCCTCGGCGAAGGTCACGCGGGTGATCGCCAGCGCGGGGGCGCCGGGCGGCACGCGGAGCAGGCCGGCCGCCGCCTCATCGAGCAGGGTGGCGGCGATCCGCTGCTCGCCCCGCACGATGACCCACCCTTTCGATTCGAGGAGTGCGTAGAACGAGGTGCCGGCCACGTCCCGGCCGGACAGCGCGTCACGCAGTTCCGGGTGGAAGTAGCTGTCGTCCACGAAGAGCGGCGAGCGGTCCACGCTCACCACGCGCCGAACCCGCCACGCCGGCTCGCCCGGCGCCATCCCGAGCGCCCGGGCCGGCTCCGGGGGCAGCGGGGCGTCGTGGGCGTCGAGCACCCGCACGTCCGGGTCCAGCCCCCGCAGGCGCAATTCCTCGGCGAACCCGGTCAGCTCGGCCAGGGTCTGGACGATGTGGGGCGGTGCCACGAACGTCCCCCTCCCCTGAACCCGGTACAGCAGGCCCGCGGCGACCAGGTCGCTGATCGCCTGCCGGACGGTGGTCCGGCTCACCCCGTAGCGCTCGATGAGCTCGCGCTCGGAGGGGATGGGCTCGTCCGGGCGCCACTCGCCGCCGGCGATCCGCGCGGCCAGGTCCGACTTGAGCTGGTGGTACAGCGGGATCGGGCTGTTGGCGTTGAGCGGCAGAGCGGTTTCCCCCTTTCCTTCCTGGACGGTGTGGCTGAAGCCGCGAGCCCATTGTACACCGCAGGGGAACCGCCGTACCGCGCCCGGCTCGGGAGGGCCGGGCTCCGGCAAGAACGCCGGACGCGACGAGAAGGGTCGCCCCACCCGTCCGGAATCCGGGTGGAGCGACCGCATCCGGTCCGCGCAGCGCCCGGTCAGTGCCGGTAAGCCTGGGCGAACGCGCAGATGTTGCGCCCGAGCTCGAGCTCGGAGGCCTTGTCCTCGTCAGGCTGGAGCAGGCCGGTGTTCACGCGCTTGATGTGCACGTACTGCGGCGGGAACACGGGCAGGCTGGAGAGCATGTAGCGCACGAAGGCCTCTTCGCCCGCCAGAACCATGCGCAGCCCCTCGTTCTTTGCCCTCAGCTCTCCCAGGGTGGCGACGTAGGCCCCGCCGGCGTTGGCCTCGGCCGGGCTGCTGAAGTGGCCCGGGAGCACCACGGTGTCGTCCGGGAGGGTCAGCAGCCGGGCGAGCGACCGGTAGTGCATGGGAGCCCAGGTCTCGCCCCGGCCGCCGAGGTCCGGCCGGGCCACGGACTCGATGAAGATGGAGTCCCCCGTCAGCAGGTAGCGGTCGTTCACCAGGTAGGCGGTGTTGCCCAGGGTGTGGCCGGGGATGTGCAGGGCCCGGATGCGGGCGCTGCCGAAGGCGAACTCCTGGTCGGGGTGCAGGTACGAGAAGGCGATCGCCGCCGGCAGCACGTCGATGGGGTGGATGGCGTCGTACGGGTGGAAGCAGTAAGGTGCGCCGAGGAGGTCGGCCAGCCGGCGGCCGCCGCTGATGTGGTCCGCGTGGACGTGGGTGTCCAGGACCGCGGTCACCCGCAGCCGGCGATCCCGGACGAAGTCCAGGTAGTGCTCGACGTGGCGCAGGGGGTCGACGACGACCGCCTCCTCCCCCGACACCAGCACGTAGCTGAGGCAGCCCCGGGCGGGGCGGTTGACCTGGTAGATGCCGAGCGCGTCGGACTCCACGACCGGTTGGACGTCGTAGTGGTTGCCCCAGGCGACCATGCCGCCCGCGAGGTTGGCAGCGTCGTAACCCAGCCCGCGCAGGGCTTGCGCCAGGAACGCCGACGTGCCGCCCTTGGCACAGACGGCCAGGATCAGCCGGTCGCGGGGAAGCTGGCCGTCCCACTCCTTCCGGGCGTAGGCCGTGAAAGCTTCCGCCGGGTCGTCGGTGTCCCCGTCGCCCAGGATCTCGACGTAGGGGACGTTGATCGTGGGAACGGGCTTCCTGCCCTCGATGCGCCATGCCTCGAACTCCGGGCGCAGCCGCAGGTCGACGACGAACAGGTCGTCGCCCCTGTCCAGGAGCCGCTTCAGGTCGCCGGCGGTGAACTCCCTGACCTCCGTGCTCACGGCGTGAACCTCCCCGTTCGGCGAGATGGCCTGCCACCCGTGTCCGGCCCGCTCTGCGGTATCGTCACTCCGGCCCGGAGCAGCCGCGCGCATCGGCGGGGAACGGGCCGGTGCGATCTCCCGCTGCTTTAGATTTTCTTTTAAATCTTAATCGACGAAGGCGACTGTGCTGCAAATATACCCCATGGCGTATTTGCGTGTCAAGTGGGTCGAAGGTTCCCACAGCGGGCCACCCGGCTCCGGATCGTGGTAGTCTGAGAGCAGGAGAACCGGCCGGCGGAGCGTCTCGTCGGCAGGCGCGGCGGAGGTGGGGATCCTTGACGCAGACCCCGGACGCCGTGTGCGTGCAGAGCTTGGTGGCGCTGTTCACCATCGATGACCGTCCGCCCGGCCGGCGGGCGCCCGGGCAGCCGCCGAAGGAGCTGAAGGTGCTCCTGCTGGGTCCGGAGGGGGACAGCGGCGCCTGGCGCCTGCCCGGCGGGCCGGTCACGGGGCAGGACACCCTGGTGCGAGCCGCGCTTCGCACTCTGGGGGAGGGGGTGGGCCCGGGCATCCACCTGGAACAGCTACGCACGTACGACGACCTGGACCCGGGCCCGCCGCGGACCATCGTCGTGGCGCACATCGGCCTGGTACCGCCGGCGGTCCGGGAGGCGGTGCGCCCGTCCTCACCGGCCACCTGGGTGCCGGTCGACGAGCCCCCGCTGCACGCCCCCGGCCGGCTGCCGCTGGTTGCCGGGCACGCCCGCGTGCTGGCCGAGGCACTGCAGCGACTGCGGAACAAGGTCGACTACACCCTCCTGGCATTCCAGATGCTGCCGGAGGAGTTCACGATGTCCGAGCTGCGGCAGGTCTACGAGGCCATCCTCGGGGAAGACCTGGGCACCTCCGACGAGCGCCGCAAGGCGAACTTCGAGCGGAGCATCCGCCTCCTCAACGAGCGGGTGGGGCGGCTCATGGAGGCGCGCACCGGCGTCTTCCAGCCGCCGATCGTCCGCACCGGCCGCACCCGCAAGGGGCCCCGCGGGCCGGCGGCGCACCTCTACCGGTTCGTCGGCGACATCACCCTGATCACCAAGTGACCGCACCCGGGCGGGGCTCCGGGACGCGGTTGCAAGCCCTTCCACCCGGGGCTACTATGGAGATTGAAGCTGTCGCGGGCCCAAAACCGTGTAATCATGACACGGTTATGCGCACGGCGAGGGGTTCCCGGCGCCGGGGACAGGGCGAGGCGGCCCGCGAGCGGACTGGAGGGACAGCCATGGGCAGGACGCTGCTCCTGGTGATCGACAAGCAGCGGGACTTTGAGGACGACGCCGGCGCCCTCACCTCCGGCGCGGCCGCGCAGGCCACCACGCCGTTCGTGGTGCGGGCCATGGAGCGGGCCCTGGCGGCAGGCCACCTCGTGGGGTGCACGCTCGACACCCACCAGGAAGGCACGCCGGAGTTCGAGGTCTGGGGCCGGGCGGAGTTCGAGCAGTTCGGGCCCCACTGCGTCAAGTACTCCTGGGGGTGGCAACTGGTCGACGGCGTGCAGCAGGTCGTCGACCGGCAGCGCCGGGAAGGCCGGCCGGTCATCCTCATCGAGAAACCGACATTCGACGCCTTCCACGGCCGCATCGTCGACGGCCCGGCCGGGGACATCGGGCTCACGCTGGACGCGTACGTGCTCCGTCACGGGATCACCCGGCTCGAACTGGTCGGGCTCGTGACCCCGATCTGCGTGAACCACACCGCGCAGGCGGCGCGTCGGCGGGGCCTCGAGGTCGCCGTCTACGAGGCCGGGGTGGCCAGCTTCAGCCCGGAGAGCCACCGCCAGGGGCTGGAGGAGATGCGGGCGGCGGGGTGCGAGATCGTTCCGGCGTGAGGGAGTGCGGCCCATGCGACGGCGGGCTCCGCGGGACTGGACGCTTCTGACGGACTACTACGAGCTCAACATGATGTACGCCCACTTCCGGAACGGGACCCACGACCGCGTCGCGGTCTTCGACCTGTACTTCCGCGAGAACCCCTTCCGGGGCGGGTACACCCTGGCCGCAGGGCTGGAGACCGCAGTCGAGTACCTGCAGGGCCTGCGGTTCGAACCGGACGACATCGACTACCTGCGCAGCCTGGGCACCTACGACGACGCCTTCCTGGAGATGCTGCGGGAGTTCCGGTTCACCGGCGACATCGACGCGGTGCCGGAGGGGACCGTCGTGTTCCCCGGGATCCCGCTGGTGCGGGTGAAGGCGCCGATCGCCCAGGCGCAGTTCATCGAGACGGCGCTCACCAATATCATCGGGCACCAGACGCTGATCGCCACCAAGGCCTCCCGGGTGGTACAGGCCGCCCAGGGCGACCGCGTGCTCGAGTTCGGCGCCCGGCGGGCGCACGGCCCCGATGCGGCCACGTACGGGGCCCGCGCGGCCATCATCGGCGGCTGCCACTCGACGTCCAACGTCCTGACAGGGAAGTACTTCGAGGTGCCCGTTGCCGGCACCAACGCCCACGCCTGGGTCCAGTTCTTCGACGACGAACTCGAGGCCTTCCGGGCCTGGGCGCGGGCCATGCCGGCGGGGGTGCTCTTCGTCGTCGACACCTACGACACCCTGCGCAGCGGGCTTCCGCATGCCATCGAGGTCGCCCGGGAGGTCGAGGCGGCCGGCGGGCGGTTCCTCGGCGTGCGCCTCGACAGCGGCGACATCGCCTACCTGTCGAAGAAGGCCCGGGCCATGCTCGACGCCGCCGGCTTCCCCGACGCCATCATCGTCGCCAGTTCGGACCTGGACGAGTACCTCATCCGCGACCTGAAGGCCCAGGGCGCCAAGGTGGACGTGTGGGGGGTCGGCACCAAGCTGATCACCGCCCTGGACACCCCGGCCCTCGGGACGGTGTACAAGCTGGCCGCGGTCGAGCAGGACGGGGTCATGGTGCCACGCATCAAGGTGTCGGAGAACCCCGCGAAGGTGACGAACCCCGGCGTGAAGAAGGCCGTGCGCATCTACGAGAACGCCACCGGCAAGGCGGCCGGCGACCTCCTCATGCTGCAGGACGAACCGCTCCCTGCGGGCTCCTGCGTGACCCTGTTCGACCCCGTGTACCCGTGGAAGCGCAAGACCGTGGAGAACTTCTCCTGCCGCGAGCTCCTGGTTCCCGTCTTCCGCGGGGGCCAGCTCGTCTACGACCTGCCGAGCCTGACCGAGATCCGGGACTACGCCCGGCACGAGCTCTCCACGTTCTGGGACGAGTACAAGCGGCTCGTGAACCCCGAGCCCTACCCGGTCGACCTTTCCGTCGAGCTGTGGCGGCTCAAGAACGAGATGGTGGAGCGCGTCCGGGCGCCCTTCGGGGACGACTGACCCCGCGAGAGGAGGCGGCGGGGTGGACCTGCGGGTCCTGCGCACGTTCCAGACGGCCGCCCGGCTCCTGAACTTCCACCGGACGGCGGAGAAGCTCTACCTGGCGCAGCCGACGGTCACGGCGCACATCCGCCAGCTGGAGGCCGAGCTGGGGCACAAGCTCTTCGAGCGCGACGGCCGCCGTCTCCGCCTGACCCCCGCCGGGGAGCGGTTCCTTCCCCGCGCGGAAGCGCTCCTGGCCGCCTACGACGAGAGCCTCCAGGATCTCCTGCGGTGGTCGCAGGGCTACCGGACGCGGCTCGTGCTGATGGCCTCGCCGCTGGTGGCGCGCTCCACCCTTCCGCACGCGATCAAGCAGTTCACCGCGGCCCATCCCGACGTCGAGGTCGAGGTGCGGATCGGGGAGTCGCAGGAGATCGGACAGGCGGTGGCCTCGGCGGCCGTCGACCTCGGCATCTCCCGCATGCCGCCGGCCGAGCGGGACACCCGCACCTTCATCCTCTACTCGGACCCGGTGATGCTCGTCATGCCGGGGGACGGCCGCGATCCGAACGCCGCCCCTCCGGACTACGCGCAGGTGCTCCAGTCCTACCGGCTTCTCACCCACAACCATCCGCTCTACTGGGATGACCTCCTGCTCGCCATCCGGGCCCGGGGCCTGAAGGTGCGCACCATGGTGGTGACGCAGGTCGACATCGCCAAGCGCTTCATCGAGGAAGGTCTGGGCGTCTCGTTCCTGCCGGAGTCGACGGTCACGCGGGAGCTGGCCGAAGGCCGGCTCATGGAGGTGCCGGTGCCCGACCTGCCCCTGCCGACGGCGGCGACCTACGTGGTGCTGCCGGCGCGCCGGCCCATCCCCGAAGCCACCCGGGCTTTCCTGGACACGCTCCGCGAGCTGTACCCGGCCGCCCCGGTGCGGCCGACGGCTCCTGCGCCGGCAGGCAGGGCCCGCCCCCGTGCCCCGCGCGGCCGCCGCAGCGAGTGAGGCTAGGAGGCCCCTTCCACGATCCCCGCCAGGCAGCCGACCCCCTCAGCGCGCCCCGGCGGGCCGGCCCAGAAGATGCGCCGGCGGAACGCGCTCCCCTCGCGCCGCCACTGGAACTGGGCGGCGAGGCGGTTGCACGTGGGGCAGAGGTAGTCTGCCTGGCTCTGCCAGCCGGGGTCGAGGGAGCGGTCGGCAGAGGGCCGGTAGAGCTCCTCGCGGCAGCGCGTGCCGCAGGCGCAGGTGACCTGAAGGAGCGGCATCCGGTTCACTTCCTTCCCTTTCCGACAGTGTGCCGCGGGCGCGGGCGGGGCCGTTGTGATGCCCGTCACCGGCAGGGTCACCGGCAGGACAGGTCCGCTCCTGCGGCGAATCCACGTCTCGAAGCCGGGGCCGGCGCCGAGCCGTCCCCGGCGGCAAGTTAGGGGGCACCGGTAGCGTGGACTTGCAGGACATGCTCGCCACCCTCAACCCGCCCCAGCGGGAGGCGGCCACCCATCCGGGCGGGCCGCTCCTGATCCTCGCGGGGGCGGGCTCGGGGAAGACCCGGGTGCTGGTGGCGCGCATCGCCGTGCTGCTCAGCCGGGGGGTCAGCCCCTTCCGGATCCTGGCCATCACGTTCACGAACAAGGCTGCGCGGGAGATGAAGGAACGGGTGGAGCGGCTGATCGGACCCGCCGCCCGCGACGTCTGGGTCAGTACCTTCCACTCCGCCTGCGTCCGGATCCTGCGCCGGGACATCGAGAAGCTCGGGCTGAGCCGCAACTTCGCCATCCTGGACAGCGGCGACCAGCAGGCGGTCATGAAGGAAGTCCTCAAGCAGCTCAACCTGAGCGAGAAGCAGTACTCGCCCGGGTCCATGCTGGCGGCGATCTCCGCCGCCAAGAACGAACTCCTGGACCCGCCCGCGGTCCAGGCGCGCGCCCGGGACCGGCGGGAGGAGATCGTGGCCCGGGTGTACGGCGCCTACCAGCAGAAGCTCACGGCGAACAGCGCGCTGGACTTCGACGACCTCATCCGCCTCACGGTGAAGCTGCTCGAGGAGTACCCGCACGTGCTGGCGTACTACCAGGAGAAGTTCGAGCACATCCTGGTCGACGAGTACCAGGACACGAACCACGCGCAGTACGTGCTCGTGCGCCTGCTGGCGGGAAAACACCGCAACCTGACCGTCGTTGGCGATGATGACCAGTCGATCTACAAGTTTCGAGGTGCGACCATCCGCAACATCCTCGAGTTCGAGGCCGACTACCCCGACGCCCACGTCGTCAAGCTGGAGCAGAACTACCGCAGCACCCAGAACATCCTCACCGCCGCCTGGCACGTGGTGCGCCGCAATCCGGGCCGGCGTGACAAGCGCCTGTGGACGAACGCGGGCGCCGGCGCACCGGTGGTCCGGTACCGGGCTCTCGACGATCAGGACGAGGCCTGGTTCGTCGCCGACCGCATCGAGGAAGGCGTGCGGGAAGGGATGCGGTACAGCGACTTCGCTGTCCTCTACCGCACCCACGCCCAGTCGCGCGCGCTCGAGGAAGCCTTCGTGCGCCGGGGGATCCCGTACAGCATCGTCGGCGGCCTGAAGTTCTTCGAGCGCAAGGAGATCAAGGACGTGCTGGCGTACCTGCGTCTCGCCGCCAACCCGGCCGACGCCCTCAGCTTCCGCCGGGCGGCGCAGGTGCCCCGGCGGGGGATCGGCCCGTCCACCGTCGACCGGCTGGAGGAGCACGCCGCGGCCACCGGCCGGCCGATCCTGGAGGTGGCGCTGGACGCCGCGAACGTCCCCGGGCTGAGCAAGGCCCACGCCGCCAAGGTCGCGCAGTTTGCCCGCCTCGTCGACGGGTTCCGCCGTCAGGCGGAGTTCCTGAGCGTGGCGGACCTGATCGAGGAGGTCCTGCAGGCGAGCGGCATCGTGGAAGAGCTCCTCGCAGAGGAGACCCTGGAGGCCCAGGGCCGCCTGGAGAACCTGAAGGAACTGAAGTCGGTCGCCCTGGAGGAGTCCGTGCTGCCGGCCGACCCGGACGTGCCGCTCACCCCCCTGGAGGACTTTCTCGCCCGGGTGGCGCTGGTGGCCGACGCCGACCAGTACGAGGAGGGGCAGGACAAGGTGGTCCTGATGACCCTGCACACCGCCAAGGGGCTGGAGTTCCCGGTGGTGTTCATGGTCGGCAT
The DNA here is from genome assembly GCF_025999835.1 of Caldinitratiruptor microaerophilus. Classification (NCBI taxonomy): domain Bacteria; kingdom Bacillati; phylum Bacillota; class Clostridia; order Eubacteriales; family Symbiobacteriaceae; genus Caldinitratiruptor; species Caldinitratiruptor microaerophilus. The sequence goes on along the minus strand of NZ_AP025628.1, from coordinate 2,386,040 downwards.
GGAGGAGGGCATCTTCCCCCACAACCGGTCGCTGACGGACCAGGAACAGCTGGCCGAGGAGCGCCGGCTCTGCTACGTCGGCATGACGCGGGCCCGGCGGCAGCTCTACCTCACCCACGCCGCCGTTCGCACGCTCTTCGGCAGCACCCAGGGCAACCCGCCGTCGCGGTTTCTCGAGGAGGTGCCCGAGGAGGTGCTGGAGGTCCGGGGGGAGGCGCGGGTGCCCGGCGCCTGGGCGGATGGCGGCGGCGACTTCTCGCCGGCCGTCGGCAGCCCGGGGTGGGGCCGGCGGCTGCGCGTGCCGGTTGGGCCGGTCCAGGCGACCCCCGATTTCCGCCCGGGCGACTCCGTGCGCCACGTGAAGTTCGGCCACGGGGTGGTCAAGCAGGTGCACGGGGACGAGGTGACCGTGCTGTTCCGGGACGTGGGGGAGAAGCGGCTGATCGCCAGCTACCTCCAGAAGGGCTGATGGGGGAGGTCGGCAAAGGTGAGGGTGGCACCCGGGCGCGAGCAGGCCGCGGCGCGCATCGCCGAGCTGGTGGAGCAGATCGAGTACCACAACCACCGGTACTACGTCCTGGACGACCCCGTCATCAGCGACGCGGAATACGACGCGCTCATGCGGGAGCTGCAGGACCTGGAGGCCGCCTATCCGGACCTGCGGCGGCCGGACTCGCCCACCCAGCGCGTGGGCGGCGCCCCTCTCCCCGACTTCCCCAAGGTGCGCCACGACCCGCCGATGCTCTCCCTCGACAACGCCTTCGGTGAGGACGAGCTGCGGGACTTCGACCGGCGCGTGCGGCAGCTGGCGGAGGGGCGCGCCCCGGACGGCCGGGTGCGGTACGTGGGCGAGCTGAAGATCGACGGGTTCAGCATCGCCCTGCGGTACGAGAACGGCGTCTTCGTGCGCGGCGCCACCCGGGGCGACGGGTTCGAGGGCGAGGAGGTCACCGAGCAGCTCAAGACGGTCCGGTCGATCCCCCTGCGGCTCCGGCCCGTCGATGGCCGCCTGCCGGCCTTCCTGGAGGTGCGCGGGGAGGTCTACATGCCGATCCGCTCCTTCGAGGAACTGAACGCCCGGCAGGCCGCCGAGGGGAAGAAGGTCTTCGCCAACCCCCGCAACGCCGCGGCGGGCTCCGTGCGCCAGAAGGACCCCCGGGTGACGGCCTCGCGGGGCCTGGACAGCTTCATGTACGCGCTGGTGCGGGCCGACGGGCTGCCGCCGGTCACCTCGCACTGGGAGGCGCTCGAGCTGCTGGCGCGGCTGGGGTTCAAGGTGAACCCGGAGCGGCGTGTGTTCGAGAACATCGACGAGGTCGTGGCGTGGACCGAGGAGTGGCGGGACAAGCGCTTCACGTTGCCCTACGAGATCGACGGGCTCGTGGTGAAGGTGGACGATCTCGCGTTGCGGGAGGTGCTCGGCGCCACGAGCAAGGCGCCCCGCTGGGCGGTCGCCTACAAGTTCCCGGCCGAGCAGCGGGAGACGAGGGTGGTGGCGATCACCGTCGACATCGGGCGCACCGGGGCCGTGACCCCCACGGCCGAGCTGGAGCCCGTGCGGCTGGCGGGTACGGTGGTCCGGCGGGCGACCCTCCACAACGAGGATTACGTCCGGGCCAAGGACGTAAGGGTGGGAGACACGGTCGTCGTCCAGAAGGCAGGGGAGATCATCCCGGAGGTCGTCCGGGTGGTGCCGGAGAAGCGCCCGCCGGGGACCGAGCCCTGGCGCATGCCCGAGACTTGCCCCGTCTGCGGCACGCCCCTCGTGCGGCCGGAGGGGGAGGCGGCCACCCGCTGCCCGAACATCGCCTGCCCGGCCCAGACCTTCCGGGCGATCCTCCACTACGCGTCGCGCGACGCCATGAACATCGAGGGGCTGGGCGAGGCGATCATCGGCCAATTGCTGGACGAAGGGCTCATCCGGGACCCCGCCGACCTGTACGCGCTGCGCAAGGAGCAGCTCGAGGTCCTTGAGCGCCTGGGGCCCAAGAGCGCCGAGAACCTGGTCAACGCCATCGCCCGCAGCAAGGAGAACCCGCTCCACCGGCTCATCTACGCGCTCGGCATCCGGGGGGTGGGCGAGCGGGCAGCCCGGGTGCTGGCCCGACACTACCGGTCCCTGGACGATCTGGCGCGAGCCGGCGAGGAGGAGCTCACCGCCATCGAGGGCGTGGGGCCGGTCATCGCGCAGAACATCGTGAGTTTCTTCCGGGAGGAGCGCAGCCGCAGGCTCATCGAGAAGCTGCGGGCGTCCGGGGTGCGGATGGAGGCGCTCCCGGACGAGGTCCCCGCCGGGGAGCCGGCCGGGCCGCTCGCCGGTCAGACCGTGGTCGTCACCGGCACGCTGAGGTCGTGGGGGCGCAAGGAGATCGAGGAACTCATCGAGCGGCTCGGCGGCAAGGCGGCCGGTAGCGTGAGCCGGAAGACCTCCTTCGTCCTGGTGGGGGAGTCGCCCGGCTCCAAGCTGGAGAAGGCCCGGGAACTCGGCATCCCCGTGCTGACCGAGGACGAGTTCAAGGCCCGTTTCGGGCTCAGGTAGCGGCAGCGCCTGGCTGCGTTTCCGCAAACTCGCGCCCGGCGGGAGGCAGGATTCGGTTCCCGGATGACGAACCAAGGAGCCTGCCCGCTGCCGGCGGGGCGCACAGGGCTGGAGGAGCGTGAGGCGGATGGCGAGCGGGGACGTGCTGGTCGAGGTCCGGGGGCTGCGCACCTCCTTCTACACCGAGGAGGGCGTGGTGCCGGCCGTGGACGGGGTGGACCTGTACGTCCGCCGGGGTGAGACCCTGGCGGTCGTGGGGGAGTCCGGCTGCGGCAAGAGCGTGACCTCGCTGTCCATCATGCGGCTCATCCCGTCTCCGCCCGGCAGGATCGAGGCGGGCGAGATCCTCTTCGAGGGCCGGGACCTCCTGAAGCTGTCCGAGGCCGAGATGCGGCGGATCCGGGGCAACGAGATCTCCATGATCTTCCAGGAGCCGATGACCTCGCTCAACCCGGTCTTCACGGTGGGGGACCAGATCGCCGAGGCGATCATGCTCCACCAGGGCCTGAGCCGGCGGGACGCCATGGCCCGGGCGGTGGAGATGTTGCGGCACGTGGGCATCCCGGCGCCGGAGAAGCGGGTCCGGGACTACCCGCACCAGATGTCGGGCGGCATGCGGCAGCGCGTGATGATCGCGATGGCGCTGTCGTGCAACCCCAAGCTCCTGATCGCCGACGAGCCGACGACGGCCCTGGACGTGACCATCCAGGCGCAGATCCTGGACCTCATGCGCCGGCTCAAGGCCGAGCTGGGCATGGCGATCCTGCTCATCACCCACGACCTCGGGGTGGTGGCGGAGATGGCCGAGCGGGTGGTGGTGATGTACGCCGGCAAGGTGGTCGAGGAGGGGGACGTCTACTCGATCTTCCGGAACCCGCTGCACCCGTACACGGAGGGGCTCTTGCGGTCGATCCCGCGCCTGGATGAGACCCGGGAGCGGCTGCACGTGATCGAGGGCGTGGTGCCGAACCCCATGCACATGCCGAAGGGCTGCCGCTTCCACCCCCGCTGCCCGTACGCCACGGACACGTGCCGGGAAGTGGAGCCGCCGCTCGAGCGGGTGGAGGAGGGCGGCGCCGTGGCCTGCCACGTGGCGGCCGAGCGGCTGGCGCGGGAGGTGACGGTCTGAGATGGCGGCGGTGGCGCCCCTGGGCCGCCCGGACGAGGTGCTGGTCGAGGTCCGGGACGTGCGCAAGTGGTACCCGGTCACCGGCGGTGGGGTATTCTCGCGCGTCGTGGGCCACGTGAAGGCCGTGGACGGGGTGAGCTTTGACATCCGCCGGGGCGAGACGCTGGGCCTGGTGGGGGAGTCGGGCTGCGGGAAGACGACCTTGGGGAAGGTGATCCTGCGCCTGCAGGAGCCCACGGGCGGGTCGGTGCGCTTCGAGGGCCGGGACGTCTTCAAGATGGGGAAGGAGGAGCTGCGCCGGCTCCGGCGGGAGATGCAGATCATCTTCCAGGACCCGTACGCCTCGCTGAACCCCCGGATGACGGTGGGGGAGATCATCGGCGAGCCGCTGGAGATCCACGGGGTGGCCCGGGGCGCGGCGAAGCAGAAGCGGGTGGCCGAGCTGCTGGAGGTGGTGGGGCTGGCGTCCTACCACGCCCGGCGCTACCCGCACGAGTTCTCGGGGGGACAGCGGCAGCGGATCGGGATCGCCCGGGCGCTGGCGCTGAACCCGAAGCTGATCGTCTGCGACGAGCCGGTCTCCGCCCTGGACGTCTCGATCCAGTCGCAGATCCTGAACCTCCTGTCCGACCTGCAGAAGGAGTTCCGGCTGACCTACCTCTTCATCGCCCACGGGCTGGCGGTGGTGAAGCACATCTCCGACCGGGTCGGGGTGATGTACCTGGGGAAGCTGGTGGAGCTGGCGGACAAGGAGGCGCTGTACCGGAGCCCCCGGCACCCGTACACGGAGGCGCTGCTCTCGGCCATCCCCATTCCGGACCCGACGGTGAAGCGGGAGCGGATCATCCTGGAGGGCGACGTGCCGAGCCCCATCCACCCGCCGAGCGGGTGCCGGTTCCACACCCGCTGCCCGCTGGCGCAGGACGTCTGCCGGGAGAAGGAGCCGCCCCTGGTGGACGTCGGCGGCGGCCACTGGGTGGCCTGCCACGTGCGGGCGGGATAGCCAGGTCGCAGCGGTAGTGTGCAGTGGAGGGTCCGCCGGTTTCCGGCCTGGCGCCGGAGGCCGGCGGCCGCCTTTCGGCGCAAGACGGCGGGCGCGCCGAAGAGCCCGCGGGCAGCTCTCCCGCCCCGGGCGCGGGGCCCTTCCCACTCCCCCGGGCCCCGATCGTCAGGCCGCTCACGGTGGAGGCGGCTCCGGCAGCGTCACGAGATCTTCTCTACGTTCTCGCTGCTCTCCGGTCCCTCGAAGCGGGTGACCTCTTCCACCAGCTGGAGGAAGCTCTGGGCCTCTTCCTCCCCCATGAGGTGCGCGGCGTAGCGGGTCAGGCAGTCGAGGAGCTGGTGCCGCTCCTCCTGGGAAAGCATCGCCGCGTACCGGTACGGGGCCAGTTCCCTGCGCGAGCGGCGCTGGTACTCCGCCCGGATCCGTTCCCCCGCCGGCGTCAGGGAGACGAGCTGGACGCGCCGGTCGCGGTTCGACTGCCGGCAGGTGACGAGGCCCTTGCGTGTCAGCCGGTGGAGCAAGCCGGACACCGTGCCCGGGTCGGTGTACAGCCGGCGCGCGAGTTCGAGGGTCCGGTGGGCCCGGCCCGGGATCAGGCTCAGGATGAGGCGCAGTTGCCCGGAAGTGAGGTTCCAGTTGGCCTGGGCGAACCGGTCGATCTGGTTCTCCTGCGCCCGCTGGATGGCCCCGATCAGCCGGATGATCTGCTCCATCTCCAGATCCTCCTGGAAGGTCATCCCGACACCCCCTTTACCATGCATTCTTTCTTGCCGAGATAGTTCGACTATCCAGGTTCTCCTCCTCTCCCCCGTTTCACCCGGCCGAACCGAAATCCTTGTTGCCGTGACCTTTCCATTCTTCGTCGCCCGGGGCGCGGGTGCCTTCACGCGGTTTCGGGCGCCGGAGGCGGCCCGGAGGCGGCGTTGCCCGGCAATTCCTACCGTGCTACAATAGCGCCGTGCCTGCCCCGGGGGAGCGGTTCCCTGCGGGGCACTCCGGCTCCGGAGGGGGGTGGAAGGGGTTGGCCATCAGCCGGGAAGAGGTCGAGCACGTGGCGCGGCTGGCGCGGCTCGGGCTGTCGGAGGAGGAGAAGGACCGGTTCACGGTGCAGCTGGGGCGCATTCTTGAGCACGTGGCCGCCCTCCAGCGCCTCGACACGGAGGGGGTGCCGCCGACTTTCCACGTGCTGCCGCTGCAGAACGTACTCCGGGCAGACGAGGTCCTGCCTTCCCTTCCCCGCGAAGAGGCTCTGGCGCGCGCACCGGAGACGGGGGAGGGGACGTTCAGGGTCCCCAAGATCACGGAGGGCTGAACGTTGAGTGCGACGACGCGACTGAGCGCCGCCAGGTTGAACCGCCTCTTTCTGGCCGGCGAACTCTCCGCCACGGAGATCGTGGACGCGTTCTTATCCCGCATCGGGCAGGTGGAGCCCCAGGTGCGGGCTTTCATCACGGTGACAGCGGCCGAGGCCCGGGAACGGGCCCAGCGCCTGGACAGCCGCCGCAAGGCCGACGGCCGCGACCTCGGCCCCCTCGCCGGGGTGCCGGTGGCGGTCAAGGACAACATCGTCACGCAGGGGATCCCGACCACCTGCGGCTCGCGCATCCTCGAGGGGTTCGTCCCTCCCTACGACGCGACGGTCATCAGCCGCCTGCAGGGCGCGGGCGCGATCCTCATCGGCAAGACCAACATGGACGAGTTCGCCATGGGCTCGTCCACCGAGAACTCCGGTTTCTTTCCCACCCGCAACCCCTGGGACCTGGAGCGGGTGCCGGGGGGCTCGTCCGGCGGGTCGGCGGCCGCGGTGGCGGCGGACGAGTGTGCCGTCGCCCTCGGGTCGGACACCGGCGGGTCGATCCGGCAGCCGGCCGCCTTCTGCGGAGTGGTCGGCCTCAAGCCGACCTACGGGGCGGTGAGCCGCTTCGGGCTCGTGGCCTTCGCCTCCTCGCTCGACCAGATCGGCCCCATCGCCCACGACGTGGCCGATGCGGCCCTGCTCTTCTCGGTGATCGCCGGGCATGACCGGCGCGACTCCACCTCGGCCCCGAACGCGGACCGGGTCGCGCAATTCCAGCCCGGACCCGACACCTCCCTCGCGGGCGTGCGCGTCGGGGTCCCGCGGGAGTTCTTCGCGGCCGGGCTCGACGACGGCGTCCGGCGGGCGGTGGAAGCGGCGATCCAGCACCTGGGCTCCCTCGGCGCCGAGGTGCGGGAGGTCTCCCTGCCGCACGTCGAGTACGCGCTGGACGCGTACTACGTGATCGCCCCCGCCGAGGCGTCCTCGAACCTGGCCCGGTACGACGGCGTGCGGTACGGCTACCGCAGCCCGGGTGCCGAGTCCCTTCTGGACATGTACCTGCGCACGCGGCGCGACGGGTTCGGGCCGGAGGTCAAGCGCCGGATCATGATCGGCACCTACGCGCTCAGCGCCGGGTACTACGACGCCTACTACAAGAAGGCGCAGCAGGTGCGCACCCTGGTGGTGCGGGACTTCCAGCAGGCGTTCGCGGAGGTCGACGTCCTGGCCACCCCGACCACGCCGACCCCGGCGTTCCGCATCGGGGAGAAGACCGACGACCCGCTGGCCATGTACCTCGCCGACGTGTACACGATCCCGGTCAACCTCGCCGGCCTGCCGGCCCTGTCGCTCCCCTGCGGTCGGGTGGACGGCCTGCCGGTGGGGCTGCAGCTGATCGGGCGCCACTTCGAGGAGCCCCTGCTCTTCCGGGTGGCCCACGCATTCGAGAAGACCACCACCCACGGGCAGGCGCGGCCGCCTCTGGACGGGTAGGGGGGACCGGCAGTGCACACAGCGGCTCAGGAACTGGAATTCGAGACGGTCGTGGGCCTCGAGGTCCACGTGGAGCTCGGGACGCGCTCCAAGATCTTCTGCGGCTGCTCGACCGCCCCCGGAGCGGAGCCGAACACCCAGACCTGCCCGGTGTGCCTGGGGTACCCGGGCGTTCTGCCCGTGCTCAACGAGCAGGCGCTGGCGTACGCGATCCGGGCGGCGCTCGCCCTCAACTGCGAGATCGCCCGGTTCTCCAAGTTCGACCGCAAGCAGTACTTCTACCCCGACCTCCCGAAGGGGTACCAGATCTCCCAGTACGACCAGCCTCTGGCCCACAGCGGCTGGGTGGAGATCGAGGTCGGCGGGGAGACCAGGCGCATCGGCATCGTCCGGGTGCACCTCGAGGAGGACGCCGGCAAGCTCCTCCACGCCGGGGGCGTGGTGGACTCCGGGGCGTCGTACGTCGACTTCAACCGCTGCGGGGTGCCGCTCATCGAGATCGTCTCCGCCCCGGACATCCGCAGCCCGGAGGAGGCGCGGGCCTACCTCGAGAAGCTGCGCGCGATCATGATCTACACCGGAGTGTCGGAGGCCCGCCTGGAGATGGGTCAGATGCGGGCCGACGTGAACATCTCGGTGCGGCCCGTGGGTTCCACCGCGTTCGGGACACGCACCGAGCTCAAGAACCTGAGCTCGTTCCGGGCGGTCATGCGGGGCATCGAGTACGAGGCGCGCCGGCAGTGGGAGGTCATCCGCGCCGGCGGCGAGGTCGTTCAGGAGACCCGCCACTTCGACGAGGAGCGGGGGATCACCCTCTCCCTGCGCGGGAAGGAAGAGGCGCACGACTACCGCTACTTCCCGGAGCCCGACCTGCCCCCGGTCGTGCTCACGGACGAGCAGATCGAGAAGATCCGGGCCGGACTGCCGGAGCTGCCGGACGCCCGCAAGGCCCGCTACGTGACCGAATACGGGCTTTCCGCCTACGACGCCGGGCTGATCGTCCGGGACAAGGCGGTGGCGGACTTCTTCGAGGAATCCGTCCGGCAGTACGCGAAGGGGCCGGCGGGGGCCAAGACTCTCGCGAACTGGGTCATCAACGAGCTGCAGCGGATCCTCGCCGACCGCGGCCTGGAGCTCGGCCAGACGCCGCTCACCCCGGCGCACCTGGTCGGCATGCTGAAGCTGATCGACGAGGGCACGATCTCGGGGAAGATCGGCAAGGAAGTCTTCGAGGCCATGGTGGAGACCGGCCAGGAGGCGGCGGCCATCGTGAAGGAGCGGGGGCTCGTCCAGGTGACCGACGAGGCGGAGCTGGCGGCCATCGCCCGGCAGGTGATCGAGGCCAACCCGAAGGTCGTCGAGGACTGGCGGAAGGGGAAGGCGGCGGCAGCCCAGTTCCTGGTCGGGCAGGTGATGAAGGCCACCCGGGGCCGGGCCAACCCGCAGCTGGCGGGCCGTCTGGTGCGCGCGGCCCTGGCCGAGGTCACCGGGGTCACGAATGAGTGAGCACGAGGGCGGGCGGGGGCGCCCGCCCTTCCCGACGGCGGGCCACCGGCAATCCCTCCGGGCTCCGGCCCTCCGCCCCGGCGACGTCGTGGGGGTGGTCGCTCCGGCGGGCCCCGTGGATCGGGAGGCCCTGGGGCGCGGGCTGAGGCTCCTGGAGGAATGGGGCCTCCGGCCGGTGCCGGGGGATTCGGTGCACGCGTCGCGCGGCTATCTGGCCGGGCCCGACGCGGTGCGGGCCGCGGACGTGAACCGGTTCCTCCGTGACCCGGGCGTGAAGGCGGTGGTGGCCGCCAGGGGCGGGTACGGCACGCTGAGGATCCTGGGGTCCCTCGACCTGGCCGTCCTGCGCCGGCAGCCGAAGATCCTGGCCGGCTTCAGCGATCTCACCGCGCTGCTGCTGGCTGCCTGGGAGGAGGTCGGGCTCGTCACCTTCCACGGCCCCATGCTCGAGGTCCGCGACCCGTCCGGCATGCCGGCCTACAACCGGGAGGGGCTGCGGCGGGCCCTCTTCGGCGAGGCCTTCCCCGGCGAGATTCCCTGGCCGGATGCGCCGGACGCGCCGCAGCCGGTGACGATCCGTCCCGGCGTCGCCCGGGGCCGGCTGGTGGGCGGCAACCTGGAGGTGTTCACGCGGCTGGTCGGCACCCCGTGGCATCCCCGTACGGCGGGGGCCATCCTCGTGCTGGAGGACGTCGACGAGGCACCCTACCGGGTGGACCGGATGCTCGTGCACCTCCGGCTGGCCGGGCTCCTGGACCGGGTCGCCGGGGTGGTGTTCGGCGACTCGCCCTCCTGCATGACCGCGCCGGCGGGCCGGCCGTCCCTGACGCTCCTCGAGGTGCTGGAGGACCACCTGGCGCCGCTGGGGGTGCCGGTGCTGTACGGCTTCCCCTGCGGCCACAGCCGCTACCGGGCCACCCTGCCGATCGGGGCGATGGCCGAACTGGACGCCGGCGCCGGGCGGCTGCGCGTCCTCGAACCGGCCACCGCGCCGGCCGGAGCCTGAACGACCGCCGAGGAAGGGAACCTGCTTGCCGGGCCGCCGCGCCGACCGCTCGCCGCCCGTCCGCCCCGGCGAGACCGTCACGGTCACGGTGACGGGCCTCGGGCACGCCGGGGAGGGGGTGGGCCGCGCCGGCGGATTCGCCCTGTTCGTGCCGGGGGCGCTTCCGGGGGAGCGGGTGGAGGCCCGGGTCACGGAAGTTCACCCGCGCTACGGGCGGGCGGAACTGATGCGGGTCCTCGACCCGTCCCCGGAACGGGTTCCACCGCCGTGCGGCGTGTACGCCCGCTGCGGCGGGTGCCAGCTGCAGCACCTCGATTACGCCGCGCAGCTCCGGGAGAAGCGCCAGCGGGTCCGCGACGCGCTGGAGCGGATCGGCGGGCTCAGGGGGGTGACGGTGCACCCCGTCCTGGGCATGGCCGACCCCTGGTGGTACCGCCACAAGGCCGCCTTCCCGGTCGGTTGGGCCGGCGGGCGGGCGGTCCTCGGGTTCTACGCACCCGGTACGCACGACATCGTCGACGTGGTGGAGTGCCGCATCCAGCACCCCCTTGCCAGCCGGGTGCTGGCGGAGGCGCGCGAGCTCATCCGGGAGCGGGACGTGAGCGTGTACGACGAGGCCGCGCACCGCGGCGACCTCCGTCACGTGCTGGTCCGGGTGTCCCACGCCACGGGGGAGGCACTGGTGGTGCTGGTGACCGCGCGGCGGGAGGTCCCGGGCCTGGCGGAGATGGCCGCCGGCCTCATCGCGCGGGTGCCCGGGGTGGCCAGCGTCTGGCAGAACGTGAACCCCGCACGTACGAACGTCATCCTGGGCCCCGAGAACGTGCACCTCGCCGGCCGTCCCCGGATCACCGAGCGGATCCTCGGCCTCGAGTTCCGGATCTCCCCGGTTTCCTTCTTCCAGGTTAACCCCGCGCAGGCGGAGATTCTCTACGAGCGGGCCCTGGCATACGCCGGCCGTGGCCCGCGGGACGTGGCGGTCGACCTCTACGCGGGGACGGGCACCATCTCCCTCCTCCTCGCCCGCGACTGGGGCAGCGTGCACGGGGTGGAGTCCGTCCCCGAGGCGGTTGAGGACGCCTGGGAGAATGCCCGGCGCAATGGCGTCACGAACGTCCGCTTCCACGCGGGCGAGGCCGAGGAAATCCTGCCACGTCTGTGGCGGGAGGGGCTGCGGCCGCGCGCCGTGGTGCTGGACCCGCCCCGCCAGGGTGCCGCCCGGACGGTGCTGGAGGCGGCAGCCGCCATGGGGCCGGAGCGGATCGTCTACGTGTCCTGCAACCCCTCGACCCTCGCCCGCGACCTGGCCATCCTGGCGGGCCTGGGCTACCGGACGGTGGAGGTCCAGCCGGTCGACATGTTCCCCCACACGGCCCACATCGAGGCAGTCACGCTGCTGCACAGAGAACACCGGTGACGGATGCCGTGACGCGTGCGCCGGCCGGGTCGCCGCTCCCGGCCCCCCACGGACACCTCACCACTCACCACTCACACCTCACCACTCACCACTCACAACTCACAACTCAATGGGATGCTGCGGGTGACGTCCCAGCGGTTCCACCCGCGGAGGAGGTGGACGGCGTCCACCTCGAAGCGGGCGCGCGGGTGCCAGCCGGCCAGCTCGCGGCGGGCGAGGGCGAACTCCTCCGGCGTGAGGTGGTCGGCGACGGTCAGGTGAGGGGTGTAGGCCTTGCCCTCGTAGCGGTCCCGCAGGGTTTCCACGTACCCCGCCAGGCCGTCGACCAGATCCTGGTGGAGTCGCCGGAGCGGTTCGGATTCGGCAACCCGTACGTACAGGACCTCGGTTCCGAAGCTGTCCAGCCCGTCGAGTTCCAGTTCGAAGGGCTCGTGGGCGGCGCAGATCTCTTCGAGGCGCTCGAGCGCCCAGGCGCCGGTGCTGCGGAGGACGAACGGGGCCTTGACGGTGATGTGGGGCGGCACGCTGGCGTGCAGGACAGGGTGGCGGCGCCGGAGCGCCGCGATCTCCCGCCGCACGTGTGGCGGGGGCAACACGACGATTCCGTACGCGTAGACACGCTGGGCCAATGCCGGGCCTCCCTGCAGGGGGGGTGTTCCTGGGGCCGCCGGGCCTGCGGCCGCCTGCCGCCGTCCCGCATAGGTTTGACAGGGTGCCCGGGATTCCTGCTGACACGCAGGCCACGGTGGGGGGGCCGCTCTTGTCATGCCGTGCGAAGCCTGGTAAGATGAAAGCAACGGATTGTCGCTGGGGTCAGGGACAAGCGAATACGGCTTCCATGGTGATGAGCTCCGTAAGGTCGCATCTACGGTTCCGGTCGAGAGGTCGAGCGTGAACGGCACCCGGGCTCGGACCCTGGGTGCCGTTTCGTATATGTCCCGATCGGGCCCCGGGGCCAATCCACACGTCTGAGGAGGACAGACCCGCGATGACCAAGACCCTGTATGTCGGCAACCTGCCCTGGGCCACGACCGAGGACGACTTGGTGGCTGCCTTCTCCCAGTATGCCCAGGTGATCTCCGCCCGGATCATCACCGACCGGGAGACCGGCCGCTCCCGCGGCTTCGGCTTCGTGGAGGTCGCCGAGGCCGACGCGGAGAACGCGATCCAGGCCCTGAACGGCACCCTCCTGGGCGGCCGTCCCATTACCGTGAACGAGGCTCAGCCCCGTCGGGGCGGGCGCTTCTGATCGGGCCAGGCCAGCGGGCCCCCCTGCAGGCGCAGGGGGGCCCGCTTCGTCACGCGGAGCGGTCCCGGGACCCGCAGGAGAACCGCCGGCGACTGCCGTAGATTGCCGTACGGAGGCGTGGGTGGGGGGATCACCCGTGCCGGTTGCCCGGATGGATGAGGGGTCTTTCGGGGGCCGGGGGGGTATCCGGCTCTTCTTCCGCCGCTGGCGCCCCGAGCCGGAGGGCGGCGGGGCCCCTGTCGTCATCGCCCACGGTCTGGCGGAGCACTCCGGCCGGTACGAGCGGCTGGGCAGTTTCCTGGCCGGTCGCGGCGTGCCGGTCTGGGCGTTCGACCACCGGGGACACGGCCGGTCCGACGGCCCGCGGGTGCACGTGGACCGCTTCGACGACTACCTCGAGGACCTGGACCGGTTCCTCGACCGGGTCCAGGCCGACGCTGGGCAGACGCCCGTCCTCCTGGGCCACAGCATGGGCGGGCTGATCGCGCTCAGCTACGCGCTGGCGCGGCCGCAGCGGCTTGCCGGCCTGGTCCTGTCCTCGCCGTGGCTGAGGACCCGCGTGCCCATCTCCACCTTCCGCCGGGCCGTCGCCCGGGTGCTGAGCGGGGTGTGGCCCCGGTTCCGGTTTCCGATCGCCGACCAGGGTGCAGGGATCTCCCGGGACACGGAGGTGGTCCGGCAGTACCGGGAAGACCCCCTCGTGGCCCGGTCGGTCACCGCGCGCTGGTTCGTATCCTGTGAGCAGGAGCAGGCCCGGGTGATGGAGCGGGCCGGAGCCCTGGAGGTGCCCGTGCTCTTCCTGGTGGCCGGCAGCGACACCCTCGTGTGGCCTGAGGCGACCCGGGCCGTGTACGAGGCGGCCCGGGGGCCGAAGGAGTGGCACCTTTACGAGGACCGTTACCACGAGGTGTTCAACGACCCCGGATACGAGGAGGTCATGGAGACGCTCTGGCGCTGGCTGGTCGCGCGGGGGCTGGCCCAGCCGCCGGGCGTGTAGGGGAGAGCGGGCCTGCGTGGGCTTGCTTCGATGCGTGCCGCCAACCTGGAGGGCTTCTCCCGATCGGGCGGCGCCGGCAAGGAGATAGCCCGGCGGGTGCGGCTTTTGCCGGAACTGTGAGCATGTGTTAAACTACGCCCCGGATGCGCGATACAGCGTTCCGACTTGCGTGACGGGGACGTCGCGCAGGGGATTTGGGGTGGCGCAGTATCCTAGTCAGCAACCGCTTCTCTGAAGACGGGCCTAAAAATCCGTCAAGGGCACAGTCGATGAAGCCCCTGGTGCTGGCTGCCGATGCCCAATCGGGGGTTGGTGCTGGGGGACTTAGGGGGTAGGGCGATCCGCAACGGCATGCGGGCGTAGACCCTGCCCCTGCGGAGGCCTCCGTGCGTGGCGGCTGCACCGAGAGCGCAGCGAGGCTACGGCGGAGTGAACACCTGCATGCGGTGCCCGGCATGGCGTGGCGCTGTGTGCAGTGTAGCCTGCCTTGAGCGGGGACGGGCGGATGGGTGGTGGGCCTCCGGGCCCTGCCCGGTGGCGGCTCGGCCGGCCGGCTACCGGGCTGGAGTAACCCTGAAACCGGCCCTGCAAAAGAGGCTAGGAGAAGCGATCGCTGTCGAGGAAAGCTCCTAGGCTGTTCCGCTCCGGAGGTCCGCCGGGGATTACAGTGCGGTCTCAGTGGCAATCCAGCCCCGCCGCCGGCGACGGGGCGGCGCAGGCCTGAAAGGGAAACCGCCCGGGCAGCGATGCCGGGTGGCCTGCGGGGAAATCCTGCTGGACCTCAAGCCGCAAAGTTTACCCGGTCGGACTGCCACCCTGATTCCGCCCCGGGGGAGGGTTCCTCAAAGCCCTCCCCCGTAGCTGCTGTGGGTGGTGTGAGTTGGCCTCGGGCAACGGCGGCAGACGGAGCGACCCCTGGTCGCGCGGGCTCCGGGTGGCCGTGCTGGTGTTCTTCACGGCCGCAGGGATCTCGTGGCTGTCCCAGAAGGCGATGAGCGACCTGCACGTGGCCCTGGCGCTTCCCCTGCTGCTCCTGATCGTGGGAGTCGGGGTGGCGTTCGACATGCTGGGGACGGCCGTCACGGCGGCGGAGGAGCCGCCTTTTCACGCGCGGGCGGCCAAGAAGCTGCCGGGCACCCGGCACTCGCTCTGGCTCATCCGCAACGCTGCGGCCGTCGCCAACTTCTCGAACGACATCGTGGGCGACATCGCCGGGACCATCGGCGGGGCCGCGGCAGCGACCATCGCCGTACAGGTCGCGCTGTGGCTCGGGGGCGACCGTGGCCCGGGCGCCTGGCAGGAGCTGTCCACCATCGTGGCGGTGGGGCTGGTGGCCAGTCTGACCATCGGCGGCAAGGCACTCGGCAAGGAAATCGCCCTCAGGCGGCCGGGGGACGTGGTGTGGTTCGTCGGGCGGCTCCTGGACTGGTTCGAACGGACGACGGGCCTGACCGTGGTCCCCAGGAACCGGTCGCGGCGCTAGCTCAGCCGGCCAGGCCGTCTGCGGCCATGGCCGCGAGCGCCGCGTCCGCGGCGGCGAGGGTCTCGTCGAGGTCGGCCTGCGAGTGGGGGATCTGGACGAACCAGGCCTCGAACCGGGACGGGGCCAGGAGGACGCCACGGCCCAGCATCTCCCGGAAGAAGCGGGCGAACAGCTCCTTGCTGGCCGTGGAGGCCGACGCGTAGTCGCGCACCGGCCGGTCGGTGAAGAAGAGCGTGAAGCCGGAGGCCATCCGGTTCACCTGGGCGGCGAAGCCGTGGCGGCGCGCGGCGGCCAGGACCCCCTCGGCCAGGTAGCGCCCCTTGCGGTCCAGCTCTTCGTAGACCCCGGGCCGGCCGAGGATGTCGAGTGCCTTGAGGGCGACCCGGACGCTCAGGGGGTTGCCGGCGAGGGTGCCGGCCTGGTAGGCCGGCCCGAGCGGCGCCACGCGGTCCATCACGTCGGCCCGCCCCCCGTACGCGCCGAGGGGCAGCCCGCCCCCGATCGCCTTTCCCAGCGTCGTCAGGTCCGGCTCCACGCCGAGCACGTTCTGGGCGCCGCCGTAGGTGACCCGGAAGGCGGTGATCACCTCGTCGAAGATGAGCAGCGCCCCGTGGCGGTGGGTCAGGTCACGCACCGCCTGGAGGTAGCCCGGCTCCGGGAGCACGATGCCCATGTTGCCCACGATGGGCTCGATCAGCACGGCCGCCACCTGGTCGCCCCACCGCTCGAGGGCGGCCTCGAGCGCGGCCGCGTCGTTGTACGGCACCACGATGACCTCGGCCGCCGTGCTCTCCGGGATGCCGGCGCTGTCCGGCTGCCCCAGCGTCGCGGGGCCGGACCCGGCCCGGATGAGGGCGAAGTCGGAGTGGCCGTGGTAGCAGCCCTCGAACTTCACCACCTTGGGCCGGCCGGTGAAGGCCCGTGCCACCCGGACGGCCGACATGACGGCCTCCGTGCCCGTGGACACGAGGCGCACCCGCTCCAGGGAGGGGATCGCCGCCTGGAGCCGCTCGGCGAGTTCCACCTCGTAGGGGGTCGGGGTGCCGAAGAGCGTTCCGTCGGCGGCCGCCCGGGCGATGGTCTCCACGATCTCCGGGTGCGCGTGCCCCAGGATGCCCGGGGCGAACGCCGCCAGGTAGTCGATGTACCGGTTCCCGTCGACGTCCCACAGGTACGCCCCCTGCCCCCGGGCGATGAAGACCGGGTAGGGCAGCCCCACGGCTGCGTACGACCGGGCCGGGCTGTTGACGGCCCCGACGATGCGCCGCAGCGCCCGCTCGTACAGCTCGGCGGAGCGGGAGGTCGGTCCGGGATAGCCCATGTGGCAGCCACCTCCGCGACGGGCCCTGCGAGGACCCGCTCACAAGACTACCGGCTGGCGCCGGCGCGGGCAACCCCCGGAGGGCGCCCTGCAGCGCCGCGCCCCGGCACGACCCGCCGGCAGGAACGGCGCCCCCCGGACGGGAACTCAGATGACAGGTCGGGCCAGCGACGGAAGGCGCCCGGCGTGAAGGAGCGGATGACGGCGTGCGCGTGGCGGTGATGGGGGCCGGGGCCATCGGCTGCTACTTCGGCGGCCGGCTCGCCCAGGCAGGTCACGAAGTGCACCTCATCGCCCGGGGCGAGCACCTGCGGGCGCTCAGGGAGCGGGGGCTGGTGGTGCGAAGCGAGCTGGGGGACATCGCGGCGCAGCTGCCCGCCACCGACGACCCGGCCGAGGTGGGGCCGGTCGACCTCGTGTTGTTCACGGTGAAGTCCCAGGATACGGACCAGGCGGCTCAGGCCGCCCGGCCGCTCGTCGGCCCCGACACCGTGGTGCTCACCCTGCAGAACGGGGTTGACAACCCGGACCGCATCGGGGCGGTGCTGGGGCCGGAGCACGTGCTCGGCGGCTCGTGCCAGATCGAGGCGGCCATCGCCGAGCCCGGGGTCGTGGTGCACCCGTCCCGGCTCGCCAGGGTGACCCTCGGCGAACTCGACGGTGCCGACTCGCCCCGTGCCCGCCGGATCCGGGACGCCTTCGCCGCCGCCGGTGTGGAGGTGCGCCTGGTGGACGACATCCGCCGGGCGCTGTGGGAGAAGCTCGGGTTCCTGGCGACGATGAGCGCGTTCACCACGGTGACCGGCCTGCCGATCGGTCCGCTGCGCGCCTGTCCCGAGACGTGGGCCCTCATGCAGGCGATGCTGCGTGAGGTGTGGTCGGTGGGGCGGGCAGCGGGCGTGGGCCTGGCGGACGACTACCCCGACCGGACCGCGCAGTTCATGAACGAGCTGCCCCCGACCATGAAGACCTCCATGCAGCGAGACCGCGAGCGCGGGCGGCGGCTGGAGGTCGAGGCGATCCACGGCCCCGTGGTGCGCCTCGGCCGGCAGCACGGGGTGCCGGTTCCGGTGACCGAGACGATGTACGGCCTGCTCAAGCTTTACGAGCCGGGGGCGCCCCCGGCGGCCTCCGGGGTGTGATGCGTTGACGGGCGAACCGATGCAGCCGGACACCGAGTGGATCCTTTCCACCCTGGCCGAACTGTACCCGAACCCGCGCACGGCCCTGCACTTCGAGACGCCGTTTCAGCTCCTGATCGCGACGATGCTGTCGGCGCAGTGCACGGACAAGCGGGTGAACATCATCACGCAGCGGCTGTTCCCGCGTCTCGGGGGGCCCGAGGATTTCCTGAAGCTGCCCCAGGAGGCGCTCGAGGACCTCATCCGGGACTGCGGGCTCTACCGGGAAAAGGCGCGGAACATCCGGGAGACGTGCCGGCTCCTCCTCGAGCGCCACGGCGGCGAGGTGCCCGCGCGCTTCGAGGACCTGGTCCGCCTGCCCGGCGTGGGGCGGAAGACCGCGAACGTGGTGCTGGCGAACGCCTTCGGCATCCCGGCGCTGGCCGTCGACACGCACGTGTTCCGGGTCGCCAACCGCCTCGGCCTGGCCCGCGGGCGAACGCCCGAGGAGGTCGAGCGGCAGCTGACGGCCCGGATCCCCCGGGACAGGTGGATCCCGGCCCATCACTGGCTCATCTACCACGGGCGCAACGTCTGCCACGCCCGTTCGCCGCGCTGCGAGGCCTGCCCGCTCCGGCCGGAGTGCGCCCACGCACGGGCCCAGGCCGCCGGAACGGGGCCGGCGGCCTGGGCCGGAGAGAGGGTGGCAGGCGGATCGGGCGCCGGCGCACGGGAGCGGACCTAGGGCGGCCGGGGGCTCCCGGCGGGGAGGGATGCGGGCATGGCGCGGGTGCGGGGAGCGACGGATCGGGCAGGGGTGACGGCCGGCGGGGCGCAGGCTGCCCGGGCGGGGCGGACCCCGGAGGGACCGGCCTTCGCGACCCACCTGCGGGCGGCTCGGGGCGACCGGGCCCGGGCCCACCTGGACATCCTGCTGGCCGAAGTGGACGCCGCCGCCGCCCGTCTGGTCGAGGAGCGCACCCTCGCCAACCTGAAGGCGTACCGGGAGGCGGTGCGGGCCTTCCTGGCCGCAGCCCAGGAGGCGGCGGTGACCGTCCAGAACGAGGTGGAGTGGGACTACCGCGAGTGGCAGCACCGCACGGTCACGGTGGTCCGCCGGGTGGACGCCGCCCTGGAGGAGCTGGCGCACCAGGTCATGGCCCGGGAGCAGGATCGCCTCAAGCTCCTGGAGCGAATCGGGGAGATCAAGGGGCTGCTCCTGGACCTGCGGGTCTGAGGGCGCGTGCGGGGGGCCCGTGGCGGGCCCTTCCGGCGGCCGCGGCGTGCCGCGCGGCGCCCGGGTGTGGTATCGTGGAGGACGGACCGCCTGACGGAAGGGAGGGCAGGCCACCCCTCACTCGGGGGTGGCCGGCGGCTTGAGCGGCGAGGTGTTCCTGAACGGACAGTACGTCCCGTACGCAGAGGCGCGCATCCCGGTGGAGGACCGGGGCTTCCTCTTCGGCGACGGTGTCTACGAGGTCGTCAAGATCTACCGGGGCCGGCCCTTCCGGCTCCGGGAGCACCTGGCGCGCCTTCAGCGCAGCGCCCGGGAGATCCTCCTGGAACTGCCGGACGTGGACTGGGAAGGCGTCGTCGACCGGCTGGTCCGGGGCGGCGGCCTGGCCGACCGGGACGCCACGGTCTACATCGAGGTCTCCCGGGGCAGCGGCCCCCGCGCCCACCACTTCCCCCCAGCCGGAACGCCGCCCACGGTGCTCGCCCTGGCGCGGGAATTCCCCGGCGTGCCGCCGGAGTACCGGGAGCGCGGCGCGGCTGCCATCACGCATCCCGACCTCCGCTGGGCGCGGTGCGACATCAAGAGCGTGAACCTGCTGCCCAACGTGCTTGCAAAGGAGAAGGCGGTGCGGGCGGGTGCCTACGAGGCCATCCTCGTCCGGGACGGGGTGGCCATCGAAGGGTCGAGCTCGAACTTCTTCGCTGTTCTGGACGGCGCCGTCGTGACGCACCCGGAGGGGCCCCACATCCTGAGCGGGATCACCCGGGCGGTGGTGCTCGGGCTTGCCCGCGACCTGGGGTACCGCGTCGTGGAGGCGCCCATCCGGGTCTCGGACCTCGGGCGGGCCAGCGAGCTGTTCGTCACCTCGACCACCGCCGAGGTCATGCCGATCGTGTCCGTCGACGGCAACCCGGTCGGCGCCGGCCGGCCGGGGCCCGTGGCCGCAAGCCTCCTGGAGGCGTTCATGCGCCTGGTCTAGACAGCGAGGTGTGTCCCGTGGTCCGGGCCGTGCTGTTCGACCTCGACGGCACCCTCTTCCCCGTCGACACGGATGCGTTCATCGCGGGCTACATGAAGCGGCTGGCCGAGTTCTCGGCCCACCTGGTGGCCCCGGAGACGTTCACCGAGGCGCTCTGGGAGTCGACCATGGCGATGATCCGGAACACCGACCCCGCCCTCACCAACGAGGAAGTGTTCTGGGCCCACTTCTCCCGGCGGCTCGGCCGGCCGAGGGAAGAGCTCGAGCCACACTTCCTGCGGTTCTACCGTCAGGAGTATCCGCGGCTCCGGCCGGCCGACCTCGACCGTGCGCCGGCGTCCCGGGCCGCCGTGGAGGCGGCGACTCGGCGCGGGTGCGCCATCGTGCTGGCCACCAACCCCCTCTTCCCGGCGGAGGCCATCCGGGAGCGCATGCGGTGGGCCGGTGTCCTGGACTACCCCTGGGCCGTGGTGACGACCATCGAGAACATGCACGCCTGCAAGCCCAGGCTGGAGTACTACGAGGAGGTTCTGGGTCGCCTTGGCCTCCGGCCGGAGGAGTGCGTGATGGTCGGCAACGACGTCGAGGAGGACGGGGTGGCGGCCCGGCTCGGCATGCCCGTCTACATCGCCACCGACTTCCTCATCGACCGGCGGGGCACGGGGCCGCCTGCCGACAGCGGCCCGCTGGCCGCCTTCCCCGGGTGGCTCGAGAACCGGTTCGGGGCGTGAGGAGGCGGTGCCGTGTTCTTCCGGCTGCACCCGGACGTCTTGCGGCGGTTTCCGGGGCTCTACGTGGGGTTCGTGGTGGTGGTAGGCGCCCGAAACGGCGCCAGCCCCGATGCCGCGCGACTCCTGGCGGAGGCGGTGGAGGTGTTGCGCCGCGAGCTGGGGGAGGTGTCGTCGGTGCGGGAGCATCCCCGCATCGCTGTGTGGCGGGGGGCGATGCAGGAGGCGGGCATCAACCCGAACCGTTTCCCGAACTCGATCGAAGCCCTGGCCTCCCGGGTGGCGAAGGGAGGCAGCCCGCCCTCGATCAACGCCGCCGTGGACCTGGCGAATGCTGCGGCGCTCCGGCACGTGGTGCCGGTCGGCTGCCACGACCTGGGGGCCATGAGCGGCGACCTGGAGGTCCGCCCCAGCCGGCAGGGGGACGTGTTCACCCCGATGGGGGCGCAGGAGGCCGAGCCCGTCGACCCGGGGGAGATCGTGTACGCCGACGCCGCCGAGGTGCGCACCCGCCGCTGGATCTGGCGCCAGGGAGAGCGGGCCAAGGCGACGCCGGCCAGCACCTGGCTGTTCTTCCCGGTCGACGGCCTCTCCCCGGTCTCGCGAGAGGCGGCGGAGCGGGCCCGTGACTGGCTGGCGGAGCAGGCTCCACGCATCCTGGGCGGCCGGGTCCACGTAGGCTGGGTCGACCGGCACCGGCCCGAGGCGCCGCTGCCCGGGGACCGATGAGGAATCGGAATGGCGCGCATTCCCGTGGCGCATGTCGCCTGGCAAGCGGCCCGCGGGCCTTGCGGGCCCAATGCAAGGCGTTGACCGTTTTAATGAGCGACGGCTATAATGGCGTTGATTTCTGAGCGGTGCCCGGGCCAGGGGGAGGTGCATCGGCGTGCCCCTCGAGAACAACCCCAGGGAACTGGAGTGGCTGAACCAGCCCGTCGTGGAGTCGGACGTAGAAGTCAACCAGAACGTGGTCGTCGGGAAGCTGCCGGCGGTCGTGCGCAAGGTGCTGCAATGGGGCCAGGGGCAGTCCGTCTGGCCGCTGGGGTTCGGCATCGCCTGCTGCGCCATCGAGATGATGGCCGCGTCCGCCTCCAAGTTCGACATCGCACGGTTCGGGTCGGAGGCCATGCGCTTCTCGCCCCGCCAGGCCGATCTCATGATCGTCGCCGGCACGGTGAACGAGAAGATGGCCGTGGTGGTCCGGCGCCTGTACGACCAGATGGCGGAGCCCAAGTTCGTGATCGCCATGGGCGCGTGCGCCTCGAACGGGGGTCCGTACTGGGACACGTACAACGTCGTCGACGGCGTTCACAAGGTGGTACCGGTGGACGTGTACGTCCCCGGCTGCCCGCCCCGCCCGGAGGCGCTGCTGCAGGCCCTCATGGAGATCCAGGAGATGCTCAAGAAAGGCCAGCGGGGGCTGGTCACCAAGGAACTCGTCGCGAACGGCGCATGATTCTTCTGGCAGGGCGCGAGCCCTGCCGTTTTTGTTTAGACATGGAAATGTCAACCGGTGATTCAAGTTGACGCCCCTACAGGGCTCGAGTATAATGGGGGCGGCGCCCGGGGCCCTGTGAAAGTCGTGTCATGCCAGGCCCCGGGCCCTTTCGGGTCAGGGTGCTCACGGCGGCAGGGACGCCGGTGAAAGGGGTACAGGCACCTCGATGGCGATCAGCTACGCGTACTTGCCCATCTTCACGTTGATCGCGGCGGGGTTTCTCGGTCTGATGATCGGAATTCCCCGCGTGCTCGGCCCGTACAACCCTTACGGCGAGAAGCTCGAAACGTACGAGTGCGGCGAACTCCCGTTCGACGATGCCCTCATCAACTTTAACATCCGCTATTACATCTTCGCGTTGACGTTCTTCGTCTTCGACATGGAGGCCA
The DNA here is from genome assembly GCF_025999835.1 of Caldinitratiruptor microaerophilus. NCBI lineage: Bacteria > Bacillati > Bacillota > Clostridia > Eubacteriales > Symbiobacteriaceae > Caldinitratiruptor > Caldinitratiruptor microaerophilus. The sequence goes on along the minus strand of NZ_AP025628.1, from coordinate 2,363,647 downwards.
TCTTCCTGTATCCATGGGCCGTGGTGTTCCAGGGCCTGGGGATCTTCGGCCTCATCGAGATGTTCGTGTTCCTGGCCATTCTGGGCATCGGCCTCCTGTACGCCTACAAGAAGCAGGTTCTCCACTGGTATTGAGCCCGGGTTCCGCGCGGAGCCGGGCCATCGGCGCGTCCTGCCGGGCCGCCCTGGCGCCGCGCGGGTGCAAGGCGTGGTCGCTGGTGGGGTCGCACGTCCGGGTCCGGAACCGGCCCGGCGTGCGGCGGACGTTTGTCAGGGGGTGGAGCCTTCGTGGAGCCGGTGAACGTCCAGGCCGACCTGGATCTCCTGGCGGAGCGCTTCCCCGGCGTGACCGTGGCAGCGATTCCGGCGGGCGGGTACGAGGTCAAGTGCTCGCTGGAGAACTACCTGGACGTGGTGCGCTTCCTCAGGGAGCGAGGGTTCAACTACGGGTCGTGCATCACGGCCATCGACTGGCAGGACCGCCTCGAGCTGGTGGCCCAGATCTACAAGCTGCACCCCGACTACCTCGGTTCCCCGGTGGTGGAGGTCAAGGTGGACGGCCTTCCGCGCCAGGGGGCAGTCGTGCCGTCGATCACGCCCCTCTACCCGGGCCTCAACTGGCACGAGCGGGAGACGTACGACATGTACGGCATCCGCTTCGACGGCCACCCGGACCTGCGGCGGATCCTCCTCCCCGACAACTGGCAGGGCGGTCACCCGCTGCTGAAGGACTTCGTGGACCGGCGGCCGCAGCGGCCGCGGCTTGTCCGCCAGCGCGTCTAGGCGCGGGCATGAACAAAGGCGGTGATCGGAATGCCTGTAACAACAATGGAGCAAACGAAAGAGCTCTTGATCAACATGGGACCCCAGCACCCGTCCACCCACGGGGTGCTGCGGATCCTGGTCAAGCTCGACGGGGAGACCATGACCTGGGCGCAGCCCGACATCGGGTATCTGCACCGGTGCTTCGAGAAGCTCTCGGAGAACAAGATGTATCCCCAGGTCATCCCCTACACCGACCGCACCGACTACCTCTCGGCCATCACCAACGAGCACGCGTACGTGCTGGCCGTGGAGAAGCTCCTGGGGATCCAGCCGCCGGAGCGCGCGGAGTACATCCGGGTGCTCATGGCCGAGTTCCAGCGCATCTGCTCCCACCTGCTGGGCCTGGGTTCCATGGCGCTCGACCTGGGAGCGGTCTCCGCGTTCCTCTACGCCTGGCGGGACCGGGAGAAGATGTACTCCATCTTCGAGCGCATCACCGGCGGCCGGATGCTCTACAACTACTTCCGCATCGGCGGGGTGCGCAACGACCTGCCGGAGGGCATCATCGGCACCCCCCAGGACGGGCGTGACAAGGCGGACAAGACGTTCTGGGGCTTCATCAACTACCTCGACAGCTACGTGATCCCCGAGTGGGACGTGCTCCTCACCGGCAACCGCATCTTCCAGTGGCGCACGCAGGGCGTCGCCCCGCTCTCCAGCCAGGACGCCATCGCCTACGGCGCTTCAGGCCCGGTGCTGCGCGCCTCCGGCGTGAAGTGGGACCTGCGCAAGAACGTGCCCTACTCCATCTACGACCGCTTCGAGTTCGACATTCCGGTCGGCAAGGAGAACGGCGACTGCTTCGACCGCTGGTGGGTGCGGGTCGAGGAGATGCGCCAGTCCTCGCGGATCGTCAAGCAGGCCCTCCAGTGGCTGGCGGAGAACCCGGGCGAGGTCATGGTGCCCAAGCTCCAGCGCTATCCCAAGCCCCCGCCGGGCGAGGTCTACGTGCGGGTCGAGGGCTCCCGGGGCGAGGTGGGCGTGCACCTCGTCTCGGACGGGACCCAGAAGCCCTACAAGGTCAAGTGGCGTTCCCCGGCGTTCACCCACCTCCAGCTCATCCCGCTCCTGGCGCCCGGCTTCAAGGTTGCCGACATGATCGCCATCATCGGGTCGCTCGACATCGTGCTGGGGGAGGTGGACCGCTGAACCATGGCCGAACTCTGGGCTGAGCCGTGGTTCCGGGGGATTGTCACCGGTTCGCTCGTCCTGGTCTGGGCCCTCGGGAACTTCTACATCTGTCTCTACCTCGAGCGCAAGCTCTCCGCCTTCATGCAGAACCGCCTCGGGCCCATGCAGGCCGGTCCCTGGGGCCTTTTGCAGGTGATGGCCGACCTCTTCAAGCTGCTCCTCAAGGAAGAGTTCGTGCCCCGCAACGTGGACAAGCTGGTCTTCGTGCTGGCCCCCTTCGTGGCCTTCATCCCGTCGATCCTCATCTGGCTGGTGGTGCCCTTCGGCCCGAACATGGTCGTGGCCGACTACGACATCGGCATCATCCTGATCGCGGCGGTCTCCAGCTTCTCGGTCATCGGCATCTTCATGTCTGGCTGGGGCTCGAACAACAAGTACTCGCTCCTGGGCGCGATGCGGGGCGCCGCCCAGATGATCTCCTACGAGGTCACCCTGGTCATGTCGGTCATCGGGGTGGCCATGATGGCCGGAAGCCTGCGGCTGAGCGACATCGTGGCCGCCCAGGCCGAGCGGGGTCTCTTCGGCTGGTACCTCTTCCCCCAGCTGATCGGCTTCGTGGTGTACGTGATCGCCTCCCTGGCGGAGCTGAACCGGGCGCCCTTCGACCTCACCGAGGCCGAGTCGGAGCTGGTGGGCGGCTACCACACCGAGTACTCGGGATTCCGCTTCGCCAGCTTCCTCCTCACCGAGTACGTGCACCTGATCGGCTGGTCGGCGATCGCGGCCACGCTCTTCCTGGGCGGCTGGCTGGGGCCCACGCCCGCCGACCTGCCCTTCATCGGCGAGCGCTTCTTCGGCTTCATGCGGGAGGGCTTCTGGCCGTACCTGTGGGGCCTGTTCTGGTTCATCTTCAAGACCTACGTCTTCATCTTCCTGGCCATGTGGATCCGGTGGACCTTCCCCCGGGTGCGCATCGACCAGCTCATGGACCTGGGCTGGAAGTTCCTCCTGCCCGTGTCCCTCTTCAACATCTTCCTGACCGGGGTCATGAAGTACGGCTGGGCGGCGCTGGCGGAGAGCTCGAGCCCGCTCCGGTACCTCTTCTGGCTCTGGCGGTAGGCGGGGGGTGAGCGTCGTGGTCATGGAGTATGCCTCGTTCGGCGCGCTGGCGCTGGTGACGCTGGTGTCGGTCTACAAGATGATCACCACGCGTCTCATCACCCACGCCGCCCTGTGGATGGCCCTGTCCTTCACCGCGGTCTCGGGCGTCTTCCTCATGCTCCAGCAGGAGTTCGTCGCCGCCCTGCAGCTGCTCATCTACACCGGGGCCATCACCACGATGGTGATCTTCGCCATCATGCTCTCGGAGATCCGGGAGGTCAAGGTCGTGGGCGCCGGCGCGTCCTGGTGGCGGCGCTCCGCGCTCCTGGCCCTGGTGGTCGGGCTCCTCTTCGCCTCGTTCATGCTCTACCTCTACTACGGGGCCAGGCTGCCCGGCGCGCAGGCCGGCACGGTGCCGCTCACGGTCCGGCAGATCGGGGCGGAGCTCTTCACCCGGTTCACCGTCCCGTTCGAGCTGGCGTCCGTGCTCCTCCTGCTGGCGATGATCGGGGCGATCATCCTCACGGCAAAGGAGGCGGAGTGATGGCCCTGCCCATCTACCTGCCGCTGGGTCTTGGCGCCTTCCTCTTCGGCCTCGGGCTGTGGGGGGCGCTCACCCGGACCAACGCCGTCCGGATCCTGATGTTCATCGAGATCATGCTGAACGGTGTGAACCTCAACCTGGTGACGTTCACGCGGTACTACTATCCGGACCAGCCGGCCGGGCCCATCCTGACCCTGTTCGTCATGACAGTCGCCGCCGCCGAGGCGTCCATCGGCCTGGCCATCATCCTGCAACTCGTGCGGAGCCGCGGCACGGTCGACGTCGACAAGGTCGACCTGCTGAAGGGTTAGGGGGGAGCACGACGTGGAGTTCGCCATCGACTACGCCTGGCTCATCCCGCTGCTCCCTCTGCTGGGCAGCCTGATCATCGCGGCCTTCGCCAGGCAGCTGCGGGAGCCCGGGGCCGGGTACTTCGGGTCCGCCGTCATGGCGGTCTCGTTCCTGCTCTCGGTGGGCGTGTTCGGCTACGCCATCACGCACGGCGGACACGAGGCAGCGATCTACGGCGCTGCTGCGGAGGGGCACGCGCTCGAGCCGCTGCGGCAGTGGCGCCTTCCGGTCGGGGGGCCGCTGGGCGGTCACTCCCTGAACCTCGGGCTGATGGTGGACAACCTGTCGGCCGCCACGCTCTTCATGGTGACGCTGGTGAGCCTGGCCGTGCAGGTTTACTCCATCAGCTACATGCACGGCGACAAGCGGTTCACCAAGTACTTCGCCGCCGTCAACCTCTTCACGACCGGCATGCTCCTGGCCGTGATGGCGGACAACCTGTTGTTCCTGCTGATCGGCTGGGAGATCATGGGCCTCTGCTCGTACCTCCTGATCGGGCACTGGTTCGAGAACGAGGTGCCTCAGGCGGCGAGCATGAAGGCGTTCATGACCACCCGCGTGGGCGACACGTTCATGCTGTTGGGCATCTTCGGCCTCTACATGCTCTCGGGCACCCTGGACTTCGGCGAGCTGGCGGAGAAGCTGCCCGAGTTGGTGCGGGAACAGCCGTGGTGGGTGGCGGCCTCGGCGCTGCTCCTGTTCGGCGGGCCGATCGGCAAGAGCGCCCAGTTCCCGCTCCACGTGTGGCTTCCGGACGCCATGGCCGGCCCGACGCCGGGCTCCGCCCTCATCCACGCCGCCACGATGGTGGCCGTCGGCGTGTACCTGGTGGCCCGGGGCTTCACGATCTTCGCCGCCGCCGGCCCCGGCGTGATGGCGGTGATCGCCCTGGTCGGCGCCTTCACGTCGATCTTCGCGGCGTCCATCGCCACGCTGCGCACGGACATCAAGCAGGTGCTCGCGTACTCGACGGTCTCCCAGCTCGGGTACATGATCATGGCCCTGGGCGTCGGGAGCTTCAGCGCCGGCACCTTCCACCTCATGACCCACGCCTTCTTCAAGGCCTTGCTGTTCCTGGCTTCCGGCAGCGTGATCCACGCCGTCCACACGCAGGAGATGCACCAGATGGGCGGCCTGCGCCGGAAGATGCCCGTCACGTACCTCACGTGGATGGTGGGCTACCTGGCCCTGGCCGGGTTCCCGGGCTTCAGCGGCTTCTTCTCCAAGGACGAGCTCCTGCTGGCGGCCTACAACTGGCCGCACATGGGGGCGGCCGACCTGGCCTGGCCGGAGTGGGTCAAGTGGCTGCCGTTCGTGTTCGGCATGGGGACGGCGTTCCTCACCGCCTACTACATGACCCGGGCCACGTACCTCACCTTCTTCGGCGAGCCGCGTGACCACCACGCGTACGAGCACGCCCACGAGTCGCCGCCGCTCATCACGGTACCGCTCGTGGTGCTGGCGGTGTTCGCCCTGCTGGCGGGCTACGCGTGGGCGGCGATCGTCTACAAGTGGACGGGCAACGAAGTCTTCCTCTTCTGGGAGCACTTCACCGAGCATCCGGCTCAGGAACTGCCGCACGAGGGCGCCGAACTCGTGACCGCCATGGCGACCACGCTCGGCCTGCTCGGCATCGCCACCGGGATCGCGGTGTACAAGCTGGCTTCGGCAGAGTTCCGGCGGCGGGCGATCGCGGCGCTCCGCCCGCTGTACGCCGTTCTGAAGAACAAGTACTACGTCGACGAGCTCTACCACGCCACGGCCGTCCGGGGCACGCTGGCCCTGGGCCGGCTGGTCGGCTGGTTCGACCGGGTGGTCGTGGACGGCATCGTCAACCTGGTCGGCGACGTCGGCGTGGCCCTGTCGGATGTGGGCGGCTGGTTCGACCGGGTGTTCGTCGACGGCCTGGTGAACGGTGCCGGGTACGCCGCCATGCTCGCGGGCCGGCAGTTCCGGCGTCTGGCCACCGGCCAGGTCCAGGCCTACATGACGACCTTCGCCCTCGTGGTGATCATCGGTGCCATCGCTGCCTGGTGGACATTCTCGGGTGTAGGAGGCTAACGGACGGCCATGGGTGCGCTCACCATCATCGTCTTCTTCCCGCTCCTGGCGGCGCTCGTGACCCTCTTGGTGCCGCGTGAACAGGACAAGGCCATCAAGGGGATCGCCCTGGTCGGGACGCTGGTGCCGCTGGCGCTGGCGATCAGCCTGATCCCCCGGTTCCAGCTCGGCACCGACGCGATCCAGTTCGAGGAGATCTACCGGTGGATCCCGAGCCTCGGCATCCAGTACCATCTGGGCGTCGACGGCTGGGGCCTGACGATGCTCGTGCTGTCCGCGCTGCTCTTCCCCCTGGCGGTGATCGCCAGCTTCGGGTACATCGAGCACCGCGTGAAGGACTACTTCGTCCTGCTGCTGATCCTCGAGACCGGCGTGAACGGCGTCTTCGCCGCCCTGGACTTCGTCCTGTTCTACGTGTTCTGGGAGGTCGTCCTCCTGCCGATGTACTTCCTCATCGGCATCTGGGGCGGCCCGCGGCGGGAGTACGCGGCGATCAAGTTCTTCCTCTACACGTTCATCGCTTCGGTCATCATGCTGGTGGGCACGATCGCCCTCTACCTGAACGTGCCCGAGAAGACCTTCGACCTGCTCCGGCTCGCCGAGCAGACCCGGAACCTGCCGGTGAGCGGCCTGACGGTGTTCGCCTTCTTCGCCCTCCTGGTCGGGTTCATGGTGAAGGTGCCCGCGTTCCCGTTCCACACGTGGCTTCCGGACGCCCACGTCGAGGCGCCGACCCCGATCTCCATGCTGCTTGCCGGCATCCTCCTGAAGATGGGCACGTACGCGATGGTCCGGATCAGCCACCCGTTCCTGCCGCAGGTGGCGGTGCGCTACACCACGCTCCTGGCCGTGATCGGGATCGTCGGCATCGTGTACGGGGCGCTGGCGGCCATGGCCCAGAAGGACTTCAAGAAGATGGTTGCCTACAGCTCCGTGGCGCACATGGGCTTCTTCATCCTCGGCCTGGCCGCCGGGACGCCGGAGGCCCTGGCGGGCGGGTACTACGAGACCATCGCCCACGGCCTCATCTCGCCCCTCTTCTTCTTCGTCGTCGGCATGTACTACGAGCGGACCCACACGCGTGAGCTGGCCCGCCTGAGCGGCATGTACCTGACGGTGCCGGCGGTGTCCTTCGTCGCTGCGTTCACCGCCTTCGCCAACCTCGGCCTGCCGGGCCTGGCCGGGTTCATCGCTGAGTTCTACACGCTCACCGGCTCGTTCAAGACCTTCGGTCTGTGGGTGCTGGCGGCCGGCGCGGGCATGGTGATCATCGCCGCGTTCCACCTCATCATGATGCGCCAGGTGCTCATGGGCGAGAAGAAGTACGAGTCGCTGCCCGACATCACCCTCAAGGAGCGGATCGTGTTCGCCCCGCTGGCCGTGCTGATCGTCCTGCTCGGCGTGTACCCGACCCCGATCTTCCGGGTGCTGGACCCCGTGATCCAGTCGCTGGTGCGGCTCCTGGGAGGCGCGTGACGGATGCCGATCGACCTGAGCTCGGTGAACGCCAACTTTCTCGTGGTCCTGCCCGAGCTCGTCCTCCTCGCCTTCACCCTGGTCGTCCTGGTCTGGGACCTGTACGCCCGGGAGAAGCAGGGCCTGGGGTGGGTGAGCCTCCTGGGCGTGGCCCTGGCCATGGCGACCCTGTGGTTCACCAGCCGGCCCGGGGTCGTCGAGCCGGGGGACTACTTCGGCCGCATGGTGGCGGCAGACACCTTCACCTACTTCATGAAGGCCGTCTTCCTCCTCGTGGCCGGGATGATCATCCTGCTTTCCATGGACTGGGTCGCGGCCCGCATGCCCAAGGTGCAGGTGGAGTTCTACGAGCTGGTCCTGTTCGCCACCCTGGGCATGGTCTTCATGGCCGGCTCCCGTGACATCGTGCTCATCTACCTGGGGCTCGAGCTCGCCAGCCAGGCCTCGTACATCCTGGCCGGACTCCTGCGCCGCGACACCCGCAGCCACGAGGCGGCCCTGAAGTACTTCCTGAACGGGGCCCTGGCCTCGGCGGTGCTCCTGTACGGCATCTCGCTGCTGTACGGCCTGACCGGCACCACCTACCTGCCCGACATGGCGGCCGCGCTCGGCGGCACGAGCCGCGGGCTCAGCATCGCGGCGCTGGTCTTCGTGGTGGCCGGGTTCGGCTTCAAGGTGGCCGCCGCCCCGTTCCACCTGTGGGCCCCTGACGCCTACGAAGGCGCTCCCACGCCGGTCACGGGCTTCTTCTCGATCGGCCCGAAGGCGGCCGCATTTGCGGCCATCCTGCGGGTGTTCCTGGTCGGCCTCGGCGACCGGGCGCTCGCTCCGGAGTGGAGCATGCTCTGGGCGATCCTGGCGGCGGCGTCGATGTTCATCGGGAACCTCACCGCCCTGTGGCAGACGAACTTCAAGCGGATGATGGCGTACTCGTCCATCTCCCACGCCGGGTACATCCTGACGGGCGTCGTCGCGGCGGCTCACGTGCCCGAGGCGGGTACGGGCGCAGTCCTGTTCTACGTGCTCGGGTACGCCCTCACGAACCTCGGCGTGTGGGCGGTGATGGTCGCCATGGAGAACGCCGGCACCGGGACCGACCTGGAGGACTTCAAGGGCCTTGGCCAGCGGGCGCCCATCTACGCCTGGTCGATGGTGTTCCTGCTGGTGTCCCTCATCGGCGTGCCGCCCACGGTGGGCTTCTTCGGGAAGTTCTTCCTGTTCACCGCCGCCGTCGACGCCGGGTACCTGTGGCTCGCCGTCATCATGGCGGTGAACAGCGCCGTGTCGATCGGCTACTACTACGGCGTGGTGCGGAACATGTTCCTGAGCCCGACCGAGAAGCCCGCGCTGCATGCCGGCGCCGGCCCCGCCGCGGTCATCGCCCTGTCTGTGCTCGGGGTGCTCCTCGTCGGCCTGTCCTCGGCGCCGTTCATCGACTACGCCCGCAGCACGGTGGCGCTTTTCTTCCCGTGATCCGTTCCTGCTGACCGTTCCTGCTGGCCTGGGACGGCTTCGGTTCCTCGTGGTATACTGGTGCTCGGTTCCTTTCAGGCACCCAGCACCACGACGGGGAGGTGCAGGCCTCGCCGCGGCGCGGGGCTCCGACTGAATGAAGCCCTTTCTCCAGGTCGCCGTTGTCCTGGCCGTCATCATCACGGTCGCGAAGGCTGCCGGGGCGCTGTCCAAGCGCCTTGGGCAGCCTGCCGTTTTCGGGGAGCTGCTCATCGGACTGCTCATGGGCCCGACGCTCTTCAACCTGCTCGAGTGGCCCATCTTCACCGAGGGCGAGTACCTGCACCGGCTGGTCAAGGACCTGGCCGAGCTGGGCGTCATCTTCCTCATGTTCCTGGCCGGTCTCGAGACCGACCTGGGCGAGATGCGGAAGGTCGGCGCCGCGGCCCTCGTGGGCGCCACGGGCGGGGTGCTGCTACCGCTCCTGGCCGGGACGGGCATCTCCCTGGCGTACGGGTACCCGGGATACGAGAGCGTCTTCATCGGTACGATTCTCACCGCCACCTCCGTCAGCATCTCGGCCCAGACCCTGCTCGAACTGGGCCAGCTCCGCTCCAGGGAGGGAACGACCATCCTGGGGGCGGCGGTGATCGACGACGTCATGGGGATCATCGTCCTGTCCCTGGTGGTGGCCCTCCACGGTGCTGCAGCGGGGGGCGAGGCCGGCAAGCCCATCTGGCTCATCCTGCTCCTGATGGTCCTCTTCTTCGCCGGAGCGATCGCCGTCGGGAAGTGGATCGTGCCTCCCCTCCTGCGGTGGGCGCGGAACTGGCCCGGTACGGAGCCCCGGTTCGCGCTCGCCATCGTCCTGGGACTGCTCTTCGCCGTGGCGGCGGAGGAGTTCGGCCAGGTGGCGGCCATCACCGGCTCGTACACCCTGGGCGTGATGATGACACTGGACCACGACCTCAAGCATGAGGTCGAGGAGAAGCTGTCGGTGCTCGCCTACGGCTTCTTCGTCCCCATCTTCTTCGTGAGCATCGGGTTAGAGGCCAATCTCCCCCAGGCGATCGCCCAGAGCGGCGTCGGCTTCATGACCTGGATCGTGCTGGCGTCGATCCTGACCAAGATCATCGGCGCCGGTGCCGGGGTCCGGCCGTTCGGATTCGACTGGAGCGAGTCGATGCGGGTGGGCATCGGCATGGTGAGCCGCGGCGAGGTGGCCCTGATCGTGGCCGGAATCGGGCTGGAGTCCGGGGTCATCAGCCAGCCGATCTACTCCGTCATGGTGGTCATGACCCTCGTGACCACCCTCATCACGCCGATTCTCCTCCGGTTCGCGTTCCGGGGCGGCGGGTCGTCCCTGCCCCGGGTGACCGAGGCCTAGTCGCCGGCGCCTCCCATCACCGGCATAGTCCGGCCGCACGGGCCCATATCCCTGAGCGAGGGGGTGGGCCCGTGCACAATGGCCTCTCGCCGCTCGCCGCGGGGCTGACGGAGCCGGTGGGCGGCCGCAGGCGCCCCGAGCCGGTGAGCGAGGAGACGCTCGCCCTCGTCGAACTCGTGCGAGACCTGGCGACCCGCGGCCTTCTGGCCACTCTGGCACAGCACGTGGGAACGGGGGGAAGGGCCTGCGCCTGGGTGCCGCCGTGGTCGCCACCGGGGCCTGGCGCCTGGGGGCTTTCCCTTCCTGCGCCTGGGTCCTGTTGGGGGTCACCGGTCCCGGCGTGGCCGCCGGCCGTCTGGGGAGGGTGGTGGGCGCCCTTCTGGGGGATACCGCCGGGGCCCGCGGCCCTGCCCTGGCCGGTGCCGGCTGCGCCCGCGGCACCCGGCGCAGGGGGGCCGGTTGCCGCGGTGGGGATGCCCGCTCCCCCTGCCGGCGGTCGCGCAGTGGTCGCCGGGTCAGCCGTGCCGGGACCCACCGCTCCGGCCGCGGTCCCTGCGGCGACCGAGGGCGCGACGGCCGGGCCGCTGCGGCGGGACAGCCCCGACGGGCGGTCGGGGTCGATCACGTTCCGTTGAGGCCCCGCTGCTGCAGGACCCGAGGGACGTCCAGGCGAAGGGCTCCTCGGGACGCCGGTGAACGGGAAGGGGCAAGGCTGTGCGGAGCCGCTGGAAAGCGGGCGGACAGCCCGCGTGAGCCTGGTGGGTGCAACTCTGGTCCGGCGCCTGCACCGCTTCGGCGCGCTGGTGCACGTGCCTGACGGCGAGTGGTACGTACACGTTCCGTCGTCCGGGCGGCTGGCAGAGCTCCTGTTCCCCGGAAACGAGGTGCTTGTGCAGGCCGCCCGGCGGCCCGGCGGGAAGACCCAGGGCCGGATCGTGTTCGCGAGGGATCGCGACGTCTGGGTGAGCATCGACACCCAGGTGCCGACGCGGATCCTCGGTCGGCTGCTGCAGGAGCGGCGGCTGCCGCCTCTGGCCGCGTACACCCGGGTGAGACCGGAGTACCCGTACGGCGCAGGGAGGATCGACTTCCTCCTGAACGGGGACGAGCGGGGTCTCCCGCCCTGTCTCCTGGAGGTGAAGTCCGTCACGCTCGTGCAGGACGGCGTGGCGCTCTTCCCCGACGCGCCCACCCTGCGGGGCGCCCGCCACCTGGACGAGCTTGCCCGGGCGCGGGCCGAGGGGCTGCGGGCGGCGGTTCTCTTCCTGGTGCAGCGTCCCGACGCGCGCTGTTTCCGGCCGCACGACCGGCAGGACCCGCCGTTCGGCCAGGCCCTGCGGCGGGCGGCGGCGCAGGGCGTCGAGGTGTATGCGTACCGCTGCCGGGTCGACCCGCCGCGGGTCGAGGTCCTGACGGACGAGCCGGTCCCGGTGGACCTCTCGTGACCCCGGGGCCGGCGACAGGTTCCCGGAGGAGAAGGGGGCCACGCACATGCTGGTCGTGGACGAGCTGCTCCGCCTGGCTGTGGCGCGGGGGGCATCGGACGTGCACCTCTGCGTCGAGCAGCCGCCGGTGCTGCGCGTGAACGGCGTGCTGGAACCCGTCGACGCCGCAGTGCTGCGCCCGGACGACCTCGAGTCCGTGGCGGAGGCGCTCGTGCCCCCGGAACGGCAGGCGGCGTTCCGCCGCCACGGCGAGGTGGACTTCTCCTACTCGCTCCCGGGGACCGGCCGCTTCCGGGTCAACGTCTACCGGCAACGGGGCACGCCTGCGATCGCGATGCGGCTGATCCCCTACACCGTGACGCCGCTGGAGGAGCTGAGCCTGCAGCCCGGGGTGGCGCAGGTCCTTGCGGACCTGGCTTCCCGGCCGAACGGCCTCGTGCTGGTGGCGGGCCCCAGCGGCAGCGGCAAGTCGACCACCCTTGCCGCGATGATCGACTTCATCAACCGCACCCGAAGGGCGCACGTGGTGACGCTGGAGGACCCGATCGAGTACCTCCATCGCCACCGGCTGTCGATCATCAACCAGCGCGAGGTCGGCTCGGACACGCGTTCCTTCGCCAGCGGCCTCAGGGCCGCCCTCCGGCAGGATCCGGACGTGATCCTCGTCGGAGAGATGCGCGATCTGGACACGATGCGGATCGCCCTGGAGGCGGCGGAGACAGGACACCTGGTGCTGTCGACCCTGCACACGGCAAGCGCCCCGGCCACGGTGGACCGCATCATCGATGTGTTCCCCGCCCAGCACCAGGCACAGGTGCGGGTTCAGCTCGCCGGGGTCCTCCAGGGGGTGGTCTGCCAGCGGCTTCTGCGGCGCGCGGACCGCCCAGGCCGGATCGCGGCGTGCGAGGTCCTCGTGGCCACGCCGGCCGTGCGGAGCCTCATCCGGGAGGGCAAGACGCACCAGCTGCTGTCGGTGATCCAGACCGGCGGGCGCCTCGGCATGCGGACGATGGAGGCTTCGGTTCAGGACCTGGCGCGGCGCGGCATCGTCCATCCGGACGAGTACCAGGAGATCCTCCGGGAGCGTGACCCCCGGGGTGGGGAGGGAGTCTGAGGGGCAGCCGAACCGCCGCCACCCCCTGTTCGTACTCATTGGTGTGAGCGCACTGCCGGGCCGACCGGCAGGACGGAGGGGGTATCCGCGTGCTGCCGGCTGCGATGCGCCGCCGCAAGGCCGGTTACCATCGGACGGAGATCGACGGGGATCTCCTCAGCCGCACGGGCCTGGACGAGGTCAGCCTCTGCCGCCTGCGCAAGGCGTTCTGGTGCCGCTTCGGGGCGATCTCGTACAAGGACCGCGTCCGCCTGCTGGAAGGCGGGATGCACGCCCGCCTGCAGTTCCTGAACGACGTTCTTCGCCAGGCCCTTCCGGCCGGGCAGTGGGCCCGCTGGCTGCGCTACATCGAGCACGGGGAGAAAGACCTGTTCGAGATGGCCCGAGGGGAGTACCCGGTGTCCCCGTACCTGATCCGCCTGTACAGCGCTCTGTTCGGAATCCGGGTGGAATACCTCCTGGTGGGCCAGGAACCCGCGCCGTCCCCGCGAGGGGTCAGCATCGACGTTCTGGACGCGGGGGCCGGCGCCTGGCTGGGCGGCGACCCGGGCCGGCGGCCCGACCCCGGTGTGCCCGGTGGCAGGTAGGGGCCGGCTTCCAGGCGAAGTCTCGCCCGGGAGTGGTTTTCATGCAGGACCCGTCCACGGAGGCGGCACGTTCCCTTGCCGAGGCCCTTCGCCGCCGGCCCCGCACCCTGGTCCTGACGGGCGCCGGTGCGAGCACGGAGGCGGGCCTGCCGGACTGGCGCGGCCCGTCCGGCATCTGGCGCAGCCGCGACCCGAGGCAGGTCGCCTCGCTCACTGCGCTCGAGTACAACCCGGTCGAGTTCTACCAGTTCTACCGGCACCGCCTCGCCACCCTGCGGGGGGCGCGGCCCGGGCCGGCCCACCGCGCGCTCGCGGCGCTGGAGCGGGCAGGCTACATCCACTGGCTCGTGACGCAGAACGTCGACGGCCTGCACCAGGCGGCGGGCCACAAGACGGTGATCGAGGTGCACGGGAGCCTCCGCTCCGCGCGCTGCCACCGGTGCGGGGCGCCGTACCCGATCGAGGCGGTCGACGTGGACGTGGAGGACGCGGCGGACATCCCCCGCTGCCCATGCGGCGGGGTCATCCGCCCGAACATCGTGCTGTTCGAGGAGGTATTGCCCCACGACGCGGTGCATGCGGCCTTCGCTGCGGCCGAGGAGGCGGACCTGTGCCTCGTCGTCGGCTCCTCGCTGCAGGTGGGGCCGGTGAACCTGCTGCCGCGCCTCGTCGCCGACCACGGGGGCGAGGTGGCGATCATCAACCTGATGCCCACGCCCTTCGACCACCTGGCCCGCTGGCTCGTGCCGGCCAAGGCCGGCGAGGTACTGGCGGAGGTCGCCCGGGAGCTGGGGGTCGAGGTTCCCCGGGAGTGAGCACCGGCTGCGGGCACCGGCCCGCGGGGCCGGCCGCTCTCCGGCTCGCGCCCCTGGAAAGCCCGTCCAGGGGCGTGCGAACGCGTGCGCGTGAGCCTCGGGCCGCGTGGCCGGTACAGGTGCGACCAAACGGCTCGGAGCACGGCTGACCTCTCCTACATGTAGTGCTAAACTTGGGCTGTGTACCACTAGATGTGGGGTCCCGTCTCCGTCGGGATACGGCCTGCCCGGGCCCGGCGGGCTGGAGCCGGACGGGACGGGGCCACACGTGGGCGGCCCGAAGGGGGGCGGGCCGCAGGGGGGCTGTACGGCTTGAAGTGCCCGTATTGCGGCGGCGAGACCAAGGTGCTCGAGTCCCGGCACGTGGACGAGGGAGCCGCGATCCGGCGCCGGCGCGAGTGCCTGGCCTGCGGCCGGCGCTTCACGACGATGGAGCGGGCCGAGGAGGCGCCGCTGGTCGTCATCAAGAAGGACGGCCGCCGGGAGGCGTTCGACCGCAACAAGATCCTCAGCGGCGTTCTGCGCGCCTGCGAGAAGCGCCCGGTCCGCATGGAGGACGTGGAGCGCCTGGTGGCCGAGGTCGAGAAGGAGGTGCGTAGCACCCTGGAGCGGGAGGTGCCGTCGAAGCTCATCGGCGAGCTCGTGATGGAGCGCCTCCGCGCCCTGGACGGTGTCGCGTACGTCCGGTTCGCCTCCGTGTACCGGGAGTTCAAGGACGTTCACGAGTTCCGTGAGCAGCTCGAGAAGCTTCTGGGTTCCAGGTAGCCGGGCGGGCTCGTGCGTGGCCCCGCCCTCCACCCCATGGGAGGTCAGAGCGTGAGACTGACGCACATCGCCAGGACCGTGATGGCCAAGCGCTACCTGCGGCGGAAGCCGGACGGCACGCAGGAAACGCCGGACGAGATGGTGCGCCGCGTGGCGCGCGTGGTCGCCGCGGTCGACGCGAATTACGGCGCCAGCCCGGAAGACGTCCGGAAGACGGAAGAGGACTTCTACAACCTGATCGACAGCCAGGACTTCATGCCGAACAGCCCCACGTTCACGGGCGCCGGGACCGAGCTGGGCCAGCTCTCCGCGTGCTTCGTGTTGCCCGTCGGCGATTCCCTGGGCGAGATCTACGAGACGATGAAGCAGGCCGCCCTCATCCACCAGACGGGCGGCGGCTGCGTGGCCGGGGACGCGCACGTGTACACGACGTTCTGCGGGGTCGAGCAAATCCGCACGCTGTACGAGCGGGTACGGGCCCTTGGTGTCCCGGAGGAGCAGCGGCCAGGACATCGGGTCATGGACGTGACCGACCTGGGCATCCGCACCTTCGCGGTCGACCCGGCCACGGGGCGGTTCGAAACGAGACAGGTCACGCACTTGTGGCAGTGGGACGTTCCGGCCGAGTATCAGTACACGGTACGGTGCCGCGACGGCACGGAGATCACCACCAGCAGCTGGCACCCGTTCCTGGTGTTCACAGCAAGGGGGATTGAAGAGCGCCGTGCGGACGAGCTCCGTCCCGGGGACATCCTCCTGACGTCGAACGGCTCGGTCCGAGCCGCCTGGCCATTCAAGGAGCCGTTGGAGGTAGAGGGACTCCGGCTCGACGAGCCGCTGGCCTGGCTGGTCGGCTTCTTCCTCGGGGATGGCAGCTTGGACCGGTTCCGGAACCGGAAGACCCGGTACGAGGCGCTCCGCCTCCGGCTGTTCGACGGGCGCCCGGAGAGCATCCGGTTCGCCGCACAGGTGCTGGCCGCGCACGGCGTGGAGGTCACGCCCGACCAGGATGGCCGCGGCCTGTGGCGGCTCACCACGACGAACCAGGACTTCGTGCCGAGGTTCGCTCGCCTGTCGCAGGTGACGCCCGGCCCCAAGGAGGACCTCACGCTGCCGGAATGGGTGGCCAAATCGCCGCTCTCCGTGGTCGGGGCCTTCCTCGGTGGTCTGATCGACTCCGACGGTCACGTGAGCGTCAGGCGGCGGCGGGTCGAGTTCACCACGGTGTGCCCTCAACTGGCGCGCCGGTTGGTCTCGCTCCTCAGCGCGCTCGGGTTCAACCCGTCGATGTATCCGAAGGCTCCCGGGAAGAAAGGCCGGCGGGTCGAGTATCGCATTCACCTGGCGGACGCAAGGCGGGTGCCCGACCTGGTGGACCTGGTGGCGGAGTGGGTGCACGACCCGCTCAAGCGGGAGCGGCTCGCCGCCCTGCGGGAGCAGGCGCAGCACAACACCCATCTCCGCATCCCGCTGCCCTTCGAGGTGCTGGAGGGCCTCCTCCTAGCGGCCGGGGTCGAGACGAGAGACACCTCGATCCACAGGCTACCCGTCCAGGTCGCCGGAGAGCGCATCTGGCTCCACCGCGCGAAGTGGGGCCACGGGATCGGCGAGGATAAACTCCGCCGGCTGGTGAGGGCGCTGCGCCCCCTGGTACCCCCCACCCATGCAGAGCGGCTCGACCAGCTTGAGCGGCTGGCCGAAGGTTGGACCGTGGTGGAGCGCGTGGAGCGGGCGCAGGAACCGAAGCCGTTCTACGACTTCACGGTCGAGGGTTACAACAACTACCTCGCGGGCGGCGGCCCGGGCAAGTTCACGGTCGTCCACAACACCGGCTTCGCCTTCTCCCGGCTGCGCCCGGCCGGGGACGTGGTCCGGTCGAGCCAGGGCGTGGCGAGCGGCCCGGTCTCGTTCCTCAAGGTCTACAACGCCAGCACGGAGGCGGTGAAGCAGGGCGGGACCCGCCGCGGGGCCAACATGGGCATCCTGCGGGTCGACCACCCCGACATCCTCGAATTCATCCACTGCAAGGACGACCTCACGCAGGTCACGAACTTCAACATCTCCGTCGCCATCACCGACCGCTTCATGGAGGCGCTGGAGCGGGACGAGGAGTATGAACTCGTCAACCCGCGCAACGGCGAGGTCGTGAAGAAGCTTCGGGCCCGGCAGGTCTGGGACGAGCTCATCCAGTCCGCCTGGGCGACCGGCGAGCCGGGCCTGGTGTTCATCGACCGGATCAACCGGCGGAATCCGAACAACCATGTAGAGGTCATCGAGGCAACGAACCCCTGCTTCCATCCCGACACACGGATCGCCACCGAGCGCGGTCTCGAACGCATCGAGGACTTGTACCGCCGGGCGCAGGGGGGCTGGATTCAGGTTGCGACTGACGACCGCGTCTGGAACGAAGCCGTGGTCGTGGGAGGCCGCACCTACCGGGTGCCCGGCGTGACCATGCGGCCGGCGCGGGTCATCCGAACCGGGGTCAAACCCACGCTACGGATATCATTCACTTGCGGATTGGAGCTCAAGGTCACAGCCGATCACCGCATCCTGACGGCCGAAGGATGGAAGGAAGCCGGACAACTGAGGCCCGACGACGTCGTCCTCGTGCAGTCCGGCCCCGGCGCGTGGGCTGCCGGGGACGAGATCGGGCCTGAACTGGGCCATCTCCTGGGCTGGATGACGGGCGACGGCTGGATCACCCAGGACGGGCAGGCAGGCCTCGTCTTCGGCGAGGAAGACGCCCACCTGATCCCGTACTTCGAGGACATCATCGCCCGCCACGGCGGGGGTGTTCGCCGGGCGCTGCGCCGTGGCAACGGCACCTTCAACCTGTTCTTCAAGCGCAAGGAGTTGGTCGACCGGCTCGAGGCGTGGGGCATGAAGCGTGTACGCGCCCATGAGAAGCGGGTGCCTGACGCCATCTTCACCGCGAGCCGGTCCACTGTGGTGGCCTTCCTGGATGCCCTCTTCTCCGCCGACGGGACGGTTTCCCACACCGACGACAACCATCGCGATCTCCGGCTTTCCTCGGCCTCCCGGCAGCTGCTCCAGGACGTCCAGCTCCTCCTCCTGAACTTCGGGATCTTCTCCCGGATCTTCGCCCGCGGCAAGCGAGGTCAGACCGGGTTCTCCTACGTGACCCGCGGCGGCGAGGAGCGCCAGTACACCTCCCGCGGCTACTACGAACTGATCGTAAACGGCGACGACCTCCTTCGGTTCCAGGAAGAGATTGGCATCAGCCTTTCGCCTCAGAAGGGGGCGAAGCTCCGGCAGATCGCCCGCAAGTCACGCAAGAACACGCACTTCGTGACCCGGGTGCTGTCCGTGGAGCCGGGGGAGACCGTCGACGTCTACGACATCCAGGAGCCCGCGACCCACAGCCTGATAGCCGGTGGCGTGGTTTGCCACAACTGCGGGGAGCAGCCTCTGCCGCCGTACGGCTCGTGCAACCTCGGCTCGGTCAACCTCGCCAACTTCGTTCGGAATCCCTACACCGACAAGGCCGACGTCGACTGGAAGCGACTGGCGAGCGTGGTCCACCGGGCGACCCACTTCCTGGACAACGTGATCGACGCGAACCGGTACCCCCTGGAGCAGATCGCCGAGAAGTCGCGGCGGGACCGCCGGATCGGCCTGGGGGTGATGGGCTGGGCCGAGATGCTGGTGCAGCTGGGCCTTCCCTACGACAGCGAAGAGGCGTGCCAGATGGGCCGCCGGGTGATGAGCTTCATCAAGCAGGAGGCGCTCCGCCAGTCCATGGAGCTGGCCGAAAGGCGCGGCCCCTATCCGGACTGGGAGGGGAGCAAGTGGCACAAGGCCGGGCTGAAGGTCCGCAACGCCACCCTGACGACCGTCGCCCCGACGGGCACGATCTCGCTCTTCGCCGCCCGGGACGACATGCCGTGCTCCGGGGGCATCGAGCCGAAGTTTGCCATCGTCTTCACCCGCAACCAGGCCGGGGCCCTGATGCTCGACGTCGACGGGCAGTTCGCCGAGATCGCCAAGCGCGAAGGCTGGTACTCCGACGAGCTGATGGAACGCATCGCCGAGCACGGGTCGCCGCGGGGGGTCGACGGCGTCCCCGAGCGCTGGCAGCGGCTCTTCGCCACGGCCCACGACATCACGCCCTACTGGCACGTGCGGATGCAGGCCGCCTTCCAGGGCGAGGACGACCTCGATGTCGCCGAGCAGCCGATCGATGCCGCCTGCTCCAAGACCATCAACTTCCCCCACGACGCGACGGCGGACGACGTCCGGGAGGCCTACGAGCTGGCCTGGAAGCTCGGCCTCAAGGGGATCACGGTCTACCGCGACGGCGCCCGACAGGGGCAGGTGCTGACGGTGGGCAAGAAGGACGAGAAGAAGGAACCGGTCGCCGTTGGCGCCGTCTCGGCTCCGACGAGCGTGACGGCTACGGCTCAGGCTGCCGGCGCCACGGCGCCCGCAGTGGCGGCGGGGGCGCTGCCCGGGGGCGCGGCCGTGGTCGAGCCGCCCGGCTCCGCCGGTGCCGCACCCACCCAGGCGCCGGCGGCGAAGGGTCCGGCCCTCTCGCCCCGGCCCAGCGAGGCGACGGGCAAGATGTTCAAGATCCCGACGCACTTCGGCAACATGACCCTCGACGTCCACATGCGCGAGGACGGCGAGCCCTTCGAGGTCATCGTCAGCGTGGGGGCGGTCGGGTCCGACCTCATGGCCGACGCCGTGGCCATCGGCATGCTCATCTCCACCCTTCTCCGCCTCCGTTCCGACGTGCCGTGGCGGGAGCGGATGGAGATCGTCATCGACAAGCTCAAGAACATCGGCGGCTCGACCTCATCCGGGTTCGGGCCCAACCGCATCACGTCCCTGGCGAGCGCCGTGGCCCGGGGGCTCCAGCGGTTCCTGGCCTGGAAGGACTCCCAGGAGGCAGCAGACAGGCCGGCGGCCAACGGGCACGCCGCGGTGGCCCCGGCGGCCATCGAGATCGCCGCCGGGACCGATGCGCCGGCCGGCCAACGGGCGCCGAAGGGCGGCGCCGACAACGTGAACCCGTGCCCCGAGTGCGGCGCCTTCACGCTGGTGTGGGGCGAGGGCTGCCAGACGTGCTACAACTGCGGCTACAGCAAGTGCTAGCGCACGCGGCGGGTCCGGCCTGACCGGCGGCGCGCAGTCCGGCAGGTTACCCGGCGAGCGGCATGTCCACGTGGACATGCCGCTCGCGTCGCGCCAGGGCAGGTGCGTGTCGCAGGCCCGGATTGCGCGAAGTTTATGTGTGCAGGATATTCGGATCACGACAAGAATAAAGGAGCAAAACAATCGACGGTCAACTGGGGGGACACGATGGTCGTCGGGGTTCGCCCGTCACAGGGGTCGACCGCCTTGCCAGAACTGGAGCCGGAACTCGCCGAGGTCCACCGGCGCCTCGAGGCCGCCGCGGCCCGTCTGGCCATCGCCGGCGCCCGCAACCTGTGGGAGGTCCTCAAGCAGGCGAGAGAACAGGAGGCGCACACCCAGGAGGCAGCGGCCCTGCTGCAGCAGGTCCGGGCGGCGGCCGGCAGCGGTGCCGACGCCGCGCAGCGGGTCGCGGCCGGCACCGAACAGGCTTCCGCGGCCGCCCAGACCGGGGCTGCGGCCATGCGGGGCATCCGGGAGGCGACGGCAGCGACCCTCGAGGTGGTGGGGCGGACCGAGGCCGTCGTGGCGGAGCTTCTGGATGCTTCGGCCCACATCGAGGAGTTCGTCCGGGTGATCGAGCGCATCGCCTCGCAGACGAAGCTGCTGGCGCTCAACGCCGCCATCGAAGCCGCCCGTGCCGCCGAGCACGGCCGCGGCTTCGCCGTCGTGGCCCAGGAGGTCCGCAAGCTGGCGGAGGACGCCGCCCGCCAGGCCGGTCAGATCACCGCTCTGGTCGCCCGGGTGCGGGAGAGCGCGGGGCGGGTGGGAACCCTGGTCGCCAGCAGCAGGAGCCAGGCAGAGGCGGCCGCCCGGCAGGGGGAGGAGGGGGCGGCCGCGATCGCGGAGATCGCCGGCCTCATCCACGACGCGGCTGCGCAGGTGGCCGAGATCGCCGCGACGAACGAGCAGCTTCTCCAGGCCGTGACCCGTGCGGGTCACCACCTCGAGAGCCTGCGCGAGCAGGCCCGCGACACCGTGGCCAAGGCGGAGGCTGCCTTCGGATCGGAGAGCGTTCACGGGGCCACCGAGGAGATCTTCCTGCTGCTCGGCCAGCACCGGTACGGTGGCATCCTGGAGCAGATGCTGGACCGGGCCCGGCAGGTGGCGGCGGAGGCGGAGCGTATCCTCAGCGACCTGGTCGACAGCGGCCGGGTGCGCCTGGAGCAGCTGCTCGACTGGCGCTACACCGAGGTGAAGGGGCCTCTGATCCAGAAGCTTGCCCGGCTCTTTGACGTCCGGCGGGTCCCACCGGAGGGGTTCCAGCCACCCAAGTACATCACGAGCTGGGATCACCTGGTCGACCTGCCCATCCGCGAGCTGATCGACCGCGCCGCGGCCAGTGACCCCCGGATCGTCAACGTCGTGGTGCCGGACATCAACGGCTACCACTACGCGCACCTGAGCCGCCACTGCCAGGACTGGACCGGCGACCCGGCCCGGGACGGGCCCGGCAACCGGATCAAGCGGATCTTCGACAACCCCGTCGAGTTGCGGGGGGCGCGCGTCGGGATTCCCCGTGGGATGCAGGTCCCACGTCGGGCCACCCGGGAGCAGTTCCTGGCGCACGGCGTGGACCCGGACGCCCTGGAGAACAGTGCTCCGTTCATCTTGCAGACCTATGCCCGGGACACCGGCGAGGTGATTCACGACCTGGCCGTCCCGGTGTTCGTCAAGGGTCGCCGGTTCGGGGCTGTGCGCCTGGCGTTCCGCATGGAGGGCTAGGGTCGCCGGCGGGCAGGCTCACCTGCCGGCCGCGCGTTCGGCATGGAAGTAGACGAGGTCGTTCTGCAGCGGCTCGACGCCGAGCTGGCGGAAAAGGGTCGCGAGCTGGCCGCGGTGATGGGTGCCGTGGTTGACGAGGTTGATCAGCTGGACCCACAGCGGGTGCTCGAACGCCATTCCGCGCGTGTCCGTGTATGCCACGATCCTCCCGAGGTCGGCAGGGGTCAGGCCGGCCACGAAGGCCTGCAGGCGACGGGCAACCCCTTCCCAGCGGGCCTCGAGCGTGGTCACGTCGGGCACGTCGGCGGCCCGGGTCCAGCCCGGGAACTCTGCCACCTTCCAGCGGCTGAGCCACAGCGCCTCGATGTCCATGATGTGGCGCAGGGTTCCCTGCACCGACCGGTAACTGCTACCCAGGTCGCGGGTGAACGCCTCGGGGTCCAGGAGCCGCGCCACGGACAGCACGCGCCGGTTGGCCCACTCGTTGTACTCGTAGAGGGTCCGGATCCAGTCAAGTTCCACGGTCACCCAGCCCTCCCACTGCATTCGGTTGGGGTTCTCCGTCCAGGAGCGCCCGGGCTGTCCGGAACACCGCATGCCACATTTCGCGGGTGAGCCGGCGGGTCTGGGTGTTCTGCCGGCTGGGATGGTAGCTGCACAGGAGGTGAGGCGGTGCCGGCGGCGGGAGCCGGTAGAGTGCCCCGTGCGCGAACCGTACCCCATCCGTCGGGACCCCGCGATCCCGCAGCACGCGCAGGTACGTCTCGAAGGCGATGTGGCCGAGCACGACCACCACCTCGACCTGCCGCAGCAGGTCCAGTTCCCGCTCGAAGAACGGCCGGCAGTTCTCGATCTCTTCCCGGGTCGGGCGGTTGTCCGGCGGGGCGCAACGGGCGGAAGCGGCGATGTACGCGCCCCATAGCCGCAGGCCGTCGTCGCGGGAGACGGCGGTGGGCCGGCTGGCGAACCCGAAACGGTGCAGGGCCTCGTAGACCCAGTTTCCGGAGTCGTCCCCGGTGAACATGCGGCCTGTGCGGTTGGCCCCGTGTGCCGCCGGGGCCAGACCAAAGAGGAGCAGCCGTGCCGCCGGGTCGCCAAAGCCCGGCACCGGCCGCCCCCAGTAGGTTTCCGCTAGAAACCGCCGCACCTTCCGGGCGGCGACCGCCTCGCAGTACGACCGGAGGCGGGTACACCGCCGGCAGGCGATGACCTCTTCGGCCAGCTCCTCCAGAGCACGAGCCCTCTGAGCCAGGTCTTCCATGGAGCCACAGCTTCGACGCGGGGCCCGGGCTTCCTGCCAGCCGGGCCTTGCGAGTCGCCCGGGCCGGCTGTTTGTTTCTTGCCGTGAGCCCACTGTTGAGCGCACACTCCTGCTGTGGTACTGTGTCGTCCATGAAGGAGGGAGCGCCCGGCTTGGTCGAGAGCGTCGTGATTCGCCCGTACACTGCGGCGGACATCCCCGAACTGATCGAGATCCAGCGGGAGTGCTTCCCGCCCCCGTACCCGCAGGAGCAGCTCTGGACCCCGGACCATCTGGAGAGCCACATCCGCATCTTTCCGGAAGGGCAGCTGTGCGCCGCGGTGGGCAGCGTCCTCGCCGGTTCCTGCACCAACCTCATCGTCGACTTCCGTTACGACGACCCGGACCACTCGTGGGCCGAGATCACCGGTGACGGCTACATCCGGACCCACACTCCCCGGGGCAACTCGCTCTACGGGGTCGACATCGCGGTGCGCCCGGCCTTCCGCGGGCAGGGGATCGCCCGGCGGCTGTACCAAGCCCGGTTCGACCTGGTCAGGCGCCTCGGCCTGGTCCGCTTTCTGGCTGCCGGCCGTATGCCGGGGTACCACCGGTACGCGGGCGAGCTGACCCCCGACGAGTACGCCGCCAAGGTCGTGGCGGGGGAGCTGGCCGACCCGGTGATCACGCCGCAGCTGCGCGCCGGGCTGCGGCCCGTCCGGGTGATCCATGACTACATCCCCGACGTCGAGTCCGGGAACTGCGCCCTGCTGCTCGAGTGGCGGAACCCGGATCGGGAGGATGAGTAGGCCGTGCGTGTCCGGATCGCAGCTGTGCAGTTCGCCCACCGCCCGCTGAACGACTTTGAAGAGTTCGCCCGGCAGGTCCGGACGGACGTGACCCTCGCCCGGGATTACGACAGCCAGCTGGTGGTGTTTCCCGAGTATCTCACGGGTGCCCTCCTGACCATACCCGGCAGCGGGGAGGGGATGGCCGCCTGGCACCGGTGGACGGGCCCGTACGTCGACCTCTTCTCCTCCCTGGCCCGTGAGACCGGGACGTGGATCCTGGCCGGCACGCACCTCACCCCTCAGGGGGAGCGCACGACCAACACGGCCCACCTGTTCGACCCGGCGGGCGGCGTGCACACCCAGTCGAAGCTCCACCTCACCCCGTGCGAGGTCGACCCCTGGGAGCTGGCAGCCGGGGAGGCGGTGCACGTCTTTGACACGCCCCTGGGCCGGCTCGCGGTGCTGGTGTGCTACGACATCGAGTTCCCGGAGGCTGCCCGCGCGGCCGCCGAAGCCGGCGCGGACATCCTCCTCTGCCCTGCTGCCACCGACGACCGATCGGGGTACTGGCGCGTCCGGTACAGCTGTCACGCCCGGGCGGTGGAGAACCAGGTGTTCGTCGTTCTGGCGCCCCTCGTCGGGGGAGCCCACGTGCGTTTTCTGGAGCAGGGGTACGGGAGGGCCGCCATCCTGTCACCCTGCGACGTCCCGTTCCCCCGCGACGGCGTCGTGGCGGAGGGCGAGTGGAACCAGCATCTGGTGGTGATCGGTGACGTCGATCTCGGGCTCCTGGCCGAGATTCGCGAGCGCGGCAGCGTCACGCCGCGGCTCAGCCGGCGGCCCGAGTATCGGTGCGTTCCTGTCAAGATCGACGGACTGCAGGCTGTTCGTTGAGCAGGCCGCCAGGCTTCGGCTATAATGGGGCTCGGGCATGTTACAGACAAGTATACGTGTGGGGCCCGTAGATAAAGGAGCGTGACCCGGTGGTGGCCGTGGCGGAGCTCACCGTGCTCCGTTCGATCATTTACCTGTCCGTCCGGGCGGGTAGCCCCGAGGAGGCCACGGAGAAAGCAATCCACGTTTTCCGTACATTCCTGGGGCATCTGTACGAACTGGGCGTTGGCGTACGGGGCCTTCGGGTCGACATGGAGGAACCGCAGCCTGTCAAGGACGCCGAGGGCGTGTGGCTTTTCATCGGCCACATGCGGGCGGAGGTGCCGGATACCATCCGGGCGCCCGGAGCGACGAATCCCGTCGACGCATGGCGGCACCTCGTCAAGGACTCCTGGGTGCGCGTCACGCGGGAGTTCGAGGCGGAGGTCTGGCGCCAGCGGAGCTACGTCACCCTGACCCGGCCCGCCATCCCGGGCGAGGATCAGGCCCAGGAGGAGAAGCCGGCCGAGCCCAAGCGGCTGATCCCGATCACGGTTACCCTCAAGGGGCAGACCCACCACCTGGAGATCCCGGAGTCTGAGACCCTGCTCGACGGGGTGCTGGACAAGGGCCTGCCGATGAAGTTCAACTGCAAGGCGGGCGTCTGCGACGAGTGCCAGATCCGCGTCATCAAGGGCATGGAGAACCTGCCCCCGCCGAACGAGGCGGAACACAACATGCTCGGCGACAAGATCAAACAGGGTTACCGGCTCTCGTGCCAGATCAGCGCCAAGGGACCGGTGGAGTTCGAGCAGAACTGAAGCGGATGCCGGGTTTCAGGCATCCGCGGGGCGTGTGGCGAGGAAGACGGCCTTGCGCAGGGAGAACCTGAGCGGGGCCGTTTTCACTTGGAACAGCGTCCGCAGCCGGGCGGGGGCCGACTGCAGCATGCTGGCGAGCACCTCCCGGAGCTCGGGCGGTGTGTCGGAGCGGCGGACCCAGTCCTCGAAGTCGAGCTCCAGGGGTATCTCCTGGGCTGCCTGAATGGTGAGCCCCGCGGCAGCCAGCGCCGATTCCCACTCCGCCACGCTCCAGTCCCGCACGTGGGTCGGGTCTCGAAGTGTTTCCACCGCGTTGATGAAGCGGTCTGCGACCTCGTCCGCAGGCGAAATGGTGTCCGAGATCACGAGGCGACCGCCGGCCCGGAGGACGCGGGCCATCTCGCGCACCGCCTGGGCCAGGTCAGGGTAATGGTGCGCCGCGGTCCGGCAGGTCACGATGTCGAAGAGCCCATCCGGAAAGGGAAGCCGGCGGACGTCCGCCTCCCGGAACTCGATGTTGCGGAGGCCGCGCCCGGCCGCTAGGCGTCCGGCAACCGCCAGCATCTCGGGTGTGAGATCGACGGCGACGACCCGGGCCACGTGTGGCGCCAGAGTCATTGCGGTGTGACCGGCTCCCGTGGAGACGTCGAGGACCACGTCGGTGGGACGGGGCCGTGCGTAGTCCACGATCGGATCCAGGTCCGCCCCCCGGGCGTGCACGGAACTCGTGGCGTAGGCTTCGGCCGCTCTGCCGAACTGCAGCCGGACGTCGCGGCTTTTCATGGCGATCCCCTGCTCCGAGGTAAGACTCTGACTGCAGTCTACCAGATTCGGCGCATGCGGTGGCAGGAACCTTCATGGGTCGACGTGGTTCGGTCGCCGCGAGGCGCCGGGCCGGATCGCTGCCGGTGGAGCCGGTGCGGTCTGCACGAAGAGGAAGTGTTGTCCGACGCGCAGAACCCCGTTGCCTTCGACCGGGACGGCGCCTAAAATAGGCTGTGGCGAGAGGGACGGCACCGCCGGACCGCTGGCCGGGCAACCAGAAAGTGACGGTTGACCGGGGAGGTCCGCGGTCGTATCACATAATCCTGTCGCCGATGCGGCCGGCCGGGAGGCCGGCGGCCCGGTCCTTGAGAACTGAACAGTGTGGGCAGGAAGGAGCCTGCGGACGGAAACCGGGAGGATTCCGGACGACGGGATCGGCTTTCCGGGGGAAAGCGGAAGCTTTGGGACGGAGAGTTTGATCCTGGCTCAGGACGAACGCTGGCGGCGTGCCTAAGACATGCAAGTCGAGCGGGGCCCTTTCGGGGGCCCAGCGGCAGACGGGTGAGTAACACGTGGATAACCTGCCCCGGCCACCGGGATAACAGGCCGAAAGGCCTGCTAATACCGGGTAAGCTCACGGCTCCGCATGGGGCTGGGAGAAGAGGGGCGATGGCCCCGGGCCGGGAGGGGTCCGCGGCCCATCAGCTGGACGGTGGGGTAACGGCCCACCGTGGCGACGACGGGTAGCCGGCCTGAGAGGGTGGACGGCCACACTGGGACTGAGACACGGCCCAGACTCCTACGGGAGGCAGCAGTCGGGAATCTTGCGCAATGGGCGAAAGCCTGACGCAGCGACGCCGCGTGGGGGAAGAAGGCCTTCGGGTTGTAAACCCCTGTTGCCCGGGACGAGGCCGGTGCGGAGGGAATGCCGCGCGGGTGACGGTACCGGGCGAGGAAGCCACGGCTAACTACGTGCCAGCAGCCGCGGTAATACGTAGGTGGCGAGCGTTGTCCGGAATGACTGGGCGTAAAGGGCGTGTAGGCGGCCCGGTAAGTGGAAGGTGAAAGGTCCCGGCTCAACCGGGGAGGTGCCTTTCAAACTGCCGGGCTTGAGTGGGCTAGAGGGCAGCGGAATTCCCGGTGTAGCGGTGAAATGCGTAGAGATCGGGAGGAACACCAGTGGCGAAGGCGGCTGCCTGGGGCCTGACTGACGCTGAGGCGCGAAAGCTGGGGGAGCAAACAGGATTAGATACCCTGGTAGTCCCAGCCGTAAACGATGAGCGCTACGTGTGGTGGGTATCGACCCCTGCCGTGCGGTAGCCAACGCATTAAGCGCTCCGCCTGGGGAGTACGGCCGCAAGGCTGAAACTCAAAGGAATTGACGGGGGCCCGCACAAGCGGTGGAGCATGTGGTTTAATTCGAAGCAACGCGTAGAACCTTACCTGGGCTTGAAAGGCCGCTGGTAGCGCCCGAAAGGGCGTGAGCCCCGCAAGGGGAGGGCGGTACAGGTGGTGCATGGTTGTCGTCAGCTCGTGTCGTGAGATGTTGGGTTAAGTCCCGCAACGAGCGCAACCCCCGTCCCGTGTTGCCAGCACGGAAGGTGGGCACTCACGGGAGACTGCCGGGGACGACCCGGAGGAAGGTGGGGATGACGTCAAATCATCATGCCCCCGATGTCCAGGGCTACACACGTGCTACAATGGCCGGGACAGAGCGGACCGAACCCGCGAGGGGGAGGGAATCGCAAAAACCCGGTCCCAGTTCGGATCGCAGGCTGCAACTCGCCTGCGTGAAGGCGGAATCGCTAGTAATCGCGGATCAGCACGCCGCGGTGAATGCGTTCCCGGGCCTTGTACACACCGCCCGTCACACCATGGGAGTCGGCAACACCCGAAGCCGGTGGGCCAACCCGAGAGGGAGGCAGCCGTCGAAGGTGGGGCCGATGACTGGGGTGAAGTCGTAACAAGGTAGCCGTATCGGAAGGTGCGGCTGGATCACCTCCTTTCTAGGGAGTTTTCTCCCAGGTCGGTCGGTCGCCGGGGAGGCGGCTGAGGCCGGGGCTGCGGGAGCGGCCGCC
Organism: Caldinitratiruptor microaerophilus; assembly: GCF_025999835.1. Classification (NCBI taxonomy): domain Bacteria; kingdom Bacillati; phylum Bacillota; class Clostridia; order Eubacteriales; family Symbiobacteriaceae; genus Caldinitratiruptor; species Caldinitratiruptor microaerophilus. The sequence goes on along the minus strand of NZ_AP025628.1, from coordinate 2,335,144 downwards.
GGCGCCGCAGGGTTCCGGAAGCCCACACTGGTCAGTTCCCAGGGACCGGGCGGTCCCCCGGGCGGGGGGCGGCCGGTCCTGCACCTTGACAAGTGCACAGAGGGAAGGGACTGCGACACAGGCGGAACCGCAAGACGCCTGAGGCGAACGGTCAAGCGGATAAGGGCGCACGGTGGATGCCTGGGCGCCAGGTGCCGAGGAAGGACGCGGCCAGCGGCGAAACGCCCCGGGGAGCCGCAAGCAGGCAGGGATCCGGGGATGTCCGAATGGGGGAACCCGGCCGGGGGGAACCCCGGTCACCGGCCGGTGAATGCATAGCCGGCCGGGGGGCACCCGCCGAACTGAAACATCTCAGTAGGCGGAGGAGGAGAAATCAAGCGAGATTCCCTCAGTAGCGGCGAGCGAACGGGGAAGAGCCCAAACCGTGCCTGTGGGAAAGCCTGCCGGCGTTGCAGGCACGGGGTAGCGGGACCGTCAGGGTGGGCGGCAGACCACCGGCGGAGTGAGAAACCGCCGCTCTAGCCGAAGCGGCCTGGAACGGCCCGCCGCAGACGGTAAGAGCCCGGTAGGCGAAAGGGCGGCGGCTCCGGACGGGATCCCAAGTAGCACGGGGCACGTGGAATCCCGTGTGAATCCGGGGGGACCACCCTCCAAGGCTAAAGACGCCTGGCGACCGATAGCGGACGAGTACCGTGAGGGAAAGGTGAAAAGCACCGCGGGAGCGGAGTGAAAGAGAACCTGAAACCGTGTGCCTACAAGCAGTCCGAGCCCCGATGGGGTGAGGGCGTGCCTCTTGAAGAATGAACCGGCGAGTTGCGATCACGGGCGAGGCGAAGCACCTCAGGTGCGGAGCCGGAGGGAAACCGAGTCTGAAAGGGCACAAGTCCGTGGGCGCAGACCCGAAACCGGGTGATCTACCCATGGCCAGGGTGAAGCGGGGGTAAGACCCCGTGGAGGCCCGAACCAGGTTGGCGTTGAAAAGCCATCGGATGAGCTGTGGGTAGGGGTGAAATGCCAATCGAACCCGGAGATAGCTGGTTCTCCCCGAAATCGCTTTTGGGCGAGCCTCGGGAGGTAGCCGGCGGAGGTAGAGCGACGGATTGGGGGAGGGGCCGTACAGGTTACCGAACCCACTCCAACTCCGAATGCCGCCGGCCGGACCCCGGGAGTCAGACCTCGGGTGCGAAGATCCGGGGTCAAGAGGGGAACAACCCAGACCGCCAGCCAAGGTCCCGAAGTCCGTGCTGAGTGGGGAAGGATGTGGCGCTGCGAAGACAACCAGGATGTTGGCTTAGAAGCAGCCATCATTCGAAGAGTGCGTAATAGCTCACTGGTCGAGTGGCGCTGCGCCGAAAATTCACGGGGCTAAGCACGGCACCGAAGCTGCGGATCGGAGCGAGGCTCCGATGGTAGGGGAGCGTTCCGTCCCCGGCGAAGGTTCGCCGGAAGGCGGGCTGGAGGGGACGGAAGTGAGAATGCCGGTATGAGTAGCGAAAACGGCGGTGAGAATCCGCCGCACCGAAAGCCTCAGGGTTCCTGAGGAAGGCTCGTCCGCTCAGGGTAAGTCGGGGCCTAAGCCGAGGCCGAAGGGCGTAGGCGATGGGGAACCGGTGGAGATTCCGGTACCACCACCGGCCGCTGGAGCGAGGCGGGGACGCAGGGGGGCAGGCATGGCCGGCCGCTGGTCGAGCCGGTGCAAGCCGGTAGCGTGCCCGGGGAGGGAAGTCCCCCCGGGTAGACGTGAGAGGCGATGCCGAGGGAATGGAGTACCGAAGCAGCCGGGCCCGCACTGCCAAGAAAAGCCGCTAGCGAGGCACGGGGTGCCCGTACCGCAAACCGACACAGGTAGGCGGGGAGAGAATCCTCAGGTGCGCGGGAGAACCCTCGCTAAGGAACTCGGCAAACTGCCCCCGTAACTTCGGGAGAAGGGGGGCCCTCGGGGGTGAGGGGTCCGAGCGGCCCGGAGCCCCTGGGGGTCGCAGGGAAACGGCCCAAGCGACTGTTTACCAAAAACACAGGTCTCTGCGAAGCCGGAAGGCGAAGTATAGGGGCTGACGCCTGCCCGGTGCTGGAAGGTTAAGGGGAAGGGTGAGCCGGAAGGCGAAGCTCTGAACCGAAGCCCCAGTAAACGGCGGCCGTAACTATAACGGTCCTAAGGTAGCGAAATTCCTTGTCGGGTAAGTTCCGACCCGCACGAATGGCGTAACGACTTGGGCGCTGTCTCGGCGAGGGACCCGGTGAAATTGAGCGACCTGTGTAGACGCAGGTTACCCGTGGTTGGACAGAAAGACCCCGTGGAGCTTCACTGCAGCCTGGTGTTGGGCGCTGGTGGTGCGTGTACAGGATAGGTGGGAGCCGGAGAAGCAGGGGCGCCAGCCCCTGTGGAGGCGCCGTTGGGATACCACCCTCGGACCCCCGGCGCTCTAACCCTGGCCCGTGAGCCGGGTGGGGGACCGTGCCAGGCGGGCAGTTTGACTGGGGCGGTCGCCTCCTAAAGGGTAACGGAGGCGCCCAAAGGTCCGCTCAGGATGGTTGGAAATCATCCGGGGAGTGCAAAGGCAGAAGCGGGCTTGACTGCGAGACGGACAGGTCGAGCAGGTGGGAAACCAGGGCTTAGTGATCCGGCGGTACCGAGTGGAAGGGCCGTCGCTCAACGGATAAAAGCTACCCCGGGGATAACAGGCTGATCTCCCCCAAGAGTCCACATCGACGGGGAGGTTTGGCACCTCGATGTCGGCTCATCGCATCCTCGGGCTGAAGTCGGTCCGAAGGGTTGGGCTGTTCGCCCATTAAAGCGGTACGTGAGCTGGGTTCAGAACGTCGTGAGACAGTTCGGTCCCTATCCACCACGGGCGGTGGAGACTTGACGGGAGCTGCCCCCAGTACGAGAGGACCGGGGTGGACGCACCGCTGGTGTACCAGTTGTCCCGCCAGGGGCAAACGCTGGGTAGCCATGTGCGGAACGGATCAGCGCTGAAAGCATCTAAGTGCGAAGCCGGCCCGGAGATGAGGTCTCCCATCCCGCAAGGGAGTAAGACCCCTGGGAGATGACCAGGTCGATCGGCCGGGCGTGTACGCGCCGCAAGGCGTTGAGCGGACCGGTACGAATCGGTCGAGGGCTTGACCTGGCCAAAGGCGGCGTGCGGTTCCACCTGGGTCGCAGACCCAACGCCTCTGTGCACGATTTCGGGTGCCCATACCGGCGGGGCCACACCCGGCTCCATTCCGAACCCGGTCGTTAAGCCCGCCAGGGCCGAGGGTACTGGGGGCCCTAGCCCCCGGGAGAGTAGGTCGGCGCCCGAACCTGTTTCAGCCGGTCCCCTTCGGCGGGACCGGCAACCCCCGGCCGGAAGGCCGGGGGCGGTCGTCGGAGTGGCGGAACTGGCAGACGCGTACGTTTGAGGGGCGTATGGCGCAAGCCGTGTGGGTTCAAGTCCCACCTCCGACACCAGGACGAGAACGGCAGGTGGCATGTGCCGCCTGCCGTCTTGCGTTTTCCCGGCTGTCCCGTCGGGTATGACAACCGGCGACCCGGCAACCGGGTCGCCTCCCGCAGGGTTTGCGGGAGGCGAGTCGAATACCAACAGTCGTCCTCCTGAGGAAGGCACAGCCGGGGAAGACACGGTCAGAGGGGGCTGACCCGGGGTGCGGAGGGTCGGAAGTGGGACCCGGCACGCGGTCGCCCTGGCGCTCGCCGGGCTTGTCGTAAGCGGAGGTATCGGCGTACGTCGGGCGGGGGCCGGAGGGTTGGAGGGGCTGGCCATACGGCGCCTGCAGGCGTACGGCATCGTCACCGGCAGTCGCGGCGATGGTGGGGACCTGCGCCTGCAGGAACTCATCACGCGCGCCGAGCTGGCCAAGCTGCTCGTGGTGGGGAGCGGGTGGAGGAGCCCGCCGCCGGCGGCGGAACCCGGGGCAGCGACGGCCGCAGACCCTGCGCCGTCGACGGATGTGACCGGCGCGCCGGCGCAGGGGCCCCCGAACGTCACCCTTCCGCCAGACGTGATCGGGCACTGGGCGGAACCGTACGTGGCGGCGGCCTGGCGTGCCGGAATCCTCGCCGGCTACCCGGACGGGCGGTTCAACCCTGCCGCTCCGCCCACGTACGGGGAGGTCGCCACCGCCCTGGCCCGGGCGCTGGGGCTCAGCCCGGTCGCACAGTTGTCCTGGCCGCAGAACTACGTCGAGGCGCTCCGCAAGGCCGGCGGCATTCCGCCCGGGCTGCCGGTGGAGGCTCTGCAGGGCGCGCCGGCGGTGAGGGGACCGGTATTCCTTCTGACGGACTACGCCCTTGCCCATGTTCGGGATGCGACCGGCCGCACGACGTACCAGCGGGTGCACGACTCCGAGCCGCCTGTCATCGAGTGGATCGAGCAACCGCCGGCGCGGACGCGGGAGGACACTCTGACCCTCCAGGGCCGGGTGGCCGGAGGCTTCCGGGTCTGGGTCGGGGGCGAGGAGGTCCCGCTCGACCCGGACGGCCGTTTCTCGGCCAGTGTCGCGCTTCAGGCAGGGCCTAACCGGGTGCAGGTGGTGGCGGTCGACCTGGCCGGCAACCGGACGGAACAGACCGTGACGGTGACCCGGTCCTAGGGCCGGTCAGTCGGCGGGAGCAGGGTCGTGCCGGCGGCGAGCAGGAAGAAGAGCGCGTGCGGCCCCCGCAGCGCCAGGGGGAGGACCCGGCGCCCGCCGGCCGTGGCGGCCTGTTGCCGGGCCATGGTGGGTGGCTCCGGGAGAGAGAAGTAGGTTACAATCGTGTTCAGCACCGCCAGGGCAGCCGGTACGAGGAAGGCGGCCTGGTGACCCAGAGGGGCCCGCAGCCGTCCCAGCATGGGGCTGGCCGGGAAGCCCAGGTGAAGCCCGGGTTCATGGCGGCGCCCATCTGGGCCATCCGGCGCGCCCGCTCCCGGCCCTCGGTGATGTCGGCCTCGCACGCCTGGGATGCCGGGATGTCGGCGGCGGAAAGGATCCCGTCGAGCGCCCGGGCGGCGCAACGGGGCCCCGAAGGCGCTGGTCCGGGTGCGATCCGTCAGCGCCGAGGTGGGCCGTCCGGGTACGGCGGAACCGGTTCCGACCAACGCACCGGAATCCAACGCACACGGAGGTAGGCATGAAACCCGTTCGCATTGGTCTTCTCGGACTTGGCACCGTGGGCAGCGGCGTCGTGCGGCTCCTGGAGAGGAACCGGGACGTCATTGAGGAGAAGGCGGGTGCACCCGTGCAGGTGGTGCGGGCCCTGGTTCGTGACCCCCGTAAGGCGCGCGACCTGGGCGGGGCCCGCCCGGAGCTCACGACCGACCCGGCGGAGGTCGCCGGCGCGCCGGACATCGACATGGTGGTGGAAGTGCTCGGCGGCACGGAGCCGGCTCGGGACTACATCCTGCGCGCGCTCCGGGCCGGTCAGTTCGTGGTCACCGCCAACAAGGACGTGATGGCCGAGTACGGGGCCGACGTCTTCGAAGCGGCCCGGGCCGGCGGCGCGGAGGTGTGGTTCGAGGCCTCGGTCGGGGGCGGCATCCCGATCATCCGGCCCCTGAAGGAAAGCCTCGGGGCGAACCGCATCCAGTCGGTGCTCGGCATCGTGAACGGCACGACGAACTACATCCTCACCCGGATGACACGGGAGGGGATGTCCTTCGACGATGCGCTCCGGGAGGCCCAGCGACTGGGCTACGCGGAGCCCGACCCGCGGAACGACGTGGACGGGATCGACGCGGCGCGCAAGCTGGCCATCCTGGCGTCCATCGGCTTCCTGAGCCGCATCACCCCGGCGGACGTGTACACCGAGGGGATCGGCAGCATCGGGCCGCGGGACATCGAGCACGGGCGCCGGCTAGGCTGGACCGTGAAGCTGCTCGCCATCGCCCGGGAGCGCGACGGGGCGATCGAGGCGCGGGTGCACCCGGCGTTCATCCCCCTGCATCACCCGCTGGCTGCGGTGAGCGGCAGCCTGAACGCCATCTTCGTCACCGGGGACGCGGTGGGGGAGACGATGTTCTACGGCCGGGGGGCGGGCGACATGCCAACCGCCAGTTCCGTGCTCGGGGACGTGATCGGCGCCGCGCGCTCCCTGGCGCTGCGGCGTCTGCTGGGCGGTCAGCGGCCCGAGGCAGCCCCTTACTGGCCCGGGACCGTGCTGCAGTGCACTTGCTATCACGACAAGCCCGTGCGGCCGATGGCGGAAGTCGTGACGCGCACGTACCTGCGCCTTACCGTGGTCGACCAGCCGGGCGTTCTGGCCCGCGTGGCCGGGGTCCTCGGGCAGAACGGGGTGAGCATCGCCCACATCCTGCAGACCCCGGACGAGGCCACGGGGACGGCGGAGATCGCCCTCGTGACGCATGAGGTGGTCGAGCGCCGGATGGAAGAGGCTCTGGCGACGCTGCGCCGGTTGCCGGAGGTGCGGGCGGTAGAGAGCCGGATCCGCATCGAGGGGTGACCGCCGGCGGACCGAAGGGGGCAGGAGGCGTGGCGGAGCCCTTCCCGCGCGGGCCCCTGGTTCTGCCCGCTGATCTGGAGAAGGCGATCACGGCGCACATGCGGGGAGCCTATCCGCAGGAGGGTTGCGGTCTCCTGGCGGGCGCGGCGGGGCGGGTGCTTGCATGGTTTCCGTGTCGCAACGTGCACCCGGATCCGCTGATGGCCTACGAGGCCGATCCCCGCGACCTCATCGCCGCCTTCCGGAAGATGGAGGCCCGCGGCTGGGAACTCCTGGCGATCTGCCACTCGCACCCCCAGTCGAGAGCCCGGCCCTCGGCGGCCGACGTGCGGCAGGCCAACTACCCGGAGGCGCTCTACCTCATCTGGTCCCTGGCCGACCGCGACCGCCCCGAGGTGCGGGGCTTCTGGATCCGGGGCGGCCAGGTCACTGAACACCCGGTGCGGGTTGAGTGACGAGCCGGCCGGGTCCTGAGCAGGTGAGTCGATGCCAAAGGTCCAGGTGAACGGGATCGCCCTGTACTACGAGGAGCACGGGCAGGGGGACGCGCTGGCCCTGATCCCGGGGCTCGGCCTGTGGCACTGGTGCTGGCTGCGTCAGGTACCTGCGCTGAGCCGGTACTTCCGGACGATCGCCATCGACAACCGCGGGGTGGGCGACAGCGACAAGCCGGACGAGCCCTACACGATCGAGGGCATGGCGGACGAGGCGGCGGCCGTGCTGCGCGCGCTGGGGGCTGAACCGGCCCACGTCCTGGGCTTCTCCATGGGGGGTTACATCGCCCAGGAGCTGGCCCTGCGCCACCCCGACCAGGTCGCGAGCCTGGTCCTGGTGAGCACGGGGCCGGGCGGTCCGGACCAGGTCGAGCCGGACCCCGAGGTCCAGGCCGCCATGCGGATCCACACGAGCCAGACGCCGGAGGAGAACCTGCGCCGGCAGTTCCCGTACGCGGTGGCACCTGGCTACTTCGACGCCCACCCGGACGAGTTCGAGGAACTCATCCGGCTGCGTCTGCAGAAACCGACCCCGGTGCACGTCTACGTGCGGCAGCACGAGGCCACCCGGCGATGGCGCGGGCTCAGGGGCCGTGGCGCGGCGCTGGAGGTGCCCGTCCTCATCGTCCACGGCGACCGGGACCGGCTCCTCCCCGTCGAGAACGCCCGCCGGCTCGCAGAGCTCATTCCCGGGGCGGAGTTGCGCCTCATCCCGGGCGCGGGGCATTTCCCCCTACTGGAGGCGGCCCCCATGGTGAACCGCGTGATCCTGGAGTTCCTCCTGGAGCTGGGCTACGGTTGATTTGCCCTACCAGGCAGGGGTATACTGGGGCCGTCAACGCACCGACACTGGCCGAAAGGTGGTTACCAGCGTGCGCATCGGAGCGGTTCTCGACGGTAGCGGCCGGATTGTGCCCCTCCCTGACGGGCCCACGGTGGTCGTTTACGATACCGAGACGGGGGCGGAGCAGCGCTTCGACAACCCCGCGGCGAACTTCCAGCGCGCACGCCGGGCGGCCGTGGTGGAGTTCCTGCACAAGCAGGGTGCAGAGGCCGTGTGCTCCGTTCCGGGCACCTTCTGCGCGACCTCCCACGGCCTGGCACAGCGTCACGCGATGCGCTTCATCCTTCTGGACTCGGGCACGACCTGGGACGAAGTGCGGGCGAACGCGGAGGCCCTCGCGGCGCGGGCCGTGACGGCGGTACCCGTGATCCTCCTGCACAGCCACGGGCACGGTCATGGCCATGACCATGACCACGAGCATGACCATCACCACGGCGATCACGGCCACCGCCATGCGCACGGCTCGCACCACTGAGGGCGAGGTGTCGCCTGCCGAACCCTGAGGGGCACACGGAACCGAGGAGACCGTGGGCCGGGGCGGCTCAGCCCGCGATCTCCTTTTCCATTGCCTTCATGAACTGGTCGATGATCATCCGGGCCACCCCGCCCAGCACGCGCTGGCCGACCCCGGCCACGAGGCCGCCCACCTGGACATCCCAGACGTAGCGGACCCGGGTACCGTCCCCTTCCTCCTCGAAGTCGAAGACGCCGGTGCCCTGCACGAAACCGGGAGCGCCCTGACCCGAGATCCCGAGTTCGTAGTGCTCCGGAGGGCGCTTGGCGGTGAGCGTCAGGGATCCGTTGTACGTGCCGGTGATGCCCGCGACCCCCATCTTCATGACCGCCTCGTAACGGTCCTCTCCGGCGCGGCTCAGGCTCTGCACACCGGGCGTCGCCCGAGCCAGGACGTCGGGGTCCGTGAACACCGTGTAGACACGCTCGCGGGGCGCGGCGAAGAACGCGCTGCCTTCGATTCGCACGGAGAGACACCTCCGGGCGTGCGAATTCGACGGTCGATCGGGAAGTCCCTGGCACCCGTGTACGATCGCGCACTTCGACCGAAAGGAAAGGTTTTTCCTGCCGATGCCGTAATCCAATGAAGGAGTGTCCGGCGGGGAGGGACGGAGCGCGGTGGAGCGGTTGGCGTCGTTCGGCCGGCTGCTGCGGGAGCTCGGGATCGACGTGGGGCCCGGCGATGTGGCCGCGGCGGCCCGCGGCCTGGCCTTCGTGCGGCCGGCGGATCGGGACGCGTTCTACCTCACCCTGCGGACGGTCCTGTGCCGCAAGGTCGAGGACTTCCCCCTCTTCCACGCGGCCTTCGTCCACTTCTGGTTGGGGGGCGACCGGACCGCCTCCGACGTTCCGGACGGGGCCGGGATCCGCATCCGCCTGCGGCGTACGGGGAGCCCGGAGGGCGTCCTGCGGGAGGCCGGGGGTCCGGACGGGGAGGAGGGGCCTGGGGACGGCGACGGCGGGCTCGAGGAGGGGCAGGGGATTCCGGGATATACCGCCCGGGTGCTTCTCCTCCGGAAGGATCTCGCCAAGCTCGAGCCGCACGAGTCGCCGGAGGTGGCCCGCCTCGCCCGGGAGCTCGCCCGGCGCCTGGCGCGCCGGGTGGCGCGCCGGCTGCGGCGCCACTGGCGCGGGGCGATCGACCCGGCGCGCACCCTGCGGCGGGCCCTGCGCACCGGGGGGGAAGTGCTCGAGCTGCGGCGCCGCCGGCGCCGCCAGAAGGCCCGCCTCGTGGCCCTCCTGGACGTCAGCGGCTCCATGCAGCCGTACAGCCGCTTCCTCCTGGTGTTCCTGGCCGCCCTGACCGCCCAGTTGCCGGCGACGGAGACGTTCGTCTTCAGCACCGAGCTCGTCCGGGTGACCCGGGAGCTGCGCGCCCGAGAACTGGAGGCGGTGGCTGCGGCGGCGCCCGACTGGGCCGGCGGCACCCGGCTCGGGGCGAGCCTCGAGTGCTTCGTCCGGGAGCACGCGCCGCTCCTGGTCGACCGCCGGACCGCCTTGCTGGTGCTGTCGGACGGCCTGGACACCGGTGAGACGGAGCGGGTAGAGGATGCCATGCGCAGGCTGCGGGGGAGCGCAGGGCGCATCGTCTGGCTGAACCCGCTGGCGGGCGACCCCGCGTACGAACCCCTGCAGCGGGGGATGCGCGCGGCCCTGCCGTTCGTCGACGTCCTGGCGCCGGCCCATAGCCTCGAGAGCCTGCTCGCCCTGCCGGCCCACCTGGGGTGAGCGAGGAGGAGGAGAGGACGATTCGTACACCGGAAGAGATTGAAGCCCTGCTGGCCGGGCAGCGTTACGTCGCCGGACGGCCGGTCGCCCTGGCGGTCAGCCTCGCCCTGAACCTCGAGCGCCCGCTCCTCATCGAGGGACAGGCCGGGGTCGGCAAGACGGAGCTGGCCAAGGTCCTGGCGGCGGCGCTGGGGACGGAGCTCATCCGCCTCCAGTGCTACGAGGGCCTGGATGCATCGGCCGCCCTGTACGAGTGGAACTTCCCCAAGCAGGTCCTGCGCCTGCGGATCGAGGAGAACTCGGGCCGGACCGCCGAGGAGAAGGAGGCCCTCATCTTCAGCGAGCCGTTCCTGCTCGAGCGGCCGCTCCTGCGGGCGATCCGGCAGCCGCGGCCGCCGGTCCTTCTCATCGACGAGGTGGACCGCGCCGACGAGGAGTTCGAGGCCCTCCTCCTCGAGCTGCTGTCCGACTTCCAGGTGACCATCCCCGAGCTCGGCACGATCCGCGCGACCACCCGGCCGTACGTCATCCTGACCTCCAACCGCACGCGGGACCTGAGCGACGCGCTGCGCCGCCGCTGCCTGTATCTCTGGCTCGAGTATCCGGACCTCGAGAAGGAGCTGGCCATCGTCCGCGCCCGGGCCCCGGAAGTCGACCCCGACCTGGCGGAGGCGGTCACGCGGGTGGTCCAGCAGGTCCGCCGGATGGACCTGGAGAAGCCCCCGGGGGTGGCCGAGACCCTGGACTGGGTCCGGAGCCTGCAGACCCTGGGCGTCTCCCGCCTCACCCCCGAGTGGATCCGGGACACGGCCGGCGTGCTGGTGAAGACCCGGGCGGACGCGGCGCGGCTCGCCGCGGCGGACCTCGGCCGGCTGCTCGCGCCGGGCGGCGGGTAGCCCGGGGCCCTGCTCCCGTTGCCTTGACCCCCCGGCCGGACCGCCGCCGGGGGCGTCCGCGCGGCGGGTACAGGGCAACGTGGGGCAAGGAGGGAGCAGGAACCCGGGTATGCAGGAATGAATATCTATGGCGCGGGGAAACCCGATGCCCGTACCCTGGGGGCAGGGAAAGGACGGTATGGGCATGGCCCTTCTCGTGGTCGCCCTGGGCGGGAACGCGCTCCTCCGTGCCGGCGAGCGAGGCACGGCGGCCGAGCAGGCTCGCCACCTGGACGAGGTGGCCCCGGCCCTGGCGGCCCTCGTCCTGGGTGGGCACCGCCTCGTGCTCACCCACGGCAACGGCCCTCAGGTCGGGAACCTCCTCATCCAGCAGGAAGAGGCGGTGCGCCTGGTGCCGCCCATGCCGCTGGACGTGTGCGGGGCCGAGACCCAGGGGCTCATCGGTTACCTGATCCAGAGCCGCCTCTGGGGGGCGCTGCGGGCGGCTGGCAGCGATGTGCCGGTGGTCACCGTGGTGACCCAGGTCCTCGTCAGCGAGACCGACCCGGCCTTCAGGAACCCGACGAAGCCGGTAGGCCCCTTCTTCAGCCCGGAGCGGGCCCGCGGGTTCATGGTGGAGCGGAACTGGCTCATGCGGGAGGACGCGGGCCGGGGCTGGCGGCGGATCGTTCCCTCCCCCGAACCCCTGCGCATCCTGGAACTGGACGCCGTGCGGGCGCTGGTGGAAGCCGGCGCGGTCGTGGTGTGCGCCGGAGGCGGCGGTGTGCCGGTGTGCGAGCGCCAGGGGCGGCTCGAGGGCTGCGAGGCAGTCATCGACAAGGACCTGGCCTCCGCGCTCCTGGCCGCCGACCTGGGTGCGGACCGGCTGGTGATCCTCACGGACGTGGAGCGGGTGGCCATCCGCTACGGCCGCCCCGACGAGGAGCGCCTCGACCGGGTGCCGGTCAGCCGTCTCCGACGTTTTCAGGCCGAGGGACACTTCCCGCCCGGGTCGATGGGCCCCAAGGTCGAGGCGGCCTGCCGCTTCGTGGAGCGCACGGGGCGCGAGGCGGTCATCGGTCACCTGGACGACGCTGCCCGGGCGGCGGAAGGGGTTGCCGGGACCGTGGTGGTACCAGAAGAAGAGTGACCGAGCGAAGGAGGGGACACGATGGCCGTCTCGCTGAAGGGACGGGACTTTCTCACCATCCACGACTGGACGCGGGAAGAGCTGACCCAGGTCCTGGACACCGCCGACCTCCTCAAGCTGCGCCAGAAGGCCGGCCTCCGGGACCGGCCGCTCGAGGGCCGCTCCGTGGGGCTCATCTTCACCAAGCCGTCCACCCGCACCCGGGTCTCCTTCGAGGTCGGCGTCTACCAGCTCGGCGCGCAGCCGATCTACCTCTCTGGCGCCGACATGCAGCTGCGCCGGGGCGAGACGCTGGCCGACACCGCCCGGACGCTCTCCCGCTACCTGGACGGCATCATGATCCGTACATTTGCTCATGCTGACGTGGAGGAGCTGGCGAGGTACGCCGACATCCCGGTGATCAACGGACTCACGGACTGGCAGCACCCCTGCCAGGTCATGGGGGACCTGATGACGATCCGCGAGAAGCGGGGCCGGCTCGACGGCATCCACCTGGCCTACGTCGGGGCCGGCAACAACATGGCGCACTCGCTCCTGGAGGGCGGCGCGAAGTTCGGCATGCGGGTGACCGTGGCCTACCCGCCGGAATACCCGCCCGATCCCGTGGTGGTGGAGCGGGCGAAGGCCGACGCCGCCCGGAGCGGCGGCAGCGTCGAGCTCTTCCCGGGCGACCCCGAGGCGGCCGTGGCCGGGGCCGACGTCGTCTACACCGACGTCTGGGCGTCGATGGGCGAGGAGGCGCAGGCGGAGGAGCGGGCCCGCCGCATGCAGGCGTTCCGGGTCACGCCAGCCCTGATGGCCCGGGCGAAGCCCGACGCCCTCTTCATGCACTGCCTGCCCGCGCACCGGGGCGAGGAGGTCGTGGACGAGGTCATCGACGGCCCGTGGAGCGTGGTCTGGGACGAGGCGGAGAACCGCCTGCACGTCCAGAAGGCCATCATGGCGCTGGTCATCGCGTGAGATCTGCGCCCCCAGCGCAGCCGGAGGGGGAGGTTCCGTGGCGAGGACGCGTGTCCTGATCCTCGGCGCAGCCGGCCGGGACTTCCACAACTTCAACGTCTACTTCCGGGACAACCCCGCGTACGAGGTCGTGGGGTTCACGGCCACGCAGATCCCGGACATCGCCGGGCGCTCGTACCCGGCCCGGCTGGCGGGTGCCCTGTACCCGGACGGGATCCCGATCTACGACGAGGCGGACATGGAGCGGCTCATCCGGGACCTGCGGGTCGACCAGGTCGTCTTCGCGTACTCGGACGTCTCCCACGAGTACGTGATGCACCGCGCCTCGGCGGCGATGGCGGCCGGCGCCGACTTCCGCCTCATGGGCCCCGGCACGACCATGCTGCGATCGGCTCGCCCCGTGGTCGCCGTCTGCGCGGTGCGCACCGGCGCCGGGAAGAGCCAGACGACCCGGGCGGTCGTCCGGGCCCTGCGCGCCCAGGGGCGCCGGGTGGTCGCGATCCGGCACCCGATGCCGTACGGCGACATCGCCTCCCAGGCCGTCCAGCGGTTCGCCGCGTACGAGGACCTCGACCGGCACCGCTGCACCATCGAGGAGCGGGAGGAGTACGAGCCCCACATCGCCATGGGCGCGGTGATCTACTCGGGGGTCGACTACGCCGAGATCCTGCGCCAGGCCGAGGCGGAGGCCGACGTGATCGTCTGGGACGGCGGGAACAACGACTTCCCGTTCATCCGGCCGGACGTCCTCATCACGGTGGCCGACCCCCTGCGCGCCGGCCACGAGCGCACCTTCCACCCCGGCGAGACGAACCTGCGCATGGCGGACGTGGTGGTGATCAACAAGATCGACTCCGCGGCCCCCGAGTCGGTCGAGGCGGTGCGGCAGAGCGTCCGTGAGCTCAACCCCCGGGCCGAGGTGGTCGACGCCGCCTCGCCCATCACCGTGTCCGATCCGGAACAGATCCGGGGGCGGCGGGTCCTGGTGATCGAGGACGGGCCCACCCTCACCCACGGCGGCATGGCCTACGGCGCCGGCTACGTGGCGGCGCGCCGGTTCGGGGCGGCGGAGATCGTCGATCCCCGGCCCCACGCGGTGGGGAGCATCGCCGAGACGTTCCGCCGCTACCCCCAGACCACCGACGTGCTCCCGGCGATGGGGTACGGCGAGCGGCAGCTGCGGGAGCTCGAGGCGACCATCCAGGCCACGCCCTGCGATGTCGTCGTCAGCGGGACACCGATCGACCTTGGCCGGGTGATCCGGGCCGACAAGCCGATCGTCCGGGTGACGTACGAGCTGCAGGAGATCGGCCGGCCGACCCTCGCGGAGATCCTCGCCCGCCGGCTGCCGGCAGCGGGCCGGGACGGCGCGGCGCCCGTGCCCCCGGCCGCCGCGGAGAAGGCCGGGGTGCGGCCGGGGTCCTAGGGCGCCGCCGCCGACTTTCTCGCCCAGTCCTCGAGCGGCAGGCCTGCCCTGTTCCAGGCCAGCATCCCGCCCGCCAGGTGGGACACGTTCCGGTACCCCATCCGGATGAGGGTCTGCCCGGCGATCTCGCTCATCCGCCCGCTCATGCAGTAGAGAACGATCGGGGCACTGCGGTCCTGTGGAAGGCGAGAGGCCTGCTGCTCCAGCTGGTCATACGGGATCTCCAGGTCCGTGCCCGGGATGCGGCCCTCATAGGGTACGTGCACGTTGACCAGCAGGAAGTCCTTCGACCGGAGCCTCGCCTCGAGTTCGGCGGGGCTCAGGTTTTCGAGCGCGGCAGGGGCCGGCGAAGGCGCGGCGCCCGGCGTGTTCGGTGCGCCCGGCCCGCGGGCCCTCCACCACACCCCCGCCGCCAGCACCGCGACCAGGACGGCTCCGACGACCAGCGACCGGGACCGCCGGTTCATACGTTCAGCTCCCCATGTCCATGCCCTTCATGTCGGGCATGGGCGCGTTCTGCATCCCATCGCTGCTCCTCGGCTGCACGCCCGCGCCGGTGCTTCCCTGGGCCGGGGGCGCTGCCGGCTGGTCCAGGCCCACCGGTTGGAACCCCTCGTACTGGATCACCTGGATGAGGCCGCCCGGCGCCGTCTCGCCGTTCATCGTGTGATGGAGCTCGTGGCAGTGGAAGACCCAGAAGCCCGGGTTGTCGGCGATGAAGTCGATCTCGTACGTCTTGCCCGGTTCGACGTCGAGCGTGTTCACGATCTGAGGCTGAGGGAGCGGGTGGCCGTCGACGGCGATGATCCGGAAGTCGTGCCCGTGCAGGTGCATCGGGTGCGCCAGGTTGCTGATGTTGATGAGCCGCAGGCGGACCCGGTCGCCCTTCTTAACCCGGATCGGCTCGGTGTCCGGGAACGACTTGCCGTTGATGGTCCAGTAGTTGTAGCTCATCGTCATGTCCGCCGCGTCATCCATGTCCGGCATGCCCACGATCCAGCCGCTGAGCATCAGGGTGCGGTCGACGTCGTACCTGGGCTCGTTCCGGGGGTTTTGCGGGTCGATGATGAACGCCCCGTACAGGCCCCGGTCGATCTGCTCGATCTCGTTCGCCAGGCTGTGGGAGTGGTACATGAACGTCCCGGCGTGGTTGGCGGTGAACTCGTACGTGTACTCGCCGCCCGGCGGGATCGGGAGCTGGTTGCCGGGTGCCACCCCGTCCTGGTCGTACGGGACGTGCAGGCCGTGCCAGTGGATCGAGGTGACCTCGTCGAGCCTGTTCTTCACCGTGATCCGAACGGTGTCGCCCTCCGTGACCCGGATCGTCGGGCCGGGCACCGTGCCGTTGACGGTGATGGCGTCCACGGTCGTGCCCTTCACCAGTTCCCACTTGCCCCGCTCGATCGTGAGCGTGAACTCCCGGACGTTGCCCGTCGGCTTGATCTCGGTGGCTTCCTGAAGGGGGGGCAGGCTGCGCAGTGCGCGGACCGTGAGCGGGGTATCCGCCGGTGCGCTCTCCGGCCGCGTCGTTACGGCCTGTACCACACCGTACCCGGCAGTCAGCAGTGCAAGGGCGCCGAGGACGAGGGCGGTCCAACGGCGAGTCGAAGACGGAGCGCCCATCCGCACCTTCCTCCTCAAGGCACTACGAGCTTCGGGCCACAGTGTACTTTGAGGATGTGAAAGTATGATGAAGACATTTCGAAGGAAGTATGATGCCCCGGGCTCAGGCCTGTACCAGAGAGGCCCGGGCCCGGGGCGGACACGCCGCGGGTTCACGCTGCCCCGTGCTTCAAGCGGCGGATGAGGCGCAGCATCACGACGATGCCCACGACGTTCGTCGCCACCCCCAGCAGCATCAGGGGCGTCCGGTACGTGTTGAGGAACACGGCAGCGCCGGAGAGCCCGACCAGGGGCAGGACGTCCGTCACGTGGTGGGCGCAGCAGGCGAGCATGGACACGGTGGAAGTGCCCGTCCCTGCACCGGCGAGGGCGGTTGCGGAGCGGTCCACGTGTCGGGCATGCATTCCCGTACGGACGTAGGTGAAGAGGCCCACCTGCACGCCGAACCCGGCGACGATGAGCGCCACCAGGTACCAGTCCCCGAGGAGCAGTTCCACCGCGTGCGCCCACCCCTGGGCCAGGGTGACGATCCCGAGATAGAGCCCCACCAGGCCTGCGGCAGCGAGGAGGCCTGCCAGGGTGGGCAGACCCCAGACCCGCCACGGGTCCCGACCCGACGTAGCGCCCGCGGAACAGCAGGCCATCGCCTGCGCGCCCGCCGCGCCCCCGACCTGCGCGCTCATGGCCGCACCTCCCACTTGAACACCCGTTCCGGCACGCCGGCGATGTCGCGGATCACCAGTTCGACGGTCCCGATGCCTGGCCGCAGCACCGGTGCACCGTCCACCCGGGCGGGGAACCGGAGGATGCCGCCCCGGTGATGGCCGCCGCCTCCGGACTCCGACCAGGACTCCGGCTTCACTTCCCGCCCGCCGGCCCGGAGTACGGCGAGATCCTCGAGCCTGTACT
The DNA here is from genome assembly GCF_025999835.1 of Caldinitratiruptor microaerophilus. Taxonomy (NCBI): domain Bacteria; kingdom Bacillati; phylum Bacillota; class Clostridia; order Eubacteriales; family Symbiobacteriaceae; genus Caldinitratiruptor; species Caldinitratiruptor microaerophilus. Next base: position 2,318,183 of record NZ_AP025628.1, on the reverse strand, counting down.
CATCCAGGTTCACGGAGTGCGTGTCGAGCTCGACCTCGAACCGTGGTCCTTCCCCGGTGGCGCCGGGGTTTGCCCACGTGACCTTCACGGTCACGTTGCCTCCCTCGTTGGCCTGGCTGAGGGGCGCTGTGACCCGGGGTGGGGACGTGCCCGCCGCTTGCGCCGTGCCGGAAGCCCGGGGCGCCGCGCAGCCGGCCGCGATGGCTCCGGCCAGGACGAGGCCACCGACCACCGTCCACCTCAGCGTCCTGCGCTCCACGTGCCATCCCCTCCCGGACCCGTCTTCTGCACGTGAAACATAGCGCAGACTTGTGGCGGCGTGTTGGAGAGGTTGTGGAGGTTTCGCGCATCCGCTGTCCCGCCGTCACTCCAGGCCGGTGGCGGTCGGGCCGCCGATCTCGTTCCAGGAGAGCATACCACCGGCAAAGTTGACCACCTTGTGATAGCCCCGGGCCCGCAGGAACTGGCAGGCGATGGCGCTGCGGTTGCCGCTCCGGCAGACCAGGATGGCCAGGCGAGTCGGGTCGATCTCGCGCATCCGGGCCGGGAGCTGCCCCAGGGGGAGCAGCATGGCCCCGGGGATGTGCTGCTGGGCGAACTCGACGGGCTCCCGCACGTCGATGAGCTGCATGTCGTGCCGCTGTGCCAGCAAGCGGCGCAGCTCCTGGGCAGTCACTTGGGTACAGGCGCCAGTCACCGGGCCAGCCACGTGAGAGGTCCCTCCCGTCTCTCGATACCGCTGAGGGTACTGCGACCACCGTACAGGGCTGCACCCGTGCCCGTCAAACGGCCCGGCGGGTAGCAGGAAGACGCCCCGTAGCGCCTTGCGGCACCGCAGCGCGAGTCTTGCACGCCAACTTCCGCTAGGGAAAAATCAAAACCCAGAAGTTGCGTTTCGACCGCAACCGTGCCTGGTCCCCCTTCCCGGCCTCCTCCGAACGGAACACTTCCCCACCCGGCACTTGCGGCGCGGTTCGAGATCGCAACGCTCCGGACTCGCATGTCCCGCGACCAGACGGTCCAAGCCTGGGATGCCAGGCTATGCGGCTCAATCTGCAACCGGCAAACCGAGCGTTCTCGGGTAGGGCGATTGCTGGGTTCCGGCATCTTCGCCCCTGGGTTGACGACGGGAGTCTGGTAGGCTAGAGTACGATTAAACAACTGTAGAACCGTTTGTGGGGTCGGTGGGATGAGCACTCTGGAGGAAGGCCGTACTCGCGACGTGTGCGGGGATCCGGAGCCCCGGGGCGATCGCGTGCAGCAGCTCCGTGAACGCATCCTCGAGGTAGCGGGGCTCTCCGAACTGTTTCGCGTCCTGGCAGACGAGACGCGTGCGAAGATCCTGTACCTCCTGGCACAGGAGGAGCTTTGCGTTCACACCCTGGCCGAGATCCTCGACCTGACGCTGCCCGCGATCTCCCACCACCTGCGTCTCCTGAAGATCATGCGGCTCGTCAGGTACCGGCGGGACGGCAAACACGTCTACTACACGCTGGCGGACGAGCATGTGCTGCGCCTGATCCAGGTCGCACAGGACCACTACGAGGAGGAACGCTGAGTGGCGCGTGAGAAACTGGAGACTTACGTGCTCGAGGGACTGGACTGCGCCAGCTGTGTGGCTCGGATCGAGGACGCCCTCCGCCGGGAGGGCGTTGAGGACGTGAGTGTCAGCTTTGCGACGGGCCGGATTCTGTTACCCCCGGATCAGGTGGAAAGGGCGCAGTCCATCATCGACCGGGTGGAGCCCGGCGTAGCCATCGTCCGCGGCCACACCCGCAGCGAGGCGGACGCGGAGGCGGCTACCCCCACGCACCATCCCGAGCAGGTCCGCGCCCGCGGCCAGGAAGAGGATGAGGTTGTCCGCGGACGGCGGCTTGTCGAGCTTGTCGCATCCGGTCTCCTGTTCGCCGTGGGTATCGCCTTCAACCGGGTGCTGCACGCGACCCCCTACGCCGTGGCGGAATACGCGACGCTCCTCATGGCGTACCTTTTGGCCGGGCGGCGGGTGATCCGGGCCGCGGTCGTGAACGCACGACGTGGACAGCTCTTCGACGAGAACTTCCTCATGACCATCGCTACCCTCGGCGCCATTGCCATCCATGAGCTGCCGGAGGCCGTGGCGGTCATGCTGTTCTTCTCGGTCGGCGAGTTTTTCCAGGCTCTGGCAGTCGCCCGCTCCCGGCGTTCGATCCGCGCACTCATGGAGATCCGGCCGGACTATGCGAACGTCCGGCGCGGCGGTGAGACCCGGCGGGTGTCCCCCGAGACCGTGGGGGCGGGAGAGGAGATCGTGGTCCGGCCGGGTGAACGGATTCCCCTGGACGGCGAGATCGTCGAGGGATCGTCCTTCGTCGACACCTCGGCCCTCACCGGGGAATCGGTGCCGCGCCCGGTCGGGATCGGCGACAACGTGCTGGCCGGGATGGTCAACACACGTGGCCTGCTGGTCGTGCGGGTGACCCGGCCGTTTGCGGAGTCCTCCGTAGCAAAGATCCTTGCGCTGGTGGAAGAGGCGGCCGCGCGCAAGGCCCCGACGGAGCGCTTCATCACGACGTTCTCCCGATACTACACGCCCGCAGTGGTGCTGGGAGCGCTGGCCCTGGCCGTGATCCCACCGCTCGTGGTCCCGGGGGCGCAGTTCGGCGACTGGCTCCGCCGGGCGCTGGTACTCCTGGTCATCTCGTGCCCCTGCGCCCTGGTGGTCTCGATCCCGCTCGGCTACTTCGGCGGGATCGGCGGCGCTTCGCGGCGCGGGGTACTGGTCAAGGGGGGCAACTACCTCGACGCCCTGGCGAAGCTGGACACCGTGGTGTGGGACAAGACGGGGACGTTGACCCGGGGGGTGTTCCGGGTCGTGGAGGTCACCTCCTTCGGCGGGTACTCCCGGGACCAGGTGCTGGAACTGGCGGCGCACGCGGAGACGTTCTCGAACCACCCCATCGCCGCCCCGATTCTGGAGGCCTACGGGCGTCCGGTGAACACGACGGCCGTCTCGGACTACGAGGAAGTCGCCGGGCACGGGGTGCGGGCCCGGGTCGGCGGCCGGCTGGTCCTGGCCGGCAACGAACGGCTGATGCGCCGCGAGGGCGTGCCGTACGAAGGCACGGATCGGGTGGGAACGATCGTCCACCTGGCCGTGGACGGGCGACCGGCGGGCCGCATCGTCATCGCGGACGAGCCGAAGCCCGACGCCGCCGAGGCCATTCGTGCGCTTCGGGGGCTGGGCGTGCGCCGGCAGGTGATGCTGACCGGGGACGACCGCACGGTGGCCGGCCGCGTGGCGCAGTCACTGGGCCTGGACGAGGTGTACGCCAACCTCCTGCCGGAGGAGAAGGTGGCGGCCGTGGAGCGCATCGACAGGGAGCGCCGGGAGCGCGGGGGTCGCCGGCGCGGTGCCCTCGCGTTCGTCGGCGACGGCATCAACGACGCGCCGGTGCTGACCCGTGCCGACGTCGGCGTCGCCATGGGCGGACTGGGCTCCGATGCGGCGATCGAAGCGGCCGACGTGGTCATCATGGACGACTCACCCTTGCGCCTGGCCGATGCCGTCACCCTTGCCCGGGCCACCCGGCGGGTCATCCTGCAGAACGTCGCTTTCGCGCTCGGGGTGAAGGCTGTGTTCGTCCGGCTCGGGGCCGCCGGGGTGGCGAACATGTGGGAGGCGGTGTTCGCGGACGTGGGGGTGTCGCTGCTCGCGATTCTGAACGCGACCCGCATCCTGCGGGTGAGCGGCCGGGGTGGGTCCGAGGGCAACCTGCGGAAAGACCGGCTCGCCGGTGCCGCGGCCCCCGCCGGGCCGGCATGAACGCCAGGCCGTCTGCTGCCGTACGCGGAGGGAGATGATGTGCTGGAAGAGCTGCGCCAGATCCGCGAGCTACTCGGGCGCCTCCGCCAGGACCCGGTGGCCTGGATCGCGGCGCTGGTCTGCCCCGATCACCTGATTCCGATCCTGATCATTCTGGCGGCCGGAGGGTTCGTCCCGCTGGTCGGAATCGATCGGTACCGGGTTCCGCTTCTCGCCGCCAGCTCGGTGGTGTTCGTGGCGATCGCACTGTGGCCCCTCTGGCGGCAGTTGCGGCAGTCACGACAAGGTACGGAAGGGAGTCGTCGCATGCCGGTTTGGGCTGTTCTTGTCACCGGCGCAATCGGCCTGCTCGTGTCGTCGCTCGGGTGGCGAGCGGTGGCGCGGCGCCGGTCGCTGCGCTGTCCCGCCTGGCTGTCACGGTGCTGGGCGAGATCCCTGACCGGGGCGCTGCCCTACGCGAGCTGCAGAGGGTCCTGCGACCGGGAGGCGTGCTGTCGTTCACGGAGATCGCGCTCGATCCGCACTACCAGTCGCGACGAACCCTGGACAGGTTGTGTCGGGAGGCCGGTTTTGAGCCGGCGGGCGCTCACGGGGCGTGGTTCGTCTTCACAGCCAACTGCGTCCGGGTATAAGAGGGCGGTGGGCCCGGCGACGCCGGCGCGCATGCCTCCCGCCGGTTGAACACACCACCGCGAGCGGGAAGTAGTGAGGGCGGTGACCGAGCAGCGCATGGTTCGCCCGGCGCGGGGAAATGAGTCGATCGGCCTATTAACGCCCGTCGGGCCGGTGGCTACACTTCTGTTCAGCGAATGTTTCTGACCGAGAGCGATCGATTCGGCGGCTTGGGGTGCATGCAAGACCCCGTGCTCCGGGTGCCGTCGGGCGCTGTCTGGCCCTGTTCTGCTGAGGTGGTGTCCGTGCAGCAGAAGTGCAGCAGGCGGTCGTCCACCCCGGGAATACCGATGCGTGTAGCGATCGCTCTGGCTCTCCTGGCGCTCCTTGTCGGGTGTGGGCGCCGACCGCAGGCGACCCTTGACGCGGCGGTCGACGTACGCGGGAGCCAGGCGACCGTGACGGTGAAGGTGACCGGTCTAAGCCTGGGTAAGGACAGCCATTCCCATCTGAGCCTGGACGGCGGCCCCGAAGTCATGCAATACAGCCCCTCTTACACGTTCCGGAATCTACCGCCGGGCCGGCACGTCGTGCGCGTGTGGATCACGGACATGGAGCACCGGCCCATCGGACTGGAAAAGAGCCTCACGTTCGAGATTCGATGATGCGAAGGGACGGCGACCCGATGTTGGCGAAGTGCTCGGTGCTGGGACCCCGCCCCAGGCTGGTCTCGACCCTCGTTGCCGTTGCGCTCTTCACTGCCGTCCTGGCTTCCGTGACCGCGTTCGGGGTCGAGGCGCACTCCGCGCTCGTCGCGGCCACACCGGCCGACGGAGCCCAGGTCGAGGGCGGCCCCGGGACAGTGCGAGCCGTTTTCAACGAGTCGCTCCAGGCCGGTGCGAGCCGCCTGGAGGTCGTGGACCAACAGGGGAAGCGAGTCGCTGAGGGATCGGCGAGTCAGGGTCCCCAGATCGAGGTGTCGGTGGGCGACCTGCCACCGGGTCAGTACACCGTCCGCTGGGCGGTGGTGTCGGCAGACGGGCATGCGGTCAAGGGTTCCTGGCGGTTCACGGTCTTGGCCCCAAGAGCCGGTACGAATCCCGATGCAGGTGTGGGGCCGGTGCCGGCGGCGGGGTCCACCGCGCAGGCCAGCCAGCCGGCCGCGGAGGCGAGTGGGCAGGCGGCAACCGGGGCGTCCGACGCGCGGCCGTCCGCTCGGACCGGACAGGTGGCCACGGGAGGTACGCCGGCAACCGGTGAACGCGTGACCCGTCCCCTGGAGCGGGAGGCGGCTCGCACACCGAACCTGACGCGCGGCGCGATGGTCGCGGCGGGCGTGGTGGTCCTGGGACTGGCCGCTGTGGCCTTCGTGGTGCGCCGGCACTGATTCGGAGGGTTCCGGTGGAAACGTGGGCGCTCGGTCTGGCACGAGGGCTCAGCCTCCTCGGGGCCTCGGGTCTCTTTGGCCTGGTGCTGTTCGAAGGGGTCCTGGCCGGCCGGCCGGGACCAGCGGCGGCACATCCCGCCGGATCCGCCGGGGGGCGGAATCGGGCCGGGACCGCCTTGCTCGGGCTCTCCCTCCTGGTGCTGGCGGCAGGGCTGCTCTGGCTCCTGGTGCAGCTCCAGGTTCTCGGCACGGCCCTTCTCGGGCCTGTGAGCCAGGCGTTGATCACGACCGCTGGCTTTGGCCGGCAGTGGCTTCTTCGCCAGGGTCTCGCCGGAGCGGCCGTTCTGGCGGTGACGCTCGGCCTGCGGGCGTCGCCGGGGGCAGCGGCCGGTGCGGAGCAGTGGGGGCAAGGCCGTTGGGGCCTGGCGGTGGTGGTGGCGGCGAGCCTTCTCATGGCACATGTCCTGTCGGGACACGCCGTCGCGGACGTTGCGCCGGTCTTGCCGGTCGTGGCAGATTCCCTGCACCTCCTGGCCGCAGGCGTCTGGTTTGGCGGTCTTCTCGGCCTTTCCACCGCGCTCCGGGTCGGGGCTCCGGAGGACGTGGCCCGGCGCTTCTCCCGGCTGGCCGCGGCAGCCGTCGCGGTGCTCATCGCCAGTGGGCTAATTCAGGCTGTGCTCCGGATCGCGGGCGTTGCCGGCCTTCGCGCGACACCCTACGGCCAGGTCCTGCTCTTCAAGCTGAGCGCACTGGCCGCAGCGCTCATTCTTGCGGCGCGGAACCAGTTCGACGTCCGGGCGGGACGGAATGGCATCGTACTCGCCCGACGGGTAGCATGGGAGAGCGCGTTCGTGGGAGCTGTGGTGACCCTGGGCGGGGTGATGGCATCGCTGCCGCCCGGCCAGCTGGGCCAGCTCTTCACGAAGCAGGAACAGACCGTCTCCACCCCGGACGGCCCATGGAAGCTGGAACTCTGGCCGGCGGGGCCGGGCCGGGTCTTCTTGCGCGTCTACCCACCCCGCGAGCGGTTCTCCGGGGCGCCGCGCCCGGCACGGCCCAGGGGCCGGGGGCCGGAGGAGACGGAGTTCCGGGCCCGCTTCGTGATGCAGGACATGACCATGCCTGCCCGCGGTTTTGCTCTACGGTCCGATGGCGCCGGAGGGCTGGAGGGCGGTGGCCCGGTCCTGACCATGCCCGGGACATGGGAGGTTCGGGTGTACCGCCTGGCCCCTGGCGGGCCGAAGGTCTGGACACGGGCCACGTTCCAGGCGGAGCCGCAGCGGGAGAAACAGCCACCTCAAGGGTTGAAGGGGCTCGGCTTCACGTGGGAACGCGTCCTCCGCGCGGATGTCTTCGACCTTTACGCCGACCCGTCGGGGGGTCTCTGGGCCGCAGGGCGCGACGGCCTCCGGTTCAGTTCCGACGGCCGCACCTGGAGTGAGATGTCCGGACTTCCTGCTCCGGTCTATGCGGTCGCGCGGGTCGGCGGCCGCCTGGTCGCTGCCACCGCGCGAGGGCTCTACGAGCAACGAGAGCCTTCGGTTGCCGGCGAGTCCGGGTGGGTACGCGTCAACCTGCCCGATCAGGAGGGTGCCGTCTTCGGCCTGGCGGGGGGCGACGCGACCGGGTATGCTCTCGACCCCGGAGCCCTGTACCGGTTCCGCCCGGGTCCGGCCGGATGGCACGTGGAGCGCCAGGTGGTTCCCGACCACCCGGAGCCCGATCCGATCAGCCGCCTGTTTGCAGACCCTCGGGATCCGCAGCACCTCTGGGTGCCGCGGCATGAATCCTTCCAGGAAACCCCGGACGGGGGCCGGACCTTTCACCGCATTCGACCTGCCGCAGGTGGGGTAGAACTGCTCGATATCCAGGCGGTCCTCCGCAACCCGTACCGTCCGGGTGAGGTCTGGATGGCAGCGATGGTGGGGGGCATCGCGGTATCCCCCGACGGGGGGCGAACCTGGCAGTTGCGGAACGCCGGACTGCCGGAAACAGCCATGATGGCCCTCGCGCCAGGGAACGTTCCCGGTAGTTGGTATGCCGGCACCATGTACCACGGTGTCGCTTTCACCGATGACGACGGCCGCACCTGGCGGTCCATCGGGCTCACGAACGCGTCCGTGCGGGACGTCGCGGTCCTCAGGGAAGGGGCTGTCCTCGTTGCCACCCAGGGCATGGGACTGTTCCGGGGTCTCCCCGAACCGCCGCAGGCCGGCCCCCGACCCCTCGGACCGGTGGCCGCGGTCGTGTGGGCGGGCGCGTGGGGGGCGGCGGTGTTTCCCGTGTTCCGGGGCGTACGACGCCGCTGGGGGCCTGGTTGGGCCGGCCTGTGGGCGGTGCTGGCGGTTGCGAGCGCCGCCATCCTGCCTCTCGCCGTACGCATGCGGTAGATCACCGCCCCGTTCCGGTCCGACGAGGGACACCAGGTGGCTCATCCGTACGGTGTGATGCGCTGGGCTGTTGGGAACGAACCGGGTCATCCCTTTGTCCTGGTCGATGCCAGTGGCCAGGTGCGGTGGCTCCGGGACTACGACGCGCCCGAGAACGGTGGCCTGATGACCGCCGGAACTGTACCAGGCCCGGACGAAGAACGGCCATGAGGTCCATGGGTGTCTGGGAGGAAAACCCGGGGAAAGCAGGGAACCATCCTGTTCAGGTGCCCTACGGGGGCATCCTATGAGCTGGAGGTGAACGGCACATGGCCAAGGACCCCGTCTGCGGCATGGAGGTCGAGCCGGCGAAGGCGGCGGCGACCAGCGAACACCAGGGACAGACGTACTACTTCTGTTCCCCGATGTGCAAGACCAAGTTCGAGCAGAATCCCGGCAAGTACCTGGGGAAGGAGGAAGGTGGCCACGGCCAGCGCGGCCACGGTCACCGCGCATAGCGAATGAAGGCCGTCTGGGCGACCATCTGGATCACGATCTACACGCTGTTTCTCGCCTGGTTCTTCTTTGGCCCGCGTGCCGGCGCCCGGGCCCGGAGCCAGCCGGGAGGAGTGCAGGAGATCGACGTGACGGTCCAGGGCGGGTACTCCCCGCCACGGATCGTGGTGCGCCAGGGGGTTCCGGTCCGCCTGCGGTTCCGGCGCCTGGACACGTCCAGCTGCGCCGAGCGGGTGATCTTTCCGGATTTCAACGTCTCTCGGGTGCTACCGGTGGGCGAGGTGACCACCGTCGAGTTCACCCCGGACCGTGACGGTACGTTCACGTTCACCTGTGGGATGGGGATGTACCGCGGCACCCTCGTGGTCGAAGCGGGCGGAGGGGGTGGTAGCCATGCCCACTGAGCGCGCCGCTCCCCGCGGACCCGAGACCCGTCACGCCCGGATCCCCCTGCAGGGCCTCCGCTGTGCCTCCTGCGCCCATCGAGTGGAGGCGGTCGCCGAGGCCGTCCCTGGCGTGGTCAACGTGGCCGTGAACGCGGCGAAAAGTGAGCTGGCCGTGGAGTTCGTGCCGGCCGTGACCAGCCCGGCGAAGGTGGCGGAGGCCGTGGCCGAGGCGGGTCCCTACCGTCCCGGCGAGCCCCGGGAGATCGAGGGCGCGGCCGGCGAGCTCGACCGGGAGCAGGAAGCCCGCAGGGCCGAGATCGCCGACCTCAGACGCCGGACGGCCGTGGGCGCCGTGCTCACGCTGCCGGTCGTCGTCGGTGCCATGAGTGAGTACTTCGGATTTCACGTCCCGGTGCTCCGTAACCCCTGGCTCCAGGCCGTCCTGACCACGCCGATCCTGTTCTGGGCCGGCAGCAGTTTCCTGGTCGGCGCCTGGCACGCGTTCCGGGTGCGCACGGCGGACATGAACGCCCTGATCGCCGTGGGCACGCTGGCCGCGTACCTGTACAGCCTCGCAGCGCTCCTCTTCCCCGGCTGGTTCCGGGCGGCCGGCGTGGAGCCGCAGCTCTACTTCGAGGCCACGGCGGTCATCACGACGCTCATCATCCTTGGGCGTCTCCTCGAGGCCATCGCGAAGGGATCCACCTCCGAGGCCATCCGCAAGCTCATGGGCCTCCAGGCCCGCACCGCCCGCGTCATCCGGGAGGGGCGGGAGATCGAGATCCCCATTCAGGACATCGTGCCTGGCGATGTCATGGTGGTCCGCCCCGGTGAGAAGATTCCCACCGACGGCGAGGTCGTGGAAGGGCGCTCGGCGGTCGACGAGTCGATGCTCACCGGCGAGAGCCTTCCCGTCGACAAGGCCCCGGGGGACACCGTGATCGGCGCCACCGTGAACACCACAGGCAGCCTGAAGGTCCGCGCCACCCGGGTGGGCAAGGACACGGTCCTGCAGCAGATCATCCGCATGGTCGAAGAGGCGCAGGGGTCCAAGGCGCCCATCCAGCGCCTGGTCGACCGCGTCACCGGGTACTTCGTCCCCGCCGTGTTCTGGGTGGCCGGCGTCTCGTTCATCCTGTGGTACCTGTACGGGCCTGAGCCGTCCATCAACCGGGCGCTCATCAACTTCGTCGCCGTGCTCATCATCGCGTGTCCGTGCGCGCTGGGGCTGGCCACGCCCACGTCCATCATGATCGGCACCGGCAAGGGGGCGGAGGCCGGCATCCTCATCCGCAGCGGCACGGCGCTCGAGATGGCCCAGCGCCTTCAGGCCATCGTCCTGGACAAGACAGGGACGCTCACGCGGGGGGAACCCTCCCTGACCGATGTGGCGCCCGCGCCGGGGGTTGATCCCGACGAACTGCTGCGCCTGGCCGCCGGGGCCGAGGCACCCTCGGAGCACCCTCTTGCCCAGGCCGTGGTCCGGGGCGCTCGCGACCGGGGGCTGGAAGTGCCATCCGCCGAAGGGTTCACGGCGATCCCCGGGCACGGCGTCTCGGCGCGTGTGAGCGGCCGGGCGGTGGCCATCGGCAACCGCCGGCTCATGGACGAACTGGAGCTCGACCCCGGCGACCTGCCGGCCCGGGCGGAGGCGCTGGCGGACGAGGGCAAGACGCCCTTCTACGTGGCCGTCGACGGCCGGGTGTCGGGCCTCATCGCCGTCGCGGACACCGTGAAGGAGACCTCCGCCGAAGCCGTGCAGCGGCTCCAGCACATGGGGCTCGAGGTGGTCATGCTCACCGGCGACAACCGCCGCACGGCGGAGGCCGTCGCCCGCCGGCTGGGCATCCGGCGCGTGCTGGCGGAGGTCCTGCCCGGGGACAAGGCGGAAACCATCCGCAAGCTCCAGGGCGAGGGCAAGATCGTCGCCATGGTGGGCGACGGCATCAACGACGCGCCCGCCCTGGCCCAGGCCGATGTGGGCATCGCGATCGGCACCGGCACGGACGTGGCGATGGCGGCCGCCGACATCACGCTCATGAGCGGCGACCTCCTCGGCGTCCCCCGGGCGATCGCCCTGTCCCGCGCCACCATGCGCAACGTCCGGCAGAACCTGTTCTTCGCCTTCGTCTACAACGTCATCGGCATCCCGGTCGCCGCCGCCGGGCTCCTGAGCCCGATCGTCGCCGGCGCTGCGATGGCGCTGAGTTCGGTTTCCGTGGTCCTCAACGCCGGCCGGCTGCGGGGCCTTCGGCTCTCCGGGGCTCTGCCGGGCCACTGAACGGGGCTCAGGACCACCGGATCGGCGGGACGAGTCCGGGGAAGCGGAAGATCAGCGCCAACCCGAACCACTGTCCGACCACCGCGGACACGAGGGCCGCCGGCATGAAGATCGCATCCGGCATCGTCCGCCACCACAGGCGCGCGAGCAGGATGCTCCCGGGGATGGCGAGGGCGCCCGCCGCCCAGGCGAGGAGGAACGCCCCGGCGGGCGCCGGCCAGGAGCCGCCGGACTGGAGCCAGGCGAGTCCGGCGTCCCCCAGCGCCAGCAGGTTCACGAGCACGCCGAAGCCCCCGACCTCGGCCACCCCCCGGGCCGGGCCCCCGGGGACCTCGGCGGGGAGGCCGGCCGTGAGGGCCATGAGCGAGAGGTTCGTCAGGGCGCCCGGGAGGGCCACCGTCCCGGCGAAGATGGACATCGGGATGACCATCCGCCAGGCCGGCTGGAGGTCGCGCAGGGCCAGCAGGTTCGAGAGCGCCACCGCCGCCAGCCCGGCGCCCACCGCCCACACGCCGAGGCGGCGGCGGCGCAGCGCCGGCGACCAGCCGACCCACGTCTTCGCCCACCGCCAGCTGAGCCAGGCGAAGGGCAGCATCAGCGCCATGGAGACGAGCACCCAGCGCGGCGGCAGGCTGTGCAAGTGCCCGTTCAGAAGGAAAGGGCTGAGAAGCCCCGTGGTCGCCAGCGGGGGGACGACCCGGCCGGACAGCCGGCGCCCGTACAGGGGGTGGTCGCGGATCAGGCCGACCTCGGTGTCGGCCACTGCCACCGTCAGCGCGATGCCCACCGCCCAGTGTGTGATCAGGGCGTAGGTGGCGCCGGCGTATGGGCCGAGGTGCATGTCCATCCCTCCGTGCGGGTCTTCCCGACGCTCTCGGCAGCACCGGGCCCGGCCGCTCCGGGTAGGCGGCCGGGCCTGGCTGGGCGGGGCCCGTGGCCGGAAGGGTGACCGGTGTCTGGGCCGGCCGGCCGCCGGCAGGAGGGCGAGGGCCACCCGGGCGCCCACAACACTTCTAAGGAATTGGACGTCGACCGGTCGATTCCCCCTTGACCTTCACCGGCCCACCAGTGGCCCGGCGGGTTGTCCGAGGGCCCAGGCGGCGCGTGTTCATGAAATCAACAAATGCCGTCCACATCGTTCGCACACCCCATGGGGTATCCTGAGGGAGCAGGACAGACAACAGCGAGACGCAGCCGAACAGGGGGATGTGTGATGCGACGTGGACCGTGGTGGGTCGTGTTGGTCGCGCTGGCGGCCCTCGGGGCGGCCGGGGCGGTCGCTCTCAGCGGCGTGGCCGGGGCTACGGGCTGGGGGCCCGGATACGGCCGGTGGGGCTTCATGGGCGGCTGGGGGCGCGGCGGGCCGCCGGGCTTCGGCTGGATGAGGGGGATGCGCGGCGCCATGTGGGGCAGGTACGGCCCTTGGGCTCCGGCCAGCGCCGATTCGGTTCCGGCCGCGCCTGCGAGCCCTGGCGCCGAGAGGGCCGAGGTCACGGCGAGGATCGTCGAATGGAAGATCGAGCCGGCGACGGTCCGGGTGCAAGCGGGGAGGCGGTTGGTGCTCACGGTCCGGAACGACGGGACCGTTCCGCACAACTTTGCGATCCCGGACCTGGGCGTGCGCCTGGTGGACATCGCCCCCGGAGGCAGTCGCACCGTGGAACTGAACGCCGACGAACCCGGTACGTACGAATTCTTCTGCGACATCCCCGGGCACGCCCAGCTCGGGCAACGAGGGACGCTGGAAATCGGAGAAGCATGATGAGCTCATACGCGAACGGCACCCTGGAGCCTCGATCCCGGACGGGGTCGCGACCTCCCGGGTGCCTGTGTTTCGTGAGCTCAGGGCAGCCAGGCGAAGGGGTTGAGCGGCTCCTCGCCTCGGTAGACGCCGAAATCCAGGTGTGGTCCGGTCGACACCCCGGTGCTGCCGCTCAGGGCGATCTCCTGGCCGGCGTCGACGCGGACTCCGGGCTGCACGAGAATGGCTTGCAGGTGTGAGTAGCGCGTCACGATGCCGTTTCCGTGGTCGATCTTGACCGTGCGGCCCCACCCGCCCAGCCAGCCGGAGTACACGACCGTGCCGGCGGCGACGGCCCGGACCGGCGTTCCGACGGGCACCGCGATGTCCACGCCGTCATGGAAGGACCGCCGGCGCGTCACGGGATTGATCCGCCACCCGAAGCCGCTGGTGATGCGGCCCCGGAGGGGCCACAGGCCGAACTTGCCCGCTGCGTCCTGTCCCTGTGCCTGGGGCGCAGTCGATCCTGCCGGCTCACCCGGCCCGGGCTGGCTGCCGCCCGGACGCGGGGCCCGGGCCGGACGCGGGGTGGCCGGCGCCTGGGGCCCCGGCGGGGGAAGCGGCCGTGCGCCGGGGATCAGGAGCCATTCGCCCACGCCCACGGCACCCGGTTCCACGTCCGGGTTGGCCTCGACGATGTCGTTCGTGCTGACCCCGTACCGGCGGGCGAGGTCCCACATCGTGTCGCCCTCTGCGACCCGGTGCAGCACCCCGTCCCGGGCGGGGACGCGCAGTTCCTGGCCGACCTGCAGGCGATCCGGGCTCGAGAGGGTGTTGGCCCACAGGATGGTTTCCGACCGGACACCGAACCGGGCGGCGATCTCGCTCAGCGTGTCTCCGGGCTGTACCCGGTAGGTGCGGATCTTGGGCGGCGGCTCCTCCGGAGGGGGGTTTCGCGCCGGCATGCGTTCAGCGAGAAGGCTGCTACGCGCCGGTTCGGGGAAGCGCGGCCGCAAGGGTGGGTTCATGCCTGCGCCGTGCGCCTGCTCCGTTTCCGTCGCGACCACGCCGGCTGATGCAGGATTGCCCGCCCTGGCCGGTTCACGGGACGCAGAAGCGGCTACCGCGCCCCGGTCGGCAACCGGATTGGCGGTGACCGGCTCGCTGTCCTCCCCTTTTCCGCCGCCCACGGCCACCCCGCCCCAGATGGCAAGGCTGGTGAGCGCGGCAGCAGCCACGAGGAGCACGAACCGCCTCCGCACGGGCCGCCGGACCCGGCGGGCTGCCCACGGGTTTGGCGTCCGCCACTGCATCATGCGGGCCCGTCCTCGTCGCGCCGGGCTGCCGTGCCCCCGTTCCCGTGACCTCCGTGTCCATGGCCGCCGTGCCCCATGAACAGGTGCATGAGCGGGCAGAGAAGGAGCAGCCCCAGGTACAGAAGGCTCGACCGACCGTTGCCGGACAGAAGCCAGAAGAGAGTGACAATAGCCGCGGCGCCGCCCGCCCAGAGCGCCCAGGATCGCCAGGGCGCCCGCCGGTTCCGTGCCGGACTCGCGTGGCCATGGCGAGCCTCGTGGTGATGACCGTTCCCTGTTACCGGGTGCTCGGGAACCACGCCTGCCACCTCCAGCGACCATGTTCGGCGGATGGGGGCGGGCGCGCCGCCAACCTCGACGGGAGATGGGGATGCGTCAGCCCCTGCGAGCCATTCTAGGTGGCAGGTGTGTAGTTTTTGTGAAGGGGTAGTGGAGGTATTGCGATTTCGTACCGGCGGCATCATCGGCGCCTTGTCCCGCACCCTGGTGTGACGTTGCCCGGCTCCGGCTCAGCCGAACCCCGGGTGAACCGCACCAGTCGAAGAACATCAGGGACGGCGATGCGCCGGCGACCGGTCTGGACGAGGCCCAAGCCACGCAGATGCGACAGGGCGCGGGAGACCACCTCCCGGGACGTTCCGACGAGCGCGGCCAGGTCCCCGTGTGTCAACCGCAGCTCCACGGGCCCCGCCCGAGTCACCGTTGCCGCCACCTCTGTGGCATTCCCCGGGTTCTCGCACAGTTCGGACAGGACCCAGGCCACCCGCTGCTCTGTACCCTCGAGGGAAAGCAGCGTCAGCTGGCGAGACATGCGCCGGCAGCAACGGCAGAGCTCTTTGACGATGGCACGCCCGAAAGGAGTGGCCCTCTCGACGCTCTGGCGGGCAACGTCGGCGGGGATGGCCACGCACTGCGAATCGCAGCGCGCACGCACGGAGGCCGGGGCGGGCCGGCCATCCACGATTGCCAAGGGGCATACGAGTTCGCCGGGACCCGCCACTCGCTCTCGTACCTCCCGCCCTGCGAGGGAAGAACGGTAACAGTAGACGGTCCCCTGGATGACGAGAAAGATGGCGTTGACTTCGTCGGCCTCGGCAAACAGGTGGCTGCCCTCTGCCAGGTTCACGACGTAGGCCTGGTGGGACAACTGCTCGCGCTCGAAAGGTTCGAAGATACTCAGGTCGATTACAGTGGCTAACTCGCTGGGTTCCTGCCGTGCCACTGTCCCAACCTCCATATTCCTTGAGGTCTCACGGTGACTCCAGTTACTGTGACACGGTCAGTATTCCTCTACCATGTATAGTATCAGCCTTTCGATTTCGTCGCACGCACGGTCAATTACATCAATTCCCGGGAGGGATGCACATGACCATGATGAGCCGCAGGCGCTTCTTGCAGACGACCGGAGCGGGCACGGCGCTGGCCTGGCTGCTCGAGCTGGGCTTCGACGTACGGTCGGCCCGGGCCCGTGTTCGCACGTTGAAGACGGCCTCCACAACGCCCGTGCAGTCCGTCTGTTACTTTTGCGCGGTCGGCTGCGGCGTGACGGCCTACGTCCGGGACGGGAAGCTCGTCACCGTCGAAGGCGACCCCGACAACCCGATCAACCAGGGCCGCTTGTGCGCCAAGGGGATGGCCCTGCGGGAGATGGCAACGAACCCGGAACGGCTCACCCGCGTGCTCTACCGGGCGCCGGGAGCAACAGAGTGGGAAGAGAAGACGTGGGAATGGGCCCTGGATCGGATCGTCCAGCGGGTGAAGGAAACACGGGATGCCACGTTCGAGTACAGGAACGAAGCCGGCACGACCGTCTCCCGGACAGAGGCCATCGCTAGCCTGGGTAGCGCGATCGTGAACAACGAAGAGTGCTACTTGATCGGGAAGCTGATGCGCGCCCTGGGCGTGGTCTACATCGAACACCAGGCGAGGATATGACACTCCTCCACAGTCGCCGGTCTGGCGAACTCGTTCGGTCGTGGTGCGATGACGAACCACTGGGTGGACATGCGGAACACCGACGTGGCACTTATCATCGGTGCCAACCCGGCGGAAAACCACCCGGTGGGGTTCAACTGGATTCTCGAGGCACGTGAGCGCCGCGGGGCCAAGATCATCAGCGTGGATCCCCGTTTCACCCGCACCTCGGCCCTGGCGGACCTCTATGCCCCACTCCGGCCGGGGACTGACATCGCTTTCATCGGCGGACTCATCAACCTGGCCCTGGAGACCGGGCGCTTCCACCGGGAGTACGTCGTCAACTATACGAACGCCTCGTACCTGGTCGACGAAAGTTTCGGTTTCCGGGAGGGCCTCTTCACTGGCTACGATCCCGAGAAGCGCCGGTACGACAAGTCGACCTGGAAGTACCAGACAGATACCGAGGGGAAGATCCTACAGGACCCGACGCTCCAGCACCCCCGCACAGTGTTCCAGCTCATGAAAGCGCACTACAGCCGCTACGACCCGGACACCGTCGCGCGGGTCACCGGCATGCCGAGGGAGCGTTTCCTGCAGATCGCGGACCTGTTCCTCTCGACGGCCGCGCCCGACAAGACGGGCACGATCCTCTACGCCATGGGCGGGACCCAGCACACGGTGGGGTCGCAGAACGTGCGCGCCTACGCCATTCTGCAGATGCTGCTGGGGAACATCGGGCGTCCGGGGGGCGGCGTTAACGCGCTGCGCGGCCTCTCGAACGTGCAGGGTTCGACGGACGTGTCCCTCCTCTTCAACAACCTGCCCGGCTACCTGCCCACTCCGGACGAGGCCGCGCACCCGAACCTGGCGGCCTACAACGCTTCGACCCCCAAGGCCGGATACTGGACAAACCGGCCCAAGTTCCTCGTCAGCCTCCTCAAGGCCTACTGGGGCGACAAGGCAACACCGGAGAACGACTTCGCCTACGATTACCTGCCCAAGCTGAGGGCCGGAAAGAACTACTCGCACATCGCCTTGTTCGAGGACATGTACGCCGGCAAGATCCGCGGCCTCTTCAACTTCGGGCAGAATCCGGTTTGCTCGGGCCCCAACGCCGGCAAGGAGGCCCGGGCGCTGGAGAAGCTGGACTGGCTCGTGACGGTGGACATCTTCGAGAACGAGACCGCCGGCTTCTGGAAGCGGCCCGGCGTGGACCCCAAGACGATCCAGACCGAGGTCTTCCTGCTCCCGGCGGCGCATTTCCTCGAAAAAGCAGGCTCCGTCACCAACTCCGGAAGGCTGCTACAGTGGCGCTGGCAGGCCACGGCTCCCCCGGGCGACGCCCGGTCGGACCTGTGGATCGTCCACAACCTGGCGTTGCGCCTGAAGGCCGCTTACGCCAGCAGCACACGCCCGGAGGACGCGCCGATCCGGGACTTGCACTGGGATTACGGCCCGGCCGACGCGCCGGACGTCGAGAAGGTGGCGGCGGAGCTTAACGGGTACCGGACGGGGGACCGGACGCAGTTGGACTCCTTCGCCGCCCTTGCGGACGACGGCTCCACCGCCGCCGGTTGCTGGATCTACACCGGGTACTACGGGACCAAGGGGAACCGTGCGGCTTCCCGGAAGCTGGAGGACCCGGGTGAATTGGGGAACTACCCCGGCTGGGGGTTCGCCTGGCCGGCAAACCGCCGCGTGCTCTACAACCGAGCCAGTGCCGACCCGGAGGGGCAGCCATGGGCGCCGGACAAGGCCGTGATCTGGTGGGACGGCGGCAAGAAGCAGTGGGTTGGGTATGACGTACCCGATTTCCCTCCCACCCGGTCGCCAGAGGACCCGGGTGGCCGCAGTCCCTTCATCATGCTGCCCGAAGGTGTGGGCCTCCTCTTCGCCTCCGGCATGGTGGATGGACCGTTCCCCGAGCACTACGAGCCCTTCGAAAGTCCCGTCGAGAACGCCCTGAACCCGGTACCGCTCAACCCTGCCGTGCGCGTCTGGACTGGCGAGGGCAACGACCGCGGCGACCCCGAGCGCTTCCCGATCGTGGCCTCGACGTGGCGGCTCACGGAGCATCAGCACTCCGGGGCTGTGACCCGCCGGCAGACGCGGCTCGTCGAGATGGTACCCGAGCCCTTTGTGGAGATGAGCCCATCGCTGGCAGAGGCCAGAGGGATCCGGCCGGGCGACTGGGTGGTCGTGCGCACCGCCCGGGGCCAGATCCGGGCCCGCGCACTCGTCACCCCGCGTGTTCAGCCGCTTCAACTCGGCGGCAAGCAGGTGCAACAGATCGGGATCCCGTGGCACTGGGGCTTTCTGGGACTTGTGACCGGGGACATCGCCAACGTGTTGACCCCCCACATCGGGGACGCCAACACCATGATCCCGGAATACAAGGTCTTCCTCTGTGACGTCCAGAAGGCGGAGGGGGTGTGAGCGGTGGCGGAGGTCACGAAGCTCGTGGACGTCACCCGCTGCGTGGGCTGCCGGGGCTGCGTGGTCGCGTGCAAGGAGTGGTACGATCTCCCGGGCGAGTGGCAAGGAGCCCGCTTCGAAGGCAGCTACCAGCATGCCGGCGGCTCCCTGGGCTACAACCGCTGGGTCAACGTCCAGTTCTACGAGGTAGCCCGTGACGACGGCCAGCCACCGACCTGGTTCTTCCGCAAGCACCAGTGCCTGCACTGCGGGGAACCGCCCTGCGTCGCGGTGTGCCCGGTGGATGCTCTCGAGCGCACGGAGTCCGGAGCAGTGAACCTCGACCAGGACGTGTGCATCGGTTGCCGCTACTGTGAGAGTGCCTGTCCCTTTGGGGTGCCCAAGTACAGTGCCGCCGAGCGCAAGGTCTCCAAGTGCATCCTCTGCTACGACCGCATCACCAACGGGATGGAGCCGATCTGCGTCAAGACCTGCCCAACCGGGGCCCTGGTCTTCGGCGAGCGGGAACAGGTCCTGGCGGAAGCGAAGGCCCGGCTGGAGGCGGTGAGGGACGAGTTTCCGGACGCCCAGATCTACGATCCGCCCGGGGTGGGCGGGACCCGGGTCGTCTACCTGCTTCCCGGTCCGCCCGAGGCGTACGGCCTCCCTGCCAACCCGCGGGTTCCCGCCTCCGTGACCGTGTGGCAGTCGGTAACCAAGCCCGTCGGCGGGGTCGCAGTCGGCGCCTCGCTGGCGGCATCGGTCGTCGCGTTCGTCATCCAGCGGCGCATGAACGGCAGCGGTGACGACGGCAAGCGAAACGAGGTGTAGGTCGTGGAACGCGTGCGCAAGTTCTCGCCGATCGAACGGGGAGCCCACTGGGCTCTTGCCGTCACATTCTTCATCCTGGTCCTCACGGGCGTGCCCCTTTACGCCTACGGCTGGTTCGGGTGGCTTGCACCGCTCTTCGGGGGAATGTACGGCGCACGGGTGGTGCACCACTGGGCTGGTGCGGCCTTCACGGCCATCCTGGCCCTGGCGGTGGTGGGCGGGTTCCGAACTTGGACGGCCCACGTCCTTCGGTGGGATGCCGACGACCGGGCCTGGCGCAGGTACTTCCTCGCCTACTTCTTCGGGCTCGTTTCCGGCTCCCGGTTGCCACCGCAGGGCAAGTACAACGCCGGGCAGAAAGCCTGGTCCGCCGTCCTCATCGCGGGTGGACTGGTGCTCCTGGGGAGCGGGCTGATCATGCTCTTCCCCAACCTCTTTCCGGTGGGCCTGGTTCGCTGGATGTACCCGCTCCATGGCCTGACCGCCATGGGTCTGCTGGCGTATGTGATCGGCCACGTGTTCCTGGCGGCCTTCCACCGCGAGACACGGGTGGCCCTCTCGGCGATGACCTCGGGCTGGGTCGATCGCCGCTACCTGGAGACCCACCACGCCAAGTGGCTGGAGGAGCTGGGCCGGACGGAGAAGGCCGGCGCGGCAGGAGGGAAGTCCGGTGCGTGAGCCGGTCTGGCCTCCGGTCGAGCCGCCTGCGGGCGCCCTGGCCCTGCACCGGGCCCTGGCCGCCCTTCCACCTCCGGATGGCTGGTGGGGCTTGAACCCGGAGCCAGACCCATCGGCGCTCCGGGTCCACCTCGCGGAGGGTCGGTCGATCGGGGACGTCTGGCCGCCCGCCCTCCGGCCCGATGCGTTCTTCGGTCTGGTGCGCGTGATGGCGGCCGCCGCCGCTCCCCACTTCCCTGGCGGTGACGCGGAGGCGGTTTCCGCCGACCTGACCCGCGCGGAAACCGAGATGGCCCGCCTGGCCCCGGAGGACATGGGACGCTGGGTGCTACGGGGCGAATGCGGATTGAAGGGGCGGGCGGGGTTCCTCGTGGAGCACGCCCGCAGGGCATACCTCCGGGCCTACGCCCGAACCGTGACCAAGCGCGTACCCGAACTCGAGACCGGGGTTCTCTGGTCCCGGCGGATCTGCCCCGTATGCGGTAGCCTCCCCGGACTCGGGCGGATCA
Source organism: Caldinitratiruptor microaerophilus (assembly GCF_025999835.1). Lineage (NCBI taxonomy): Bacteria > Bacillati > Bacillota > Clostridia > Eubacteriales > Symbiobacteriaceae > Caldinitratiruptor > Caldinitratiruptor microaerophilus. The sequence goes on along the minus strand of NZ_AP025628.1, from coordinate 2,297,420 downwards.
TGAAAAGGCAGGCCGGGGTGCCGGGGCCGCGCCTCTTGATTTGCCGGCGGTGCGCCACGAACTGGCGCCTGCCGCGCTTCGTGTGCCCGTTCTGTCCGGAGGAGGAACCCGGCGACATCGTGACCGTGGAAGGCGATGCGCAAGCCGAACTGCACGTCTGCAAGAGATGCCGCCGCTACCTGAAGGTGATCCGGGAAGAGATGGTAGACGACCCGACGCTGTGGGACGTCCAGACGCTGTACCTCGACCTCCTTGCCGAACACATGGGGTTCTTGCCGGGTGCTGAGCCCGTCGATCCAGCCGCCCCGTCCCCCAGGCACTGACGGACCGACTCAGAGAACTTGCGAGGGCGATCTGGATTCACCTGACAGGGCACGGCGAGCCACGTTGACATAACCTCGCAATGGGAGGACCGGACGGGAGGTTGTGTCGAGTGTGGTGGCTCATGCAGCCCACGTGGCCCCGGCGGATGGTGATGCCCCGCTTCGCTCCCGGCGACGTGGTCGTGCCGCGGGTGGCGCACATGCCGGAGCACGCGGGCCGGGCGGCCCGCGTGCTCCGGGTCGTGTGGGACCGGCCCTTCTACGTCCTGGACTTCGGCGACGGACGGCCCCACCGCTGGTATGCGGAAGATGAGTTACGGCCGGCCCCAGCCGGGGTCCGGCCCGGTCAGGTGGTCTTGAGACCCCGGCACCCCGGATCTTCCTAACCGCCAGCGGTCGGGTGGGGAGTCTGCGGCTGGAGCGGCGCGCGTCCCACGCGCCGCTCCAGCCACAACGCTGCAACATAGGCTCCGCCTCCCGCCGCACCGGCGGCGAGCTGGGTACCGCTCACGCCGAACGGGGAGACGGGCGCGGGACCGAGGAGGTCCCCCGCGGCCACCGCAAGAGAACCGAAGACCACCGCCGCCAGGGCAACGTGGCCAGGAAAGCGCCCGCGGGTCCGCAAGGCATACGTGGCGGCGGCGGCCAGCGCGAACCCGAGACCGAGTGGCACCGCGCGCGGCCCGCCGCTGCCCGCCGAGACGACGGCTCCCATGGTGAGCAGGGGCACGGCCACGATATCGAGGAGACCCACGGCGTGGCGCCTTGCTGGCCACCAGACGGGCAGCGTGAACAAGACCATGCCCAGGAGTGCCCCGATCAGCGGCTCGGGGCCCCTGGGCAGAGCGAGCAGGAGCCGGGGGCGTGCCAGGAAGGTGGCGGGGGAGCGGAGGACGTCCGCCAGCTTGGCACCGACGATGAGCCCCAGGACCGCCCGGGAGGCGACCTCCTCCGCGATGGCACGGCCCAGGCTGAACGTGGAGGCGAGGCGGGGCACCAGGGCGGAGAAGACCAGCACGCCCACGATCAGGCTCACGCCGTACGTGGGAATGTTGAAAGGTCCAAGAACGAGGACATCAGGCACCCCGCTTCACCTCCAGGCAAGGGTCCGTTCGTACTCTGCCTTCATGGCCGGATAGGTCATCGGGCCGATGACTTTGCTGCGGATGATGCCGCGGGCGTCGATGAAGAAGCTGGTCGGGATCGAGATGACGTTGTATGCCCGGGCCACTGCCCCATCCGTGTCGAGGGGGACCCGCCAGCGGTAGCCTCCCGCGGCCATGAAGCGGGCGACCGCCTCGGGGGACGCCTCCGTGTTGGTGAGGTCTACCCCCAGGATGGTCAGGTCGGGCAACCCTTCCTCGTGCAGCCGCCGGATCTCGGGCATCTCGGCCTTGCACGGGGGGCACCAGCTGGCCCAGAAGTTCAGGAAGACCACGTCCCCCCGATAGTCGGAGAGCCGTACCGGCCGCCCTTCCAGGTCAAGGACCTGGAAGTCCGGGGCGCGGTACCCGACCTCCGGTCGCTCCCCCGCGCGGGCACCGGCCGGCCGCAGGCTGCCCCCGAGCAGGAGCACGGCGACGAGCGCCACCATCGCGTAGGAGAGGTACCGGTTCAAGTTCATCCCTCCGGCCCCCGATTCTAAGGTGCTTCTGTGTAGAAAATGTGAAGAACTCGCCGCAGCGCCTCCATCGGTTCTTCACAGTCAGGTGCTATCCTGACCGTGATCCGGGAGGACGGGGGGTGTGCCCGTGGCGGACCGGATGCGGCCGGAGGAAAATGAATTCTTTACGTTGCTTGCGCCGGAGCAGGGCAAGCTCTACCGGCTCGCGCTGGCGCTCCTCGGCAACGAGGCGGACGCCCGCGATGCCCTTCAGGAGAGCGTGGTCCACGCGTTTTTCGCCTATCGCCGCCTGCGGGGCGGGAAGGCGACGTTTGTGCCCTGGATGCGGCGCATCGTCGTGAACAGTTCCCTGCAGATTCTGAGACGTCGCTGGCGCCTTGTCCCCGTCGGGCGGCCGGAGAAGCTGAGGCCCGAACCCGGCCGGTCGTTGCCGGACCCGCCGGGGGAGGTCTGGGATGCGGTCCGTCGTCTGGACGAACACTATCGCGTCGTCGTGGTGCTCCGTTTTCTCAACGACATGTCGCTTGACGCCATCGGCCGCACGCTGGGGATCCCCCTCGGAACCGTCAAGTCCCGGCTCCACGTCGCGCTCCGCCGCCTGCGCAGGATGCTCGACCAGTCCGGCGCCGGTAAGCTGCAGGCCGTTTGACGTTCGCCAGCCGCCGGTTCCCACGTTCTTCCGCTCGATGCGGCGCAAGCTCGTGGGGACCGGTGGGGACCATACCTGTGGTGGGTAGGGGACGCGAAACTTCCCCCTGTCCAGGGCGCGAACGACGGAGCAGACGGGAGTGAAGGTCCGTGGCGAACAAGCAACAGGTCCAGAACTGCATCCAGCAGTGCGTGCAGGCCGCCAACACGCTCCGCGCCGCCGCCAACAACGTGCCGGACTCCGCCGTACGGGACATGCTCACCCAGGGCGCGCACCACATCGAGCAGTGCGTCCGGGGTTGTGAGCAGGTCATGCAGATGGCGTGAGCCGCGAGGAGGTGCGCGCATGCCGGTCCATCAGGACATTCAGGCCTGCATCCAGCAGTGCCAGCAGGTCGAAGCCCAGCTCCGCAACATGGCTGCCGCGGATGTGAATCCGCAGGCGAAGAAGATGCTGAGCGAGGGTGCGCACCACCTGCGGCTCTGCATCGAGGAGTGCCAGTGGTCGTTGCAGCAGCTACAGGCGGCGACGGCCGCGGCGGCACTGGCTTGAAGCGCAGGCGGCCCGAATGGGGCCGCCTGCGCCACTTCTCCGGACCTGGCCCTCACCCGCCTCGCCCTACTTAGGAATGCACCGGCAGCCCATCGTGGCCCGCGATCCGATGGTACTGTTCGCTTCCCTGGCGATGGCGTGTCGAGCGCAGGGGAGTGCCACCGCCGGGCCGTTGAAGGCCCCCGTCGCAGAAGGCTCCCGCCGACTTGACAGTGACCCCGCAAGGGGGTACCATCTCTCGTTGAATAACACCCCCACGGGGTGGGGGTGATGGCGGACGACACCGACGCCGGGGGGGGGGGAACGGACCGTGGAGGAACTACCCGTTGCGAACCGCCACGTCATGCCCGAACTGCGGGCCAACGCGTACCGGCGCCTGTCCTCCATCGAGGGCCAGATCCGGGGCCTGAAGAAGATGCTCGACGAGGACCGGCCGTGCATCGAGATCCTCGTCCAGCTCTCCGCGGCCCAAGAGGCCCTTCGTCACGTGACGAAGCTCATGATGCGCAACTACCTCGAGCGCTGCGCCACCGACGCCATCCGGTCCGGCGACCCTGAACAGGTGCAGGCGGCCTACGACGACATCATCGAGGTGCTCTTCAAGCACACCCGGTAGGGCAGGAGGCCCTGCCGGACGGGCGACGCCGGGAGTGACGGGGTTTGAGCACCCTGCATCTGAGGGTCGGCGGGATGCACTGCTCCCTGTGCACCGAGTCCATCCGCCGGGCACTCCGGCGGCTCAATGGGGTCATGGACGTGCAGGTGAGCCTCGCCCACGAAGAGGTCCTCGTGCACTACGAACCGGGGCGCCTGCACCCCCAGGCAGTCACCGCCACGCTGCTGGACCTGGGCTACACGGTGCGGGAGCCGGACCGTGAGGACGTGTTCGCCGAGGAGGAGCGGGAGCTCCAGCGGGCCCGCCGCATCGCCGTGGTCATGGGGCTCTTGGTGGCGGCAGCAACTGCCGTGATGGGCGTCAGCGCAGCGTACGGGCCGGACCGCGCGCTGTGGGGGATCCAGGCCGCGCTGGCGCTGAGCGCAGGTTTCGGCCCTGCTTCGTTCGTCTTCCGGAACGCCTGGCAGTCGCTGCGACGCAGGATCCTCAACCAGGACGTGCTCGCCGCGGCGGCTGCGCTGGCCGGCCTCATGGGAGGCGTGGCGGGGTTCGTGTGGCCCGGCTTCCCGGCCGGTGCGTTCCTTGCCGCGACGGCGTACATCCTGGCCTTCCACGCCGTCGGCGGGTATGCCTCGGTGCTCGTTCACGTCCGGGCTTCGCAGTCGGTACGCCGGCTTCTGGCACTTCAGCCGGAGACGGCCATCCGGCTCGGTGAGGACGGGGAGCGGGAGGTGGCCGTGGGTGACCTGCACCCGGGCGATCGAGTCCGTATCCGCCCCGGCGAGCGGATTCCGGTCGATGGCGTCGTGGTACAGGGGACGTCGGCCGTCGACCAGCAGCTGGTGACCGGCGAGCCGCTGCCGGTCGACCTCGGGCCCGGCGATTCGGTCGTGGGCGGCTCGGTGAACCTGACCGGCAGTCTGGTCGTCGAGGTTACACGGGTGGGCGAGGACTCGTTCGTTCGCCAGGTGGCCCGCCAGGTGGCGGAGGCGCGGGCGATGAAGCCGGGGATCCTGCGCCTCGTGGACCGCATCCTCCTCGCGTACGTACCGGCCGTGTTCGGTCTGGCTGCCACCGGGGGCCTGGGGTGGACGGTCGGGGCATGGCTCTATGCCGGCGAGCCGGACTGGGTCCGGGCGGGCTTCGCCGTTCTGGGCACGCTGGTCATGGGTTATCCCTGCGCCCTGGGGATGGCCACCCCGCTGTCCATCCTCCGGGCCAGCGGCGAGGCGGCCGAACGCGGCATCCTCATGCGCTCCGGTGAGGCGTTTCAGCTGCTTCACCGGGTCGATGTCATTGTCCTCGACAAGACCGGCACCCTGACCGAGGGGAAGCCACATGTCGGGGCCGTCTGGGCCGCCGGCGGCGACCCGGAGGGCGTGCTGGCCGTCGCCGCGTCCGCCGAGCACCCGTCCGAGCACCCCCTGGCCCGGGCCGTCGTGACCGGAGCGGCGGAGCGGGGGGTGCGCGTCACCGACCCTGAAGCCTTCACCGCGATCCCGGGGCAGGGTGTAGTGGCCCGCGTGGCGGGAGAGGAGGTGCTGGTCGGCACGGAGAAACTGCTGGCGGCGCACCGGGTTGCCGGGGTGGATGCGGCTCTGCCCTGGGCCACCCAGCAGCGTGAACAAGGCCGCACCGTTGTCTACGTGGCCGCCGGGGGCCGGCTCGTGGGCGCACTGGCGCTCGCTGACCGTGTGAAGCCCGGCGCCGCCGAGGCCGTCGCCGCGCTACGAGGCCGGGGCGTGGAGCCCGTGATCGCCACGGGCGATCACGAACGTGTCGCCCGCGCGGTGGCCCGAGAGCTGGGGATCGCCCAGGTGCACGCGGAGCTGTTGCCACAGGCGAAGCGGGATCTCGTGCGCCTTCTCCAGCGAGCAGGCCGGCGGGTCGCCTTCGCCGGCGACGGGATCAACGACGCGCCGGCGCTCATGCAGGCAGACGTGGGCATCGCGATCGGAGCCGGCACAGACATCGCCATCGACGCCGCGGACCTGGTCCTGCCGGGCGGGCGGCTGAGCGCCCTGGCCGAGGCGCACACGCTCGCCGGGACCAGCTACCGGCTGACGGTCCGGAACCTGCTCCTGGCGCTTGGCTTCAACGCCATCGGCGTCCTGGCTTCGCTCTCGGGGCGGATCCACCCGGCCTGGGCGATGCTCGCCATGACCTTGTCCCTGGGGACCGTGCTGGGGCACACGCTTTTCAGCCCACTGCTTCCGGAGGCCGCGGGGAAGAGGTGAGTCGGGTCGCTACTTCGGGAGCCAGTCCATGGGGTCCACCTGTTTGCCGTCAACAATGACCTCGAAGTGCACGTTCGGGCCCGTGGCGAGGCCGGTGCTGCCGCCCAGCGCGACGACGTCGCCCCGTTTCACCTCCTGTCCCACACGGACCGTCAAGGCCGAGTTGTGCGAGTACAGGGTGGCGACCGACTTGCCCTGCACCTTGCCGTGGCCGATGATCACGACGTTCCCGTAGCCGTTCTGCCAGCCGGCGAAGAGCACCTTTCCGTCGGCCGCCGCGTAGATGGGCTGCCCCACGCGGACGGCGAAGTCGACCCCGGCATGGAACCGGCGTGTCTTCAGGATCGGGTGCAGCCGCCAGCCAAAGCCGTCGGTGATGCGAGCCGGCTGCTGTACCGGGTAGCTCAGTACCAGGCGCCCGAGCTCACGGCCCACTTGCTGTTCCAGTTCCCGGGCCTTTCGGGCAAGCTCCTGCCCTTCGCGCTCGAACTCATCCAGGGCCTGCCGCAGCGCGGCCTCGCGCTGGCTGAGCTGCTGCCTGTACCGGGCCGCAGCTGCCGTTTTGGCGGCGGCTTCCTCGTATTGCTTCCGCCGCTGCTCTTCGAGCGCCTGCAGTTCATTCCGGCGCTGTTCCGCCTCCAGACGTCTGACAGCGACCTGTGCCTGGGCCGTCTGCACGTCCTGCACGATCTGGGCATCGCGCTCGGCGAGGAGCTGCAGGAAGTCCAGCCGGCTGAGGAAATCGTCGAAGCTGGTGGCGCCCATCAGCACTTCGAGGTACTGCACTTCTCCATACACGTAGAAGGATCGTAACCGATCGCCCAGGACTTGCTGGCGCGCCTTCAACTGCCGAGAAACCCGGTCCAGTTCCGCCTCGGCCTCCCGCAGTGCCGCCTGGGCCTGGGACAGGGCCGCCGTCACTCCGGCGAGCTGGCGGTTGGCCTCTTCCTCTTCCCGCTGCGCCCGGGCATAGGCTTCGGCGGCGCTCCTGGCCTCCGCCTCCAACCGTGCCAGGAGGGCGCGCTGTTGAGCCGCCTGACGGGAGATCTGCGCCTGCCGCTCGCGGATCTGTTCGAGCTGTTCACGGGCGGACCCGGCCCACGCCGTCGACCCGAGCGGAGCGGCGACCAGCACGGCGGCCAGCGTCAATGCCGTGATCACACGGCGGTTCCCACGCCTGTGAAGAATCGTCGCCTGCACCTCCGGTCCCCATTCGCACCCTAGTTGCAGGGGTGTCTCGTCTGGACGGGGTCGACCCACCTGTGAGGTTACGTGCAGGTTGTGAAGAATGGGTGGAAGAAAGAAGGAGAATCGATGAAGATTCTCCTCCTGTGTCATGGGAAGGGACCGGCCGGGCGCTCGGCATGGAAGAAGGCCGCCGGTGCCCGCAAGAGGGGGCCGGCGGCGGGTTGGTGCCGCTGGCGATGAGCAAGGTGAGCACGGTATCATGGGCGTTGACAGTCGGAGTTCGCGTCGGGGGTGACCGGTGTGCGGAATGTCCGCTGCCCGCTCTGTGACGTGCCCATGCGGGAGGTCCCGAGGCGCGGCGTGCTCATCGACGTCTGCCCGGAATGCCGTGGGGTCTGGCTCGATCGCGGAGAACTCAACAAGCTCCTCGAAACCGCCGACCGCTGGGAGGAATCGCGCCTGCCGCCCGATGAACCGCCGGCACCCGAGCACCGGCACCGGGGGCCGGAGAAGTTCCACCCGCACCGGCGCAAGAGCTTCTGGCACGAGCTGTTCGACTTCGAGCTGTTCGACTGAGAAACGGGGGCGGGCGCCAGGCGCGCCGGCCCGCACATGGCCTTCCCCAGCCGGCGTGCCCGTCCTCAGGCCGCGATCTGGAGCAACCCCAGGACTTCTTCCCTCAGGCGCACCATCCGGGCGTCGGTCCGGCTGCGCGGCCGCGGCAGCTCCACCTCGATCTGCCGCAGGACGCGCCCTGGCCGAGGGCTCATGACGAAGAGCCGGTCGGCCAGGTAAATCGCTTCCTCGATGTCGTGGGTGACCATCAGCATCGTCTTGCCCGAGCCTTGCCAGAGCCGGAGCAGCTCGTTTTGCATGGTCAGCCGGGTCATGGCGTCCAGGGCCCCGTAGGGCTCGTCCAGGAGCAGCACCTCGGGGTCCATCACGAGCGCGCGGGCGATGGCGGCTCGTTGCCGCATGCCGCCGGACAGCTGGTGCGGGTAGTACCGCTCGAAGCCGCCAAGACCCACCCGGGCCAGCACGTCGGCCACGCGAGCGGCCCGGTCGGCCGGGCGGACGCCGGCCAGCTCCAGCCCGAAGGCCACGTTCCCGGCGACGGTCCGCCACGGGTAGAGCGCATGCTCCTGAAAGATCAGGATGCGGTCCGGCCCCGGTCCGGTGACCGGCTTCCCGTCCTTGAGCACCCGGCCCGCATCCGGGCGCTCGAGGCCCGCGAGCATCCGCAGGATGGTGCTCTTGCCGCACCCCGACGGACCGACGATCACGCCGAACTGCCCCTCGGCGACCTGCAGGTTCACGTCCGTGAGGACCTGCAGGTCGCCGAACCGCTTGCTGACCCCTTCCAGGGCGATTCCTCCGGTCATGCGGCATCTCCCCCGGCTCCGTTCCGCCAGTGCAGGAGGCGACGCTTCAGCTGCTCGAGCACGAGCGAGTCGATGGCGGCCGCCGCGGCCCCCACCACCACGATGCCGACGAGGACCCCGGCCATGTCGGCGACTTCGCCCGCGTAGCTGATCGACCAACCCAGACCGCTGCTCACGCCCGCCACCATCTCGCCGGCGATCAGCGACCGCCACGCGTTGCCGAACGCCACCTGCGCCCCGGTGATCACCGCCGGCAGCGTCTCCGGGGCGTAGACCTTGGTGAGGAGTTGCCAGCGGGAGGCGCCCATCACCCGGGCGACCTCGACGTGCGTGCGGCTGACCCCCTCGGTCCCGTTCAAGACGGCGAGCGCCATCGGGAAGAAGCTGGCGATGGTGATTACGATGATCACGGGGGCGTTGCCGAAGCCGAGCAGGATGAGGAGGAACGGGACCCACGTGATGGGCGGCACCGACTGCAGGATCGAGATGAGGCCGCGCAGGTAGAGCGCCAAGGGCCGGAAAAGCCCGCCCGCCAGCCCGAGCGCCGCTCCGAGCAGGCAGGCGAGCGGGTAGCCGATCCCCAGACGGAGGAAGCTGTCCCGGATCCCGCCCAGGAACGTGGGGTCGCCCAAGAGCCGCACGGCCCGCGCCGCCGTCTGGGGAATTGACGGGAGCAGGAAGCTCGGCAAGAAGAGGGCGGCGATCTGCCAGATCAGGAGGAGGGTGGCGATCGCCGCCACGTAGGCCAGCTTGTCGCGCCAGGGCCGTCGGGTCATCCTGGATACCCCTCGCATGGAGCGCGGCCGTGCTAGACCTTCTTCTCGGCCCGCTGTTGCCATGAGAGGTCGAGGATCGTCTTCACGTCGATCTTCCGCTCGAGGAGGCCCTGGCTCACCATGATGTCGACGATCTCCTCCATCCGCCGGATGTCCTGGTCCGAGATCTCCCACCGGAAGGTCTGCGTCTCGATGGCCTTGCGCACGAGGTCGACCGCCTTCACGCTCCCGCTGGGACCCCGGACTTCTTCGTCCTGCACGAAGCGCTTGACGAGGTAGCGGGCGGCTTCATCGGGCTGCGTCTCGAGCATCGCGATGGCGTCCTTCTGAGCGTCCAGTAGCCGGTCGACCGCCTCACGGTCCGTGGCAAGCTGCTTCCCGGACGTGATCACCACCATGCAGGGGAACGGCCACACCTTGCCGATCTCGTAGATCACGTCCACGTTGCCCGTCGCCCTGGCGATCTGCTCGTAGGGCTCGAAGACGAGGGCGGCGTCCACCTGGCCTGCCGCGAGGGACTGGATCGCTGCCGCGGGCTCCACGTACACCATCTGGACGTCTTGACGGCTCAGCCCGGCCTGCCGGAACACGACGCCGTTGAGGACGATGTCGGCCGTGCTCCCCTGCTTCTGGGAGGCCAGCCGCTTCCCCTTGAGGTCCTGGACGGTCTTGATGCCGCTGTCCTTGCGGACCACGAGGGAGTGGTACCCTACCTGGGCGCCACCCACCACCTTGAGGTCGGCGCCCTTCGCCGCCCAGGTGACGGCGTTGGTGAAGCCGAGCACGCCGGCCTGCAGCTGGCCGCCGACGATGGCCTTGATCAGGTCCGTGCCGCTTTCGAACAGGACCAGTTCGACGTCCAGGCCGTACTTCTCGTACAGCCCGGCATCCTTGGCCAGCATGGCCGGTGCATCGTCCATCACGTTCAGGTAGCCGATCTTGAGCGAGCGGCGCGGCCCGGGCACCGGGGCGCCGGCTCCGCTACCCTGGGCGGAAGCGCTGCCTCCGGCAGGTCCTGGACCCGAAGCCCCCCCGGAGGTCCGGGCACCGCCGCAGGCGGTCAACACGAGCATCACGAGCACGAGCACGAGCGACACGGGTAGGAGTCGCCGGCGTAGCCGTCGCATCGTCGCCATCCTCCTTGGGACGGGAACCGGGTCGCTTACTCGAAGAGGTCGGACGACAGGTAGCGCTCGCCGCTGTCCGGGGCCATGGCCAGCACCCGCTGGCCGGGGGCCATCTCCCGTGCTGCCAGGAGGGCCACGTGTACCGCCGCCGCCCCCGAGGCCCCCAGCAAAATGCCCTCCGTACGCGCCAGGCGGCGGGCCATGGTCTGGGCTTCTTCATCCGTAACGTGGCAGATCCGGTCGAAGATGCTCCGGTTCAGGATCGGCGGGATGAACCCCGGCCCCGTGCCCGGGATCTTGTGCGGCCCCGGCTTGCCTCCGGCGAGCACCGGGGAGGAGGCGGGCTCCACGACGTAGATCCGGAGGTCGGGCAGGTGCTGCTTGAGCACCTCGCCGGCGCCGGTCACGGTGCCCCCCGTGCCGGCCGTGAGGACGAAGAGGTCCAGGCGCCCCTCCATCTGCTCCAGGATCTCCAGCGCCGTGGTGCGACGGTGGGCGTCCGGATTCGCCGGGTTCTCGAACTGCTGCGGGATGAAGGCACCCGGAATCTCGGCCGCCAGCGCCTTGGCCCGGTCGATGGCGCCCTGCATCAGCTCCCTGGCCGGCGTCAGGTGCACCTCCGCTCCGTAGGCCCTCAGGATCTTTACCCGCTCCTGTGTCGCGCTGTCCGGCATCGTGATGATGCAGCGGTAGCCACGGGCCGCGCACACCATGGCCAGGCCGATGCCGGTGTTCCCGGACGTGGGCTCGATGATGGTGCTGTAACCGGGGCGGATGAGGCCTGCCGCCTCCGCCGCGAGGATCATGTTGAGCGCCGGACGGTCCTTCACGCTCCCGCCGGGGTTGCGCGACTCGAGCTTCACCCACACCTCGGCGCCCCCCGGGTCCGGCAGGCGGTTGAGCCGCACCACCGGTGTGTTCCCGATGAGGTCGAGGATGGAGTGGTAACGGTGGGCCATGCTTTCCCTCCGGTTGCCCGCTGTTGCAGTGTGTAACCATGGCATTCCGATATGCTTTACGACGATCCTAGCCGAACCCCGACGGGATGTCAACGGAAACCCGGGCCGGCGGGCGTGTGAAGGTTGCGGAGCAACGCCGGTCCGCTCGATACCCGGGGGCCTGGACCAGGCCGCCTCCGTGTTACCGCTGTTACTCCCCGTATACGTCAGAAGATGTCGCGCTCACGGAACACCCGCCGTTTCCAGGTATCGATGTTGGGCACGGCGTAGGGCAGGACCCGCAGGCTGTAGTACGGCGGCAGGATCGGGATCCCCAACATGTCGCCGAGCGTGACGAACATGAACACGTGCTCGAAGTGCATCCGGGTTCGGAGGGCAGCGCTCACTTCATCGTGTGACACCATCCCGTACAGGACACTCTTCAGGATGGTGCCCAGCCCGGCCTTCTTCTCTCTGTCGTCGCCGTTTTTCTTCCTGCCGAACAAGGGGACCACCTCGATCCTTGCGAAGATCGCTTGGCGGAACTCCTGCCGGCCTGGCGGGAGGCCAAGCCGGCAGGAGTTCCGCAGGATCGCTTGTTCCGATCGAGATCAGCCGCGCCTGCTGACCTTGATGGCATCGGCCAGGAACCAGGCCGGGTGGGCCTCGGCCACCCGGCCCAAGGGTCGCGCAGGCTGGGTGGAGGCAAGAACAGCGGATCTCGCTTCACCGGACGGAGCCCGTACAAACCACTGGGCTCGTAAAACAGGCTCCTTACAACTTCCGATGTTATGTAAGTTTGGAAAGATCGTAGTCGAACCTCTACAGCATGTCAACCGAGACAGGCCGGATGATCACCCGTCCCCTTTCCACCCAGAAGAGTCCCGGAGAAGGTTCCCCCTCGAGGAAGATGGTCTCCTTCGCCCGGTAGAGACGCCGGACCGTCTGCCCGTGAAGAGCTTTCAACCGGTCCGGACCGAGGTCGCGAAAATAGGCGATGCGCTGTAACATCTGGATCGCCCCGAGTTCATCGGGTCTGGCGGTGATCACGGCGTTGCTCCTCCCTTCTTCCTCCACTTAGGCGATGTCAATGATGCGGGCAAGGCGCAGGTCGGAACCTGCGCCTTGCCCTCAGCCCTTCAGAACGGCCTCCAGCTTCTGGTACTCCTCCAGCGTGATCTCGCCCCGGGCCAGGCGTCGTTTCAGGATGATCAGGGGATCTTCGCCCCCGGCACCTGCCGCGTCCGGTTCCCGGGATGGAACCGGTTGACCGTGTCCGTGGCGTCCTCTGTACCAGCCCCGGTTCCAGCCATGTGCGCCGTGACCGCCGCAGCCCATGGCGCAACCCCCTTATCGGGCTTTTTCCACCACTGTACCACCGAATTGTGCAGGAACTGTGGAGGTCCTGTGAAGGCTTCCCGTGTGGGGTGTCGCCCATCCGGGTGACGCGCCGTCACCCGGCTTGGCGGCCGGATGTCGCCCGTTCGCGGAATTCCGCCTCCGGACGAGCGCCGCTTAGCATGGGAGCCAGGGAGGGATAAACCCGTGCGCAAGACGACCCTCATGACCGGCCTCTTCATCGTCGCCGCGGTCGCCCTCGCAGCCGGGTGCGGCAATACCCGGACGGATGGTGCCGCGCCGAAGGCCGGCTCTCAGGCTACGCCGGCCCCGGCAGGAGCGCCGCAGGCCCCGTCCGCTCCGAACTCCTCGCCGCCGACTGCTCCGGTCGAGCAGGCCCAGGGCGGCGCGCGCAAACCGGTCGGACAGGCAGAGGAGCAGGCACGCGCGGCGTGGGCGTTGCTGGACCAGATTGACGAGTTGGTCGGGCAAGGCAAGGCGGCCGAGGCAGCCGATCTCGGAGAGAAACTGGATGAACTCTTTGATGCCTACGCCCAGAATGTCCCTGACGCAGCCCTGCGCGAGCGGGTGGAGGACTCTGTGCACGCCCTTGGGCGGGCGCTGAGGCGGGGTCCCGAGAAGGCTCCGGAACTCGTACGGCAAGTGCGGGAAGGTCTGAAGGAAAGCGCCCGGGCGATGGGGTTCACGCTGCCGTGAACGCTGAGGGGGGAGAACAGATGATGAAGCGCTGGCTCGCGGGGCTGGCTCTGGCCGCCGCACTGGTCCTCATCGGCGTGCCGGTCCTGGCCCACGGGGGCGGAGAGGAAGAAAACCTGCCTGCCCCCCTGCTCGCACGCCAGGCGCTGGCCTACCTGCAGCAGGCGGACACGTACGACGTGTACCGGGTGCGGGCCAAGGAAAAGGTCGAGGACGCACTCAACGCCAAAGACAGCGGAGGCATCCGGTACGAGCCACTGGAGCAGGCGATCGTGGCCCTTCGGGAGCGGCGCCTCGACGACGCCAGGGCTCTGATCCGGTCTGCCCTCCCGGCTCCGGTGGACCATGAGCAGGTACCGTTCTACGATGTCCCACTGGAGCCCCGCTTCGGGGGCACGGCGTCGGAATGGGCGTTGGTCGTGGCCGGGCTTGTGGCCGTGGTCGCCGGCGGGTGGATTGCCAGCGAAGACCGGGCCAGGAGCCACGTGCTCGGGGAGGTGACGCGGGATGTCTGAGGCGGCAGATACCCGGAAGGGGTTCTGGGCCGCGCTGGACGAGCGGTTCGGCCTCAGCGAGCTGGCCTATCCGGTTCCGCCCCACGCCAACACCCTGGGGTATACCCTGGGCGGGATCACCGTGGTGGGTATGATCATCATGGTGGCCACCGGTATCCTGCTGGCCCAGTGGTTCGATCCGATGCCGGAGGCCGCAAACGCCAGCGTACGCTTCATGATGACCGAAGTGCCGCTTGCCCGGGTGGTGCGGGGGATCCACTTCTGGACCGCGCAGGCGGTCCTGGTGACGGCGGGCCTGCACCTCGCGCGGGTGTTCATCACCGGCAGCTACCGCCGGCCGCGCGAGGGCAACTGGCTCGTGGGGCTGGGGCTTCTGGGCCTCACCGCGCTGCTCTACTTCACCGGCACGGTCCTCAAGTACGATCAGGAAGGCTTTGAGGCGCTGGCGCACAACACCGGGGTTGCCGAACTCCTGGGCGGGCTCGGCGCATGGTTCTCGCCGACCCTGGCCAGGAACGTTCCCATGTTGCCGCGCCTCTACATTGCCCACGTCAGCATCTTGCCGCTACTTCTCTTCGTCCTGCTGGGCATCCACGTACTCCTGATCAAGAAGCACGGCATCTCGCCCCTGCCGCCGGAATGGCGTCCAGGTGGGTACGCGGCCGCTCAGCCGCATACGCACACGTTCACCGACCACCTGCGCAAACTCCTCGGGTACGGGCTCGTGTACCTCGGCACCGTCACCGTGCTGGCGGTGGTGTTACCCCCCGCCGTCGGCCCGAGCCCCGTGGAGGGAATCGAGGTTTCCAAGCCGCCGTGGGCCTTCGTCTGGCTGTTCCCCCTGGAGGACCGGTGGGGACTGTGGCCTCTGATCGTGGTCCCGCTACTCCTGTTTGGCTTCCTTGCCCTTGTCCCGTTTCTGGACCGGAGCCGGGACAACAGCCTCAGGAGCCGCCGGTGGCTACTGACCCTGGGCGGCCTCGTCACTGCAGCCGTGCTCGTCCTGCTGATCATGGGCTACCTGGCGGGACCCTCGGAGCACGTGGGGATGTGAGGATCTCATGCGGGCCTTCTGGCTCCTCTTTCTGATGACCACGGTTCTTCTGGGCTGGACGTGGCGCCTTGGGCAGGCGTGGCGGGCCGGAGTGGGGTCCGGGACGTGGCTGGCTCTGACCGTGCCGGCCCTGGTTCTCGCCGGCACGCTTCTCCTGCGTGTCGTGAGGCGGCTCGAAGGGGCGGTGTCCAGTGGCAAGGCGGATCTGCCTGGTGTGCCGCAGCCCGGTCGACCCGGCGGCCGCTCCGCACCTCCGTTATAGGGGGACGGTTTACCAGTTCCGGTGCACGCGCTGTCTCGAGTACTTCCTGGAGGATACGGAACGGTTCCTCAAGCGGGGTGCCGAGGATGATCCGTGCCGGGCGCGCTCCCTCCACCTGTTCCGGCGTGGTCGTGACAGGCGGCGCGCATGACGGGCCGGCGGACCCGCGGCCAACGGCCCGGAGGCGTTTGGGGACGCTCCTCGCCGCTGTTCTGGTGCTCGCCGGTCTCATGGCGTCGAAACCGGCGCTGGTCCCCGGGGACGCACCCGTGACAGCCATGAGGATCCGGGTCGACACGGCCGGGTTTCGGCCCAGCGCATTCCGAGTGCGCGCGGGAAAGCCGGTCGTGCTCACCCTGGCCAACGAGGACAACCCGTTCCGCAGCGGGGGTGGCGGCTACCATCGCTTCGTGATCGAGTCGCTGGGCGTGCGGAAGGTACTGGAACCCCTGAGCACCCAGACCTTCCAGCTGGTGCTGATGGAACCCGGCAGGTACGAGTTTTCTTGTGACGTCGGTCACGGTGGCATGCCCGGCGCGGCGATGCGCGGTGTCCTGATGGCGGAGTAGCCGGTGCTGCCCGGCCATCGCCCATCCGGGTGATGGAGAAGGCGAGCGAGACGTGCCATATTCACCTCCAGAGGTACCTCTACCCCCCACAGGTAGCACTCGCAGTTCCTGTTGTCCTCTGGTTCGTCCCGATTGTACAGGATGGTCCCCGTCTGGACTCGGGCCGGAGAAGGGGTGGAGTCCGGGCAACTGCCCGGCCTCCTTCTCGGACGAACATGGGGTCTCTTGTGGGAGCCAACTGGATTGGAGGGACTATACGTGGAGTTCGTCCTCTTCACCCTCACCCTGCTGGGAACCGCCATGGGGCTTGCGTTCTGGGCTCTTGCCGTCTACCACCTGGTCCGGTTGCGAAATCACCCCTCTGGGTGATGGACGGGCAGCCCCGCACGCCCTACACTGGTGGCAAGACGCTGCATGCTACCCCCTACGGGTAGGGTGTAGTGGGAGGGTGAGCATCGTGAACCCCACCACCAGTCCTCACAAGACACGGCTCGATCCCGAAACCCGGAAGGAACTCCGCCTCGGTCTGCAGCGGATGGTCACTGAGGTACAAGAGCTGCAGCGGATGCTGGACGAGGATCGCTACTGCGTCGAGGTGCTCTTCCAGGTGGAGCGGGCCCGGGAGGTTCTGCGCCTTGTGGGGCGGCTGGCCCTCCGAAGTCACCTGAAGTCCCGCGTCACGGAGGCTGTCCGGAGGCAACAAGGGCCGGCAGTCTGCGAAGAGCTGAAGAGCGCCCTGCTCAAGTTTGCGAGATAGCCTGTCCGCGTTGCCGCTTCTCGCTCGAGTCCGGTGGACCGATCCGCATGTCGACGTCTGAGGAGGTGCCAGCGTTGGCGGTTCGCGAGATCCAGCTGCGGATTCAGGGGATGAGCTGCGCGTCCTGCGTCAGCAAGATCGAGAAGGCACTCCGTAACCTGGATGGGGTTGCCGAAGCCCAGGTGAGCCTGACGGCGGGCCTGGCACACGTTCGGTACGACGAGGACCGCGTCGGAATTCCGGCGTTGGCGCAGGCCGTGTCCGAACTGGGTTACGAGGTGGCCACCGAGGAAGTCACGCTCCATGTTACCGGCATGAGCTGCGCGTCGTGCGTCCACAAGATCGAGAAGGCTGTCGGGGGGCTCAACGGCGTCGTCTCGGTGGCGGTGAGCCTTCCCACCGAAATCGCCAAGGTCCGGTACTTCCCGGGAGTGGTCGAGAAGGCGGATATCAAGAGGACGATCCGGGAACTCGGCTACGACGCGGAAGAGAAACTTTCCGGTCAGGCCCAGATGGACCGGGAGCGGGAGGCGCGCGAGAGGGAGATCCGCCGGCAGGGCCGGTTCATGTGGTTCGCGTGGCCCATCTCGATCCTCGTGATGCTGGGGACCTTCCGGGACTACTGGATCTTCCCGCGATTCGTTCCGGAGTGGCTCGGCAACAATTACGTCCTCGGGCTCCTGACGACCCCCATCGTCTTCGGCCCCGGCTGGCAGTTCTTCGCCAACAGCTGGAACGGGCTGAAGCACGGCGTCACCGACATGAACCTCCTGTACGCCACGGGGATCGGGGCGGCCTACCTGATCGGCGTGATCAACACGCTCTGGCCCGACGCGGGATTCGGCGGGCCTGAGGCCACGTTCTTCGAGTCGGCCGCTCTGCTGACGGCGTTCATCATCCTGGGGCGGTGGCTCGAGGCGCTGACCCGGGGGCGGACGTCCGAGGCCATCCGCCGCCTGATGTCCCTGCAGCCCCGCGTGGCGCGGGTGATCCGGGGTGGCGTCGAGGTGGAGATCCCGGCCGACGAGGTCGAGGTCGGCGACCTCATCCAGGTCCGGCCCGGCGAAGGGATTCCGGTCGACGGAGAGGTCGTCGAGGGCTACTCGGCCGTCGACGAGTCGATGATCACGGGCGAGAGCATCCCCGTCGAGAAGAAGGTCGGCGACACCGTCATCGGTGGCACCATCAACAAGACCGGAGCCTTCCGGTTCCGGGCCACCAAGGTGGGCAAGGAGACGGCGCTGGCCCAGATCATCAAGCTGGTCGAAGATGCCCAGGCGTCCAAGGCCCCGATCCAGAAGGTGGCGGACTGGGTGGCCGGCCACTTCATCCTGGGCGTCCACGTGCTGGCGCTGCTGGTGTTCGGGTTCTGGTTCTTCTTCGGCTTCGAACGCTTCTTCAGCCCGGACAGCCGCTTCATCCTCTCGCCGTACACGCTGGGGGAGATCGGCGTCTTCGGGTTCGCCCTCCTGGAGAGCATCACGGTGCTGGTCATCTCCTGCCCGTGCGCCGTGGGCCTCGCCACGCCGAGCGCCATGATGGCCGGTACGGGCAAGGCGGCCGAGCACGGGATCCTCTTCAAGGGCGCCGAGGCCATCGAGAACACCGCGAAGCTGACCACCATCGTCTTCGACAAGACCGGCACCCTGACCAGGGGCGAGCCTTCGGTCACCGACGTGGTGGCCCTCGCCGGCAACGACGAGTCGACCATCCTCGCCCTGGCGGCCGCAGCCGAGCGCAACTCGGAGCACCCGCTGGGTGAGGCCATCGTCCGGGGCGCCTCGGAGAGGGGGCTGGCGCTGGCCGATGCGGAGGAGTTCGAGGCGATCCCCGGACACGGCATCCGAGCGCGCGTCGCGGGGCGGCACGTGCTGCTGGGCAACCGGAAGCTGATGCGGGAGCAGGACATCGCCCTCGAGGAGGCCCTCCAGCAGGCGGAGGCCCTGGAGGCGCAGGGCAAGACGGTCATGTTCCTCGCGATCGACGGTCGCATGGCCGGCCTGGTCGCCGTGGCGGACACGCTGAAGGACAGCACCGTCGAGGCGATCCGGCGGCTGCACGCCATGGGCCTCGAGACGGCCATGATCACCGGCGACAACCGCCGCACCGCGGAGGCGATCGCCCGCCAGGTCGGGATCCGCACCGTGCTGGCCGAGGTCCTGCCGCAGGACAAGGCGAACGAGGTGCAGAAGCTGCAGGCCCAGGGCAAGCGGGTGGCCATGGTGGGCGACGGCATCAACGACGCCCCTGCGCTCGCACAGGCCGACGTCGGGATCGCGATCGGCAGCGGCACGGACGTGGCGAAGGAGACCGGCCAGGTGATCCTGATCAAGAGTGACCTGCGGGACGTGGTCTCGGCCATCGAGATCGCCCGGGCGACCATGCGCAAGGTCTACCAGAACCTGTTCTGGGCGTTCATCTACAACACGGTCGGGATCCCCGTGGCGGCGGGCCTGCTTTACCCGTGGACCCGCCTCGTGGTGAGCCCCGAGCTGGCCGCCTTCTTCATGGCCATCAGCTCGGTGTCGGTGACCCTGAACACGCTGCTCCTCAAGAACTTCCGGCCGAGCCTGCGGCGGCCCGGCCCCACGAGCCCTGCGGGAGAGCGTGAGATCGCTGCTCCGGCGCATGCTCACTGATCACCCACACAAATCCCGAAGGAGGTGACCGACGTGGGGTGGAGGCAGAAGGCCGCCCTGATCTACGGCGGCATCTCGCTGGGGCTTGCGGCTCTGTTCGTGCTCCTGACGTGGAGTCCGGAGTACACCCCCGTGGCCCGCTGGGGCGGTGCGGTGTGGGTTCTCCTCCTGAGCCTCATCGTCACGATGCCGTTGGTCATCCCGCTGGTGAAGGGAGAGAAGATCGGCAGCCACGGTCACGGCCACTAGCAGCGGCTGCCCGGGCAGCGGTAGCCGGCGGCACGGGCAAAGCGACGGGAACCAGTTGCAGTCGGCCAGGTCTCGAGGGCTGACCGGTGGGTCGCCACCGGCCGCACGGAGGTGAACACGAGGTGCGCGTGATCTACGACGCCGTCGTGGTCGGTGGCGGCCCTGCCGGGACAACCGCAGCCTACATGCTGGCGTCTGCGGGGGCGCGCGTCGCCCTGGTGGAGAAGGAGCAGTACCCCCGGACCAAGGTGTGCGCCGGTGGGGTCACGCCCAGGGCACGGGCCCTTCTCCAGCCGATCCTCGGACCGCGGTGGAATGCCGCTGTCCAATCGGCGGTTCGCAGCGTGGTAGTGTGGGCCCAGGGGCGGTCGCCCTTGCGGTTTTCGGGCGGTGAACCGCTCTGGCACACCGTCTCCCGGGACGTGCTCGATTTCCTGCTGGCGAACGCCGCCGCGGAGGCGGGGGCGGAGGTGGTCACCGGATGGCGGGTGACCGGAGTTGAGTGGGGGGACAGCGTGCTCGAGGTTCGCTCGCCCCGGGGCGTGCTGCTGGCCCGTGCCGTGATCGGCGCCGATGGGGCCCGGGGGGTGGTAGCCCGTTCCCTCCGGATCCGCCCGCAGCCCCGGCGCGCGCCAGCGCTCGAGGCGGAGATACCGGTATCTTCCGCGCCCGGGTGGTCCGGAGAAGAGGCGTGGGTCGACCACGGGGTCGTGCCCATGGGGTACGCGTGGATGTTTCCGAAAGGCGACCGGATCTCGGTGGGCGTGAGCGGCCTGACGACGGGGAACAGGCTCAGGCCCGCGCTCAGGGCCTTTCTTGCCGCACATTCCCTCGACCCGGATGCGGCGACCGTCCGCGGGTGGATGATCCCGGTCTGGTGCAGGAACGAGCGGGTTTCGGCCGGTTCCGTCCTGCTGGTGGGGGACGCCGCCGGACTGGCCGATCCCCTCACCGGCGAGGGCATCTACTACGCCGTCCAGAGCGCTGCGCTGGCTGCTTCCGCGCTTCTCGCCACCGGGCCCGGACCGAATGCCGGGCGGGTGTACGAGGCATCACTCACCGAAACGCTTCGTGGGGACCTGTACTGGGCCATGATCCTGGCCCGGGTGGTCGGGTGGTCGCCGCAGCTGACACAGGAGTGGCTTCAACGGTACCCGGCGGCCTTCGAGTGGTTGCGGGACGTGGCCGCGGGTCATACCTCCTACCGCCAGCTGATCCACCGGATCGGGTCGAGCCGGGTCGCCGACCTGCTGCAGGGCATCGTCGCGGACCGCGGATCCTCCCGTGGTGAGGGCACGAGAGGGTGAGCCCGCATGGAGCGGCAATACCGTGTGCCCATGCTGGCGATGGCCATCTTTCTGTGGCTCTGCACGGTTCCCTTCGTGATCCTCCTGCTGCGGCCGCGCATCGGGTCGGAGGCCACGCTGACCGTTGCGCTGGCCCTGCTCGCCCTGTACGTGGCCGTGTGTGTGGTTCTGTGCCGTACCGGCCATACACACGACTGTTCTTCCGGGGAATCGCGTTCGGTCCTGCAGCCGCGGCGGGACCATGGCCCGGGGCAGTTATGACGACAGGAGGGGTCCGGCTTGCCTGAGCGCCAGCGCCGTAGCGGCAAGAAGCCGGGGACGCCCGCTCGGACCGGAGGCGGCACGGGTGTGAACTCCCGGCGGTGGGTGTTCTGGGCCCTGGTTGCGGTCGCAGTCATTTTGGTCGGGCTTCTGCTGTCGAAACCGGCTCTCCTGGCCTGGGACGCTCCGGAAGGCTCGCTCAGGGTCCGGATCGACATGAGCGGCTTCCAGCCCCGAATCATCCGGGTGCGCGCAGGCCAGCCGGTCCGGATCACGCTCGTGAACCCGGACGACCGCTTCCACACCGACGGAGGCGGGTACCACAACTTCGTGGTGGAAGCCCTGGGCGTGCGGCAGGTCGTGGCACCCCTCAGCACGCAGACCTTCCAGCTCGCGGCGCCCGCACCCGGCCGGTACGAGTTCTACTGCGACATCTGCTGCGGCGGCAAGGACAACCCGGCGATGCGCGGGGTTCTGGTGGTGGAGTGAGTGCACGGGATACCGCTCGGCGCGGCCGATTCCCCCTGGGTCATCCCACTCGCGCTCGGCGCCGGGTTCCTGGACGGCCTGAACCCGTGCGCCATCACGGTTCTGATCCTGTTCGTGGGCGCTCTTCTGACGACGGTGGGGTCCGCCGTGGCGGGGGGCCATGCCCAGGTCGCCCGCCTTCGCATCTGGACCGTGGCCGGCGGTTACATCACCGGGGTCTTCTTGCTCTACCTCCTCCTGGGCCTCGGCTTTCTGCAGTTTGCCTGGCTGGCGCCCCTGTCGCGGGGCCACCTCGCCACCCGGGTGGCGGGGGTCGGCGCGGTGATCCTCGGGCTCGCCATGGCGGCCGAGTACTTCTATCCGGAGGGCCCCGTACGCGTTCGCACCCCCGACAGCCTGCACGGCCTGGTCCGGCGGTGGACCAGGCCTGCGAGCGGCGGAGCCGCATTCGTTGCGGGAGTGCTCATCGGACTCTGCACGATTCCATGCGGTGGAGGACTCTATCTCGCCGTCGGCGGCGTGCTGGCGCTCCTGGAGAACCGGGCGGGGGCGCTGGTCCTTCTGCTGGTCTACAACGTGGGCTTTGTGCTGCCCCTCGTCCTCGTCGTTCTGGCCGCCACGAGTCGGGCTGCGCTCCTCCGGATCTCCCGCTGGCATGTCCGCTCCCGGGAAGCGCTCCGCCTTGCACTGGGCCTGCTGGTCACCGCGACGGGCTTGCTGGCGCTGGCACTGGCCTGAGACCGGCTTCGCGTCGAAATCACCCACCTGGGTGATGGACGGACGGGACCGATCGGCTTAGACTGAACCCAGAACGCGGCAACTACCCCATACGGGTACGGTGTAGCGGAGGTGAGCATGGTGAACCCCGCCACCAGCCCGCACAAGACACGGGTCGACCCCGAGACCCGGAAGGAGATCCGCCACCGCCTGTTGCGGATTGCCGGTCAGGTGCAGGGGCTGCAGCGGATGCTCGACGAGGACCGCTACTGCGTCGACGTCCTGATCCAGGTGGAGGCGGCCCGGGAGGGCCTGCGCCAGGTGGGGAGACTTCTCCTCCGCAGCCACCTGGAAACGTGCGTGACGGACGCCGTCCGCAGGGGGGACGGGCCGGCGGCCTACGACGAGCTGATCGCGATCCTCTACAAGTTCTGCCGGTGACCGCGCGGGCGGCGAGTTCGCGCAGCGGAGGTGGCGATCGTGTCGGAAGCGGCGACGCTGCACCGAGGCGACGTGAAGGGCGGGGTCACCCGCCTGACGTTCGGACTCAAGGGGATGACCTGCGCGTCCTGTGCCAACCGGATCCAGTCCGGGCTCCGGAAGGTACCCGGGGTGCAGGAAGCGGTGGTGAACTTTGCCACCGAGAAGGCGACGGTCACCTTCGATCCGGCCCAGGCGGGGCCGGAGGCCTTCCGCCGGGTCGTCGAGGACCTGGGCTACGGCGTCGTGGACGGCTCCGTGAAGCTGAGCCTGGTCGGGATGACGTGCCAGGCCTGCGCGCAGCGGATCGAGCGCAAGCTGAACCAGCTCCCCGGTGTACTCGAGGCGACGGTGAACTTCGCCGCCGAGACCGCCCTCGTGCGCTACCTTCCCGGGGCCGTCGGCGTGGCCGACATGAAGAAGGCTGTCAAGGATCTGGGGTACGAGGCATTCGCCAAGGACGAAGAAGGCGCCGCCGACGCCGAGAAAGAGGCGCGGGAGCGGGAGATGAAGCGGCAGTGGCGCCTGTCTGGATGATCACGGGCGACAACCGCCGGACCGCGGCGGCCATCGCCCGGCAGGTGGGCATCGACCCGGACAAGGTCATGGCGGAGGTCCTGCCGGAGGACAAGGCCGCCCAGGTGGCCCACCTCAAGGGTACCGGCAAGGTCGTCGGCATGGTGGGCGACGGGATCAACGATGCCCCGGCCCTGGCCGCCGCCGACCTGGGGTTCGCCATCGGCACCGGCACCGACGTGGCGATGGAGACGGCCGGCATCACGCTCATGCGGGGCGACCTGCGGGGCATCGTCGCCGCCATCCGCCTGAGCCGGCAGACCATGCGGAAGATCAAGCAGAACCTGTTCTGGGCGCTGATCTACAACACGCTGGGCATCCCGATCGCCGCCTTCGGGTACCTGGCCCCTGCCATCGCCGGGGCGGCCATGGCCTTCAGCTCGGTATCGGTGGTCACCAATTCGGGCCTGCTCAAGCGGTTCAAGCCCATGCACGGGTTCTGAGCCGCCCGGGCCGGGCGGGCCCCCAGGGACCCCCCGGATCTTCGGGGGCCGCCCGGCTCGTCGGGCCCGTCATTCCGGCCAGGCGCGAAGAGGAGAGGAGCGAGAACCATGGGTTGCTGCGGTGGACATGGCTCTCACGGAGCGCGCACGCGCGGTGTGCACGCCGGGGACGCCGCCCACGCCGGGCACCGTCCGGATCGCCGGAACACGCCGCCGGGGGCGCGGCTGGTCGGCGGGTCCCGGGTCGGGGCCCGGTACGGTGCCGGTGCTGGTGCCGGTGCCGGTGGCGCCTACTGGCTCTGGGGCGGGCTGGCCCTGCTCGGGGCTGTCCTTCTGCTCTGGGTGTTCGCATGAGAAAGGAGGTGATCGGCGTGCTGCGTTGTCCGGTCTGTCATAACCCGGTCGACCCGGGGACGGCGCCGGCGCTCGAGTACAAGGGCCAGGTGTACTTCTTCAAGTGCCACCACTGCCTGGAGCGCTTCACTCGCAACCCCGAAGCGTACCTCTCGGGGGCCGTGGCGGATGCCGACGGCGGGTGCGCGCGGCACGGCAGGCACGGTTGTCACTGAGGCCCGCCTCCAGGTTGCTCTTCGGCGGAGGGATCGCTGGGTGATCCCTCGAGGTGGTGAGGGGTGAGGAGGGTGGACCGGCATAACGAAGCACCCCCGGGAACGGGGAACGCAGCGGGCGGCTCCGGCGGCGTCACGCGGAGGCAACTCCTGCGCCAGGGGATGTACGGCACCATCGGTCTGGTCTTCGCTCAGTCCGCCGTGGGAGCGGGGGTCATGCTCTGGCCCAGGAAGGTGGAAGGGTTCGGGGGCAAGGTGGTGGTCCCGGTCCCGCTGAGCAGCCTGCGCCCGGAGGATCCGCCCCTGGTCGTGCGGCAGGGGAAGTTCTACATCTCCCGCCTGCCCGAGGGGATCATGGCCCTGTACTGGAAGTGCACGCACCTCGGCTGCACGGTGCCGTGGAACGAGGCCGAAGGCCAGTTCCACTGCCCATGCCACGGGTCGGTGTTCACCCGCACCGGGCAGAACATCGCCGGCCCCGCCCCGAGGCCGCTCGACATCATGGCCGTCGAGGTGGACGGCGATCAGATCATCGTGGACACGTCGAAGATCACCCGGCGGCCGGTACACCGGCCCGAACACGTCTACCGTCTCTGACCGCCGGCGTCCTGATTCCGGGAATCCTGGAGGGCGCGAGGCAGACCCCGGCCCCCGGTTCCAGATCACGGAGGTCCGCCTGCGGACATCCGGAAGGAGGCGAACCACTTGGCGAAGGACCTGGTTTGCGGCATGGACGTGGACCCCGGCAAGGCCGCGGCGACGTCGGTGTACGGAGGGCAGACGTACTACTTCTGCTCGCCCGCGTGCAAGAAGGAGTTCGACCGGGATCCCGGCAAGTACGTCGGGGGGGAGCACCACGGTCACGGGCACGGCGGTCACGGACACGGCCACGGCGGGCACCACTGCTGCTGAGTGACCCGGACGGGGTCCCGGGGGACGCGGGCCGCCTGCACCCTGCGGTGCAGGCGGCCCGCATGCTGACCCTACACACTTTCTTCAAACTTAAGTGCTAACCTTGCTCTGACCCCGGGGCGGCCGCGGCCAGAGAAGGGGGAGACGCATGCGCAAGCGGCTGTGGCTCATCTCGGTGCTGGCCCTCACCGCCGTCCTGGCCGTGCTGGGCGCGATCCGGGTGGGTCAGTCGACCCGGGTGGCCGAGGTCGGGAGTCCGGCGCCGGACTTCACGCTCCCCGACCTGGACGGGAACCCCGTGCGGCTGTCCTCGCTGCGGGGGCAGCTCGTGATCCTCAACTTCTGGGCCACGTGGTGCCCCCCTTGCAAGCAGGAGATGCCGGCCTTCCAGCAGCTGCACGAGGAGATGGGAGGCCGGGTCCGCATCGTCGGCGTCGACCGGGCGGAACCCGTGGACACGGTGCGGCGCTTCGTGGACCAGTACGGGATCACCTTCACCATCGTCCTGGATCGGACCGACGAGCTGGCCACGCGTTACGGCCTCACGGGCATCCCGGAGACGTTCTTCCTCGACGCGAACGGCATCATCCGGCTCAAGTACATCGGCCCCATGACCCTGGCCCAGATGCGCGAGTTCGTGCGTCAGGTGGAGGCCGTGGGAGGGTCGCCGGCGAGGTGACAGGATGAGGCGCGCACGCCTCCGGATCGGGTTGGCGTTGGGAGTGGTGGTCGCGGCCACGGCGTACCTGATGGTGACGGGGCTCCGCCAGTCCACCTCGTACTACATGACCGTGGACGAACTGGTCCGGGCCCGCACGCGGTACACCGGGCGCTCCGTGCGGGTGATGGGGAAGATCGTGGGCGAGACCGTGGAGGTGAAGAACCTCGGCACCCGGCTCGAGTTCGAGGTGGCGGGGGATTCCGGCGCGCGCCTGCCCGTGGTCTACGAGGGGATCAAGCCGGACAACATGAACGACGGCTGGGAGGCCATCGTGGAGGGAAGGCTGTCCCCGGACGGCCGGGTCGTCGCGTCCAAGGTCATGATCAAGTGCCCGTCCCGCTACGAGGGAGAACCGGCCCCGCCGGGATACCGGCCGCCGGGCGGTACGGCGGAGGCCGCCGGGAAGGGGACCTCCTGATGGGCACCCTGGGAAGGCTGGCCCTCGCCGGGGCCCTCGTCGCGGCCGTGTTCGGGATCGCGGCGTTCGTGCTGGGGGCGGTGCGGCGGGACGGGCGCTGGGTGGAGGTCGGGCGGAGGGCGCTCTACGGCGTGGCCCTGCTGACGACCGTTGCCTCGGCCGCGCTGCTGTTCCTTCTCGTCACGTCGGACTTCCGGTACGAGTACGTGGCGAACTACACCACGCGCGACCTCGACCTCCTGTACAAGATCGGCGCCTTCTGGGGCGGCAACGCCGGCTCGCTGCTCCTGTGGGTCTGGGTGCTGAGCCTTTTGAGCGCCGCGGCCGTCTCCACTCGTCATCCCGGCGCCGGGCGGCTCCAACCGTGGGTCGGAACGTTCCTGCTGGTGACCGCCGTGTTCTTCCTGACGCTGGTGAACTTCGTCAGCCCGCCGTTCCGCCTGCTGCCTGAGCCGGCTGCGGAGGGACGAGGTCTCAACCCGCTCCTCCAGAATCCGGGGATGATGCTGCATCCCATCTACACGTACCTCGGCTACGTGGGGTTCTCGGTGCCCTACGCGTACGCGATGGCGGCGCTCATCACCGGGGACACGGGCGACGTGTGGCTCCGGGTGACCCGCCGCTGGACGCTCCTGGCGTGGCTGTTCCTCAGCATGGGGATCCTCTACGGGGGCCAGTGGGCGTACGTGGAGCTCGGCTGGGGGGGCTACTGGGCCTGGGATCCGGTCGAGAACTCGTCGCTCATGCCGTGGCTCACCGGGACGGCGTTCCTTCACACCGCGGTGGTCCAGGAGCAGCGGGGCATGCTCAAGGGCTGGAACGTGGTCCTCATCGTCATCACCTTCCTGCTGACGATCTTCGGCACGTTTCTGACCCGGAGCGGCGTGGTCGTCTCCGTCCACGCGTTCGCCAACGGGCCGCTGGGGGCGTTCTTCCTCGGCTTCATCGGGATCATGGCGGTCGTGTCCGTCTACCTGCTCATCGACCGCTCGCGCGTGTACGCCAGCCCGCACGGGATCGAGTCGCTCCTCAGCCGCGAGGCCTCCTTCCTGCTGAACAACCTGCTCCTCCTGGGGATCACCTTCGCCACCCTGTGGGGCACCCTTCTCCCCGTGACGTCGGAGCTGGTCACCGGCATGAAGGTCGGGGTGGGCCCGCCCTTCTTCAACCAGGTGAACGTGCCCCTCGGGCTCGCCCTGGTCCTCCTCATGGGTCTCGGGCCGCTGCTGCCGTGGCGGCGGGCGCAGATGGAAAACCTGGCCCATTCCTACCTCTACCCGGTCGCGTTCGCCACGCTCGCGGCCGCCGTGTTGCTGCTGGCAGGGGTCACCCGCACGGCTCCGCTGGTGGGTTTCACCGTGGCCGCATTTGCGGCCGCCGCGCACGTGCAGGAGTTCATCCGCGGCGTGCAGGCCCGGTGCCAGGTGACCGGCGAGCGCATCCCCGTCGCGCTCGTGCGCCTCATCAGCCGCAACCGGCGGCGTTACGGCGGGTACCTGGTCCACCTCGCCATCGTCGTCATGGTGACCGGCTTCATCGGGTCGAGCGCGTACAGCCAGGAGGCCACCGTGACGCTGCGGCCCGGAGAGCCGTTCGCGATGGGGCGGTACGTGCTCACCCACCGCGGGGTGTGGGCAGCGCGGGAGGACGACCACGTGGAGGTGTTCGCCCGGCTCGGGGTGAGCAAGGACGGCCGGGACATCGGGGTCCTGCGCCCCGAGAAGCAGCTCTTCCGTTACAACGAGCAGCCCACCACGGAGGTCGCCGTCCTGGGCGGCCTGGCTGAGGATCTCTACGTGGTGCTTGGCGGCTGGGACGACACCGGGGCCGCCTCTTACAAGATCTACATCAACCCGCTGGTCGCCTGGGTCTGGATCGGCCAGTACCTGCTCCTGGCCGGGACGCTCGTCGCCCTGTGGCCTGAACCCGAGCGCGTGACCTCCGGCCGGCGGGTGGGTACCCCGGGGACGCTGCCGGCGCCGGCGGAGGCCGGCCCGACCACGGCCCCGGTGACCGGCCTCACGGGGAGGTGACCGCCGTGTCCCGGGTGCGTGCGGCTCTGCTGGCCCTGGCCGCCTCCATCCTCATGGTCCTCGGCGGTGCCCGCCCTGCCGGCGCCGTGCATACGGCCGACCAGGTCCGGGCGGTGGCCAGGCAGATCCGCTGCCCGCTCTGCAAGAACCTGTCCGCCTGGGATTCGGACACCCTGCCCTCGCGGGAGATCGTCGCCGACGTGGAGCGGCGCCTCCACGCCGGCGAGACACCGGAGCAGATCCTGGCGGCGTACGAGGCCCGGTACGGGGCGTGGATCCTCATGTACCCCCCGCGGCGCGGGGTGTTCTGGCTCATGTGGCTGGCTCCGTTCGCCGCGGTCGCCCTTGGCGGGGCCGTCCTGGTCACGCTCCTGCGCCGCTGGCTGCGGGTCTACCCGGGCGGAGCGGACAGCCCCGGCGCGGGAGGCGCTGCGGAGGGGGCCCCGGGCCCTGGCCCCCGGGCCCGCAGGCCGTCCGCACGTTCCCGCGCTCGCGCCGCCGCCGAGTGGCTGGAGTTCTTCTGAGACGTTCCCTGTCTGTGAGGTGAGCCGGAGAGTTGACTTCCTACCTGCCGTACGCGGTGGGCGGGTTCCTCTTCCTGGCCCTCGCCGCCTTCGCCCTGGCCCCCCTGAGGCGCCGGGAGAGCGGCCCCGCCTTCGACGAGGAGCCCCCGGACCCGCTTCAGGAACGGGAGAAGGTCTACGCCCGGCTCGCCGACCTCGAGTACGACTACCGCTCGGGGAAGATGTCCGAGGAGGAGTACCAGACGCTGCGGGAAGCGCTCCTCGAGCAGGCGGCGGCGCTTCTTGACGCGGAGGAGGGGTCCCGATGAGCCGGCGCCGGTCCGGAGTCGCCCTGTTCTTGGCGGCGTTCGCCCTTGTCGTGGCCCCGGCCGTCGCCCGCGCGGGACAAGATGACACCGGCACGCCCCCGGTGCTCGTGCACCTCCGCATGGTGGTGGTCCCCCGGGACGGGGGTTGGTCGGGCATGATCCTGGCGGACTTCCGGAATCCGGGTCCCGGCCGCGTCGACCGTCTGGTCGTGCCGCTGCCGGACGCGGCCCGGCAGGTCGAGGTGGTACTCGGGGGCAGCGAGACCCCCGGGGAGCTGCAGCCGGAAGGCGGAGCCCTGGTGGACCGGCGCGGGCTCGAAGCGGGGGCCGGGCGCCAGATCGGCGTGGCGGTGTCGCTCCCGCCCGGCGACGCGAATCTGTCCCTCGCCTTCCCGGCGGGGGTGGGGCGCTTCGACCTCGCCGTGCCGCAGGGGGCCGAGGTCGAGGCTCCCCGGCTCGTCAACCAGGGGCTCTTCGAGCTGGAAGGCATCCGGTTCGAACTCTATCAGACGCCGGGAACGGTACCACCCGGGACCTCTCTGTCGGTGCAGGTCCGGGCCCCCGCCCCGGGTCCGGCCGACCCGACGAACCCTGCCGGCGGGCTCTCGGAGGCCCCGCCCCTGGCTCCCGGCGAGCGGGAGATTGCCCACGCCCACGGCGGGAACCCGCTCAAGGTCGCGATCAACTTCGCCTTCATCGTCGTGGCCTTCGCGGCGGCGGTCGTCGGGACGCGGCGGTCGGGGCGCCGGCTCCTGGCGCGGGCCGGAGTGAGCCGGCCGTGATCCGCGCCGAGGGGGTCTGGTACCGGGTGGGGCACCAGGTCGTGCTGGCCGGGGTGAGCCTGCACGTGCGTCCGGGCGAGGTGGTGGGCCTGGTGGGACCGAACGGGGCCGGCAAGTCCACATTGATCCGGATCCTGGCGCTCCTCCTCCGGCCGGAGGCGGGTTGCGTCCGGATCGAGGGCCGGGATGCCCGGGAGGACGGAGCGGAGCTCCGCCGGCGGCTCGGGGTGGTCCTGCACGAGTCCCTCCTGTACACGACCCTGACCGTGGCAGAGAACCTGGAGTTCTACGGCCGGCTCTACGGCCTGGGCCGCGCCCAGACGCTCCGCCGGGCGGCCGTCCTTCTGGAGCGGGTGGGGCTACAGCCCCATACCCATCTGCAGGTGGCCCGGCTCTCCCACGGCATGCGGCAGCGTCTCACCCTGGCCCGGGCGCTCCTCCACGACCCACCGGTGCTGCTCCTGGACGAGCCGTTCACGGGGCTCGACGCCGAGGGGGCCGGGGTGCTCCGGGGGCTCCTCCGGGAGCACCGGGACCGCGGCGGGGCGGCTCTGGTGGTCACCCACGATCCGTCCGAGCTCGAGGGGCTGGCCTGTCGCTGGCTCACCCTGCGCGAGGGCCGGCTCGCGGAGGGGCCGGCGGGGTGGGCGCTGCGCGCGCTTGCGGGCGAGGGGTCGAGATGAGCCTCCTGCGAACGGCGCTGGCCATCTGCCGGAAGGACCTGCAGACGGAACTCCGGTCCCGGGAAGTGGTCCCCGTGATGGTGGTGTTCGCGCTGATCGCCGGGGCCCTGTGGAACTTCGCGCTCGACCCGGCAAGAGAGGCGCTGCCGCAAGTCTTTCCGGGTCTCCTGTGGCTCACCGTCTTCTTCGCCGGGATGCTGGGGGTCTACCGGTCGTTCTTCGGGGAGGTTCGGGGCGGCACGCTGGCCGGGCTCATGCTGGCGCCCGTGGACCGGGCGGCGATCTACTACGGCAAGCTCTTCGCCAACGCCGTCCTCCTCCTGCTGCTGGAGGCTGTCGCGGTGCCGGCCTACTTCCTCTTCTTCGACTACCGTCCCGCCGGCCGGCCGCTGGCCCTCGTGCCGGTCCTCCTCCTGGGGACCGTGGGGTTTGCGGCCACGGGGACCCTCCTGGCGGCGCTGGCCGCGGCGACGCGGGCCGGGGAGGCGCTCCTGCCGGTGCTGCTCTTCCCGGTCCTGGTCCCCCTCGTCCTGGGGGTGGTACAGGTCACGCGGGGGGTCCTGGATCCCGGCGCCGTGCAAGACGCCGGCCTGTGGCTGAGGCTTCTGGTCGCTTACGACGCCGCAGCCCTCGCACTGCCGTACGTCCTGTTCGAGTCCCTGGTGGAGGTGTAGGGTCGTTGCGGGAG
Organism: Caldinitratiruptor microaerophilus; assembly: GCF_025999835.1. Taxonomy (NCBI): domain Bacteria; kingdom Bacillati; phylum Bacillota; class Clostridia; order Eubacteriales; family Symbiobacteriaceae; genus Caldinitratiruptor; species Caldinitratiruptor microaerophilus. The sequence continues at coordinate 2,265,997 of NZ_AP025628.1, read as the reverse complement.
TCACGGGCGCGCCCGCCGGCCGCGAGTCGGGTCGGTGGGCCACTCCTGGCCCTGGCCGGGGCGGTGGCAATCGTCGCCGGCCTGTACCTGGCACTGGTCCAGGCCCCACGGGACGTGCACCTCGGTGACGTCCAGCGCCTGTTCTACCTGCACGTGGCGGTGGCCTGGAACGGCTTCCTCGCGTTCACGGTGGTCCTCGTGGGCAGCGCGCTCTACCTGGTGACGCGGGACCGGCGGTGGGACCGGCTCGCGTACGCCTCCGGGGAGGTCGGGGTTCTCTTCATGACCCTCGTCCTCGTCACCGGCTCGCTCTGGGCCCGGCCGGTGTGGAACACGTGGTGGACCTGGGACCCGCGCCTCACGACCAGCCTGATCCTCTGGTTCATGTACGTCGGATACCTGCTGATCCGGTCCGCAGCCGAGGGAGACGCCCGCCGGGCGCGGTACGCCGCCGTCTACGGGATCGTGGCGTTCGCCAACGTTCCGGTGGTCCACCTCTCGGTGACCTGGTGGCGCTCGATCCACCCGCTCGTGGTCAGGGAGGGGCAGGTGAACGTAGACCCTCGGATGGTCCCCGCCATGGTCGCCATGACGCTCGCCTTCACCCTGGTCTACGGGTGGTTCCTGCAGCAGCGTGCCCGCCTCGAGGCCGTACGGGAGGCCCTGGCGGCCCTGCGCGCACGGGCGGGCGAGGGGGCGATGTCCGGATGATCTACCTGTTTTTCGGGTACGCGGCGGTATGGGTCCTGCTCTTCGCCTACCTGCTCGTCCTTTCGGCCCGTCAGCGGCGGCTGGAGGAGGAACTGCAGACGGTGCGGGAGAGGCTGGCGCCCCGTGAATGACGCTGCCTTTTCCGCCGGGATGCGGTCCTCTGCCATCCGAGTTGCGCTGGCCGCAGTACTGTGGCTCGGGCTTCTCGTCGCCCCCGCCGGGGCCGGCTCCGCCCGCGCGACCGGCGCCGGAGGGCTCCGGGCGGAGGTCACCGGGGAAGCCATGCAGGACGGCCGCGCGGTCTACACACTGCGACTGACCGATCCGGCCGGCGTTCCCGTCGCCGGCGCCCGGGCCCGGCTGGAAGCGGAACTGCCGGGGGCCGTCTACGCCACCAGCGGCGCCGGACTGAGCGGTCTGGTGGACGGCACGTTCGCGCCGGCGGGGCAGCCGGGCCTCTACCGGGCAGAGGTCCGCTACCCGGCCAGGGGGATCTGGCAGGTGCGCGTCGAAGTGGAGGTAGCCGGGCAGCGGCTGGTCGCCTCGCTCACCGAGAACGTGGGCGGCGTCTGGTCCGAAGAGGCTCGGGGCGCCGTACTGCTGGGCTTCCTCGCCGCGATCACATCCCTCTGGATGGGGCTGTCCGTGCGGCGCCGTTCCGCGGCCGTTCGGGTACCGGGGAAGGGCGGTTCACGGTGAAGCACTGAAAGCCGGGGGGGTTCCGAAACCTTGCTCGAGTCCCTGCGAGAAGTCAGCTGGCAGTGGTACACCGCCCTGAGTCAGGTCGAAGCCCGACTCAGCGACCCGGTCGGGCTCCTGGCCATGCGCCTCAACATCCCGATCCTGTCCGCCTTTCTCTTCGGCGTCCTGGGTAGCCTGGCGCCGTGCCAGATGAGCGCGAACGCCGGCGCCATCGCCTACCTGTCGAGCCGGGCCGGTGGCGGCCGCCGTGTCCTCTGGTCCACGGCGTGGTCCTACGTGCTGGGCAAGGTCGCCGTGTACACGCTCCTGGGGAGCGCCGCCATCCTGCTCGGCCTGCGGCTGCCGACGGCTGCCATGGCGGTGCTGCGCAAGCTCTTCGGCCCCTTCATGGTGCTCTTCGGCCTGCACCTTCTCGGGCTGGTGCGGTTGCGTTTCACCGCCGGCGGCCGGCTGGCGGAACGGTTCGACGCGTGGTTCGCCGCCACGGGCAGGGACCGGGGGGCCGCGGGTTCCTTCGCCCTGGGGGCAACGTATTCCCTTGCCTTCTGCCCGACCATGGCGCTCGTCTTCTTCGGCCTCCTGGTGCCGCTGGGGCTGCGGACCCCCGGCGGGATCGCCCTGCCGCCCGTGTTCGCGGTGGGGACGGCGCTACCGCTCCTCGTGTTCGCCGCGTTTGTCGCCCTCGGAATGGGGCTCGTCTCGGACTGGCACCGCCGCGTGCGTGCGTGGGACCGGTGGCTGCGGGTCGGGGCGGGGGTGGTCTTTCTCCTGTTCGGCCTGAATGACACCATTCTTTACTGGTTTCTGTGACGAGGTTGCGCGACAATCATAGTACGGGGAGGGGGTAGCACACCGGCCGGGGAGGGAAGTCCCGTGAACCTCGCCCAGCTTCGCTGGCTTGTCGGCAGCAGCGCTGTCCTCGGCATCTTTCTCGTGGAGGGCGTCCGCCACACGTATCTGGACCGAGTGACCTCTCCGCTGGTGAGCACGCTCATCGCCAGTGCCTTCCTGGTGCTGGGTGCCGGGGCGTTCACCCACGTGGTCATCGGCTGGATCGGCCGGATGAGCGACCGCCTGGCCCAGCAGCAGCAGAAGCTGAACGCGATCTTCGCGCACAGTTCGGACGCCATCCTCCTGACCGACGCGCAGGGCCGGATCCTCCGGGCGAACCCCGCCGCCGAGCGGCTCACCGGGCGGAGCGAATCGGACCTGACCAGCGTCCACCTGTGGGAGGAGCTGTGCCGTACTCCCGATGGGAGTCCCGTCGGCCCCGAACAGTGTCCGGTGACGGAGGTCGTCCGCACCGGCCGGGCAATCCCCTATCTGGAGGCGACCGTCGCCACCGGCACCGGGCGGCTCCTCCCGGTGACGGCCAGCTTCTCGCCCGTCCCGGGAGAGTCCGGGCAGGTGGTGCAGGTGGCCGTGGTGCTGCGTGACCTCAGCGAGAAGCGGACACTGGAGGCGGAGGTGGCCCGGCTCCTCGCGGAGACGGAGCGGCGGCGGCGCCAGGCGGAGGCGCTGTACGAGATCAGCCGGAGCCTTTCGTCGCTCCTGGATGCGGAGCGGAATCTTGAAGTGCCCCTGGCCCGGGTCCGGGACATGCTCCAGGCGGACGTGGCCGTCTACGGAGTCCTGGACCCGGTCCAGCGGGAGGTGCGCTGCCAGGCCATGAGCGGGTCACGGGACCCGGAGCGGGTGGCCGGGATCCGGCTGCGGCTGGGTCAGGGCGCCCTCGGCCGGGTGGTCAGTTCCGGCCGGCCGCTCCGGACCGAGCGGTTCCCGGAAGACCTGACGGAGTATCCCGACTCCTACCCGCTGCTCCAGGTCGAGGGACTGGTGGCCTGCCTGGCGGTTCCCGTCGGGGCGCGTGGGGAGGTCACCGGGGCGCTCCTGGTGGGCTACCGGCAGCCGCACGCCTTCACGGACGAAGAGGTCCGGTTCCTCGAGAACGTGGCAGGTCAGCTCGGGATCGCCCTCGAGAACACCCGCCTGTACCGTGAGGCCGAGAAGGTGGCGATGCTGGAGGAGCGGGACCGGCTGGCCCGGGAGATCCACGACGGTCTGGCCCAGTCCCTCACGTTCCTGCACCTGCGGCTCGAGGCGCTGTCGCTCCTCGCGCGGTCCGGCCCCGTTCCGGACCTGGCGGGCGAACTCGAGCGCCTGAAGGCCGCCTGCGCCGCAGCCTACGCGGACGTCCGCCAGGCGATCCTCAACCTCAAGCAGCGCCTGCCCGAGGGGACGGACCTGGGCGGATACCTGGCCGAGTACCTGCACGAGTTCGCACAGGCGCACCACCTGGACGTCGAGCTGGTCCTGCCGCCGGCCGCGCTTCCGCCCCTCCCGCCGGCCTCCGAGGCCCACCTCATCCGGATCGTGCAGGAGGCACTCCACAACGTGGTCAAGCACGCGCGGGCGCGGCGTGTCCTGGTGCGGTTCGACGTGCAGCTTTCCGGCCTCCACGTCACCGTGCGGGACGACGGGATCGGCTTCGATCCCGCCGCCGTCCAGGCTGCGGGGCACTTCGGGCTCGGCATCATGCGCGAGCGGGCGGAGAAGGCGGGGGGCGAGCTGACCGTCGAGAGCGAGCCCGGTGCCGGAAGCGAGGTCCGGGTACGGCTTCCGCTGGCCGGACCCTCCGGCCCGGCGACGCCGGAGAGGGGGCAGAACGTTGGAGCCCATACGGATCCTGCTCGTGGATGACCACCAGCTCGTGCGCCAGGGGATCGCCAGTCTCCTTCGCACCCAGCCCGACCTGGAGGTCGTGGGAGAGGCCGCCAGCGGCCAGGAGGCCATCGAGAAGGCGCGGGAACTGATGCCCGACGTCATCCTCATGGACATCCAGATGCCCGGCGGGGATGGCATCACCGCGACGGGGATCATCAAGGCGGAGATGCCGAGCACGAAGGTCCTGATGCTCACCGTCTCCGAGGACAACCAGGACCTGTTCCAGGCGATCAAGCACGGGGCGCAGGGGTACCTCCTCAAGAACCTGCCTGCGGAGCGGCTCTTCGACTCGATCCGGGAGGTGTACCGGGGCTACGCGCCGATCTCGAGCCGCGTCGCGGGCCGGATCCTGTCGGAGGTGGCGTCGGCCCCCGAGCCGCCCGCGGGGGCGCCCCGCCAGGGACTCGCGGCCCTCACTGCCCGGGAGCGCGAGGTCCTCAACCTGGTGGGCAAGGGGCTCACGAACCGGGAGATCGCCCGGGCCCTCTACATCACCGAGAACACCGTCAAGATCCATCTGCGCAACATCCTGGAGAAGCTGCACCTCCAGAACCGGGTCCAGGCAGCGACGTACGCGCAGCGGGAGGGGCTGATCGACCCGCCGGAAGGCGCGGCCGGAGCGTAGCTTACCCACCAGCCGCCCGCATCAAAGCAAGGCCGGCCACCCTTCCGTCGCGGGGAAGGGTGGCCGGCGGCTTCATACGCGTGCTACGGCGTTGAGACCTCCACGTGCTGGCGGTCGCCGTGCCAGGCGACCTTGTAGCCGAGCTTCTCGGCGAGGAAGCGGATGGGCAGCAGGATCTCCCCCTCCCGGTCGCGCGGGCCGGCGTCGATGGCCACCGGCTGCCCGTTGACGGTGGCCGTCTTGTGGTCGCCGACGGTCATGACGATGACGGTATCACCCTTTTTGACCGTCACCTGCTTCGTGGCGGCGTCGTAGGCCATGGAGCCGCCCAGGATGCCGACCAGGTCTTCGCCGTGCACGTAGGTTCGGAAGGACTCGGTGTGGTAGTAGACCGGCTCGTCGAACTCCTTGCCCAGGAAGGTCGCGGTGATCTTGGAGCTTTCCAGGTGGGCCAGGGCGGGCACAGCTGTGAGGACGGTCAGTGCGGCCACGGCGAGACCCAGGGCGAGCTTCCTCATGGGTACGGCCTCCTCTCAGGATGTGATTCGCCACCCGAGGGCAGCGGGTGATGCCTCAGTCCGCGGTGGCTTCCTGCGCGGCCAGGCCAGGATGCCGGCCCTCGGGCACCACCCGGCCCAGCCGGCGGATGCGCCCGAGCGTCCAGAAGACCCAGCCGTACGTGAACCACACGCCCCCGACGACCGTCGCCAGGATGGCGACGAACCACGGGTTCGGATAACGGGTGGTGAGCCCGCCGGGCCGTGCCGGCACGGGTTCGGCGGGGATCGAGAGGGTGGCGCCGGCGCTCGCCGCCGCGAGGCCTGCCCCGCCTGCGAACTGTGCGGTCACGGCCACCTCCTGGCCGGGAGCCACCGGCAGCGCCATCCGGGCGACCCCGGCCCCGTCCGTGGTCGCCGGGCCCAGGTCCAGCTCGCCGAACGTGGTCTTGCGGACGAAGCGGACCTTCGCGCCCTGCACGGGCATGCCCATCGCGTCGGTCAGGCGGGCTTCCGCCACCCCTGTGCCCTTCGCGTCACGCGAGAGGGTGAGCGTGAGCTGCGGGGTCTGAGAGACCGTCGGGGCCACCTCTGCCCCGGCCGGCGGAGCGGCCGGGCTGGTGGATTCCTCCCCTTCGTGCGCCTCGCCGCCGTGCGCGAGCGCCACCCCGCCCAGCCCGACCAGGGTGAGGAGGACGACTGCAACTGCGAGAGAAAGGCCCACTGGCCGCTTCATCCTCGCACCCCCTTTGCGTGCGAATCGGCCACGAGATCCCGAGTCTCCCACATCGACACGATCGGGAAGAGCTTGGAGAACAGGACGTAGAGCAGGACGAAGGTGGCCACGGCGGCGGCGGTGATCGACCACTCCACCCAGGTGGGGCGGTACACGGCGTAGTCGGCGGGGACGTTCTGGATGGGCATGAACGGGTTGGCGAGCGTCGGGGTGATGATGATGTAGCGCTTGAGCCACATGCCGACGTTGGCCACGAACGACCCCAGCACGAGCCCCGTCACCCCCGTCCAGCGGGCGAAGGCCGCGACCACCACCGGCACGAAGGTGAGGGCCATCCCGGTCCAGAACACCCCGGCGAAGCGGCCGACGAACAGGTCGGTGACCAGCCGCCGTTCAGGACCCTTGCCGGTGTAGAACATGGTCAGGTACTCGCTGAACGTGGTGTAGAAGTAGACCAGGCCGACGGCGAGGAGCAGGTAGCCGAGCTTTCGGAAGTGGATCTCCGTGATGTACCGCTCGAGCCGGTACACCCGGCGGAAGATCCACATGGCGACGATGATCGCGGCGATCCCCGAGTAGATCGCGCCGATCACGAAGTACGGGCCGAAGATAGACGAGTGCCAGCCCTCGCGCATCGTCATGCTGAAGATGTAGGAGACGACGGTGTGGACGCTCACGGCGACCGGCATGATCACGATGGCCATCACGGAGATGGTCTTCTCGAGGAGCCGGTGCTGCTCGGGCGTGTCCCGCCAGCCCAGGGACAGGGCCCGGTAGACGCGCGCCAGGATGGGGCGCCGGGTCTCCAGGTGCGGGTAGAGGGCAGCCAGGTCCGGGATCATCGGCAAGTACAGGTAGACCAGGCTGCCGAACAGGTAGGTCGTCACGGAGATGACGTCCCACAGGAGCGGCGACTGCAGCCGGCCGTGGAGGAAGAGGTTGAAGAGGCGTTCGGGCCGGCCCAGGTCGATGATCACCATGGGGGCGCCCACGAGGAGCGCCACGCCCGTGATGACCTCGGCCATCCGGGTGATCGGCCGTCGCCAGTCGGCCCCGGTCACCCGCAGGATGGCGGAGATGAGGGTTCCGGCGTGGCTCACGCCGATGAAGAACACGAAGTTGGTGATGTAGAGCCCCCACGAGAAGTAGCTCCGCAGGCCGGTGACGATCAGGCCGTACTTGAGCTGGTTGAGGTATGCGACGAGGCCCCAGACGATGGTCCCGACGAGCACGCCCAGCAGGACGTAGAAGCCGGTGCCGCTCCGCACCACCGGGAGCAGCAGCTCCGGGACGCCGGCCTCCTCGGGCTCCGGAGCCGGCCGGGTTCCGACAGGCAGCTGCACGGTCGCTCCGGCAGCGTCGAAACGCACGGTGCCTTCCTTCATGCCGTGCCCTCCTCACGTGGCCGGCGTCAGACCCGGGCCGGGGACTCGGCCGGCGGCGGGTAGCGGCGGCCCCGCGGCGGCAGGTAGTACACCCGCGGCTCGGTGCCGAGTTCCTCCTGGTACCGGTAAGCGCCCTGCTCCAGGATCTCGGAGAGCTTCAGGGTCTCCCCGATCCGGTTCGTCACGGCGTCCTCGTTCCGATCGCCGAAGTAGATCGCGTCCATCGGGCAGGCGGCGGCGCAGGCGGGGAGCTTGCCCTGCCGGGTCAGCGTCGGGCAGAACAGGCACTTCTCGGCGACGCCCCGGCGGTGCGGGGTGTTCATCTCGATGTTGTACGGCTCGGCCTTCTCCTCAGGCGACTCCGGCGGCTCGCCCCAGTTGAAGTACCGGGCCGAGTACGGGCAGGCGGCGAGGCAGAAACGGCACCCGATGCACCGGTCCTGGTCGATCAGGACGATGCCGTCCTCCCGCTTGAAGGTCGCGCCCACCGGGCACACCTTCACGCACGGCGGGTTGTCGCACTGCATGCACACCCGGGGGAACCAGTACGGGGTGCCGTCCTCGCTGTCCTTGAGCTTGAAGATCTTGATCCACTCTTGCCCCGGTGGCACGCGGTGGAACGCGCCACACGCCACCTGGCAGTCGCCGCACCCGTTGCAGCGAGCGAGGTCGATGACCATCACCCACTGCTTGGTCGCCGGCACGTGGTACGGAAAGCCCCGATGGTTGTGGGTGTTTCCCGCCTCGGGCGGGTTGCCTGTCTCCGCGGCCTGGGCCACCCCCGCCCCCCAGCGGATGAGGCGGCCGGTGTTCGACGCGTCGGCGGTGAAGGCGAACCCCTCGCCCGAGAGCCCGATCGGGGACGTGGCGACGCCGGCCGCTTCGTGTGCGGCCAGGTCCACCTTGGGCAACAGGGTGCTGGCGGCCACGCCTGCCCCTGCTGCAGCCAGACGGCCCAGGAACCGGCGCCGGGATACGTCCGTCATGACAGCGACGCCCCCTACGGCAGGACGAGGAGCTGACCCGTCTGCCGGTCGTGGTCCTTTCCGCAATCCTTGTTGGAACACTTGAACTCGAAGACGCCGGGCTTGTCGGGGGTGAACGTGAACGTCTTCTCCTCCCCCACCTGGATCGCCGGGACGTCGATGCCGAAGGCGGTCAGGGCGAAACCGTGCGGGTACTTGGCGCAGTCGACGTCCGCGTTCAGCACGCGGAGGGTGATCGGGTCACCGACCCGCGCCACCAGCGTGCCAGGCGTCCACCGGTGCACCTCGTTCTCCTCGCCCCCGAACATCACCATGGTGACGGTGAATTGCCGCTCCGTCGGGGGACCCGGCGGCAGCAGCGGGGCGGCGGACCCGGGGGACGCCTGGACCCGGTTCTGGGTCAGGGCGAATGCCCCGGCCGCTGTCCCCATCACCACGCCGAACGCCGCCAGGAAAGCGGCCACGTTTCGCACGGGACGATACCTCCTCCGTCTCCTGAAGCTCGGCCCCCGGGCCGGCTCACTTCCTTTCTACCGGGGGGCAGGCACGGGGCCCATTCCCGGGGTGGGCGATCTTGCCGGGGCAAAAGTGAAGGGGGCCATCCTGGTTCAGATGACCCCCTGAACGCCCTGGAATGGTACAGATGAACCACGCTAGCCCTAGACCGGTCCGGGCCCCCGCGGCCCGGGGTCGGCAGGTGGCGCTGCCAGACCGCGCTGGAGAGCGTAGGCGGCCGCCTCCACCCGATTCCGCAGGTGCAGCTTCTCCAGGACACTGCGGAGGTGGTTGCGAACCGTGTACTCGCTGATCCCCAGCCGGGCGGCCACCTCCTTGTTGGCGAGACCCTGGGCGACCAGCGCCAGCACCTCCTGCTCCCGGGGAGAGAGCACCTCCTCGTCACGCTCCCGGACGTCCGGGCGCGGGCCTCCGCTGATCTCCTGGATGATCCGCGCCGCCATGGCCGGTGCGATCGGGGCCTCGCCCCGGTAGGCGCTGTGCACCATGGCGCAGAGGTCCCGGGGCTCCATGCGCTTGAGGAGGTAACCCTGGGCTCCTGCCTTCACCGCCTCGAAGAGGTCCTCGTCGTCTTCGGAAACGGTGAGCACGACGATCCGCACGGAGGGCATCTCCTGCTTGATGATCCGGGTCGCGCGCAGGCCGTCGCACCCGGGCATGCGGATGTCCATGAGGACGACGTCCGGCCGGAGCGCCCGCGTGAGCTCGATCGCCTCCAGACCGTCGCTCGCCTCGCCCACGACCTCGATCTCCGGATCGCCGGCCAGCAGCGCGGCGATACCCCGCCGCACCAGCGTGTGGTCGTCCACCAGACAGACCCGGATGGTCCCCACTGGGGCCGCCTCCCTTCCTCAGGACAACGAGTCAGTGAACGAGCGGCATGGCGATGTGGACCCGGCAGCCGGCGCCGGGCGCGGTGTCAATCTCCAGGTGCCCCCCGACGCTCTCCGCACGCTCTCGCATCGTGGCAAGGCCGTAGTGACCGTCCTGCCCGGCCTTCGCACCGGGCTCGAACCCGACGCCGTTGTCCTCCACCACCACGTGGACGGAGTCCCCGCGGGCCTCCACGCGCACCCAGACCTGCGTGGCGGCGGCGTGCTTCGCCACGTTGGTGAGGGCCTCCTGGACGATCCGGACGAGCTGCGCCTCGGCCTCGGGCGCCAGGGCGACCCGCCCCAGGGTCTCCCCGGCGAGTTCGGCGCGGACGCCGGTACGGGTGGTGAAATCCCGGACGTAGCCCGCGAGCGCCGACAGGAGACCCGCGCGGTGCGGGCGGCCGGTCCGGAGGCCGAAGATGGCCCACCGGACCTCGTCGTAGCTGGCGGAGGCGACCCGGGCCAGGTCGTCGAGGTCGGCCCACAGCGCCGGTTCCCGGTCCTGCGGGTAGCGGTCCTGGAGGAGACGCAGCCGGGAGTACATGTAACCGAGCGACTGCGCCACGCTGTCGTGCATCTCCCGTGCGATGCGGTCCCGCTCCTCGTACACCGCCAGCGTCTTCACGTTCTCGTAAAGGCGCGCGTTCTCGATGGCGATCGCAGCCTGGTTTGCGAGTCCGGCGAGGAGCCGCGACTCCACGGGGCCGACCGGGTTCTGCCCCCCCGCGCACAGGAAGCCGATGGTCCGGTTGCCGGCCGACAGGGTCGCCGACGCCCGCTGGGGTAGCCACGCGACCGCCGGAGCGGGGCACCCCGCGCACAGCGCGGTGTCGGGTCTGCGAGCGGTCTCCACCGCGCCTTCTGTCTGGAGCCGCCCGCCCGGGTCGCTGGCGGCCGCCACGCGCAGGCTACCGTCCTCCTCGAGGCAGAGCACGGCGACCTCGGCCCCGAGCAGGGTGCGGGCCTGGTCGACGACCGTCTGCAGGATGGTTTCCAGGTCGAGCGACGAGAGGATCTCGCTCCCCACGCGGTACAGCGCCGCGGCCTCCTGCTCGCGCCGCTTCGCCTCCTCCAGGGCCCGCTGCAGCTCCTCCCGGGCTTCCCGCAGGCGGAGTCGCATGGTTTCGAACGCCTCTCCCAGGGTGCCGATCTCATCCCTGCGCTCCACCCGGACGGGCTCGTCCAGGTTCCCCCGGGCGACCTCCTGGGCTGCCCGGGTGAGGCGAGCCAGGGGCTCGATGACCGCGCCGGTGTCCCACCAGGAGTAGAGGATGGCGAGCAGCACGGCCGCAGCGCCGAAGAGGATGAGGAGCCAGCGCAGCCGGCTCACCGGCGCCATGGCCTCCCGTTCGGCCTGGCCCACGCTGACCGCCCAGGGGGCGACGCGCAGCGGGGCCGCGGCCATGACGTGGGGGAGCGTGTCCCCGGCTCCGTCATCGGTCCGGCCGATCTGGGGCATCCCTGACCGGATGAGTGCAGAGAAGAACTCGGGGTGCTCGTCCCGTGTATACGGAGGGATCGGCCCGGTGCTTGCCAGGACCCAACCGTCCCCATCGACCAGCACCACGTGGGCGGTGTTGCCTCCGGGGAGCGTGCCGGCCAGGAAGGGCTCCAGGCCGCGCGCGCCGAGGTCGATCACGCCTGCGAGCACGCCGGCCGGCCGGCCGCCGGCCCCGGGTACCGGCTCGAGCACCGCCACCACGGGCTGGCCCGCCGGCGTGCGCGTGAGGTCGGTCCACGCCGTCCGGCCCGCGCGCAGTGCGGTCTGGAAGGCCTGCGTACCGACCAGAGTCCCGGCCAGCGCCGGCGCATCACCGCCGGACCGGCCCGGGCTGTACCAGAGCACCCGGCCGTCCTGGTCGAGCCGCAGGATTCCCAGGTTGAAGATCTGCACCGCCAGGGGCCGGACCGGTTCGGTGCCCGCCAGCGCGCGGAGGCGGCCGAGGTCGGCGGCGAGGGCGGCGTCGAGCCTGGATGCCGCCAGTTCCGCTACGCGCAGGCGTTCCCGCATGACGTCCTCTGCCTGGTGGTGGAGGATCCGTGTCGCCACGCCGCCGAGCGAAAGGAGGAGCACGGCCACGGCCACGGCGGCCGAGACCATGATGCGGACGCGCAGGCTGGGGAGGCGGACCAAGGGCATCGCGACCCCCTCCTCGCCTGGACCATACCTTTTGTTACGACTCATCCTAAGCGGGACGGGAGATTCCAGCCATACTCCGAACGGGTGAGCCGCCATCACCCGGATGGGGGATCGGGGCGTTCACGAAATCTCCACACGGGATCCACACGGTCCGTACACCCCGGGGGTATGATGAGGGCACGAAACGGCAAGCAGCCGGACAGCGAACAGGAGGATGCCCGATGACGCGCAAGCAGCGGTGGATCATCTTTGGCGGTGCCGCCGCCCTGGTGGTGGCCGGCGCCCTCACCCTTGCCCGTGCACCGGTGGCGGCGGCGGCGTGGGGCCCCGGTCCCGGCCGGTGGGGCTTCATGATGGGCCCGTGGTGGGGCTCCGGCGATGCGGCCAACGTGGAACCGGACGTCTTCCGCCAGATGGGCCGGATGCACGCCCAGGTCCACGGCGGCGACCCGGAGGCGGCCGCCCAGTGGATGGCGGGCATGCACGCCGCGATGTGGGGCGGGTACGGCCCGTGGGGGTCCGGCGGGACGGACCAGGTTCCCGATGCCCCGGCGCAGCCCGGCGCGGCGAAGGTCGAAGTGACCGCGACGATCACCGAGTGGAAGATCGAGCCAGCGGAGATCGAGGTGGAGGCGGGCAAGCGGCTGGTCCTCACCGTCAAGAACGAGGGGACGGTCCCGCACAACTTCGCCATCCCGGAGCTCAACCTGCGGCTGGTGGGCATCGCCCCCGGCGCCAGCCGCACCGTGGAACTGAACGCCGATGAACCCGGTACGTACGAGTTCCTCTGCGACATCCCGGGTCACGCCCAGCTCGGGCAGCGGGGCACGCTGAAGGTCGTCAAGGCGGAGTAGGCAGAGCGAGGGGAGAAGACGGGGCCGCCGCCCGGCAGCGGGCGGCGGCCCTTGTGCGCTTCCGGTCATGTTGTGCGCTTCCGGTCATGGCTTGCTCTGGCCCCAGGTCGCGCCCCCGTCCTCGCTGCGGTAGACGAGCCCCTGCCGCCCGTCCACCGTGACGGTCAGCACCCGTCCCGGCCGGGCCGGGCTGACGGCCAGCGACACGACCATCCCCCGTGGGACGGCGAGACGGCTCCAGGTGGTGCCGCCGTCGGTGCTCTTGTAGAGGGTGCCGTCAACGGCGGCGTAGACGGTTTGCGCCGCAGCGGGGTCGGTGGCGAGCGCCAGCGCGGTCCCGCTGGCGAGGCCCGCCAGGGGGCTCCAGCTGCGGCCGCCATCGGCGCTTCGGAGGACCCCGGCGCTCGCACTGCCCGCGTACAGCACGGGCGGGTTCCCGCTGGCGGCGGTCAGCGACGTGACGTCCCCCGGCACGTTGCCCGTGAGGCGCTCCCAGTTCCTGCCGCCGTTCTCGCTCCGGAACAGCCCGTGGCCGACCACGAAGGCGTACAGGCGCTCCGGGTCGCCCGGTGCCAGGGCGAAGCCGTGGACGTCGGTGCCGGGGAGATCGTGGGCGATCGGCTCCCACGTGGCGCCGCCGTCCCGGCTGACTTGGAGGATGTCGTGCCCGGCCAGGTAGAGGACCTGCGGGTCCGCCCGGCTGACGGCCAGCCCCATGGCATCGAAGTTCGGCCGCTCGATCACCGGCCGCCAGGTCCGGCCGCCGTCGTCGCTGCGCATGACGCCGTTGTGGTGGCCGAAGTACACCACGTCCGGGTTGTCGGGGCGGAACGCGAGCGCGTGGAAGTCGTTCGTCCGCAGCACGGCCAGGGGACGCGGGCCTCCCGGCCGGCCGGCGAGGATCACGACTGCGAGGAGCGCGACCCCGACCAGGGCCGCGATCGGCACCACCCAGCGGGTAGCGTCCGGCGGGGAAGCGCTCGCCTGGCCGGGACCACCGCCGGCGCGGGTGGCCTTCGAGCGCCGGCTTGCGTTCTTGCCCATGAAGCACCTCCCGTCTTGATTGGCGGGGCGGCCTGCGCGGGCCGCAGCGGGCCGCCGCCCCGGCGGGCGTTCGGCTGAAAACCTGTCGGTCATGGTACCTTTCGCGACCGGGCGGCGTCAACGGGGAAGGGAGCCCAACCCGCTGGACTCCGGAACGAACCCGGAGAGGGCAGTCCCGCGCCAACCGGTCGTGTTCGTTCTTCCAGGGGGCGAGGTCTCTTCCGTAGGTCACCGATTCCGGCCGGATCGGCACGGGCAGCCGCTCCGCGAGGTGCTCGAGGCGCTCCGCCGTTTGGTGGGCCTGATCGTGAAAGAACTCCAGTCGGTTCCGCACCTGTTCCCGTCGTGACGTCAATTCCGATCCCCCGGTGCGACCTGTAGCCGTAGCGTGTGCGCCGAACCGGGGGCCACATCGGCTACCGGAGCCCCATGATGGCATAGATGCGGGCCATGTCCAGCTCGGATCGCACACAGGCGGCCAGGCGGTCGAAGGTCGTTTCCCGGCGGAGCGCCGCGCGATCCGGCCCTGTCTCCATCGGTTCGAGCCCCCGCCGGCGCCAGAGCCAGGCGAGCCATGCGCGCCGGAGATCGTCGTTGTGGAAGACGTCGTGCAGGTACGTGCCCCAGACCTGCCCGGAGGCGTCGCTGGCGCCAAGGGCGTCGCCTGCCGCCGGGTCTTCCGGGGCGAGCACGTCCGGGGCCGTGAACAGCGGCCGGGCGTCTACCCCCAGGCGGGTGCGGCCCATGTGGATCTCGTACCCGGCCACCCGGGCGCCCTGCAGCCCCGCGAAGGGGCCCTGCCCACCCACCGCCACGGCGGCGGTGCGGCGGGTGGTCTTCTCGCGCGCCGGTGCGAACTCCGTCTCCACGTCCAGGAGTTCGAGGCCGGGCGTCTCCCGGTGCGGCGACTCGTACTGTCCGGGGTCCAGCACCCGCCTCCCCAGGATCTGGTAGCCTCCGCAGATGCCCACGACCGGCACGCCCCGGGCCGCCAGCCGCTGCACGGCGGTGCCCAGGCCGGTCTGCCAGAGCCAGCGCAGGTCGGCGGCCGTGTTCTTGGTTCCGGGGATCACCACGGCGTCGGCGCCCTGCAGCTCGGAGGGCGCCCGCACCCACAACACCCGGACGCCGGGTGAGTGGCGCAGCGGGTCGAGGTCCGTGGAGTTGCTGAGGTGGGGGAGCCGGATCGCGCAGATGCGCAGGTGCCCCTCGCCCCGGCTGTCGCCGGGCGTGTGCCGGGCGGCATCGTCCACCACGACCGCGTCTTCGGCCTCCAGGTCGACGTCGAGGTAGGGCAGCACGCCCAGGACCGGCTTGCCGGTACGCCGCTCCAGGAAGTCGACCGCCGGCTGCAGCAGGGCGCGGTTGCCGCGGAACTTGTTGATGACCAGCCCCGCGACCCGCTCCCGCTCCACCGGTTCCAGCAGCTCCAAGGTGCCGACCAGGGCGGCCAGCGCCCCTCCCCGGTCGATGTCTGCCACCAGCAGCACCGGGGCCTCTGCCCAGGCGGCGATGCGCATGTTGACGAGCTCGCGGTCGCGCAGGTTCACCTCGGCGGGTGAGCCCGCCCCTTCCAGGACCACCACGTCGTACCGGGCCCGGAGCCGGTCGAGGGACTCCCGGATGGCCGCGGCCGCCACCGCGTAGCCCTCCTGTCGATAGGTTCGGAAGTTCATGGTCGCGTAGGGCCGCCCGTGGATGACCACCTGGGACGCGTCGTCTCCGGCAGGTTTCAGCAGGACGGGGTTCATGTCCACCGTGGGCAGCACGCCTGCCGCCTCCGCCTGCACGCCCTGGGCGCGGCTGATCTCGAGGCCGTCCGGCGTGACGTAGCTGTTGTTGGACATGTTCTGGGACTTGAAGGGCGCCACGCGCCAGCCGTCTTGCCGGAAGATGCGGCACAGCGCCGTCACCAGCAGGCTCTTGCCGACGTTCGAGGCGGTCCCCTGGATCATGATCGTCCGCGCGGGCATGTGGCACCTCTGCACCACCACAAACCCCTCAGAACTCGATGCCCCGTTGAGCCCGGATGCCAGCCTGGTAGGCGTGTTTGACCGCCACCATCTCCGTCACGGTGTCGGCCGCCGCGACCAGCTCCGGTGGGGCGTCTCGGCCGGTCAGCACCACATGCAGGCGGGCCGGACGTTCCCGCAGCAGACGGAGCACGTCCTCGGTACTCACGATGCAGTTCAGGTCCGGGTCGGAGACGACGTTGCAGATCTCG
The DNA here is from genome assembly GCF_025999835.1 of Caldinitratiruptor microaerophilus. Taxonomy (NCBI): domain Bacteria; kingdom Bacillati; phylum Bacillota; class Clostridia; order Eubacteriales; family Symbiobacteriaceae; genus Caldinitratiruptor; species Caldinitratiruptor microaerophilus. The sequence continues at coordinate 2,249,978 of NZ_AP025628.1, read as the reverse complement.
TCGAGGATCACCAGGTCCCACCGGTCGGACATCGCTTCCTCACGCGCCTGCCTCCAGGCGGCCTCCACGGCTGCCTGGTGCTCCCCTAGCGGCCCGACCCGTCGCTCGGGGATGGTGAATCCGAGCCCGAGCCGCCGCAGTTCGAAGTTCGGGAGGTGCCGGAGCCCGTCGATCTCCGCCACCTTCCACTTCCCCTTGATGAACTGGATCATCAGCACCTTCATGCCGGCGCCGACCGCCCGTACCGCCTGGCCCATGGCCGCCGTCGTCTTGCCCTTTCCGTCGCCGGTGTAGATGAGCACCCGCCCTCGGGTTTCGGACATTCGCCTGCCCCCTTCCGCTGGCTGAGGCTCTCCCGCTGCCGAACGGATCGCCTCGCCGAACGGCACACCCCCGGCTCGCGTCAGGGCCGGGGGTGGCTGCCGAGCACGTGCGGGTTTGCCTCGCACGCCAACACGGCGGCGGGGGCAGCCGCAACCCTCCCAGCCCGCGGGGAGAAGCCGGGCCGACGTCCTGGCAGGTCTCCTGACTTCCGGATCACCGCTTCCCGGCACCTTCCCACCGTCTGCGCCGGACGGCAGTGGCATCACGCCGGGTTGCTCCCCGGTCACAGTGGCGCGACCGTGGCGGATTCGCACCGCCTTCCCTTTTCAGCCCGCGTCGGGCCACCAGGACGCCTCGTTTGTGTTGGCTGCAGTCTACCATGACAGGAAAAGAGCCGTCCAGGGGGGAACGGGGATCATGCCAGACACGGCGGCCCGCGGGGAAGGAGTGGGGCCTATGCCGCATCTGGGGCGGCGTCTGACGGTGGCCACCACGGTGATGCTCGGCCTTCTCGCGACGGTTGCCTGCAGTCCTCCGGCTTCTCCGGGCTCGCCTGGGGTGCACGGATCGCAGGAGCTCGCGCGGACCGATGATCAGATCGTTCCTCCCGGACTCACTGGGTCGCTGGTCGTGGAGGCCCTGCCCGACCTCGCCGGCGCCCGGCACTACCGCATTCGCCCCCTGCCGAACGGATACCCGGCGCTGGCCCTCTCAGCGGACGGCCGGCGGCTGGCGATGCAGTTTGCCCGGTTCGATCTCCAGGCCGAGTCAGACGCGCTCTCGTGGGCCGAACTCCAGGACGGTGCCACCGCGCGCCCGGTTCCGGGGCGGTCCGGTTTCATCCCGGTGGGGTGGGTTGACGAGGACACCCTTACCGTGATGGCGCCCGGGGAGGACTGGCGTGCCTCGGCGTGGCACCGCATCGACGTCGAGACCGGCCTCGACGAGCGGCCGCCCATTCACGCCACCGGTGGCACCGGGCAGGCGCCCAGGGCCACGTTCCATTCCCCGACCGGAACCCAGGTTCTGATCGTCCGGCCGGACTTCCGCGCGGAGGTTCTGGACATCGCCCGCTGGGAACTGAGGCCGCTCCGAACCACCCCTCCTCGCGACCGTGAGCTGCACGTGGTCGGCGCGTCCTGGAGCGGGGACGAGCGGCGCGCGGCCTTCGTGCTGCGTGGTCCAGAGGATGGTTCAGCTGTCCTGTGGCTTGTCGACCTGGCGGGTGGAGCCGTGCAGGCCGTCGGGCGGCCGGGCCGGTCGTTCGCGACGCCGCGCTGGGCGCCGAATGGGCGCCACTTGGCAGTAGGGGTCGGGGACGGGCGCGGCCCCGGTTACTTCCTCTATTCCGGGGTCGCGGACTGGATGGCCGTGCAGCGCGTCGCCGTGCTCGACCCGGAAGGGGCGGAGCAGGCGGTCTTCAAGTCGGACCCCGGATGGCTGCTCACGGACTGGCTGTGGTCGCCCCAAGTGGACCGGCTTCTCCTCATCTGCCATTCCGACATGGGCAGGCGGGACCCGGAAGGCCTGCCCGTGCTCGGCCCCGCCCAGTTGCTGGAGTGGAACTGGCGAGAGGGCGGCGTCCGCGCTCTGGGACGGCTGGGACAGGCCTACGGGGTCAGCTACGCGCCGGACGGGCGCACGGTTGTCGTCTTCGGCGAGTCGGAGGGCGAGCAGCCCACAATCCGGATCGTCGGTGACCAAGGGCATGAGAAGATCATCAGCGGCCTTTCTTCGGTGACGGCGCTCGAGCAGGTCTTCACGCCCCGTGTCGGCGAGGGGATCCTTCTCGCCGCCCGGGACCGCCGCGGCGCGCCCGCCGGCCTCCGGCTCCTCTTGCCCGATGGCCGCGTGCTGGACACCGGCGTCCCGGGGGCCGTGATGCAGGTACTCGAGGGCCCCGGCTGGGTGGGGGTGACCGCCTCCCACGGTGTTGACACCAGCCTCCATGTATTCGTACAGGATTCCCGGTAGGCGGCAAGGCCCGATACCGGCCGGTCGAGGCCAGTCCCGTCGGAACCTTCGTGGGTGGCGGGTCTGGTGCCGATGAGCCAACGATGTGCGCTACAACTTGAGGCGCGCCTGCACGACCCGCGTGGCTGCGCGGGGCGGCTGCGGACCCTGGCCGCACGGCCGGGAACCTGGGCCGGGAGCCGCCCTTCCCCGCTGCTCCGCCCGGCTTGCCGGGTGGACATCACAACCCAGTGCAGCGGCCACCCGGATCGCCTCGGCCCGCGCGGTCAGGCGCTGGCGGTATTCCGGGGGCGCGGTGGTGCGCCCGCGGTAGAAGGCCTCGTACTGCCGGGCGAGGGCGGGGTAGAACTCGCCCAGGATCTCCAGGAGGTACTCCCGGACCGCCGGATCGATCCGGAGCGGGCTCACGATGGCGCTGCGGGCACCCGCCTCGGCGGCCGCCCGGATGACCTGGCGGAGGCTGGCGGCCGAGTCGTTGAGTCCGGGCAGCACAGGGGCGACGAACACCCCGGTGGGGATGCCGGCCCGGGCCAGCCGCCGCACGGCCTCCAGCCGCTTCTCGGGCGGCGGGGCGCCGGGCTCGAGCCGGCGCCACAGGACCCGGTCGAGCGTGGTGACGGTCACGTTCACGGCTGCGCCTGCCCGGCGCTCGAGATCCTGCAGGACGTCGATGTCGCGCACCACGAGGGTGCCCTTGGTCGTCACGGACGCAGGGGTGGCGAACTCGGCCAAAGCCTCCAGGATGCGGCGGGTGAGGCGGTACTTCCCCTCCACGGGCTGGTAGGGGTCGGTCGCGGTGCCGACCACCACGTGCTCATGCGTCCACGAGGGCCTGGCGAGCTCCGTCCGCAGCACCGCCGGGGCGTTGACCTTGGCAAAGAGCACCTCCTGGAAAGACGTGCCGGGGTCGAGGTCCAGGTAGGTGTGGGTCTCCCTCGCATAGCAGTAGATGCACGCGTGCGCGCACCCCCGGTACGGGTTCGCCGACCAGGCGAACGGCATGCCGGTGACGCGGTTGAGAACCGACTTGCACTCGATCTCGTGCACGGTGGGCCGGGGCATCCACGCGCCCCCTCTTCGGTGTGTACCGAGAGCATAGAACATGTGTTCGGAGTTGTCAAGCCCGACTCCGCGGAACGCGCGGCCCGCCGGCAGCATCTGACTTACGGGGAGTGAGAAGCCATGCGAGACCGGATCCCGCATCTCCTCGCGGTGACGGCGGCGCTCGTCTTGCCCTACGTGGTGGGGCGGGTAGACACAGCGATCGGGGCTCACCTCGCTCGCACGTTCACGATGGCCTGGCACCTCGAGGCCGTGCGCCTCGCGCTGCTGGTCCTTCTCGGTTTTCTACTCGCTGCACCGGCCTGGTGGCCCGATGGCAGGTCGGCCGGGCGCTTCCGCTGGGGCGTGTTTCTCCTCTACGCGCTGCCGGGTCTGGTCCTGGCGGATCTGTACGTGGAGGAGCGCCTGATCGGGTTGTTCTCGCGCCTGGGTTGGGTGGATCCCCTGCTGAGGGGTGGAGTCAGACAGATCGGCGGCATCCTGGCCGGTTACGGGATCGGTCAGGCGCTCGCCACGCGACAGACGCCCGTCCCTGCTCTGCAAGGCATGGCGCGTCGGCACGGGGGGGACGCGCCTTGACGCTCTTCCTCGTGCTCGACCTGGCCGGCCTCTTCGTCCTGTTCCTGATCTACGCCGCCCTCCGCGACCTCATCGACGAGGTGAGGGCGCTGCGCCGGGATGTGCGGGCCGCCGGGGGAACCGCCGGCGACGCGGACCGTCCCGCGTGAACCTCACCGGTCGGCACGCAGTCCGGCCCCGGACGCGCCGCAGGACGGGCCGCCTGCCCGTCCTGCAAGCACGGCTCAGTTCCGGAGGGCCAGGAGGAGGATCAGCGCCACGACGAGGACGAGCGGGCTCACCCCCCGCTGCCGGGGGATGACCCGGCGCACGTCGAGCACCACCTCGCCGTCCTGGACGGCGAACCGCCCACAGACCGTCGCGTTCTCTCCGTCGACCTCCGTGAGTGGGACCGGCCCGCCGGCCGGTCCCACCACCTGCCGAACCGGTATGCCGTCGCCCAGGCGTGGGAAGACCCGCCCGGTGATCACCCCGACGCGCTCCGTGGCGTCGAGGAGCACGAGGCCGGTGATGCAGTGGAGGCCACTGACAGAATCAGGGGCCGTTTCCGAAACGAGCAAGGCCGGCACCTCCGCGCTGGAACCGTGGGCCAGAGATTTCGCCCGGGAGGCCGATCTCGAGGGGTCATCCCGGCGGTCACGCCCGGCGCCGCGGGTGGACCGCGGCCGCCGGGTCACGTGCTCCCGTGGCGACATAATATGCAGAGGACACGCCTCAGGACGGGGGGATAGCATGGAGCGGGTGACCGCTCGAGAGCTGCGGTCGGTCGTTCCGGTCATCCAGCATGCGACGGCCGAACTCGTCTACGGTGCCTCGCCGATCCACGCCATCGCGCAGGCGGCCGTGGCCGCTTACCTCGTGGGCCGGGGGGTGGATCCCCGCCGGGCCATCGTGACCGCCGAGCGTGCCGAAGCCCTGGGCTATGTCCCCGGCTACGAGCCGGCCGTGCTCGACCGCCTGGAGCGCCTGGCCATGGAGCGCGGCGCCCTGTTCGGCGTGACCGGCCCGTGGGGCGCGGTCCCGATCGTCTTCTCGCCGATCTTCGCCCCGTAGCGGGCGCGCCAGGCAGAGAAGGAGGACCCGGACGGGCGACCTCGAATCTCACCCCGATGCCCGGGCGAGCCCCGGTTCCCCCAGAGCCCTGCAGGGGGTGACGGCCCGTGGCCCCGAAGGTGAGCATCCTGATCCCGACCTACCGGCGCCCGGAAGCGCTCGCGGAGTGCCTGGGGGCCATCGCTGCCCAGGACTACCGCGACTTCGAGTGCATCGTGGTGAACGACGGCGGACCCCCGGTCGACGCCGCGCTGGCCAAGCACCCGCAGTTGCCGGTGCGCCTGGTGAACCTGCCGCAGAACGCGGGCCACGCCGCAGCCCGTAACGAGGGGCTGCGGCTGGCGCGCGGGGAGCTCATCGCGCTGTGCGACGACGACGACCTCTGGCTGCCGGGCCACCTCGGCAGCCTGGTGGCGGCCGCGGAGGCCGGGGCCGACCTCGCGTACACCGATGCCGAGCTGGTCGTGCTGCGGTGGACTCCCCGAGGGCGCGTGCCGTTGCGCCGGGAGCTGTTCGCCTTCGCCTTCGACTTCGATCCACAGCTCTTGCGGCGGTGGAACACGATCGTTCCGTCGTCGGCGCTGTACCGGCGCGCGCTCCACGACGAGCTCGGCCTCTTCGACGTGACCGTGCGGGACTACTGGGACTGGGACTGGTGGCTCCGGGCGGCGCCGGGGCGGCGGGTGCGGCGGATCCCCGAGGCGAGCGTCCTGGTGGCGGTCGACGAGGCGGGCGCCAACGCCTCCGCCGACCCGGCGCGCATGGCGCCCTTCCTGGAGCGTCTCGTCCGGAAGCACGACCTCGGGCCGCTGCCGGTGAGCAACTTCCTGCGTATGCTGTCCGAACCGGAGCTCCGGCCCGCGCTGCGCCCCTCCGCCCGGCCCTGGGACGGGGTGCGGTTGCCGGGAGGCTAGTGCGGGGCCAGGAGAGCGGCGAGCGCTCCGGCCAGCTCACCGACGCGCACCGGCCGGCCCGCCGCCTCCGAGAGGCTCTGCACCGCTTCGGGGTGGACCTCCGGATAGGGACCCTTGCCGGGAGGCCCGGGGTCGACCCCGGGCGCGGCGAGGGCGTAGAAGCGGGCAGCGAGCCCCGCCCGGGAGGCGCCCTCCCCCTCGACCAGCACGAAGGCATGGACCAGGGAAGCCAGGCGCCGGCGGCGCTGCGCGATGCCGGCGACCTTCCGGCCGCCCACCGCCACGTCGCTGTCGCCCGGGCAGTACCCGCCCGGAACGAGCCCCCGGGTGGCGCGCAGCCGCAGGCCCGCCAGGGCGACCCGCAGAAGGGCGTACATGGCGTCGAAGCCGTCCTCGATCCGGAGCGCCCGCGCCGGGTAGACGAGGGAGACGTTCAGGACGCCGGCGTCGAGGGGCACCGCCGTGCCGCCCGACAGCCGGACCGGCACCTCGTAGCCTTCGGCGCGCAGCGCCTCGGCGGCCTCTGCCCAGCGGGGCAGCCGGGTGTCCCGGTAGCCGAGCACCAGCGCTTTCTCGTGGCGCCACAGGTGCAGGAGCGGGAGGTCCTCCCCCCGACCGACCGCCTCCAGCGACCTCTCTTCCCACGCGAACGTGTCCTCGAGCGGTCCCCGGGCGGGGGTCCCGGAGTGGTCGACGACCTGCCAGCGTGGGTGTTCGCGGAACACAGCGGCTGCCCGCAGTTCGGGGGGCATCGGCTTCTGCTGCTCGTCCATACCCTCCTCGATTCTGCTCCGATCGCCCGGCTCCTGCGAACGGTTCTCACCCCTGTACAGAATGAGTCTAGATAGGGTACACTACATCTAAGAAAAGGAACTACATGGTGCTTCGTGGCCCTTCGGGCCGGACTGACGTCGCAGGGGAAAGGAGGCCGTGAGCCTCGCCGGAGAGAAAGGATGGGGCGTCGGTGGATCAGATTCGGGAGCGGATCGAGCGGGCACTGGAAGCGGTCCGCCCGGCGCTGAAGGTCGACGGGGGAAACGTCGAGCTGCTCGAGTACAATCCGGAGACGGGTGTCGTGCGCCTCCGGCTCATCGGCAGCTGCGGGGACTGCCCCATGAGCATGATGACCCTCAAGATGGGCATCGAGCGGGCCGTCCGCCAGTCGGTCCCGGAGGTCAAGCAGGTCGTGGCCATCTGAGGCGGTCCGGTGGGTTCGCAAGGGGCGACCGGCGGCGGACCGCCGGTTTTTTCGTGGGGTGATGGGGATGGCGGAGCGGGCGGATACCACCGGGGCGTGGGAGCACGTGCAGGTCCTGGCGGGCGAGATCGGCCCCCGACCGGCCACGGGCCCGGCCGAGGCGCGCGCCCAGGGCTACGCCGAGGAGGTGCTGCGACGGGCCGGGTTTGACGTCCGCGTGGAGCCGTTCCGGTCCCAGACGACCTTCACCTGGCCCTGGCTGCTCGTGGGGAGCCTGGTGACGGCGGCCGGGATCCTGACGTGGTGGCCGGGGCTGCGCGGGCTTGGGGCGGTCGCCGGCATCCTCGGGGTGGTGGCGTTCATCGGGATGGCCGACGTGGCGCTGGACGTGGGCCGCCTCTTCGCCACCGGGGCGAGCCGCAACGTGATCGGCCGGCTGGCTCCGGCCGGGCGTCCCGAGCGCCGGGTGGTGCTGGCGGCCCACGCGGACTCGACGAAGGCGGCCCTGCTCTTTCACCCTGCGCAAGCCCGCCGCTTCGGCACCAACCTCCGGATCCACATGGCCGGGAGCGTGTGGGTCGCCCTGGCTGCGGTGCTGGGGGCTCTCGTGCCCGGCGCGCTGCGGTGGGAGTGGATCGCCCTCCCGGGGCTCGTGCCGGTGGTCTACGGGCTCGGGCTCCTGGTCCACCGCGAGCTGGCCATGCCGTGGGTGCAGGGGGCGAACGACAACGCCTCCGGCGTGGGCCTTGCGCTGGCCCTGGCCGAGCACTTCGGCAAGAACCGGCCTGAGCGGACCGAGATCTGGGTGGCGATCACGGGCTGCGAGGAGGTCGGCGCTCCCGTGGGCATGGCCCGGCTGGTGGCCCGCCACCGGGCGGAACTCCGTGGGGCCAGCGTCCTGGTGCTCGACAACCTCGGAGCCGGCGAACTCCGGTACCTCCTGGGCGAGGGCAACCTCCGGTTCCACCGCTCCGACCCGGAACTGGTGCGGTTGGCGGCAGCGTCGGCCGCCCGCCACCCCGACTGGCGGATCGGCCCGAGCCGTGTCCCTCCGGGCTCCTACACCGACGCGCACGCCTCCCTCGCCGCCGGGATCCCGACGCTGGCCATCTGGGCCGAGCGGGACGGGGTCCTGCCGAACTGGCACTGGCCGACCGACGTGCTCGCCAACGTCGAACCCGAAACGCTGGCGCGTGCGTTCACCTTCGTGCGGGAGATCGTCGAGGCCATCGACCGGCCGCACATCGCCTGAGCCGGCCGCCGGGCGCGAAGAATCCCTGCCGGCGCTTTCCGGCGGGCGGCGTGAAACGGACCGTGTCCCACCTCCGTCCAAGAGGCGGAGCGGGCCATCCCCACGCCGCCGGCTTGCGCCACCCGAGCGGTGCGGTTACCATAAGGAGCGACTGCGGCGAAGGGGATGGGGGCGCTGTTGGGAGCCGGAGGGGCGGTGGATCGGGACGAACTGCTCACGCAGTGGATGGAGCAGTACGGCACCCGGATCCTGCACCTGGCCTACTTCTACCTGAAGGACCGCCACCTGGCCGAGGACGTGGCCCAGGAGGTGTTCCTCCGGGCGTACCGGCACATGGACAGCTTCCGGGGCGACAGCGCGGTGTACACGTGGCTGTACCGCATCGCCGTCAACGTCTGCCGGGACCGGGCGCGTTCGCCCTGGTGGCGGCGCGTGACCCTGCCGGGGCAGCTCCCGCTCGCCACCGGCGGCGAGTTCCCGGAGGAAGCGGCTGTGCAGGCGGATCGCCGGCAGGCCGTGCTGGAGCACGTCCTGGCCCTGCCCGTGCACTACCGTGAAGTGCTCGTGCTGTACTATTACCAGGACCTGAGCACGGGAGACATCGCCCGGGTACTGGACCTGCCCGAGAACACGGTGAAGACCCGCCTGCACAGGGCCCGCCAGCAGCTGCGCGACGCCCTGTCCGCCCGGGGGGTGACCGCATGAAGGATCCGGATCTCGACGAGCTCATGGGCCGGTTCCGGCGCGAGGCCGAGGCGGCGCTGGGCGGGTGGGAATTCGGCAGCGAGTTGCGGGAGCGGGTGTGGCAAAGGCTCGCCGTGCCGTCGGGCCCGCACGCTGCAGGGCCTCACCCCTTGCCGCGGGCGTGGTACGCCCGGCCGGGGCTGCTGGCGGGGGTCACCGTGGCGGCGGCGATCGGGATCGCTCTCCTGGTCGTGGGCCCGCCGGATGCGCTCGCGCCCTACCTGCACGGACGGGCCGCGAAGAGCGAGCCCCAGGCGGCGACTTCCGCTCCGGCGCCGTCTTCGGCCCCGTCCGCCGGCCCCCGGGCCCCGGCCGTGCCGGAGCGCGGCGGGACCGAACGGTCCGCCGCCCCGATGGTCGCGCAGGACATGGCGGTCCCGGGGGCGGCCGCTGCACCCGTCCCGGCTCCGGCCCGGGAGTCCGGTGCAGAGGACGGCGCGGCCGCGCAGGGAGTGGCCGGCGAGACCACGCCGGGCGGCGCCGGGGCGGCGACCCTCCGGGTTCAGGGATCGGGTGCCGGGAGCGCCTCGGTGGGGGCGGCCGGGGCGTCCGAGGTGGCCCCGGAGGCCGGGGCCACCGTGCAGGTGAAGTACAGCGCCCAGGTCACGGTGGCCCCCGCCGGGGAGACGCCCCGGGCCGGGCGACCGGTTCGCCTGGCGGTCACCCTCCGGGCGGTCACCGACCTGCCCGCCCTGACGGTCACCGGCCGGCTCGAGACCTTCGAGGGTCCGGTCTCGCTCCCCGAGGGTCGGGTACCCCAGGGCCTGAAGGCCGGCGAGCAGACGGCCGTGAGCCTCGATTGGGACGCGCGCCTGCCGTCGAGTCGCGCCCCGGCGCCGCCGGGCGACTACCCGGTCTCGGTGCGCGTGCTCGTCTCCGGCAGCGAGGTGGGCCGGGCCGAGTCCGTGCTCCGGCTCGCGCCGCTCCGGGAAGACGGCGCCTCGCGGGCCGGGCCGGCGCGCTACGCGGCGTATCGCCCCGTGTTCGGGCGGTCGGGCCCGGCGGTGTACTGATCCCACCCCTCGCACGGAGGAGATTCCCACGTGACGGACGACCTGTCCGCCCCCGGGCGCGCGTGGGTGCGCCCCGGGGCGCTCGTGCTTCTGGCCCGCGTCGACACGGTGGTCTTCGACGTGGACGGCGTGCTGCTGGACACGTCGGCGTCCTACCCGCGGGTGATCGAGGAGGCAGCCCGGTTCTACTTCACCCACATCCTGCGCTGGCCTGGCCGGGGCGACCCGATCCGGGCCGACCAGGTCCCCCTCCTGAAGCGGGCCGGCGGCTTCAACAGCGACTGGGACGTCACGGCGGCCGTCATCCTGTTCTACCTGGCGAAGGCCGCCCGCCTGGGGGCGGTCGACCTGGGCGCGCTGGTGGCGGCCCCGCCCACCCTGCCGGAGTTCGCCGAGGCCGTCACCCGTGCCGGGGGCGGGCTGGGCGGCGCGGTGGAGGTGGCCCTCGCCGGTCTGCCGGACGCCCTGCGGGCGGGGGTCCTGGCCGACTGGGACCGGGCGCTCATCGACCGCATCTGCTGCGAGTTCTACGGCGGCGAGGACGGCTGTGAGCCCATGTTCGGGTTCCGCCCCCGATACGTGCGGGGCCCCGGCCTGTACCGGGCGGAGCGAGCGCAGCTGGGCGCCGGCCGCCTCCTGTCGAGCGGCATGCGGCTCGGCCTGTACACCGGCCGGGTCATGGGGGAGGCCCTCTTCGGGCTGGAGCAGGCCGGGCTGGCGGGGGTCTTCGCCCCGGAGGCGATCGCCTCGAGCGACGGGCCGTACCGCAAGCCGGACCCGCAGGGGCTCCTGCACCTCGCCCGGGTGCTCGGGAGCCGGGGCGGCATCTTCCTGGGGGACAACGTGGACGACGCCCTCACGGTCCGGCGCTATCGTGAGGAGCAGCCTGCCGGGGCTCCCCCGTTCCTGTTCGCCGGGATCACCGGCGGCGTGCTGGGAGATCGCGCCGAGGCGATCTTCCGGGAGATGGGGGCCGACGTCATCGCCCCGGAGCCGGGGGCGGTACTGGACCTGCTGGTGCGGGCCCGGCAGGATGGTGGGTCGCCTGCAGGGAATTGTTGAAAGATACTCCGGGAGGCGACCCGCCGTGCACACCGTCCACCCTCAATTGCTGGCGGATCTGACGCGACGCTTCGGCATGCCGCGGGTCCTCCACTGGGAAGTCGAGATCGGCCCCGCCGAGATGGAGATGGTGCGGGCCTCGCGGCGAGGGTGGCGGTCCCACGACGTGACCTTCTTCATCATCGGCCCGCACGCGCTGGTGGCGCTCATCCGCAAACCGTCCTTCCCGCCGGGGGTCTGGCGGGCCCCCAGCGGCGGGGTGAACCCCGGTGAGGACTTCGTGGCCGGCACCACCCGGGAGGCGGCCGAGGAGACCGGGCTCGACATCACGCTGGAGCGCTACCTCGTCCGCATCCACGTCACCTTCCGGACGCCGGCGGGTAGTCAGGAGCCCTGGGTCTCGCACCTCTTCCTGGCCCGCACGGAGGGCACGCGCCTCTTGCCCCGCGACCACGGCGAGATCGCCGGAGCCCGGTGGTCGACCCTGGAGGAGCTCACGGGGCCCATCCGCCGCCGGCTCCTGGCGACCGGGCGCGGCCTGTTCCGTTACCGCGCCCTCCTGCACGACGCGGCGTACGCGGCCCTCCGGGGCGGACCTTACCCTGCGCCCGCTGAGTGACGCCGCGTTTACAGGCAGACGCGGGCTGTGCCACAATGCAGCCGTGCACCGACCACCGCAGAAGGAGGCCTTCGGATGTCGTTCTGGACGTGGCTTGTGATTCTCGCCGTCGCCGCCGTGGTCGTCGGGTGGGCGGTGGGCCTGAACGCCGGGGCCGAGACCGGTTCGGAGCACGACGGCCACGGGCACGGGGGGCACGGGGGGCACGGCGGCGGGCACCACTAGGCGCCCGCGCACGGGCCGCACGGGGCCGGGCCGTGAGGGGTCCGGCCCTTCCGTGTGTTATAATGATGCAAAGCGCTCCCCCTCGAGGAGAGTGGCGATGGAGGTCTTGAAGGTGACCCCCCGCGGGTACTGCCACGGGGTGGTCGATGCGGTCCAGATCGCCCGGCGGGTCGCGGCGGACCCGACCGTCCCCCGCCCCATCTACATCCTCGGGTACCTGGTGCACAACCACCACATCGTCGAGGAGCTGGCCCGGATCGGGGTGCAGACGCTGGACGGGCCGAGCCGCCTGGAGATCCTCGAGTCGATCGAGCCGCCGGCCACGGTCATCTTCACCGCTCACGGCGTGTCCCCGCAGGTGCGCGAGCGGGCACGCGAGAAAGGCCTCCACGTGGTGGACGCCACCTGCACGGACGTCACCCGGACCCACGACCTGATCCGGGATCTCGCCGCCAGAGGGTACGAGATCCTGTACGTGGGCAAGCGGGGACATCCGGAACCGGAGGGGGCCCTGGGCGTGGCCCCCGGAAAGGTCCACCTCATCGAGACCGCGGCGGACCTGGACCACCTGCACCTGACCTCGGAGAAGATCGCGGTCACGACGCAGACGACCATGTCCCTCTGGGACACGCAGGCTCTGATCGAGCAGATCCGTGCCCGTTACCCCCGGGTAGAGGTATACAACGAGATCTGCCGGGCCACGCAACTCCGCCAGGAAGCGATTGCCCGGGCGGCGCCGGAAGCCGACGTCGTCATCGTCGTGGGTGACCGGCGCAGCAACAATTCGAAGCGCCTCGTCCAGGTCGCCCAGGAAATCGGGGGGCGAGAGGCGTATCTGGTGGATCACGTGGGGGAGGTCGACCCGCGGTGGCTGGTCGGGCGTCGCCGGGTGGCGGTCACCTCCGGCGCCTCGACACCGACCTCGGTCACCCGGGAGGTCATCCGTTTCCTGGAGCAGTTTGATCCGGGGGCTGGCGGGAATGAAGGTACTGACGGATCGTGAACTGGAGGCCCTGGTCACCCTCCTGGGCGACGAGGACCGGCGCACCGCCCGCATCGCCCGGGAACATCTGATCGGAGCCGGAGAGCGCGCCCTCCCCTTCCTGGCGGAAGGGGCCCGCGCCGGGGATCCGCTGATCCGGGGCCGGGCCCGGCTCCTGCTGGAGGAACTGCGCCAGGCAGACCTCGAGAGCCGTTTCGCCGCCTTCGGGGCGCGGTCGGACGCCGACCTCGACCTGGAGGAGGGCGCGATCCTGGTCGCCCGGATCGGCAACCCGGACGTGGATCCCACCGGTGTGTCCGCAGCCCTGGACCAGCTGGCGGACGGGGTCCGCGACCGGGTGCCGCTGGACATGCCGGCTGCGGACCGGGTGCAGATCCTGGGCCGGTACCTGGGAGCCGAGGTCGGACTGCGGGCCGGTGGGGTGGAGGAGCCGGAGCACTCCTTCATCGACCGCGTGCTCGAGCGGAAGGTCGGGGTCCCGATTCTCCTCTCGACGATTTACATCCTGGTCGGGCGGCGGCTCGGCATCGCCATCCGGGGCGTGGGGCTGCCGGGGCATTTCATCGCCCGGGCCGACCTGCCGACCGGGGTGGTCTACCTCGACCCGGCCGGAGGCGGGCGGACGTGGGGCCGCGCCGACTGCTTCGCGTACCTGCGGAGCGTGGGCATCGCTCCGACCGACGCCTACCTGCGGCCGACCACCGTGCGGCGGATGGTCGCCCGCATGGTGGCGAACCTCATCAGCAGCCTGACCCAGCGCGGGGAAGAACCCCGGGCTGCCCAGCTCCACCGGCTGCTGGACGTCCTGGGGACCCGTGATGGAGGAGGGTAAGGGGCGGTGGACATCGAGCGGTTCAGCGCCCTGGCCGACGCCCTGGCGGAGCGCCTGCCGGAGCCCCTCCTCGCCGGGCTCTCGGGCGGGATCGTGATCGAGGAGCGGCCCCGGCGCCATCCCGGGGACCCCGAGGGCGTGTACGTCCTCGGGGAGTACATCCGGGACGAATGGCTCGGGCCCAGGATCGTGCTCTACTACGGATCCTTCCAGCGGCTGTTCGGCGCAGAACCGGACTCGGTGTGGGAGCAGCAGCTCTGGGACACGATCCGCCACGAGCTCCGCCACCACGTGGAGGACCAGGCGGGGCTCAGGGACCTGGACGTCGAGGACCAGATCGAGCTGGAGCGCATGCGAGAAGAGAGCCGGGAGGCCCGCCGCGTGGGCCGGCTCCGGCGCGCGGCGCGGAGGCTGAGAGGTCGTGCCCGCTAGCCCGGCCTCGGCAACATGGCGGTGGGCCCGGGGAGGGAGGAACCAGTGGCGGTCCTGACGGCTGCAGAGGTGGCACGGGCGCTGTTCGAGCACGCCGCGGACGCCATCGTCCTCGTGGACCGGTCTCGCCGCGTCCGTGCCCTGAACCCGGCGGCAAGCCACCTCCTGGGTTGGGAGCCGGAGGCGGCGTGTCACCTGCCATGTCAGGAGGTCCTCGGCTGCCTGGACGGGCAGGGGCGCGCCTTCGAGCCGCACGCCTGTCCGTGCATGCAGGCGCAGCAAGGGGTGCCGGTGCGGTACTTCGAGATGACCGTCCGGGGCGGCGGCGGCCAGCGGGTGCCGGTTAGCGTCAGCGCCTCGGCGGTGCAGGTCGAGGGCGAGGAGATGGTCTCCGTCATCCTCCGCGACCTGTCGGCCCAGCGCAAGCTCGCCTCCGAGCTCGACGCGCGCCGGCGGGAGGCCGAGTTCCTGTACGGTCTGGCCCGCGACCTCGCCTCGCTGCCGGGGGCCGACACCGGCATCCGGGCGGCGCTCGACCGGCTCCGGCAGTTCTACGGGCTGGACGTCGCGGGGCTCCTCGAGCTCGAGGACTCCGGGCGGTACCTCTACTACCGGTTCCTGAGCGGGACCGAGCAGGACTTCAGCCACGAGCGGATTCCGGTGGCCGAGAGCCTGCACGGCCCGGTGATCACGGCCGGCGAGGTCCGGGTGATCCCGGACTGGGAGGAGGACCTCAGCGGCTGGAAGGGCCGCGCGCCGCTCATGACCAGCGAGCGGGTCAAGAGCGCGGTCTACCTGCCCCTCAAGAGCCGCGGCCAGGTGCTGGGCTCCCTGGTCCTGGGCAGCCGGACGCGGCGCACGTTCGGCGAAGCCGAGGTCGAGCTGCTGAAGGCTGCGGCCGATCATCTGGCGGTGGCCTTCGACAACTATCGCCTGTACTCGCGCCTGAAGGACCAGGCGGTCGCCGAGGAACGGCGGCGCCTGGCCGCGGAGATCCACGACAGCCTGGCCCAGACCATCGCCATCATCGGCCAGCGGGTGCGGGAGCTTCGCCGGATGCTCGTCCAGGGTTCCCGCGAGGTCGGCGAGTACGTGGAGGCCCTCGAACGGGTCGTGGACCAGGCCCACCGGGAGGTCCGGCAGGCCATCTTCGACCTGAAGAGCCCCGTCGGGCTGGGGCCGGACTTCATCGAGACGCTGCGGGAGTACCTGGAGGAGTTCAGCCTCATCCACCACATCCCCGTCGAACTCGTCACCGCTCCCGACACGGGGCTGGTGGTGCCGCTCCAGATGGAGGTGCAGCTCTTCCGCATCGTCCAGGAGGCCCTCAGCAACGTGCGCAAGCACAGCCAGGCGAGCCGCGTCGTGGTGCAGTTCGCGCGGCGGGGGCCGGGCCTCCTGGTCATCCGCGTGGAGGACGACGGCATCGGATTCGACGTGGGGCAGCGGCCCCGGAAGGGTCACTACGGCCTGCAGATCATGCAGGAGCGGGCCAAGTCGGTCGGCGGTCTCATGACCGTGCGCTCGCAGCCCGGTCGCGGCACCGTGGTGGAGGTCGAGATCCCGCTGGCGAAGGAGTGAGGGCGTTGCGGGTCCTTTTGGTCGACGACCACATCATGTTCCGCAAGGGCGTGCACGCGACCCTGTCGGCGGCCGAGGGCATCACCGTGGTGGCCGAGGCGTCCACCGGCAAGGAAGCGGTCGACCTGGCAGTGCGCTATCGGCCCGATCTGGTGCTCATGGACATCAACATGCCGCAGATGAACGGGGTACAGGCCACCCGGCTCATCAAGCAGCAGGTGCCGGAGACCCGGATCGTGATCCTGACCGTGTCGGACATCGACCGCGACCTGTTCGAGGCCATCAAGGCCGGAGCCGACGGCTATCTGCTCAAGAACCTGGGGCCGGAGGAGCTCGTCGCGGCGGTTCGCGCCGCCGGCGCCGGAGAGGCGCCGGTCTCCCCGCTCATGGCGGCCAAGGTGCTGAAGGAGTTCCGCCAGGGCAAGGCGGCCGGGGGCGCGCCGGAGGACTCGCACAACCTGAGCCCCCGCGAGGTCGAGGTGCTGCAGCTGGCCAGCCAGGGGCTCACGTACAAGGAGATCGCCGCCCGGCTGTACGTCGCCGAGAGCACGGTCAAGAACCACATGCGTCACATCATGGAGAAGCTGCACCTGCGCAACCGCTCCGAGGCGATCCGGTTCGCCTTCCGGGAGGGGCTGGTGCAGGAAACGGGCCCGTCCGACGACGAGAGCCGTTCTCCGTGAGGCGGCGGTAATCGTCGCGATTGCCAACAGGAATCGACCGGAACTTGCTGCTGCTCTTATGATCTGGTACCATATCGCCAGACCGGGGCCGGGACGGCCCGGCGAACACGGAGGCGGTATGGGTTGGCGAAACGAGGGTCCGGAAAGACGGCCGCCCGCCCCGGGCGGACGGTTCCCGTGGGGTGGGAATTCGAGGTCCCGCTGACCGAGGTCGAGGAGGCTCGCCTGAGCCAGGCCCGGGAGCTCGAGGCGTTCTACCGGACACCGGTGGACCTCCTGAGCGACGAGGACGTGGCGCGCTTCCTGGTCCGCAGGGTGGCGCCGAGCGCGCGCTACCTGCGCCCGGGTGCCCTGGGGCAGAGCGGGCTGTTCTGAGCGCCCCGGCCCTGTCACGGGTCGGGCCGCGCCCGGGCGGGAGTGGTGTAGTGGTGCTTCGGTGCATGCTGTGCGGACGACCCGCCGGGGACGATCCGGTGGCGGCCGCGCGGGAGCGGGAGGCGGCGGAGCGGGCCAAGGTCACCGGCAGTCCGGCCAGGGCAGTGTGGATCTGCCCCATGTGCTCCGGCAAGAGCCGTCACGAGGCGGAGGAGGCCGGCCACGGGCTCAAGGGGAAGAACCGGCCGCCGCTCTGAGTGGCCCCGAGAAGCCCTTGTGCTAGAATGGGTGCGCGAGGTGGTCCTCCGTGACGGGTGCTCCGGCGGGTGCCGCCACCGCGGCCCGCCCGCTCTTGACCGACGAGCAGATGGAGCGGTACAGCCGGCACATCCTGCTCCGGGAGGTGGGGGTGCAGGGACAGCGCCGGCTCCTGGACAGCCGCGTCCTCGTGGTGGGGGCGGGGGGCCTCGGCTCGCCGGCCCTTCTGTACCTTGCGGCGGCCGGGGTTGGAACCATCGGGGTCGTGGACGGCGACCGCGTGGAGCTGAACAACCTCCAGCGGCAGGTGATCCACACGACCGACCGGGTCGGCAGCCCGAAGGTCGAGTCCGCCGCGCGCACCATCGCCGCCCTCAACCCGGACGTGCAGGTGCGCACCTACCCCACCGTGCTCTCCAGCCAGAACGCCCTGGACATCATCCGGGAGTATGACGTGGTGGTGAACGGCAGCGACAACTTCCCCACCCGGTACCTGGTCAACGACGCCTGCGTGCTCCTGAAGAGGCCGCTGGTCGACGCCTCCGTCCTCATGTGGGAGGCGCAGATGGCCGTCTTCATGCCCGGGAAGGGCTGTTACCGCTGCCTGTACCCCACCCCGCCGCCGCCGGGGGCGGTTCCGTCGTGCGGCGACGCCGGGGTGATGGGCGCCATGGTCGGCCATGTCGGGACGCTCCAGGCCCTCGAGGCGATCAAGATCCTGCTGGGCCTGGGCGAGACGATGGATAGCCGGCTCCTCCTCTTCGACGCCCTGTACGGCGACTACCGGGTGCTCCGGCGCCAGCGCAACCCCGAGTGCCCGGTGTGCGGCGACCACCCGACCATCACCGAACTGGTCGATTACGAGCAGTTCTGCGGCGTGCCGGCCCCCCGGAGCAACGTGGAGGCGGCGGTGGGCGCGGCGGCGACTCCGCCGGCTCCGGCGGCGCCGCGCGCGGCCTGGGAGCGCCCACCGGCCGGGGAGTGGGAGATCGAGCCGGAGGAGGCGGCGCGCTACCTGGGAAGCCCCGAGGTGCAGTGGATCGACGTCCGCCAGCCGTACGAGTACGAGCTCCAGCACATCCCCGGGGCCCGGCTCATCCCGCTGCCGGACCTCAACGACCGCTGGCGGGAGATCGACCCGGATCGCCCGGCCATCCTGGTCTGCGCCGTGGGGGAGCGCAGCGGCCTGGCGACCCGGGCCCTCCGGCGGGCAGGGTACCAGCAGGTGTACAACCTCCGCGGCGGCATGGCCGCCTGGGTGAACCTCCAGCTGAAGACCGAGTCGGGCGGGCCCTCCTGACGGGGACCCGCCCGGCGCCGTCTCAGGGCAGTGCCAGCCGCACCAGGAGGACAGCCGCCTCCGCCCGTGTGACCGGGCGATCGGGCTCGAAGGCGAAGGTCCCGTCGGGCCGCCGGGTGCCGCTCACGATCCGCAGTTCCTCCAGGGAACGCACGGGCTCCGCCGCCCAGTGGCCCCCGAGGTCGCGGAGACGGCTGTCGAACCCGCGGGACGGAGCGGTGCGCGCTACGACGCGCGCCAGCAGGGTGGCCATCTCCGCGCGGGTGACGGGGCGGTCCGGCTGGAAGAGGCGCTTGCCGTCCGGCCCCGGTATCCCGCCGACCAGCCCCTCGGCCTCTAGGGCGCGGATGTAGGGAGCGCCCCAGTGGCCCTCGATATCCGCGAGATGGGGCGGCGCTTCCGGCGAGGGTTGCGGCGCCGGACCCGTGCCCGGGCCCGGCGGCGAGGTCGCCGGCGCGAGGCCCAGGTACCGGACCACCAGTGCGGCCATCTCGGCGCGGGTGAGGGGGCCGTCGGGATGGAAGCCCCCGTCCGGCCGTCCCGTGGCCAGGCCCATCGCCCGGGCGAGGGCCACGCTATCCCGCGCCCAGTGTGTCACCACGTCGGGGAACCCGGGAGCGGGGGCGACGCGCGCCTGCAGGCCGGGCGAGCCCGTCGTGAGCGGAAGGGAGGCTGCGGCGGGCGCCCGCACTGCGACGAGCAGGCCGCTCAGGGAGGCGAGGTAGACCCGATCGCCGCCGGCGGCCGGGCGGGCGAACAGGTAGCCGGGGCCGGCGGCGAAGCGCCAGGCCACCGTGCCCTGCGGCGGGACCCCGGCAGGGGGACGGGCCGGCGCCTCCTGCCCGGGGGCTGTGGGGGCGTCCGCGCCGGGAACGGTCGGGGGTGGCGGGACGACGGCCGCCACCTGGCCGGAGAGCCCCGCCAGGACGAGGCTGCCGCCGAAGGAGGTGAGGGCGCCGTCGAAGGTCGTGAGGCCCGTGCGGGTTTCCCAGCGGACGGCGCCGGTCATCGGGTCGAACGCCCGGACCGTTCCGTCGCCGGTCGCCGCTGCCACGAGCCCGCCGTGAAGCACGGGCGTGCTGTAACCGTACCCCCCTGGGGCCGACCACAGCACCCGGCCGTCCCGCGCGTCCAGCGCGTAGAGGCCGGCTTCCCCCGGGGGCATGCTGCGGGTCACGAACAGCCGGCCCCGGTAGTACAGGAAGGGCGTGTTCGCCGGAGAGTAGTACGTGCTCCCCGGCAGTTCCCGCGTCCAGACGGGCTCCCCGGTGAAGGCGTCGACCGCGTGCACGGTGCGATCCCAGGCGCCGACGTACACGCGCCCGGCCGCGTAGGTCGCCCGGGCCCGGATGAGGCCGCCGGCCCGGTACTGCCAGCGCTCACGGCCCGTCGCCGGGTCGAGCGCGTGCAGCACGCCGTCCGCATCGCCGACGAAGAGAAGGCCGGCGGCGGCGAGCGGTTCGGCGAGCACCGGCGCGCCGAGTTCGCGCCGCCACACCGTGCGGCCCGTCGCCGCGTCGAGCGCGTAGAGATTCCCGGCCAGGTCGCCGACGAGAACGCGGCCGGTGTCGAGCAGCGGGGAGCCCACCACTCCGCCACGGGCCTGGAACTGCCAGCGCACCCGACCGGTGGCCGGGTCCACCGCGGCGACCCGGCCCGACCGGTCGGCCACGTACACGGCTCCGGTGTCGACCGCCGGGGCGGCCTGGATCCCGGCCGGGGTGACCTGGCGCCACAGTACCCCGGGCTGCTCGGGTCCCTCCGGTTTCTGGGGCGCGGCGGTCTCGAAGTCCGCAAAGTCGCTCCACGACGGGCCCAGGTCCCGCGCCTCCCACTGCGCCGCCGTGGCGGCCGCCCCGGGCAGCGCGGCCCCTGCGGGCGCGGCCCAGACGCGGAGGCGGTGCAGGCCCGGCAGGAGGCCGGTCAGGTCGACCTCCGCCGCCAGCCGGCCCGCTTGCCCGGTGAGCGGTTGCCAGGGCTGGAGGTCGACCCGGTACCCGATCTGCGCGTCCGGAGCGAGCCCTCGCGCCTCGACGGAGAAACGCAGCCGGCCCCCGACGAGGTCCAGCCGGCCCAGCCGGAGGCGGCCGGCCTCCTGCGGGCGTCTGAGCGGAATGTGCGCCGCCAGACGCAGGGGGGCGCCGGCCTCGCCGTCGTACACCCGCAGGATTCCCCCGGCGAAGTCGAGAACCTTGTAGCCCCGCTCGTCCGCCGCCCGGGTCATGAAGAAGGGGATGCCGTTGCGCTCCCACGCCATGTGCAGGTGCCCGTGTCCGGTCAGGACGGCGCGGACGTTGTAGCGGGCGAGAACGGACAGGAGCTCGTCGTCGGAGTCCGTGAACGAGAGGGGCGTGTAGGCCACGGGGTGGTGGAAGAAGACGACCACCGGCCGGTCGGGCCCGACCCGCCGGAGGTCCTCTTCCAGCCACTCCAGGAGGGACGGATCGAAGTGGCCATGGGTCTCGGCCTCCACGGTGGAGTCGAGCAGGACGAAATGGACGCCGCCCCGGTCGAAGGAGCGGTAAGGCTGTCCGAACGCCTCACGGAAGCCGCGCTTGCCGGCGTCCAGCCAGCGCGCGTCGTGATTGCCGGGAACCGCCTCGAGCGGGATGCCCAGGGGCGCGACTGCCGTGAGGAACTCCCGGTACTCCTGCGGGCGCCCCATTTCGGTGACGTCGCCGCCGTGGATCACGAGGTCGGGCGTGGGAGCGAGCGCGGCGACCTCGGCCAGGACCGCACGGGTACCTTCGTTCGCTCCGCCCGCCACCCAGTGGGTGTCCGTGAGGTGGACCACCCGCAGTTCCGGGGGCGGTGGGGGCGGCGGGGGTGAGGGAGACCCCTCCTCTGCCCTGGCCACCCCCCGCAGAGTAGCAGCGCTGATCAGGGCGGCAGCCAGAACCCGTGCGAGGACCCGTGCCAGGGTACCGGGCCGGGCCGTCCTGGCAATGTATGACATCTTCTGCGAGCACCTCCATTTCGAGGACGGACGGGAATCGGAAGGGGTTCCACCGGGGAGGTCCCATGGGGGTCCCATGGGACCTCCTGCAGGGGGGTGTGCCGGAAACGGCGTGCAAAGCGGGATTGCGACCGGGACCCGTGCGATGCGATCGGGACTCGGGTCCTATTGTGAATGGACTGGGGGACGGGGTAGTGTGATATCGGGAAC
Source organism: Caldinitratiruptor microaerophilus (assembly GCF_025999835.1). Lineage (NCBI taxonomy): Bacteria > Bacillati > Bacillota > Clostridia > Eubacteriales > Symbiobacteriaceae > Caldinitratiruptor > Caldinitratiruptor microaerophilus. Next base: position 2,228,329 of record NZ_AP025628.1, on the reverse strand, counting down.
CTGCGGTGGCCGCCGTCCGGCCGCCACCGGCGAGTCAGCGGACAAGACGAGAGAGAAGGCGTGGCGACGGGGGGCCTCCAGCCGGGTCGGGGGCCCTGTCCGTTTCTTCCGGACCCACGTACCGCACCTCCGGCGGATGGCTCACGAGGAGAGAGGAGGCAGGCTGACCGGGCATGTGCAGGACGTCGAAGGGATTCCTGGCCCTTCTCGTGACCCTGCTCTTGAGCGCCGCGGCGGTGCCGGCCCAGGGCGCGGTGCCCCCGGGTACCTCCGGAGACGGTGCGGCCGGACAGACCGTGCGGGTCTACGTCGAGGCTGCCGGTTCCATCGCCGAGGCGCTCGAGAAGGAGATCGGGGTCCGGCACCGCTTTCCCAGGGGCTTCAGCGCCGACGTACCCCGTCACGTGGCGGACGAGCTCGCCAGGCGCCAGGGCGTGACCGTGAGGCCGGTGGCCGTGCGGGAGCCCCTGGGGCCGGGCGCGGGCAAGGCCGGGAAGCCCGCCTCCACTCCGCGGCCGCAGGACCGGACTCCCTGGGGGGTCGAGGTCGTCTACGATGATCCCGCGCTGGAGGCCGTCCCCCGTTATGGCGGCCGCGCGGTCGTGGCGATCCTCGACACCGGGGTGGCCCCCCACCCGGATCTCGAACCGCCCGCCCAGTGCCGGGACTTCACGGGCAGGGCGCCCTACGTGGATGGCCGCTGCGCCGACAGGGACGGCCACGGTACCCACGTGACCGGGACCATCGCCGCCACCGGCGGGGAGTCCGGGACGGGGATCTTCGGGGTCGCGCCGGGCATCCGGTACTACTCGTACAAGGTCTGCAACTCCCTGTGCTTCGGCGACGACGTGGCCGCCGCCATCCGGGAAGCGGTCCGCAGCGGCGCGAACATCATCTCGATGTCGCTCGGCGGCGAAGAACCCGACGCGCTGGAGCAGGAGGCCATCCGCGAGGCGGCGGCGCGGGGCGTCCTCATCGTCGCGGCGGCCGGCAACACGGGTCCCGACCCCGGTACCGTCCTCTACCCGGCGGCCTTCCCGGAGGTCGTCGCGGTCGCCTCTCTCTACCAGGTGGAGCCGCACGACGTGCGCGCGGACAACCTTTCGGTGAACAGCTGGTCGGCCCGGGGCGTCGACGACGGCGACGACCGGACCATCTCCGAGGGCGAGGTGGAAGTGGCGGCGCCCGGGTACGAAGTCGAGTCGACGTGGAAGGACGGCGGCTACGTCGTCCTCTCCGGCACGTCCATGGCGACGCCCCACGTGACCGGCCTGGCCGCCCTCGTCTGGGACGAACTGGACGGCGACGCCCGCCGGGTGCGCGAATGGCTCCGGAATCGGGCCAAGCAGTACGACATCACCCGGGCCAGCGGCGGCGGTGCCGGGCCGGGCTACGACATCGCCTCGGGGTACGGCAACCCTCGCTACGGCGGCCGGTGACCGGATCGCCTGCCAGGCCGCACACTTGTTACCATGCTCACAAAGCGCCCCCGAAGCGGGGCGCTTTTTCGTCAAGCCATGCTAAAATAGTGTGGTACGATTCTCCCCCGGCGGGGGTGGCGCATGCGCGGCCTGAAGTGGCTCGTCGAACTTCACAACCGGACCCCGCTCTTCGTGAAGGTGCTCGGGGCGAACGGGTTCTTCATCGTCACCGGTGCCCTGGGCGGGTACGCGATCGCGAGGTTCGGCCTCACCGGGAACGACGTCCTGCTCTTCATCGCCGCCGGCCTCATCTTCACGCTCGTCGTCAACTTCGCCCTGTTGCGGGTGGCCTTCGACCCCCTGTTCCGGCTCCACTCCGTCATCGAGGCCGTGCGCTCGGGCGAGTTCACCGCCCGCAGCCCCCAGATCCCCGGTGACCCGGACGTATCCCGCCTCACCGAGGCGTTCAACCTCATGCTCGACCGCCTGAACGAGTACCGTCAGTCGGTCTCCTCCCAGATCCTGCGGGCGCTCGAGGACGAGCGCAAGCGCATCGCCCGGGAGCTGCACGACGAGACGAGCCAGGCGCTCACCAGCATCATCATCGCCCAGGAGATGGTGGAACAGGGGCTGCCGGAGGGGGATCCGCTCCGTGAGCGGGTGCGGTTTGCCCGGGAGTACACCCTGCGGACGCTCGAGGAGATCCGCCGGCTCACCTTCGACCTGCGGCCTTCCATCCTCGACGACCTGGGCCTGGTCCCGGCCATCCGCTGGTACCTGAAGAACCGCCTGGCCGCGGACGGGCTGCGCATCACGCTCGACGTGGCCCCGGAGGCCGAGGAGGTCCGGCTGCCCGAGGAGACGGAGATCACGCTCTTCCGCATCGTCCAGGAGGCGCTGACCAACGTGCGCAAGCACAGCCGGGCCACGGAGGTCACGGTGCGGATCTGGCTGACGCCGGGGCGGCTGCACGCCCGGGTGGCGGACAACGGCATCGGCTTCAGCACAGAGGAGGCGTTCCATGCCGACGCCCGTGGCCGGGGGCTCGGCCTCCTCGGGATGCGGGAGCGGGCGGCTCTGGTCCGGGGGGCGAACCTGCGGGTGGAATCGGAGCCCGGGCGGGGATCGGTGGTGGAAGTGGAGGTGCCCATCGGTGGCTGACAGGATCAAGGTGCTGCTCGTGGACGACCATGCGATCCTCCGTGAAGGCATCCGTTCCCTCCTCAGCAGCGCCCCGGACATCGAGGTGGTGGGCGAGGCCGAGGACGGCCAGCAGGCCATCGAGAAGGTCGAGCAGCTCGCCCCGGACGTGGTGCTGATGGACGTGGCGATGCCCCGGATGAACGGCATCGAGGCGACCCGCGCCATCAAGGCCGCACACCCCGACCTGCCCGTGCTCATCCTGTCGATGCACGACAGCGAGGAGTACATCCTGCCGATCCTCAAGGCGGGCGCCTCGGGCTACGTCCTCAAGCGGGCCGCCGCCCAGGAGCTCGTCTCGGCCCTGCGCGCGGCGGTCCAGGGCCACACGATCCTCCACCCGGACGTCGCCAAGCGGGTGATGGAGAGCATCGGCAGCACCGGTGGAGGCGCTGGCGCCGCCGGGCGGGCGGGGGCCGGTGCCCCCGGCGGGGCGGCGGGGGCCGGTCGGGCGCCCGGGCATCCGGCCCTGGCGCCCCTGACCGAGCGGGAACGCGAGGTGTTGACCCTCATCGCGCAGGGGCTCACGAACCAGGAGATCGCCCAGCGCCTGTTCATCTCGATCAAGACGGTGCAGGCGCACCGGGCGAACATCATGGAGAAGCTGGACCTCCACGACGCCGTCGAGCTCACCAAGTTCGCCATCAAGACGGGCCTCGTGCAACTGGAGTGAAACCGCTGCCCTGCAGGGCGCCGCCGAACAGGCGTACACGGCCGGTCCACCGGGACGAAGAGCTACACCGGCCGGGTTCCGTCCAGCCGCTGCGCGTCCGGGCGGCCGGCGGGCGGCGGGCGTGAGGGGCGCGGCCCCTCAACGGAACGACCGCATCGCCTCGAAGACCTGCACGTCCAGCCTGTGCGCCTGTTCCGGGGAATAGGTCACGTCCCACTCGGGGGGCCGGGTGAGCCTGGCCCCCCAGAACAACGCCTCGTACACCCGCAGATCGGTGACCTCCACCAGGCAGAGGTTCAGGGGGACGCCGGGAGTCTTGTCGGCCAGGACGGTCGCCCGCCCGTAGATCGTCCACGCCGTGCCGGCGCCCAGGACGGTCACGGCGACCCGCGGGTCGTTGCGGATATTCTTGAGGAACTGGGTCCGGCCGTCGCCCATCAGCCGCAGGGTCCGGGCGTCCTTCGCCAGCACCCAGGAGATCACGTTGACGAACGGGGAGCCCTCGCCGTCGAGCGTGGTGAGCACCGTGATGCGGGGCTCCTGCAGGAACCCGACGAGCTCCTGTGGCATCTCGCTCAGGGCCTCCTTCGCCAGCGGTCCGCCCTCCCTTCCAATGCGATACCGAGGCGATTGTACCACATCCGGGCGCGCCGGTCGGAGAAGGGGACGGCGCCTCTACCTCGAATCGTTCCACAAGAAAGGGAGAGGAGGCCTGCAGGCTGTGGAGCGAATCCTGCGCGTGAACATGACGGACCGGAGCTACCGCATCGAGCCGCTGCCGGAGGCGTGGCGCCTCCTGGGCGGCCGTGCGATCACGAGCCGCATCGTCGCGACGGAAGTGGACCCGCTCTGCGACCCCCTCGGCCCGAACAACAAGCTGGTGCTGGCGCCCGGCCTCCTGTCCGGGACCACCCTCAGCAGTTCCAGCCGCATCTCCGCGGGGGCCAAGAGTCCGCTCACCGGGGGGATCAAGGAGTCGAACGGCGGTGGCCAGAGCGGGCTGAAGCTGGCCCAGCTCGGCTACCGCGCGGTGATCATCGAGGGTCAACCGCGCGAGCCGGGCTGGTGGCTCCTGGTGATCGGGCCGGAGTCGGTCCGGTTCGAGCGCGCGGACGACCTGGCCGGGCTCGGGCAGTACGAGACGGCGCGGCGGCTCTTCGAGCGGTTCGGCCGCAAGGTGGGGCTCTCGGTCATCGGGCCGGCGGGCGAGATGAAGATGAACATCGCCGGGATCGGCAACACCGACCCGGAGGGCCGGCCCGGCCGGATGTGCGCGCGGGGCGGCCTCGGTGCCGTGATGGGGTCGAAGGGGCTCAAGGCGATCGTCTACGAGGACGTGGGGTGGAACCCGCCGAGGAGCCTGGACGAGGCCGTCTGGAAGGCGGCCAGCAAGGCGTACGTCCAGGAACTGCGCACGCAGCCCGCCACGGCCGAGCGGTACCCCAAGCTCGGCACCCTGGGCGTGCTGGAGCTGGTGAACAAGGTCGGCGGGCTGCCGGTCCACAACTTCCGCTGGGGGCAGGACGAGCGGGCGCTGGAGATCGGCGGGATCCGGGTGCGGGAGATCATCCTGGAGCGGGGCGGCCAGACCACGCACTCGTGCATGACCGGCTGCATCATCCAGTGCTCGAACGTGTTCGTCGACAAGGAGGGCCAGGAGGTCGCCTCCTCGATGGAGTTCGAGACCCACGGCCTCCTGGGCTCCAACCTGGAGATCTTCGACGTCGACTGGATCGCCCGCTTCACCCGCGAGTGCAACGACCTCGGGGTGGACACCATCGAGACCGGAGGCGCCATGGGCGTGGCGATGGAAGCGGGTGTCATCCGGTGGGGCGACGCGGAGGGCGTCATGCGCCTGATGGGGGAGATCCGGGCGGGCACCGTGCTCGGCCGGGTGCTGGGAGCGGGTGCCGGCATCGCCGGCAAGGTCCTGGGCGTGCAGCGGGTGCCGGTCGTGAAGAACCAGACGATCTCCGCGTACGACCCCCGGGCCGTGAAGGGCAACGGCGTGACCTACGCGACGAGCCCCATGGGGGCCGACCACACGTGCGGGAACACCATCGCCCTTCCCATCGACCACCTCGACCCCTCCGACAAGGTGGCCGTGTCCCGGGAGATGCAGATCGTCGCCACGGCGCTCGACGTGCTGGGCTTCTGCAACTTCGCCCGGGGCGTCATGAGTGCGACCCCGCAGACCTTCGCTGACCTGTTCAACGCCCGGATGGGGACGAACTTCACCCCCGAAGAGATCCGGCGCTACGCCGTAGACGTGATAAAGGAAGAGATCGAGTTCAACCGCCGGGCGGGGCTCGGTCCGGAGACGGACCGGCTGCCGGAGTGGCTGCGCACGGAGCCGCTGCCGCCGCACGGCGCGGTGTTCGACGTGCCGGAGGAAGAGCTCGACCGCATCTGGGAGGGCTACTAGGTGCGCATTCGCCTGGAGGTGTACCTGCCCTTCCGCGGGGAGCGGATCTGGCGAGGGGAGGAGGACGTGCCCGACGGCACCACCCCCGCCGGCCTGCTGGAGCGCCTCGGGCTCAAGGAACCCGACCTGGCCCTGCTCGTGAACGGCCGCTATGTCCCCCCGGACCGCCCGCTGGAGGACGGGGCCGAGGTGGCCATCCTGCGCCGGGCGGAGGGCGGGGCCTGAGCACCGCCCCTGCCACGCCGCCTCGCTCGGATCGAAGACGCGAAGACGCCGTCCCAGGTATTGGGGGCGGCGTCTTGCGTGTTGCTACTGGCCGGTAGGTTGTGCGTTTGATCACATTGGAGGATTTCAGGCATCAACCCAAAATACAATGGTCAAGGCGAGTCGCCCCTGTGAGCCCGCGAAAGGGGGGAGCCGATCGAAACGGGCGCGCAGGCCGCGGCGGGCGCTGTGTCGTGCCAACAAGCGGAAAGGGGGTAGGGGTGTGAGCACGCCCTTCTGGTTCGTCCTCCTGGCTCTCATCGCGTACGGCATCGCCTTCTGGGGTTACGGCAAGTGGTACGACCGGACCGTGTGGAAGCCGGATCCGAACCGCACGACGCCGGCCCACATGTACACCGACGGCGTCGAGTACTTCCCCGTCAGCAAGTACGTGCTCTGGGGCTACCAGTACAAGAGCGTGGCCGCCCTCGGGCCCATCCTCGGGCCTTTCATCGCGTTGAACTACGGTTGGGCGCCGGCTCTGGCCTGGATCATCCTGGGCAACTTCTTCATCGGCTGGCTCCAGGACTACGGGGCCATCATGGTGTCCATCCGCAACCAGGGGCGCTCCTTCGGCCCGATCACCTACGAGTTCACCGGTGCGGGCGGGCGCAGCACTCTTCTGGGGTTCATCCTGTTCTACCTGGTGATCATCTCGGCCACGTTCATCCAGCTGATCGCCACGTTCTGGAACATCTTCCCCGGCTCCTTCTTCGCCACCCTGGGCATCATCGTCACGGGCGTCGTCGTGGGCCAGCTGATGTACAAGGTGAAGATGGGCGTCGGGGCCACGACGCTCATCGCCTTCGTGCTGATGATCATCAGCTTCTGGCTCGGCACCATACCGGCCTTCCAGTGGAAGCTGCCCTTCGGTGCGTGGAACCACGCGACCTGGGCCCTGATCGTAGCGGCCATCCTCTGGGTTGCCTCGGTGCTGCCGCTGCCGACCTTCATCCAGCCGTTCAACTACGTCTCCTTCTTCCCGGCGTTCCTGGCGGTCATCTTCATCCTCCTGGGGGCGCTCCTGAGCCCGGCGACGGGCGTCACGCTCGCCCAGCCGGCGTGGAAGGGCTTCACCAGCCCGGCCGGTCCCATGTGGCCGATGATGTTCGTGGCCATCGCCTGCGGCTCCATCTCGGGCTGGCACAGCCTGGTGGGCTCGTCCTCGACCTCCAAGCAGCTGGACATCGAGACGGACGCGCACCCGGTGGGCGCCGGCGCCATGCTATCGGAGGGCCTGCTGGCGCTGGCCTCCCTGGCGGCCTACATGGTACTGAGCCCCCAGCAGATCGCCGACCTCAAGAATTCGAGCGTCGGCGCCTGGGTCTTCGGGGCCACGCTGCTCACGAAGTGGCTGCCGTTCAGTGATGCGGCACTGCGGGTGTTCTACGGCACCGTGCTGGTGATTTACGCCATCACGGTGCAGGCCCTGGTCACCCGGTTCTGGCGGCTGGTATCCGCCGAGGTGTTCGGCCAGTCGCCGCTGGCGCAGAAGCACGTGTCGACGTTCATCGGCCTGCTGATCCCGTGGGTCCTGGCCGTGAGCGGCACGTGGAACAACATCTGGCTGTACTTCGGCGGCTCCAACCAGCTCCTGGCCGGCCTGGCGCTCATGCTCATCACCATCCACCTGGCCCGGGTGAAGTCCCCGAGCATCTACACGCTCATCCCGGCCACGTTCATGATCGTCACCACGCTGTCCGCGCTGCTGTTCCAGACGTGGGTGTTCCTGCAGGCGGCCATGGCCGGCCCCAAGGCGACCAAGGTGATGGAGCCGCTCAAGAGCGCGGCCCCGGCGGTGGCGAACGCGCTCGACTGGGTGTCGGTGCTCATCGGCCTGGCACTGTTCGTCCTGGGGATTCGCATGGCAGTCCTCACCTACCAGGCGTATGGCCGGGCGGTCAGCGGCGCCATGCCCCAGCCCACCACGGTCAGCGGGGACGACTGATCCCGATCGGATCCAAGCGATCCTGCGGGTCTCCGGCCGGCCTGGCCTCCCGCCAGGCCGGCCGGAGTTCCGCCAAGCCATCTTCGCAAGAGATCGAGGTGGTCCCCTTGTTCAGCAAGAAGAAGAACGGCGGCGAAGGCGAGAAGAAGGCCGGACTCGGCACCATCCTGAAGGGCGTCCTGTACGGGATGGCGTCGCACGGAAACGTCACGGCAGCCCTGCGCACCCGGATGCATCTCGAACACCTGTTCATGTTCATCACGCTCGGGGACATGCTGGGCATCCCGGTGCTGCCGCCCTACTACAGCCTGCGGATCCTGCCCTACGCCGTCCCCAACATCGAGTCGTGGAAGCAGCGGGTGTTCCGCGAGCGGGACTTCACCGACGCCATCTACTGATCTGCACGAGGAGTGACAGCGGTGCGGCTGGAGCCCAAGGGCCTCAAGCAGTACTTCGATCAGCACCCCGAGGCGGAGATCGTGATCTTCGCGGGCAAGGGCGGGCTGGGCAAGACCACCTCGAGCTCGTCCCTTGCCTGGTACATGAGCCAGGTCAAGAAGCGGAAGACCCTCCTGTTCAGCACCGACCCCCAGGCGTCCCTGTCCGACATCTGGGAGCAGGACTTCTACGGCAAGGGCGAGGTGGAGATCCTCCCCAACCTCTTCGTGGTGGAGATCGACGCCGACCGCCGGGTGGCGGACTACCAGGCAAGCGTCAAGAAGAAGATCAAGGAAATGTACGGGCTGGACGCAGTCCCGAAGGAGATCGAGGAGTACATCGACTCCACGTCGGCAGAGCCGGCGATGTACGAGTCGGCGACGTACGACGCCATGGCGGAGCTGGTGGCCGCGCACAAGTACGACATCTACATCTTCGACATGCCGCCGTTCGGCCACGGCGTGCGGATGGTCGCGATGGCCGACATCCTGTCGAAGTGGGTCGAGAAGATCACCGAAGCGCGCAGCAAGGTCGCCGAGTACGACGCCATCGCCGCGACCCTCAAGGGTGAGAAGGGCCACGAGGACGCAGTCATGAACGAGCTCATCGACATCCGCAACAAGATCAAGTCCTTCACCGACCTGATCACCGACAAGAAGCGGACCGCCTTCTTCATGGTCCTGATCCCGGAGAAGATGGCGATCCTCGACACCGAGCGGGCACTGCAGATGTTCGGCTCGCTGGGGATGGAGATGTCGGGCCTGGTGGTGAACCAGGTGTACCCCGCCGACCTCCTGGACAAGCCGGGCACGTCGGAGTACCTGCGCAACCGGGTGGAGATGCAGCAGGAGCACCTGCGGGAGATCGCCCGGAAGTTCGGCGACCGGGTCAAGTCCATCGTGCCCATGTTCACCCGGGAGCCCAAGGGAGCGGAGATGATCTCGACCGCCTCCGAACACCTCATGACCCCGCAGATTGCGATCGAGTACTGAGCGCTAAGGTAGGTGCGGTGAGTTGCAGCACATCACCGATTTCCTTCGTGCCCACCCGGACCTGCGCTACATCTTCACCGGTGGCAAGGGCGGCGTGGGCAAGACGATCGGCGCTGCCGCCCTGGCGTACCAGTTCGCCCAGGAGGGCAAGCGTACGCTCCTGGCCTCCTTGAACCCGGTGCACTCGCTCACGTCGGTGTTCGGCCAGGACCTCTCCGGTGGCCAGATCAAGCAGGTCCAGGGCGTCCCGAACCTCTACGCCGTGGAGGTCGACGCCTCGGACGTGGTGGCGCGCTACCGCGAGAACATCGCCGTCCGCGTGCGGGAGTTCCTGAAGTACGCTGACATCCCCGTCGACTCCAAGCCGTTCGTCGACATCGCGGTCACCAACCCGGCCTTCGAGGAGTCGGCCATGTTCGACAAGATGGTCGACATCATGCTCCAGGAGGGCCAGCAGTACGACAAGCTCGTCTTCGACACGGCGGCGGTGGCGAACGCGATCCGGCTGATCGGCCTGAGCAAGATCTACGGCCTGTGGCTGCAGCGGATGATCGAGAGCCGGAAGGAGGCGCTCAGCCTGCGGGTCCAGCTCAGCTTCCGCAAGGAGAAGATCATGGAGGAAGTGAAGAAGGACCCGATGCTGGCCGACCTCATCGGGATGAACGAGCGGTTCGAGCGGGTGAAGAAGGTCCTCATCGACCCGGAGAAAACGGCCTTCTTCTTCGTCACGCTGCCGCTCATGCTCCCGATCTCGGTGGTCACCCGCTTCATCAAGCAGGTCACGGCATACGACATCCCGGTGGGCGGCGTCGTGGTGAACGGCGTCATCAGCCGGGAGGAGGCCGACCGGGCGCGGGACGACGAGTACCTGCAGAACAAGTTCAGGGAGCAGGCCAACTACCTGCGGATCATCCAGGAGCAGCTGGGCGACCTGGTGCGGTGCTACGTGCCGCTGTACAAGTCGGAGATCCACGGTCTGGACGCCCTGCGCCAGGCGGCCCGGGACATGTTCGACCCGGACCAGGAGTGGGCGCTGGCGCTGGTATGAGGCCCCACGTCCTGGCCGCCCGCAGCGTGGTGTTCGGGACGTGCAACCTGGTCGTCCTGCCCGTCCCGGAAGGGTGGCGGCTGGCCGACGGCATCGCGCCGCCGGAGGTGGACACCTGGCGGCTCCGGGGCGACGTGAGCTGGGCCACCGAGGGGCGCGGCTCCTACCGCCTCGTCGGCCCGGAGCGGGGTGGCGTCGTGGAGGCGAGCCTGCGGTTCCGACCCGTGCGGGAGGGCGGAGCGGCCGGAGCTGCGGGAGCGGAACCGGCCCCTGCCGGCGCGACCGCCCCGGGGCCCATGGCCCGGGTGGACCTGTCGGGCGACGTGGAGGTGGCCGGCCACACGGCCCGCTGGGCCCTCGGCGTGGTGCGCCGGGGCTTCCCGCGCCGGCTCGTGCCGGCGCTGGCCCTGTCCTACGTGTGCAACCACACCGGCCGCCACGTGGAGCTCCTCCTGGAGGGCGAGGCCGACCTGCGCCCGTGGCTGGACACCCTGGCAGCGGGGCTGAGGTGCCACTGAGGGGGGAACTCCGGTGGGGCGCCCGCTTCTCGTCGAGCTGGTGGGGATGTTCCCCGAGAATTACCGCCTGTGCCACCGCAGCGTGGGGTTGTGCGGGATGACGGAGGACCAGGAACAGCTGGCCGACTATCCGCCGGAAGTGCGCGAGCAGGGGCGGCAGATCCAGGAACTGTACGAGCGGCTCCTGTTCGACTTCGGCGGGCGCGTCCTCCCGGTGAGCGTGGGGCTGCCGTCCCTGCGGGGATTGTGGCTCTCGCTCCGCCACGGCCTGCGCGCCGGGGAGGTCGTGGTGGTCGTGCGGGGCCGCGCCGTACGGCTGGCCGACGGCTACGAGGCCGTGCGGCGTACCGTGGAGCAGGCCCTGAGCGCCTAGAACCGCCGTCCGGCAGGTCGAGACGGGCTACAGGCAGTGACCGGCCCCGGGAGGGGCCGGTCACTGTGCACGTTGTTCTTTCGGAGGCGGTTTCCGTCAGTGGCACTCGGTGTTCGCAGGAACCGCCCGGGAGGGGGCGCGAAGTGTAGGACCCGGGGTGAGGCCGGTGCCAGGTGGACTTTCCCGGCGGTCCCGGAGGGCCGCGGGCGCGGCCCTGACGGCGATGCTGCTCGGCGTCGTGGCGGCCGGCTGCGGGCCGACGGGCCGGACGGACTCCGCCCCGCCACCCCGGGTCGGGGTGCTGCTCGCCAGCCCGGGCCGCCGCGCGAAGGTGGAGGGCCTCTCGGCGGGGCTGGCGGCCCTCGGGCTCCAGGTGCGGATGGACGTGCGCGAGGTGGGCGGGGACCGGTCCCGCCTGCCCGTGGCCGCGCGCGAGCTCGTGCTTGCGGGTCCGGACGTGCTCGTGGCGGGGGGCAACATCGAGGCGAAGGCCCTGGTGGCGGTCACCCGCACCATCCCCATCGTCGTGGCCGGCACGGCGACCCCGCGTGCGGCAGGAGTGGTGGCAGACGAGCGCCGGCCGGGCGGCAACCTGACCGGGGTTGACAACTTCCACGCCGAGCTGACCCCGAAGCGCCTCGAGCTGTTCCAGAAGCTACTCCCCGGGCTGCGGCGGGTGCTCCTCCTGTACGACCCCAGGGTGGAACCGAGCCGCGAGGGACTGCGTCTGGCCCAGGAGGTCGCGCCCCGCCTCGGCCTGGAGCTGGTGGCCCGGCCCGTGGCCGGGGCGGGCGACCTCGAGCGTGCCCTGGGAGGGATCTCGCGGGCGGCCTTTGACGGGATCGTCGTCCTGCCGGGGTTCGTGCTCGAGGAGGCGGCACCCGCGCTGGCCGCGGCGAGCCTGGCAAGCGGCGTGCCGGCGATGGGCCTGTACCCCGAGGAGGCGCAGGCGGGTCTCCTCGCCTCGTACGGCGTCCCCTTCGAGGAGCAGGGCCGGCAGGCGGCCCGCCTCGTGGCCAAGGTGCTGCTCGGGGAGGACCCCGGGTCCATCCCCGTCGAGACCCCGGACCGGCCGCTCTTCGTGGTGAACCGCGACGTCGCCCGCGCGCTGGGTCTGGAGCTGTCCCCTACCGGCCTGGCGTTCGCCGTACCGGTGGAGGGCCTTCCCGTCGGGCCGTTCGACCGGACGGAGGCTGGTGGGGGTGGTGCGCGGTGAGCCAGACTCGCGATCTGCCCCTGCCCCCCCGGCGGGAGCGGATCCGGACTCGCCTTCTGGCCTTCGGGGTGACGATGTCGGTCGTGCCCCTCCTGCTCGTGGGGTACCTGAACGCCCGGGCGGCCCGCCAGGACCTCCTCGCCGCGTCGGCAGCGGATGCCCGGGCGACGGCCGCGGTGGTGGCCCGCAACCTCGACCAGGCGGTGGCAGGCATCGCCGACCGGGTCCGGCTCGTGGCCACCGCCTACGGCGAGCAGCTGGCCGCCGGACCCGGGCCCGAGCAGGAACGGGTGCTGTACGGGCTCCTGCGGGACACGCCGTATCTGGAAGAGGTGGTGCTCCTCGGCCCCGACGGGATGGAGGTGGCCCGGGCCTCCCGGCGCGAGGTGGTCACCCCGGGGAGCCGGCGCTCCTGGGCGGGTACGCCGCAGTGGCAGGCCCTGGAGGCCGCCGCCGGGCGGCCGGCGCCGGCAGCCGGGGCCGGGGGCGCCGGCGCGGGCACCGGGCGGCTCCCACCCGTGCGGGTGTTCGCCGGCAGCGACGGGCGTCCCCTGGTGGACCTGCCCGTGCTGCTCCTGGACCGCCGGGGCCTCCCACTGCCCGGCGGGCTGGTTGTCCGGGTCACCCTGCGGGGCGTGCTCGACGACCTGCCGGCGGTGGCCGGGAGGCAGCGGGGGCACGTCTTCGTCGTGGATGGCGAGGGCCGGCTCATCGGCCACGGCGACTTCAGCCAGGTGCTGGAGGGCCGGGACGTGCGGGCGAGCCGCAGCGTGAAGCTCCTCCTCGCGGGCGCGGACCCCGCCGACGCCACGGCGTCCGGGCCCTACCGGTCCTATCAGGGGGTGGAGGTGCTGGGTGCCTTCGCCCGGGTGCCCAGCCTCGGCTGGGGGGTCGTGGTCGAGGAGCCGGTGCGCGAGGCGCTTTCCCCCGTGCGGGCCCTCGCCTGGCGGTTCGCCGCCGCCGTGGTGGTGGTGATGGCCGCGGTCGTGGGTCTGTCCGTGTACTTCGCGGTCCGGTTCACCCGGCCGCTCGAAGCCCTGGTCGACGCCGTGCTCCGGATCGCCGCCGGTGACCTCACCCCGCCGCCGGAGATTCACACGGGCGACGAGATCGGCCGGCTGGGGGCGGCCATCGGCCGCATGACGGCCGAGCTGCGCAGGCGCCGCGAGCTCGAACAGGCCGTGGTACAGGCGGACAAGCTCTCGGCGGTGGGACTCATGGCGGCCGGGCTGGCGCACGAGATCAACAACCCGCTGGCCTCCATCAGCGCTTACACGGAGGACCTGCAGGATCGCCTGCGGGAGGAACCGGCAGCCCGCCTGCAGGAGAGCGGCGAGCTGGACCAGTACCTGGGGACGATCCGCCAGCAGGCGCTGCGCTGCAAGGGGTTCGTGGACTCGATGTTGCGCTTCACGCGCCGGGAGTCGGGCCCCTCGCGCCTCATCCGGGTGGAGGACGCCCTGCGGGACACCCTGGCGCTCATCCACTACCGTTTCCGCCGGCTCGGGGCGCGGGTGACCCTCGACCTGGCGCCCGAGCTCCCACCGGTCCGCGGCGAGCCGGGGCTCCTCGAGCAGGTCGTGCTGAACCTCCTGGCGAACGCGGCGGACGCCCTGGAGGATGCAGCGGCGGCGGGCGCGGAGAGCCGCCCCGGGCTCCGGCTGGGCGCCCGGACGGAGGACGGATGGGTGGTGATCGAGGTGGAGGACACCGGCCCGGGCATCCCGCCCGAGCACCTCCCCCGGCTCTTCGAGCCGTTCTTCACCACCAAGCCGCCGGGGAAGGGCACCGGCCTCGGGCTGGCCGTGTGCCAGGACATCGTCCGGGCGATGGGCGGGGAGATCCGGGTGGAGAGCGAGCTGGGCCGGGGCACCCGGGTGACCGTGCGGCTGCCGCCAGCGGCGGGGCCGCAGCCTGCGGAATCGGAGGGAGGTGGGGGAACTTGGCCGACGAACCCCGCGTCCTGATCGCCGACGACGAGGACGCCTTCCGGGAGCTGCTGGTGCAGCGGATGCAGCGCCGGGGCTGGCGCCCGGTGGGCGCGGCCGACGGGCACGAAGCCCTGGCGGCGCTGGCGGAGCAGGAGTTCGACCTGGCGGTGGTCGACATCCGCATGCCCGGCCCGGACGGGCTCGAGGTGCTGCGCCGGGCCCGGGAGATGCAGCCTGCCCTGGAGGTCGTGATCCTCACCGGGCACGGGACCATCGAGACGGCGATCCAGGCGATGAAAGAGGGTGCCTACGACTTCCTCACCAAGCCCTGCAACCTGTCCGAGCTGGACCTCGTCCTGCAGAAGGCGCTGGAGCGGCGGCGCCTTGCCGACGAGAACACCGGCCTGCGGGCGGCCCTGTGGCGCCAGGAGCAGGTGGAGATCGTGGGGGAGAGCCCGGCCATCCGGCAACTCCTGGAGCTCACGCGGCGGGTGGCGGCTGCCGACTCGAACGTGCTCATCGAAGGGGAGAGCGGAACCGGCAAGGAGCTCGTCGCCCGGGCGCTGCACCGCTGGTCCGGGCGCGCCCGGGGACCCTTCCTCGCGGTGAACGCCGCCGCGCTGCCCGCCCACCTGCTGGAGAGCGAGCTGTTCGGCCACGCCCGGGGTGCCTTCACCGGCGCGGCGGCCGACAAGCCCGGTCTCGTCGAGCTTGGCCACCGTGGCACCCTCTTCCTCGACGAGGTCGGCGAGATGCCCGCCGAACTCCAGCCCAAGCTCCTGCGCTTCGCCGAGACCGGTGAGTTCCGCCGGGTGGGCGAGACCCGGCTCCGCCGGGTGAGCGTGCGGATCGTGTCGGCGACCAATCGCCGGCTGGCGGACGAGGTGGCGGCCGGCCGCTTCCGTGAGGACCTCTACTACCGCCTCTGCGTGGTGCGCATCGAGGTCCCGCCCCTCAGGGAGCGGCGCGAGGACATCCCGCTCCTGGTCGACCACTTCCTGCGCCGGCGCGCCCGGGGGCCGCGGAGCCTCTCTCCAGCCGCCCTGGACGCCCTCATGCGGTACCACTACCCGGGAAACGTCCGGGAGCTCTTCAACATCGTCGAGCGGGGGGCGATCCTGGCCTCGGGCGAGGTCATCCAGGAGGGGGACCTGCTCCTGCCGGGGGCGGTCCGGCTGGCGGAGCGTCCGGCCGGGGGGGCGCCGGTCCCCGGCCCGACCGCCGGGGACCGGTTTCCGACCCTCGAGGAGGTGGAGCGGGAGCACATCCGCCGGGCGCTGGAGCGAACCGGCTGGAACCGGGCCCAGGCCGCCCGACTCTTGGGGGTCAGCGTCCGCAACCTGTACCGCAAGATCGACGAGTACCGGCTGAGCCCCGGGGCATGACGCCCCAGGGCTCACGGTTGCACGAGGGTGACACTTTGGCAGGCATGCCAGAATGTCACCCGGCGCGGCGGGCGCTCTTCGCCCGCCGCGTTCCGCGCGGTGGGACCGGAGAGCGCCCGGGGGCGGGTGGCGGCGGGCCGCGCCACCTGGCACGCGCCTTGCTAGACCGGTCGGGCGCAGCCAGCCACCGCGTGGGGCGCAGGCCCGCGCTCAAGGAGGAGGGATCGCCGGTGAACGAGACCGCCGCCCGGCGCGGCCCGCAGTGGGCGATGGTCATCGACCTGCAGAAGTGCATCGGCTGTGACACCTGTACGGTCAGCTGCAAGGCGGAGAACCGGACCCCGCCCGGGGTCACCTACAACGTCGTCCTGGAGATGGAGCTGGGCGAGTACCCGAACGTCGGCCACGTGAACGTGCCCCGGCCCTGCATGCAGTGCGACAACCCGCCCTGCGTGGCCGTCTGCCCGGTGAAGGCGACGTACAAGCGGGAGGACGGGATCGTCGTCATCGACCATGACCGCTGCATCGGGTGCCGGTACTGCATCGCCGCCTGCCCGTACGGGGCCCGCTACTTCGACTTCGGCGAGAGCTATGCCGACGAGATGCAGGGGGCCGACGAGGTACAGGCGCCCGAGTTCGGCGTCGACCGGGGGCCGCGCCGCCCCGGGAAGGCACCCGTCGGCACGGTGCGCAAGTGCACCTTCTGCCTGCACCGCCTCCAGCGCGGCGAGGAGCCGGCGTGCGTGGAGACGTGCACCGGCGACGCCCGCTTCTTCGGCGACCTGAGCGACCCCCACAGCGTCGTCGCCCGGCTGGCGGCCAGCCCCCGGGCCTTCCGCCTCAAGGAGGAACTGGGGACGCATCCCCGGGTCATCTACCTGCGCTGAAGTGCGGCCTCGTGTCAGAGAAGCTGACGAGCCAGGGAGGGATCCCCGTGGCAACGACGGTTTCGTCCGGGAGCCCGGCGCGGCGGGTGGCAGGCCGCCCCTCGGCGGCTCCCGGCGTGTCGCCCGCCCTCCGGACGGGATGGTACACGGTGCTGGGTATCGTGATCCTGGCAGGCGTGTGGGCCTTTGCCCAGCGCCTCGCGGGCGGGCTGCGGGTCACCCACCTGACCAGCGTCACGCCCTGGGGGGCGTGGGTGGCGTTCTACATCTACTTCGTCGGGCTGAGCGCGGGGGCGTTCCTGCTCTCGTCGCTCGTGTACGTGTTCGGCCTGGAGCGGTACGAGCGGATCGGCCGCGCTGCCCTCCTCATGGCGATCGTGAGCATGGGGGTGGCTCTGGGCTTTGTTGCCATCGACCTGGGCCGGCTCGACCGGGCCTTCTACCCGCTCGTCTTCTTCAACTGGACGAGCCCCCTGGCCTGGGAGGTGCGCTTCTACGTCCTCTACATCCTGCTCCTGAGCGCTGAACTGGCGCTGGCCATCCGGCTCCACCGGGCGGGCCCGGATGCGCCTCCCCACCTGCGCCGGTGGCTGCGGGTGCTGGGGACGCTCGGCATCCCGATCGCCATCTTCGGCGTGCACGGCGGGACCGGCACGATCTTTGCGGTGGTCAAGGCCCGGGGCATGTGGTTCGGCGGGCTATTCCCCGTGATCTTCGTGGCGTCGGCGCTGGTGTCCGGGACTGCCCTCCTGACCCTCATCGACTACGTGCACGCGCGGGTCAGCGGCCGGCAGCCCGACGAGGGCCTGATGCGCGGGCTCGGCGGCCTCCTGGCGGGGTTCCTGCTGGTGGACCTGGGCCTCGAGTTCTACGAGTTCCTCGTGCCCCTCCTGGGCTTCGCCCCCCACGACACCGAGATCATCCGCCTCATGGCCACGGGCCCGATGGCCTGGGCGTTCTGGTGGGTCCAGGTCGTGCCCGGGTCGCTGGTGCCGGCGGCGATCCTCCTGACCCCCGCCCTCCGGGGGTCCCCCGCCTGGGTGGCGATCGCCTCCGGGCTCGTGGTGGTCGGGATCGCGGCCGTGCGCTTCCACATCGTGGTCCCGCCCCTCATCCCGCCGGTCATGGCCGGGCTGCCGGAGGGCCACTACCTTCCCAGCGCCAACGAGTGGCTCCTGAGCGCCGGTCTCATCGCCGCCGGCCTTCTGGGCTACTCGGTGGCGGCGGAGGTCCTCCCCATCCATGACGAAGCGCGCGAGTACCAGGGCGAGGAGGTGCCCGCATGAACGAGACCAAGAACGCGCAGGGCGCTCCGCAGGTGACCCGGCGGGGCTTCCTGGCCGGCGCCGCGGCCTTCACCGCGGCCGCCGCAGCCGTCCCCGCCTCCCGGGAGCCGCTGGAGCGCGCCGTCTCCCGGGTGTTCCACGACGAGCCCCACGGCGTGGGGACGGCCACGGACGCCTACGGGCCGCAGGACGTCATCTACACCGTGTGCCAGCAGTGTCAGACGTTCTGCACCATCAAGGTCGTGCTGCGGCCGGGCGAGGGGACCGGTGCCACGGCGCTGGTGCGCAAGATCGCCGGCAACCCCTACAGCCCGCTCACGACCCAGCCGGAAGGCCCCATCCCTTACGACACCCCGCCGGCCCTGGCCGTGCAGGGCCTCGGCAGCCTCACCCGGGACGGCCGTTCCCGCCGGGGCGGGCGGACGTGTCTGAAGGGCCAGGCGGGCATCCAGATCGTCCACGACGCCCGTCGTGTCACCCAGCCTCTCAAGCGCGTGGGGCCCCGCGGCAGCGGCCGCTGGCAGACCATCTCCTGGGAGCAGGCCCTGAAGGAGATCCTGGACGGGGCCCCCGACCTGGGCACCCCGGGCATCCGCTCCTGGTGGGCGTACGCGCCCCAGGAGCCGGTCATGGCCGACTGGGAGAAGGTCCGCAAGGGCGAGATGACCCAGGCCGAGTTCGAGGCGCGGTGGGGGGACAAGCTGATCGACCCCCGCCATCCCGACCTGGGGCCGCGCGCGAACCTGCTCGCCGTCATGGCCGGCGACCGCGGGAACCTCGTCGTCGACCGCTTCGCCCGCCAGGGGCTGGGCACCGTCAACACGTTCAACCACGGCGGCGTGTGCGGCATCCAGGGCGTGGTGGCGAACAACCGCTCGCACGCGGGCAAGCAGCACCCCCGCATGTACGCCGACCTCGACCACTGCGAGTACCTCATCGTCTGGGGCACGGAGCCCCTCACGGCCAACAAGGGCCCGACCTGGCTGGCCCCCCGCCTCACGAACGCCCTGCAGCGCGGGATGAAGCTCGTCGTCGTGGACCCGCGCCTCTCCAAGACCGCGGAGAAGGCCCACCGCTGGGTGCCGATCCTTCCGGGTGGGGACGCCGCGCTGGCGCTGGGCATGGCCCGGTGGATCATCGAGAACCGCCGCTACGACGAGAAGTACCTCCGCTGTCCCGGCCCGGCGGCGGCGAAGGCGGCGGGCGAGCCCACGTGGTCGGACGCCACCCACCTCGTCAACCTGAGCGACCCGAAGCGGCCCAAGCTGCGGATGAAGGACCTGGGCCTGGAGGGCGACCAGTTCGTCGTCCTGGTGGACGGCCGCCCGGCCCCGCACGACACCGCCGGCCCGGCGGACCTGGAGGTCGACACCGAACTGGCCGGTCCCAAGGGGCCCATCCGGGTGAAGTCCGTCTTCACCCTCTTGCGGGAGCGGGTGCAGGAGAAGACGCTGGCGGAGTACGCCGAACTCGCCGGGGTCAGCGAGGACCTCATCGCCACCCTGGCGCGGGAGTTCACGTCGTACGGCAAGCGGGCCGTCGTCATGAGCTACCGCGGCCCCGCCATGCACACGAACGGATACTACAACGTCCGTGCCATCAACGTCCTGAACTTCCTGATCGGCAACCACGACTGGAAGGGCGGGGAGATCAGCGCCGGGGCCCGGTACGCCGAGCTGAAGGGCCGGTACGACCTCACCACGGTTCCGGGCGGCCTGAAGCCGTGGGGGATCCCGATCACCCGGGAGAAGTCGGTCTACGAGAAGAGCACGCTCTTCCAGCGGGACGGCTACCCGGCGAAGCGTCGCTGGTACCCCTTCCCGGCCAACCTCGTGCACGAGGTGCTGCCCAGCGCGAAGGCGGCCTACCCGTACGCGCTGAAGGCGCTGTTCATCCAGCGGCACTCCCCCGTCGACTCCAGCCCGGGCGGCATCCGGCAGGCGGAGATCCTGAAGGACCCGAACGCGGTGGGCCTCGTCGTGGCCTTCGACGTCGAGATCGGGGACACGTCCCGCTTCGCCGACTACATCCTCCCCGACGTCACCTACCTCGAGCGGTGGGGGCTGGAGTCGATCTACCCGAACCAGCCGTACAAGGTCTCCCTCCTGGGCCAGCCGGTCACCCGGGCCTTCGACGGGCCCCGCCCGGCGGAGCAGTTCTGGATCGACCTGCTCAAGGCGATGGGCCTCCCCGGCGTGGGGCCGGGAGCCTTCCCGGACGGCAGCCCGCTGGACACCCCGGAGGACTTCTACCTCAAGGTGGCGGCCAACATCGCCTACGACGGAACACCGGTCCCCGACGCGAGCGACGAGGAGCTGCGCCTCTTCGCCGAGGCCCGCCGGCGCGCCCTCGGGCCTTCCTGGGACGAGGCGGCCTGGCGGCGGGCGGTCAAGCCGGAGGAGTGGCGGAAGGTCGTCTACGTGCTGAACCGCGGGGGCCGCTTCGAAGGGCCCGGACGGGAGTACGAGGGCGAGTGGATCCGCTACCGCTTCGGCGCCCAGTGCTCCTTGTACGACGAGGGCGCGGCGGCTGTCCGGGACTCGATCACCGGCGAGTTCTGGGACGGCCTGCCCCGGGTGGAGCCCGTCCGCTTCGCCGACGGCCGCCCCGTGGACGACGCCCTGCCCCTCGTCCTCATCAACTGGAAGGCCCGCCAGCACGGCACCCACCGGACCGTCGCCGCCGCGTGGCTGCGGGAGGTCCGGCCGGAGAACCACCTGTGGATGAACCCCGCCGACGCCGCCGCCCGGGGCATCCGGACGGGCGACCGCGTGCGGGTGCGGTCGGCCTCGGCGGCCGTCGAGGCTCGGGTGTGGGTGACGGAGGGCATCCGCCCCGGGGTGGTGGGGGCCGACTTCAGCTACGGGCACGTCGGCTACGGCGCAGAGGCGGTGGAGATCGACGGGAAGCGCCACGAGCCCGTGCGCGGCTACGGCCACACGCCCTACGACCTCGCCCCGCCGCTCCACGAAGAGGCCGGCCTGGCCGGGGGTCGGGGGACCGGATTCCTGGTGAACAGCCTCCTCCGGGACGATGTCGTCACGGGCGGCGGCGGCCTCACCGACCCGATCGGCGGCGGGGCCTCGCAGCTGGACACGCGGGTCGAGGTCGAGCGGATCGTCTGAGCGGGGGAGGTGCCCGGCATGGTGGGGCTCGTGGCCCGGTTCCTGGCGCCGGCGGCGGCCGCAGACCCGGAGCGCTGCCTGCGCGCCGGGCCGGCCGGCGAGGGGTGCGACGCGTGCTCGGGCGCGTGCCCGGCCGGGGCGATTGCGGTGGCGGCGGAGGCCGGCCCCGGCGCCCCGCCCCGGGTCGACCCCGATCGCTGCCGCGGCTGCGGCGCGTGCGTCCCCGCCTGCCCCGCCGGCGCCATCTCCCTGCCCGGAGCCGGGCCGGGCGAGCTCCTCGGGAGCCTGCAGGCGGCCGGGACGGAGTCGATCGCCTGTGCGGCGGCGCCTGCCGATGCGGTTCCGCCGGGAGCCGTGCGCCTCCCCTGCCTCGCCGCGCTCCACCCGGAGACGGCCGTGGCGGTGGCCGTCCACCCGGACGGACCCGGTACCCTGGCGCTCCACGCCGGTGACTGCGGGACGTGTCCGGTCGGGGCCGGGGCGCGGGCCCGGGAGGTGGTGGAGGAGGTCCGGGCCCGCCTGAGCCGCCTGGACCTTCCTGCGGCCTCTTCCCCGCGCCGGCCCGCGCCCCTCTCACGGCGCGACCTCCTCGCCCGGTGGGCGCGGGGTGCGGCGCAGGCCGCCGCGGCGCTTCTTCCCCCGCAGGCAGGTGTGGCTTCGGGCGGTTCGCCGGCCTCCGCCCCGGCGGTCCGCAGCGCCCGGCAACCTCCGCCCTGGCGTCGTGCCCTCCTCGCCGCCCTGGAGGCGGCCGGCCGGCCGGTCGTCCCGCACGTGGCGGACTCCGGGCTTCCCCTCCTCGCACCACCCGACCGGTGCACGTTCTGCGGGGTGTGCGCCGCGGCCTGCCCCACCGGGGCCCTGGTCGTGCGGACCGGTCAGGCGATCAGGCTGGAGGTCGACGAGGGCGCCTGCACCGGGTGCGGCCTCTGCGCGATGCGCTGCCCGGAGGGGGTGATGGCCGTCGCCTGCGACCTCCGCCCGCCTGCCGCCGGGAGGACGCCGGCGCGGCGCGAACTGGCGCGGGGAGCTGCGGCGGCTTGCCGGCGCTGCGGGCGACCGCTGTGGCCCGGGGAGGGCGCGCTGTGCCGGGCCTGCGAGACCCGGGCAGAACTTCTTGCAGCGATCGCTGGCGGCGGCAACGACGGAACCCCGCCGCCTCCCGGGCCGTCTTTCTTTTGATCGGACGGCCCGAGGAGGGAGAGCGTGCTCCGTCACAGAACGCTCCTGTCCCTGCGGCGCATCGCCTCGGTGAGCCTCACCGCCGCCCTGGCGATGTCCGCGGGCTGCGCCCGGGAGCCCGGCAAAGGCCGGCCGGCGCCGCCGGCCCCGGCCGCGCCTTCCGAGAGCGAGCCCGCCCGGCCCGGCCCCGAGACGGCCGGGGGCCCGCAGCCGTCGTCCGAACTGAGCCCGCCTCCCGCAGCCGGCGGGGCAGGTAGCGTTGCGCCTTCCACCCCGCCGCCCGGAACTGCCGCGAAGCCGCCCCCGGCGCCACCCCAAGATGGCGCCGCCGGCGGAACGTCGGACAGCTCCCCACCGCTGCCCGCCCCGGGTCCCGGCACGCCCAGCGCGGCGGGCGGGTCCACCCCACCGCCCGGGCCCGCCGGTCCGTCCCAGCCCGGAGAAGGCCCGGCGCAGCCCCCGCCGGAGTACCGGGACGCGGCCCTGCTGGAGGCCCTCGCCCTGGCGGCGCCCGCGGTCGAGCGCGCGGATGCGGCGGCCTGGCGGCTGGGGCCCGCCGACAGCGTGCTGGGCTGGTGGCCCTCGCCGGGCGGGACGCGTCTGGCCGTGACCTACGAGGCGCCCGTCGCGGTACCGGGTGGGGCGGACGTCCGGGCCGTGGGACTCGCCGTCCTCGACCTGGGCGAGGCGGGCCCCGCGCCGGGCCCGCTGCGGCCCCTCCTGGCCGCCGTCGCGTACGGCTACGGCCCGACCGCGCCCGGCGAGGCGGCTCCCGCCCTGACGCTGACCCCGGCCGGGTGGCTGGACGAGGACCGGCTGGTGGTCCTGGCTCCCGTCGGGGGCGCCGCGACCCGTGCCCCTGCGCCCGGCGAGGGCGAGCCCGACGCGACCCCCCAGCCCGGAGCGGGGCCCGGCGACCAGCAGCCCGTCTACCCGTGGCCGCCGCACACGGTCATCGCCTCGGCCGGCCGCGCGCGCCCGGGCCTCCTGGCGGCCACCGCCCCGGCGCCCGCCGCCGGCGGCAGCTTCTACGAGGCGCCGGGGCTTGCCGTGGTCGAGGTGGACGTCGTCCGGAGCGCCGACCGGCAGATCGCCTGGGTGCCGCTGGACTCCTTCGGCGACGTGCTGGGCCGTGTATGGCTCACCCGCGACCGGCAGGCCCTCTTCCTCGTGCAGGGGACCGGCCTGGTCCGGGTCGACCTGCAAACCGGGACGGTGCACCGTCCCCGCGTCAGCCTGCCCCCGGGGAAGTTCAGCGGGGTGCCGGAGGTCGAGCCGGTCGGCGACGGCTGGCGGCTCCTCTTCGGCCAGCAGGCCTCCGGTCCGGTGCGCCTCCTGGATCTCAAGACCGGCGGGGTAGCCGTCCTCACGCCCGAGGGCGTGGTGCTCCCGATCTTCCACGCCCCCGTGGCGGCTCCGGACGGCCGGCGGTTCGCCTACCTCGCGGCGGAGCCCGACCGCCCCTACGTCCGCATCGAGGGCGAGGACGGCGACTTCGTGCTGTCCAACGCGGTCTACATCCTGGACGAGCGGGGCACCCGCCTGGCCCGGCTGGCGCCGCCCGACGGCGGGCTGCTCCGCGAAGTCGCCTGGTCGCCCGACGGCAAGCGGCTCGTCCTCGTGGGGGCCGCGTACCGCGGACCCTCCCGGGACGAGCGCGACTGGGAGCTGGCCGGCGGGCCGATCTACCTGGGAACCCCCGAAGGGAAGGTCGGCGTGCTGTGGGAGAACCCCGGCCGCCGGGTGGTGACGGTGAACTGGCTGGGCCCCGACTGGCTCGTCCTGTACGACCAGGGTTCAGGGGCCGACGCCAGTCCCCGTGCGCCCCTCCTCCTGAAGGCGGCGGCGGGTGCGGTGCCGGAGGCGGTGCCCGAAGCCCTGCGGGGCCGGGACTTCCCCGTCCCCTTCATGCGCATCGGCCCGTGGGTGGTGGGTCAGGGCGCGGACAACCGCCTCTACCGCTTCCGCCCCGGCGACCCGGAGGCCCGGCCGGTCGACCCCGAGGTCGAGGGCTGGATCCTCGACTGGGTCGGCGCCGGGCCGTGGCTGGTCCTGAAGGTGCAGCCCAAGGCTGCCGGCCCCGAATTCCCGGTGGTTCTGGAGGGGCGGTACCTGCGCGGCCTCACCGGCGCCTGGAACGGGCGAGCGGGCCGCGCCGTGTAGGGCCACGGCCCCCGGCGTCAGCGCGGCGACGGCGCCGTGCTCTCGACCGCCTC
This sequence comes from Caldinitratiruptor microaerophilus, assembly GCF_025999835.1. NCBI lineage: Bacteria > Bacillati > Bacillota > Clostridia > Eubacteriales > Symbiobacteriaceae > Caldinitratiruptor > Caldinitratiruptor microaerophilus. The sequence goes on along the minus strand of NZ_AP025628.1, from coordinate 2,203,804 downwards.
CAGGAGCAGTTCGGCGACGTCCCGGACCGCCGGCCCGTCCTCGCCGGCGGTGGTCTTCACGCCGTCTTCCATCATCTGCATGCAGAACGGGCAGGCGGTGGCGATCACGTTCGCCCCCGTCTCCACGGCCTCCCGGGCCCGGATCTGGTTCACCCGCGGTCCGGGGCCGCTCTCCTCCATCCAGGCGTGGGCGCCGCCGGCGCCGCAGCAGAAGCTCTTCGAGCGGGAGCGCGCCATCTCGGCCAGGCCCACCCCGGTCCCGTGGATGAGCGCGCGCGGCGCTTCGTACTCGCCGGCGTAGCGGCCCAGGTAGCAGGGGTCGTGGTAGGTGACGAGGGGCGCCCCGCCCCGTTCCGTGCGGAGCCGGCCCGGCTTCACCCGTAGCCGGCCGGAGTCGACCAGTTCCTGCAGGAATTGCGTGTGGTGCTTGACCGTGAACTCGCCGCCGAACTGCCGGTACTCCGTGCCGATCGTGTTCAGGCAGTGCGGGCAGGTCGTCACGATCACCTTGGGCCGGTACCGGTTCAGCACCTCGATGTTCGCCCGGGCGATCTGCTCGAACAGGAACTCGTTCCCCATCCGCCGGGCCGGGTCGCCGCTGCAGCTCTCCTCGTTGCCGAGGATGGCGAACTTCACCCCGGCGATCTGCAGGAGCCGGGCGAAGGCCCGGGCGATCTTCTGCCCCCGTGGGTCGAAGGCCGCCGCGCAGCCCACCCAGTAGAGCACGTCGAACTCGCCGGCCTCGGCGGCGACCGGCACGTCCAGCCCCTCGCACCAGTCGGTGCGGGAGGCGCTGGTGCCCTTGTAGGGGTGGAAGCGGTCCTCGAGGCTGCGGAGCGCGTCCTGGAGCGTCTCCGGCACCCGGGCCTCCTCCATGGTCAGGTGCCGGCGCATCTCCAGGATCTTCGGCACGTGCTCGATGTGCACCGGGCACTCCTCCATGCACGCCCGGCAGGTGGTGCAGGCCCAGAGGGTCTCGTCCCGGATGGTCTCGCCCACCAGGGCCGGCAGCTCCAGCCCCCGGGCGGCCAGCGTCTCCGGGTCCGGCAGCCGGCCGCCGCCGGCCCCGGCCAGCACGAGGGCCGGGCCGTACCGGTGCAGGTAGTCCCGCAGGTCGAGGATGAGGTTCTTGGGCGAGAGCGGCTGCCCGCTATTGTACGCCGGGCAGGCCTCCTGGCAGCGGCCGCAGTTCGTGCAGGCGTCGAGGTCCAGGAGGTCCTTCCAGGAGAAGTCGGTGATGGCGCTGGCGCCGAGCCGCTCCGCCTTCTCGAAGTCGATCGGCTGAAGGAGCGCCGCCCGGGGTCCCAGGTCGGAGAAGAAGACGTTCAGCGCCCCGGTGAAGACGTGGAGCATCTTCGAGTACGGCAGGTAGGCGATCCAGGCGAAGACGGTCACCAGGTGGAACCACCAGGTGAACTGGTAGGCGCCGATGAGCGCCGGCTCACCCAGGCCACGGAGCGCCAGCCCCAGGGCGTACCCCACCGGCGACCACCCATCCCAGGGCTGCGGGTTGGCGGCGATCCGGATGCCCTCCAGGGCGAAGCCCTGCAGGAAGATGAGGAGGAGCGCGACCAGGCTGATCCCGTCGCTCCGGTCGGGCGGAACGCCTTCCCGGTTGTGCTGCAGCCGGCGCACCCGCACCACGTAGCGCCGGATGAGGGCGACGGCGAAGGCGGCCACGCCGAAGGCACCGACGACGTCGAGCACGAGGCTCTGGAAGACGAGGTAGAACCAGCCGTTCATGATGGGCAGCCGCAGGTCCTGGTGGATCATGACCACCACGGTGCCCAGGAAGAGCAGGACCATCGACCAGAACAGGGCGGCGTGCATCCAGCCGGCGACGGCCTCCCGGAGGAGCCGGCGGTGCCCCAGGACATACGTCCAGACGAGCCGGAGCCGCTCCGGGATGCGGTCCAGGCGCGCCTCCGCCCCGCCCAGCCGCCACAGCCGGTACCGGCGCTTAAGCCCGTACGCGAAGACGGCGAGGGTGGGCACCAGCAGGGCGTACATGACCCAGACGCCGGTGATGTGCCAGTAGATGGGCCGCGTCGCTTCGGGCACGCCCCGTCACCTCCAGGAGATGAGACACGAGGGCCGCCGTCCCCCGGCTGTCACGGGGTGCAGCGGCCCCTGGATCACGCGCCCACCAGCTTCTTCAGCTCGGCGGTGAGGGCGGGCAGGACGGTCTTGTAGTCCGCCACGATGCCCAGGTTCGCCCGCTTGAAGATCGGCGCCTCCGGGTCCTTGTTGATGGCGATCACCGTCTTGGCGCCGCTGATCCCCGCCAGGTGCTGGCTGGCCCCCGAGATGCCGATGGCGATGTACAGGTCCGGCGCCACGATCGCGCCCGTCTGGCCGACCTGCAGGGTCGGCGGCACCCAGCCGGCGTCGCACGCCGCCCGGGATGCCCCCACCGCCCCGCCCAGGATCCGGGCCAGCTCCTCCAGGTCCTTGAACGGCTCCGGCCCGCCCAGGCCCCGGCCGCCGGCCACGACCACCCGGGCGTCTTCGAGCCGCACCCCGCTCAGGGCTTCCTGGATCTTCTCCACCACCCGGGTGACGGCCTCCGCCTCGCTCACCTCGAAGGCGAGGGGCACGACCTCGCCCTGCCGGGACGGGTCGGGCACCGCCGGGTCCTGGGTCTTGGGCCGCAGCGCCACCACCACCCGCTCCCGGGCCGGGGCGTAGACCGCCATCGCCTTGCCGCCGTACACCGGCCGCACCCAGAGGGGCACGCCGCCGTCCAACCGGTAGCCCACGACCTCGGTGACGGCGCCCGCCCCGAGCCGGTGTGCCAGGCGGCCGGCCAGCTCGCGGCCGGGCCCGTCGCCGGGGAAGAGGAGCACGTCGGCGCCCGAGGCGGCCGCGGCGGCCTCGAGCCCCCGCAGGTAGAGGTCCGGCTGGAAGTTGGCGAGGATCGGGTTCCGGGCGGCGTAGACCTTCCCGGCCCCGCAGGCGATGGCCGCCCGGGCGGGACCGTCGGTGTCCGCCCCCAGCACGACGGCGGAAAGGGGCACCCCGGCCTCGCCGGCCAGGCGGCGGCCGGTGCCGAGGGCTTCCAGCGCGGGCTTGGTGAGTTCGCCGCCCTGGCTGGCGGCGTAGACGAGGATCTCGCGCAACGTCCGTTCCCTCCTGCTCGTCGGTCAGAGGACCTTCAGCTCGCGCAGCCGCTGGGCCAGGGCCGCCGCCCGGCTGGGGCCGTCGTCGCCCTCGATGATCTCGCAGGCGCCCTCCTGGGTCGGGATGTAGAGGTCCCGCAGCTCGACGCCGGGCGCCAGGCGGGCCGGGTCCAGGTCGAGGTCGGCGGGGCCCAGGACCTGGATGGGCTTGCGGGTGGCCATCATGAGGTCCTTGACCTTGGGCAGGCGCGGCACGTTCGTCTCGTCGTTCGTGATGCTCAGGACGGCCGGCAGGCGGCTCTCCACCACGGCGAAGCCGCCGTCGGCTTCCCGGCGCAGCCGCAGGCGGTCCCCCTGCACCTCCACCCGGGCCACCAGGGTGGTGCAGGCGGCCCCCAGTTCCTCGGCGAGCATGGGGCCCACCAGGCCCCGCTCGACGTCGCTGCCCTGCCGCCCGACGAGCACCAGGTCGGCGCCGCCGAGCTTGCGGATCGCCGCGGCGAGCACGTGGGCGACGGCCGGGGCGTCCAGGTCGGCCCAGCCCGCGTCCCACACCCGCACCGCCTGGTCGGCGGTGAGGGCCAGGGCGCGGCGCAGCACCTCGTCGGCGGGCTTGTCGCCCACGCAGAGGGCGGTCACCTCGGTGCCGGGGTGCTTCTCCTTGAGCTGGATGGCGACCTCCAGGGCGTACTCCGCGTAGGAGTCCATGACCATCTTGGCGCTGCCCTGGACCGGCCTGCGGGTGGCCGGGTCGATCCGGAAGTCCTTCGGCGGGATCTCCGGGTCCAGGACCTGCTTCAGGCAGACGACGATCTTCAGGGCGCTCTCCCCCTATCTTGACACCATTTTCACTTGCGCGCAGACCCCGGGGCCGCACCCGGGAGACCAGGCAGGGGTCTCTGCTGCAGGACTGGTTCGAGCGGGACCGCCGGAATTCCTTTGCCGGCGCAGGGCGGATCGCGGGCCGGGAAGCAGGACGCCGGCCGGCGGTGGCGAACATTCTACCAAACGTTCGGTAACACGAGGACTGGTTCGGTGTCGTCGGCGAAAACTCCTGCCGGAGGGATTTCCACATGCCGTTCGCGCTGACGGCGGAGCAAGAGGCGCTGCGCCAGATGGTCCGGGAAGTGGCGGAGAAGGCCGTCGCCCCCCGTGCGGCGGAGATCGACCGTACGGGCGAGTTCCCGTGGGACGTCCTGCAGGTCTTCCGCGAGCAGGAGCTGCTGGGCCTCGGGGTTCCGGAGAAGTACGGCGGCGCCGGAGCCGGCGTGCTCTCCCTGTGCCTGGCGGTCGAGGAAGTGGCCCGGGTCTGCGCCAGCTCGTCGCTCATCCTCGCGGTGCAGGAGCTCGGCCTTCTGCCGATCCTCGTCGGCGGCACCGAAGAGCAGAAGCAGAAGTGGCTCCCGCCCATCGCCCGGGGAGAGAAGCTGATCTCCTTCGGGCTCACCGAACCCGAGGCCGGTTCGGACGCGGCGAGCATCAAGACCACGGCGCGCCGCGAGGGCGACCACTACGTCCTGAACGGGACCAAGCGGTTCATCACCGGCGCCGGGGTCTCCGACTGGTATACGGTCTTCGCGGTCACCGACCCGGAGAAAGGCGCGAGGGGGATCTCGTGCTTCCTGGTGGAGAAGGGCACGCCCGGTTTCTCCATCGGCCGCCACGAGGAGAAGATGGGCATCCGGGGCTCGCCCACCGCCGAACTGCTCTTCGAGGACTGCCGGGTGCCGGCGGAGAACCTCGTGGGGAAGGAAGGCGAGGGCTTCAAATACGCGATGATGACCCTCGACCAGAGCCGGACGACCATCGCGGCTCAGGCGCTCGGCATCGCCCAGGGTGCGCTGGACTTCGCGGTGCAGTACGCCAGGGAGCGCCGCCAGTTCGGCCGTCCCATCGCCGAGTTCCAGGGGATCCAGTTCATGCTCGCCGACATGGCCATGAAGGTGGAGGCCGGGCGCTACCTCCTGTACCGGGCGGCCTCGATGATCGACGAGCTCGGCATCGAGGAGCGGGGCCGGGAGCGGCTCCCGGCCGAGATCAACCGGTTCTCGGCCATGGCCAAGGCCTTCTGCTCGGACAGCGCCATGGCTGTCACCACCGACGCGGTGCAGGTGCTCGGCGGGTATGGCTACATCCGCGACTACCCGGTCGAGCGGATGATGCGCGACGCGAAGATCACGCAGATCTACGAGGGTACCAACCAGATCCAGCGGCTGGTCATCGCCCGCAGCCTCCTCGGCCTGTGAGCGAAGATCCATCCGGTGCCGTCAAGGGAGTGGGGTGCGTGGGACAGCTTGTGAAGCTGGCGCGCGAGGACGGGTACGCGGTCGTCACCCTGGACCACCCGCCGGTGAACGCGCTGAACGCGCCGCTTCTGACCGAGCTGGAAGCGGTCGTGGCAGAGCTCGAGGGGGATGAGTCCGTCCGTGCCGTCATCATCCACGGAGCCGGCGAGAAGGCGTTCGCGGCCGGAGCGGACATCACCGAGTTTCCGCGCCTGTCTCCGGACCAGGCGGAATCGCTCTCCCGCCGCGGGCAGGCGATCTTCGACCGCCTTTCGGCCCTGCCCAAGCCCGTGATCGCTGCCGTCCACGGCTACGCCCTGGGGGGCGGGTGCGAGCTGGCCATGGCGTGCGACATCCGCATCGCCGCCGAGTCCGCCCGGCTGGGCCAGCCGGAGATCAACCTCGGCATCCTCCCCGGCTACGGCGGCACGCAGCGGTTGCCGCGCCTCGTCGGCCCGTCCCGGGCCCTGCTCATGTGTCTGACCGGCGATCCGGTGAGCGCGGCGGAGGCGCTTCGGATCGGTCTGGTGGACCTGGTCGTCCCGGACGCCGAGCTTCTACCCCGCGCCAGAGAGCTGGCCGCCAAGCTCGCCGGCAAGGCGCCGGTAGCGGCCCGGCTCATCAAGCGGGCCGTGTACGGGGGGCTGGCCACGACCCTGGCGGAGGGGACCGCGCTGGAGGCGCGCCTCTTCGCGGAGGTCTTCGCCACGGCGGACGCCCGGGAGGGCGTGCAGGCGTTCCTGGAGAAGCGGGCGCCGCGGTGGGTGGGCCGGTAGCCATGGTGGGGATCCGACCGGATGCGCCGCTCCCCCGGGGCCTCGCCGAGCGCGGGTACCGGTTCTGCCACGCCTTCCGGGTGCCCTACCGGGACATCGACCAGCAGGGTCAGGTCTTCAACGCCAACTACATGGCCTACATCGATTACGGCTTCACCGAGTACTTCCGGTACCTCGGGTTCCCCTGGCGGGAGATGGAGAAGTACGAGTTCGACGTGGCGGTGGTACGGGCGGTGCTCGACTTCCGGGCGCCGGCCCTCCTGGACGACGTGCTTTACGTGGGGGTTCAGGCGACCCGCCTCGGGAACAGCTCGTTCGACGTGCGGTACTGCATCTGGCGGGACGACGAGCCCGAAGGCACCGTCATCCTGGAGGCACAGTTGACGTACGTGAACTATGACGCCCGCACCCGCCGGTCCCGACCCATCCCACCCGTCATCCGGGAGGCCATCGCGCGCGTGGAGGGTCAGATTCCCGGCACGTGAGGTGCCCGGGTGCCTGTCGCGGCGTCCGTGATCCCGCAGACCCCGGTCCCGGGACCGGGGTCTTACGACTTTCGGACCCGATCCGAACACTGTTCGGGACTGGAACGGGGCAGCAGAGCGGCGTTAGTATACGTACTGGACACCCCCGCCCCGGGGCTGCTGGGGGACCCGCACGGTGTCGCGCCGGAAGGACGTCTAGCCTCCGTTCCACTTAATATTGGCTCTTTTCTAAATTGCAGAGAACACGAAGGGAGCGGGCGACCGCGGTGAGCGAGATCCGCAAGATCGGCGTGGTCGGGGCCGGGGCGATGGGAACCGGCATCGCGCTGGTGGCCGCACAGAGCGGTTACGACGTGCTCCTGCGGGACATCGAACAAGGGCGGCTGGACAGCTCGCTGCGAAACATGGACCAGATACTTCAACGGTCGGTGGCCAAGGGCCGCCTGACGGACGAGGACCGCCGCGCCACCCTCGCCCGGGTCGAGACCACGACGGACCTGGACGGGTTCGCGGGTGTCGACTTCGTCATCGAGGCGATCTTCGAGGACCCCGAGGCCAAGCGGGCGATCTTCAGGGAGCTCGACCGGATCTGCCGCCCGGAAGTCATCCTGGCGTCCAACACCTCGTCAATCTCCATCACGGATCTCGGGGCCGCCACTTCGCGGCCGTCTCGGGTCTGCGGCATGCACTTCTTCAATCCGGTACCGGTCATGAAGCTGGTGGAGGTGATCCGTGGGTACAGCACCAGCAGCGAGACGGTGGCGACGGCCCGGGCCGTGGCCGAGGCGATGGGGAAGACGGTCGTGGAGGTGAAGAAGGACAGCCCGGGCTTCATCGTCAACCGGATCCTGATGCCGCTTCTCATCGAGGCCGTCCGGGTGGTGGAGGAGGGGATCGCCAGCCCGGAGGACGTCGACAAGGCCGTGAAGCTCGGCCTCAACCACCCGATGGGGCCGCTGGAGCTCATCGACTTCACGGGGATCGACGTGTGCCACAACGTCATGCAGTACTTCTGGCAGGAGTTCAACCAGCCGCAGTACGCGCCACCCCAGCTGCTGCGGACGCTCGTCCGAGCGGGCCGGCTCGGGCGGAAGACCGGCAAGGGGTTCTACGACTACGAGGGTAAGTGAAGCCGGGTCCGGCACGGGGGGCGGCGGGTGACCGTAAAGGGTGCCGGTGCCTGCTGGCCGGGACCGCAGGAAATCCGGAGCGGGAGGACTTGGAGCGGATGGCATCCCGCACTGTGGTCCGATCCTCACGCTGGCGAGAGTACAGGTCGCTGCCAGGGGAGTTCCTTCTCGCCGGTACCGTACAGGTCGATGGCAGCAGCACGTACTACCAGACCACCGGTTCCTGCGAAGTCGAGCACCACACCGTGGTCTTCCTGCACGGGATGGCATCCTCGTCCGCATGCTGGCGGGAGCAGATCGCGGCGGTAGGCCGGCTCGCCTACACCGTGGCGGTGGACCTGCCGGGGCATGGCCGGTCGGAGGGCGAGGGCTACGCGGACGCCCGGGAGTACGCGGTGTTTCTGGATCGGTTCCTGGATGCCCTTGGCGTGCGTCAGCCCGTGGTGCTGGCGGGCATGTGCCTGGGAGCCGCCGTTGCGCTCGAGTTCGCCGCACGCTGGCCTGACCGCGTGGCCGGTCTCGTGCTGAGCGGCATCGCGGACCGTTTCGCGGTCGACGAAGACGCCCTGGCGATGGCCCGGGCCGGTCTCTGGTCCGAGGCGTTCTGGCAGGGCCAGCTGGGTCCCCACGCCAGGGAAGAGGTGGTACGCCTCAACCAGATCTGCTGGTTGCAGACCCGGCCCGAGGTCCGCTACGCCGACATGTTGGCCTGCGCAAACTTCCGCGCCAGCGGCCTGCCGCGGCGGGTACGGGCCCCCGCCCTGGTGCTGTCGGGAACGGAGGATCGGATCACCCCGCCCGAGGGAGCCCGTAACCTCTGTCGCGGGCTCGGGAACAGCATTCTCGAGGTCGTCCCCGGGGCCGGGCACGTGGCGCTGCTCGAGGAGCCGGAGCGACTGCATTCCGCCGTTGCCCGCTTCCTCGCCGCCATCGGCGCTCCGAACCCCGTTCCCGCACGGATGTTGTGAGGGAAGACGATCGGGAGCCCGCCGGGAACTCCGGCGGGCTTCCGGGTTCATGACCGCTGATCGCCGGCCGGTGCGACCAGTGCCGTGCCGCGTACGCGGTCAGTAGGGGACAGGGCGGTGTCCACAGTCGCCGGCGGGGTGGTGTTCACTACCGAACGACAACGCGAGGTGTATTCTCCTGGAAAACGCCGGATCACGGGAAGTTTTTTCCGATCGGCGCGGAGGAGCTACGCTCAACCCACCGTAATTTCGCGGTGTTGCACGGTTGCAGAGGCGTCATACGCAGAGACGCCGTGCAAACGTGCTCGCTCTGGGTCGCGGGGGAGGAGGAGCGAGCCAGTGCTCTGGCTTGTCGTGGGGACTGGCATAGTCGTGGCGCTTCTGCGCGGGGGAAAGCTCCGGATCGAGGATGTGGGGTTGCGCGCGATGTGGGTGGCTCCTGCCGCCCTCGCGCTGCAACTGTTTTCTTTTGTGGCCCCCGGCACGCTGCTAAATGCCGTCCTCATCCTCACCTCCTATTCCCTGCTCGTGTACGGACTTGTCCGGAACAGCCATCTTCAGAGCCTTCGGCTGGTGCTTCTCGGGGTCATCCTGAACATGCTGGTCATCGCCGCCAACGGCGGCCGCATGCCGGTGGATCCAAGAGCCGCGCAAGCGTCCGGGGTCAACATCGAGTCTGTTCTTGCGGGTGCGGAGGCCAAACACGTCGTGGCCGGCCCGGAAACGCGCCTCTCTTTCCTCGGGGACGTGATTCCGGTGCCACTGGTCCGCAGGGTCATCAGCGTCGGTGACATCGCGATTTCGCTGGGGCTGTTTCTGCTGATTCAGGATCTCATGGGCAGACGCCTCGAGATCGATTTGGGGCCTGGGGGGTAGGCTCGCTTTTGTGTCCCACTAGACTGGCCATCCCGCCTTAGAGGGGAAGGAGGGAAGGCTCATGCGGCCGTGGGTGTGGACGCTTCTCTTCGTTCTGACCCTAGCGCTTGCAAGTTTGGGGGATTACAGCTGGGGTTAAGGAACTGAACTGACGTGTGAGTCATCTGAAGATGAAGCGACTTTAGAGTATTGTTGTGACGTTTTTGTTACCTCCCCGCCCCATCCCATTTTCTCGTCGACCGTTTATCCAATTCCTTTCGAAGTCTGCGCGCAGCCACAGGGGGAGATCCACCTGCGCAGGCCGATCGCAGCGTACGTAACGCTCCTTTCCGCTTTGGCTGCCCTCATTTTGCTTCGATACGGCCAGTTTGTTAAGCACGAAGACTGGAAAAATGTACTGGTCTTTTCCGTGTTGGCGGTGGTATTTGAGAAACTAACCATCCGTATTGGCCGCGATCGCTCGATGAGCCTCAAGGCTGCGGTCAATCTCATAGCTGTTCTCGTCAGTGGGTTTCCGTCCGCGGTATGGGCTGTTGCGATAGGTACATCGGCTGCCAGTCTCCTTCGAGCGTTGTCGTATATGCAGGTATCGTACAACACGGCTCATTCGGTTCTGGCCACGTTTTCGGCGTATCTTGCCCTACGACTCACAGGTTGGTCGCATCTGAGGCAACTCGATTCCCCACTGCCCGGGTTGGTTGCGGCGCTTACTTACTTTGGAGTCAGCACTCTGCTTGTCTCTTACCTGTTCTCGTTGCTCAGACGTAAGCCAGTTCTTGACGTGATCAGAGACGTAGTTGGCAAAAACTCTGGTACAACGTTTATCGTTGGCCAACTGGTGGCCCTGCTCGGTGCGTTTACGATAATTAAGGGCTCACTGGCCTGGCTATTAGTTGTGGTTATGATGCTGTTGCTACTTCGCTGGTCATATAAGGAATACATGGTTCTCTACGAGAATAGTGAACTGCGAGGCCAAGAACTGGAGGCTGTGCTCAATTCCGTCGGAAGCGCTCTGATCGTCACGGATGATCACGGACGGATCTTGCACATGAACAAGGAGGTTTCTCGATTCGTTGAGATCGGTGAGGCTGTTAACCAGCATCTGGGAAAACACCTAAAGGACTTAGTAGGGTACCCTGGTGGAGACAAGCTGCTGGCCTTGGTGGAGTCGGACACCCACGTTCCCAGAAGCGGCACAGCGCGCAGCGTTGTGCCGTTTGGCCACAACCGCGTACGGTACGTAGAATTCTACCGGGGTGCATTCCGCTATCCCGAGGCGCCGTCGGGCGCGACGGTGTACGTTTTGACGGACGCCACACTCCTCAAGGAGGCCGAGGAGGAGCTCCGCAGGGCTCACCGGGCGGTGCTGCACACGCTGACCGCCGCGATCGACGCGAGAGACCCGTACACGCACGGCCACTCCAACCGGGTCGCCGAGTACACGGTGGCGATTGCACGCCAGATGGGCCTCTCCCCGCAGGACATCGAGCGTCTGCGGTACGCGGCGCTCCTGCACGACATCGGCAAGCTGGGCGTCGATGACCGGGTACTGCGCAAGCGCGGCCCGCTGAACGCCGCGGAGCGGGCGGCGATGATGGAGCACCCGGTCATCGGTGCCCAGCTGCTGGAGAAGGCTGGCGTTTTCGAGGAAGTCATGGCGGGTGTGCGACACCACCACGAGTGGTACAACGGCGGCGGCTACCCGGATGGGCTGGCGGGCGAGGCGATCCCGCTGGACGCCCGCATCATCGGGGTGGCGGACGCGTTCGACGCCATGACGTCCGACCGGCCTTACCGCCCGGCGCTGAGTCCGGCGCAGGCGCTCGCGCAGCTACAGGAGGGCCAGGGGGTCCAGTTCGACCCGATTGTGGTGGAGGCGTTCGCCCGCGCCTTCGAAGTGGGCGAGATCGAAGCCGCGGCGCGGGTCGCGCCGCCGGTTCCGGCGCCGCCGTCCGAGGAAGCGGTACCGGTGCCGCAGGTCGCCCCCGCACTGGCCCCCGGCGTGATCCAGCCCGTGCACCACAAGGAGGTCGCGCTCCTCTACCGGATCATCCACGAAACCGACGTGCGAACCCCGTTCCCTCAGGTGTTGCACGGCATCCTCAGGATCTGCGCGGAGATCATCGGCGAGTACACCTACATGGTCTATCTGTGGGACGACGGGACGGGTGCCCTGCGGCTCGCTGCGGCCGACGGCCCCGGCGGGCAGGCAGTCGTGCCCGAACGCCTGGAGTACGGCGTGACGGTGCCGGAACACGTGGCCCGCACCGACCAGCCCCTCGTGGTGTCCGGACAGGAGAGTCCCCCGGGGCCGGCACCGGTCCTGCCGACCTCTCACGCTGCCTGCGCGATCCCCATCCGGTACGGAGGGTCAACATCAGGGGTGCTGGCCGTCGAGTCGCCGCTTTTGGGCGGCATCGGGGCGGACGAGATGTACCTCCTGGATTCCGTCCGGCACGTGCTGGGGATCGCGGTGTGGCTCGGCCGCCACCAGGAGCAGCTGGCGCATGCTGCCTCTCACGACGGGTTGACCGGCCTTCTCAACCATTCTGCCTTCTACGACCGGCTGGGTACGACCCTGGAGAGCGCGCGCCGCACCGGCGAGCCGGTCGCCGTCGTCCTCCTGGACGTGGACGGGCTCAAGGCGGTGAACGACGCCCAGGGCCACCTGGCGGGCGACGAGGCCCTTCGGCAGTGGGCCGAGCTCCTGCGGACCCACGTGCCCCCGGGGGGACAAGTCGCCCGGTACGGCGGGGACGAGTTCGCCCTCATCCTCCCGGGCATGGGCCGGGAGGAGGCAGCCGACCTCATGGAGCGCATCGACCGGGCAGCCAGGCGGACTTTTCGTGTCGGCAAGCGTAACGTCCGGCTGCCACACGCCTCGGTGGGCCTCGCCGTCTTTCCGGAGGACGGCGGGACCCCGCGGGAGCTCGTCGGCCAGGCGGACCGCTTCCTCTACCACCGCAAGGGGACCCGCCGGGCGAGCCGCCTCGGTCCGGGCCTGACGCCGTTCATCGGAGCCTAGCGCCGTTCATCCAGGAACGTGCGGTCGGCCCCTACGAGCCCGCCGGTGCGGCACCGGTGCTGGAAGCAGTGAGCCACCGGGGCCCGGGTACCACCACGACCCAGGTGTTCCCCGGGGCCAGCAACGCAGGCTTGCCGGCGGCCGTGAATGCAAAGGGTTTGTCGGGGCTGGGCTTCTCCCACCGGATGGCCCAGCCCTTCCCGCGCGCGAAGAGCATGCCGTCCCCCTCGCCGATGATACCGATCCGCCGGCTCTCCTGCTTGCCGGCGACCTGGACGCGGTACTCGGTCGGGAAGAGGACGAGCAGGTTGTCTGCTCCGAGCTGGGTGCCGCCCTCGACGCGGTGTGGGTCGCCGTCCTGGTAGCGGAGCCAGCGGTCCTGCTCCCACCGGTACTCGACCCGGGTGAAGTCCAGAGGGAAGCGGAGGCGGACCTGCGTGTACGGTTCACCCCCGGGCATCTCGCCGCGGGGCCAGTCCGGCAGCGGGCGCAGGGCGAACTTCCGGGCCCGGGCGCCCTTCAGGAGCAGGTCCGTGCTCGTGTACAGGTTGTGCGGCATCTTCCGTTCCTTGCTCCGCCAGAAGTAGGCGCCGCTGTTGTAGATCTCGTCCATGTCCTGATACGAGGGATCGCGGGCGAGCCACTCGAGCGCGTCGGTGCTGCCGCCGGCGTGCGCGATGGGACCCCCGTACGGCTTGACGATGTGGAGAAAGTAGTACCGGACGCTCCGGACCGGGCCGATCCGTTCGACCGGGCCCTCGGTGAACGCCGCCAGAAACCGCGTGATGCCGCCCTCCGCCTCCAGCTCGTACACCACCCGGGCGCGTTCGATCCCTGCCTGGGGGCGGGAGCCGGGGCCGTTCTCGACGATCACCCACAGCGCCCCCGGGAGCGCCTGGGCGGCCGGTGCCGGCGGAGACGGCGCAGCGGACCGGGGGGCTGGCGGAGGCGACGTCGGGGCGGTGCCGGACGGGGGCGGCGGTTCCCCGACAGGGGGAGGGGATGAGGCCTTCCGGCCCGAGCAGCCTGCGAACGCAAGAAGGAGGGACGCCGCTGCCAGCGCCGTGGCGGCCATGGTCGAGAATCGCAGGGGTTGCCCCTCCTTCCGGTTCGGGAACCGGGCATGGGGGCGAGTCCACCCGTTCCCTGCACAAGTCATGCCAGGAAGCGGCGGGACAACGGACGAATACTACGCGCGGGAGTTGGTTCTCCCCTGCGGGGCGCATGGGTGCAGCCCCCCGTGGAGACACTTGCCGTGCGATAGCGGGTCGCGGGGGTGAGGTCGATGGGTGGGCGGCGGACGTCTGGCAACGGGAACATGCCGCCCTGGCCCGGCGGCGCGGCGGGGCGGAGGCGGAGTACGAGGCCGATGACGCTGCGGGGGTTTTCCACCGCCGCCTTGCCCCGGGCTCCCGCGCCACGTGCCCGCAAGGGCCGGCGCTGGTCCACCCGGTGGCTGGCACTCTTGCGCTGGTACGTGCTTCGCCCGGCGCGCCTCGCCTGGGCGCGGTGGTTTGGTCACCGGACCACGGCACAGCGCTGGACTCCCCCTGCGTCGCCGGGGGCGCCGGCCGGAACGGCCGTGAGGCGGACCGGGGCCGAGTAAGCCCGGAACGGGAACAGGGCGGGGGCTTTTCCTCCGCCCTTCGCGTGCCTCCGGAGGCCACGTGGCCCCGGCCGTGGCGGCCCGACCTAGAGCTCTCCCTGGAGTGCGTACGTGCGAACCTTCTCCAGCTCCCGCAAGACTTCCCGTCGCCCCTTCTCGGTGGTCCACCAGTTGTCCCGGTTCACGTCCTCACGCCGGTCCGGGCAGCACAGGACCTCAACCCCTTCGGGGATGTGGCGGGTCAGGACCTGCTTGACCCGCCGCATGTGGGCAGGTGCGGAGACGCACAGGATCCGCCGGACCCGGTCCCAGCCGAGGCGTTCCGCGATGATCCGGGTGGCTGCCAGGACGTGCTCCAGGGTGCGAACCGATCGCGTCTCGGTCCAGATGGCTTCGTCGGGCACTCCGAGCGCGACGCAGTGTTGCCGGAGCGCCTCCGCCTCCGGCACCTGCGTCGCCCGCGCGTCACCCCCCACGATGAGGACGCGGGGGGCCAGCCCCTGGTGGTACAGTTCCGCGGCCTTCTCGGCGCGCTCATTGTGTTTGCCGCCAAATACGAGGATGAGGTCAGCCGGTTGCGGCGTGTCCTCCAGAAAGAGGAACTCCGTGACCTCCCGGAGGGACATGCCCTCATAGAGTCGCTGGTCCACGGGACTCATCCCCTTCCGGCTCGTGCGGCAATGTATTCGTCCCCGGGCGCAGCATTCCCTGCGCGCCGGCCCGGGCAGGGCGGGAGGGCCTGTGAAGCGGGTTGCAGAAAGAACTGAGGCAGGAGGGGGGACGGCTGTTGCCCGAGTTCGTCCACCTGCACGTACACACGGAGTACAGCCTCCTCGACAGCACCTGCCGCGTGGAGGACCTCGCCCGGGCCGCGCGGGCGGCTGGATTCCGCTCCCTGGCGATGACCGACCGGGCCGTTCTCTTCGGCGCGGTTCCCTTCGTGCGCGCTTGCGAGGCCGAGGGCATCCGTCCAATCCTCGGCGCGGAGGTGCCGGTGACGGACTCCCGCCCTGCCGCCCGGGCGGGCGGTGCCGCTTCCGGGTCGCAGGCGCCGAATTCCGTCATCCTCCTT
Organism: Caldinitratiruptor microaerophilus; assembly: GCF_025999835.1. Classification (NCBI taxonomy): domain Bacteria; kingdom Bacillati; phylum Bacillota; class Clostridia; order Eubacteriales; family Symbiobacteriaceae; genus Caldinitratiruptor; species Caldinitratiruptor microaerophilus. The sequence continues at coordinate 2,188,462 of NZ_AP025628.1, read as the reverse complement.
GCCGCGGATGCGGACGGATACCGCAGCCTTTCCCGGCTCCTCTCGGCCCTCCACCTCGGGGCGGGCGGGCCGGAGCCCGCTGCCACCCCCGAGGTCCTCGCCGCCCACGCCAGAGGCCTCCTGTGCCTCAGCGGCGGACCCGGCGGTCCCGTGGCCGCCGCACTCCTGCGGCAGCAGCCGGCCGAGGCCGAGCGTGTGGCGGGCGAGCTTCGGGACATCTACGGGCCGGAGAGTTTCTTCCTGGAGCTGCAAGACCACGGCTTGGCGGCGGAGGCGCAGGCCAACCGGCAGCTCGTGGCCCTCGCTCGCCGGCTGGGGATATCCCTGGTGGCGACCAACGACGTGCACTACCTGCACCCCGGCGAGGCCCGCCTGCACGACCTGCTGGTGGCCATCCGGGAGGGCCGGACGGTGGACGACCCGGCACTGCCCCGGCTCCCCAACCACCAGTACCACCTGCGCCCCGGGGCCGAGATGGAGGCCCGCTTCCGCGAACTGCCCGAAGCGGTCCGCACCACCGCCGAGATCGCGGAGCGCTGTTCGGCGGCCCTCCCGACGGGGCAGAGCCTGCTGCCCCGATTCCCGCTGCCGCCGGGGGAACCGGACGCGGACGCCTACCTCCGCCGGCTCTGCGAGGAGCGGCTGCCCCTCCGGTACCCCTCGCCCGACGGGACGGTTCGTGCCCGGCTCGAACACGAGCTGGGTGTCATCGCGCGGATGGGCTACGCCAGCTACTTCCTCATCGTCTGGGACTTCATCGAGCACGCGCGCCGCCGCGGGATCCCCGTCGGGCCCGGCCGGGGCAGCGGGGCCGGCAGCCTGGTGGCCTACGTCCTGGGGATCACCGGGGTCGACCCCCTGCGGCACGGCCTCCTCTTCGAGCGCTTCCTCAACCCCGAGCGGGTGGACATGCCCGATCTCGACATCGACTTCTGCTACGAGCGCCGGGGCGAGGTCATCGACTACGTGGTGCAGCGGTACGGCGCGGACCGGGTGGCCCAGATCATCACGTTCGGTACGCTCGGGGCCCGGGCCGCCGTGCGGGACGTGGGCCGGGCGCTGGGGCTGCCGCTTCCGGAGGTCGACCGCCTCGCCCGGGCCATCCCCCACGGCACCAGCCTGGAGGAGGCCACCCGCCTGCCCGAGGTCGCCCGGATCCGGGAGCGCTCGCCCCGGCTGGCCGAGTTGCTGGGCCTGGCCCGGGCGGTGGAGGGGCTGCCCCGGCACCCCTCGGTCCACGCGGCGGGGGTCGTGATCGCCCCCGGACCCCTCACCGACTACGTGCCCCTGTACCGCACCGCCGAGGGCGTGACCGTGACCCAGTTCGACATGGACCAGCTGAAGGAGCTGGGCCTGCTCAAGATGGACTTCCTCGGGCTCCGCACCCTGACCGTGATCCACAAGACGGTCGAGGCCGTCCGCCGGCGCGAGCCCGATTTCGATCTCCACGCCATCCCTGCCGACGATCCCGCCACCTTCGCGCTTCTGGCCGCCGGCGAGACGGCCGGCGTCTTCCAGCTCGAGGCCGGCTGGGTGGCCGACGTGCTGCGCCGGCTGCGGCCAGAGCGGTTCGGCGACATCGTGGCGAGCATCTCGCTGTGCCGGCCGGGGCCGATGGAGCACATCCCCGACTTCCTGGCGGCGCGCCACGGCACCCCGCACTACCGCCACCCGGACCTGGAGCCGATCCTGCGGGACACCTACGGGGTGATGATCTACCAGGAGCAGATCATGCAGGTCGCGGCCACGGTGGCGGGGTTCTCCCTGGGCGAGGCCGACCTCCTCCGCCGGGCGGTGTCGAAGAAGCAGCCGGAGGCCATGCAGCGCTATCGGGACCGCTTCCTGGCCGGGGCGCGGGAGCGGGGTTACAGCCAGGAGCTGGCCGAAGAGCTCTGGGAGGACATCCTCCGGTTCGCCGGCTACGGCTTCAACGCCGCCCACGCCGCCGCCTACGCGGTGATCGCCTACCAGACCGCGTACCTGAAGCGACACTACCCGGCGGAGTTTCTGGCGGCGCTCCTTTCCAGCGTGAGCGGGGACGAGGAGAAGGTTCGACTCTACGTGAGCGAGGCCCGGCGCCTCGGGGTGCACGTCCTGCCCCCGGACGTGCAGACGAGCCTCGCCGACTTCGCCGTGGCGCCGGGGCCGGAACGGTCGCCGGCCATCCGGTTCGGCCTGGCGGCCATCAAGAACGTCGGCCGGGGCCTGGCCGGCCGGGTCGTCGACGCCCGGGCGGCCGGAGGCCCCTTCCGCTCGTTCGAGGACTTCCTGGCCCGAGTGGGCGCCCGGGAGGCAGGCCGGCGGTCGGTCGAGTTCCTGATCAAGGCGGGCGCGCTGGACTCCCTCGGCGAGCCCCGGTCCGCGCTCCTGCAGCGCCTGGACGACGCCCTCGGCAGCGCGGGGTCGAACCCGCGGCGAACCCCCATGGGCCAGCCCACCCTCTTCGACCTGGCCGGAGACCCGGCCGGACCGGTGGCCGTCCCGCCGGGCCTCCGGCAGGCGCCGGCGGCGCCGGCCCGGGACGATCCCGCTGCCCTGCGCGAGATGGAGCGGGAGGCGCTGGGCTTCGTCCTCAGCGAGCCGGCCCCGGGTCGGGCTGCCGGTCCGGGAGCGGCGCAGGTGCTCTACCTCCGGGTGGCCGCCCGCGACCCGCAGGACCCGGCGCTGGCACCGGTGCTGGCCCTGCTGGGCCGGCATCCGGGTCCCGATCGCGTTCGGGTGAAACTGGATCTGAGCGGGCGCTGGCTCGAGCTCGCGCCGCGCTACCGGGTCCGCACCACCCCGGAACTCGTGGCGGCGCTGCGGGAGGTCCTGGGGCCGGACGGGGTGGCCGTGCGCAACCGGTAGCTCCGGCCCATACGCTGGCGGGAGCCCCACGCGTGAGATCACCGGGAGGGAATCGCGAGTGCTTGAAGCAGCCGTGTCGCTCTTGAACGAGCGGGGGGTTCCCCCGATCGAGATCGCCCGGGTGGTGCTCGAGATCCAGAAGGGGTACTTCTCCGACCTCACCCTGGAGGAGTGCCTGGGGGCCGTGGAGGCGGTGCTGCAGAAGCGCGAGGTCCAGCACGCGGTGATCACCGGCATCACGCTGGACGTTCTCGCGGAGCGCAAGCAGTTGCCCGAGCCCCTGCAGTCGATCGTCTCCCGCGACGATTTCCTGTACGGCGTGGACGAGATCCTGGCGCTGGCCATCACCAACGTCTACGGCAGCATCGGGCTCACGAACTTCGGCTACCTGGACAAGACCAAGCCGCTCATCATCGGCGAGCTGAACTCTCGCAAGAACGGCCAGTGCCACACCTTCCTCGACGACCTGATCGCCGCCATCGCCGCGGCCGCCGCGTCGCGGATCGCCCATTCCCACCGGCCCTGAGGTGAACGGCCCGGCGAGTCTCCCCCGGGCGTGCATATCGTTAGAGTAGGGAACGTGTCCCGAGGGGGGACCCGCATGTTCACCCCGTACCGGGGCGACTGGTCGCTCCACCGCAAGGGTCCCGCCGACCAGGCCCGCCACATGGAGAAGATCCGGGAGGCCATCAAGAAGAACCTCCCCGAGATCATCGCAGAGGAGAACATCATCACCTCCGACGGGAAGCGCCTCGTCAAGGTGCCGATCCGGAGTCTCGAAGAATACCGTTTCCGCTTCGACCCCTACCAGGGGGAGAAGGTCGGTCAGGGTCCGGGCGACACGAAGGTGGGCGACGTGATCGCCCGCCGGCCGGGGCAGGGGCAAGGCCCGGGCCAGGGGCGTCAGGCCGGGGACCGGCCCGGGATCGACTACTACGAGGCGGAGATCACCATCGACGAGCTGGCGGAGCTCATCTTCGAGGACCTCGGCCTGCCCAACCTCCGCCCGAAGGCAGAGCAGGAGATCCCCGACGAGGCGCACCGTTTCACGGACATCCGCCGCAAGGGGCCTTTCGCCAGCCTGGACAAGCGGCGGAGCATCCTGGAGAGCATGAAGCGGGTTGCCCGCGAGGAGGGCGAGGCGCAGTTCCGCGGCCTGAACCAGGACGACCTGCGCTTCCGGGTGTGGGAGCAGGAGATGCGCCGGCAGTCGGCGGCCGTGGTCATCGCCATGCGCGATGCCTCGGGCAGCATGGGCGAGTTCAAGAAGTACCTCACCCGGAGCCTGTTCTTCTGGATGGTCCGGTTCCTGCGCACGAAGTACCAGGACGTGGAGATCGCCTTCATCGTCCACCACGCCGAGGCGAGGGAGGTGGACGAGGAGACGTTCTTCCGGCTGGGCGAGTCCGGCGGGACCCGGGTCTCCTCCGCCTACAGCCTCTGCTGGCAGATCATCCAGGAGCGGTACGACCCGGCCCGGTGGAACATCTACCCGTTCCACTTCTCCGACGGGGACAACTGGTCGGACGCGGACAACCGGCTATCGGTCGACCTCGTGAAGCAGATCCTGCAGGTCGCCAACCTCTTCGGCTACGGCGAGGTGCGGGAGCCCGGCCCGTCGTCGTCGCTCATGCAGGCGTTCCGGCAGATCGACGACCCTCGCTTCGTCGCCGTGGTCATCACCGACAAGAAGGACGTGTACCCGGCCCTGCAGAAGTGGTTCAGCCGCGGGGAGCAGTTCGGGAAGGTATGAGCCGGCCGCCGGCGCACGCCCGGCGGTGGCGACCTCACGGCCGGCCCGGTGCTGCCGGGCCGGCCGGCGCGCGGGCGAGACTCCACCGCTTCTCCACACGCCCGTCACCGCGTCACCACACGCCCGTGGTATGGTAATGACCGGGGAGGAAACGCGGGTGGCCGGAGAAACGGTTCTCATCGTCGACGACGACCGCGAGCTGGTGCAGGTTCTGACGGACTACCTGCGCAGCGAGGGCTACAGGGTCCTCGCCGCCCACGACGGCCCGCAGGCGCTCAAGACCTGGCGGGAGGCCCGTCCGGACCTCATCCTGCTCGACTGGATGCTCCCCGGCACGAGCGGCCTGGACGTGTGCCGGGAGATCCGGCAGACGGACCGGGGCGTGTTCATCGTCATGCTCACGGCCCGGGGCGAGGAGCCGGACAAGCTGCTCGGCCTCGAGCTGGGCGCCGACGACTACGTCACCAAGCCTTTCAGCCTCCGGGAGGTCGCGGCCCGCATCCGGGCCGTCCTGCGGCGGGGGCGCCGCGGCGAGGAGCCGGACGTGGCCGAGTTCGGCGACGTGGTGATCGACTTCAGCGGGCACGTGGTGAGCGTCGGGGGCCGCGAGGTCGCCCTCACCCCGACCGAGTTCAAGCTGCTCTCGGTTCTCGCCCGGTCGCCCGGCCGCGTCTTCTCGCGACTCCAGCTCATGGAAGCGGCCCTCGGCGACTACTACGAGGGCTACGACCGGACCATCGACAGCCACATCAGCCACCTGCGCCGCAAGCTCGACCCGGACGGCCGCGGGACCAGCCTCATCCAGACGGTCCAGGGCGTCGGCTACAAGCTGGTGCCGCCGGGGAGGTGAGGCCGGTGTCCATGCGCGTCCGCCTCGCCTGGGCCTTCGCCGGCATGGCCCTGGCCGTGATGGTGCTGACCCTGACCGGTGTGAACGTCGGGATGGCGGTCACCATGCGCCGCATGGGCATGGGCCACATGTGGGGCATGGGCCACGGCATGGGGATGGGATGGGGCGCCAGCGTCGTGCCCGCACCGGAGGCCTCCGGCGCCGTCGACATGGCCGGGGGCCTCATCCGCTGGAGCCTGTGGTCCGGGGCGGCGGGGCTCGTGCTCGCCGCCGGCGCCGGGGTGTGGGCGGCCGAGCGGATCACCCGTCCCCTGGGGCGGCTGCGCGACGCGGCCCGGCAGCTCGGCCTGCGGGACCTGTCGCTCCGGGTGCCGGTGGAGGGCGACACCGAGGTCGCTGAGCTGGCGGCCGCCTTCAACCGGATGGCGGAGCGCCTCGAGGCCGAGGACCGGGCCCGGCGGCAGCTCCTGGCCGACGTGGCCCACGAGCTCGGGCACCCGCTCTCCGTGCTGCGCGGGCGGCTCGAGCTCATGCAGGACGGCATCCAGGCGCCCACCCCCGAAGCCCTCGTCACCCTGCAGGACGAGGTCGTCCGGATGAGCCGGCTCATCGGCGACCTGCGCGACCTGAGCCTGGCCGATGCCGGCGCGCTGTCCCTCCGGCTCCGGCCGGTCCGCCTGGAGGAGGTCGTCGATCCCCTCCTGGCGAACCTGGAGCCCGTGGCCGCAGGGCGCCGGATCGCCCTGGAGCGGGACATCGCGCCCGGGTTGCCGGTCCTGGAGGTCGACCCGGATCGGATCCGCCAGGTGCTCGTGAACCTTCTCAGCAACGCGCTCCGCTACACGCCCGAAGGGGGGCGCGTGACCCTGCGCGCCTGGCAGCAGGGGAGCGAGGTGCGCATCGAGGTGGCCGACACCGGCCCCGGCATCGACCCCGCCGACCTGCCCCACGTGTTCGAGCGGTTTTACCGCGCCGACCCGGCCCGGACCCGGAGCGCCGGCGGCGGCACGGGGCTGGGCCTGGCCATCGCCCGGTCGCTGGTGCAGCTGCACGGCGGGCGGATCTGGGCCGAGAACCGGCCCGAGGGCGGCAGCCGCTTCACGGTGGCCCTGCCGCTGCCCCACGCGTGACCGGGCAGGGACGGGCCGTGGCCGCAAGCCGCGCTCCCGTCGCGGCATATCATGGCACTGAAGTCACACCCCGATGGTGGCGCTGTCCCGCGGCTGGAGGGATGCGGCATGGAAGAGCGTGAGATTCCCCTCCTGGAGGCGGCCATCGAGCGGATCTGGGACAAGGCCAGGGAGTTCGGGCTCGAGCCGTTCCCCGTGCACTTCGAGATCGTCCCCCCGGCGATCATGTACGAGTTCGGCGCTTACCTCCTGCCCGGGCGGTTCAGCCACTGGTCGCACGGGAAGGCCTATTACCAGCTGAAGACCCAGTATGACTACGGCCTCTCGAAGATCTACGAGCTGGTCATCAACTCGAACCCCTGCTTCGCCTTCCTGCTCGACTCGAACACCCTCCTGCAGAACAAGTTCGTGGTGGCGCACGTGTTCGGGCACAGCGACTTCTTCCGCAACAACATCTGGTTCCGCGGGACGAACCGGGAGATGGTGGACGTCGTCTCCGAGCACGCCCGGCGCATCCGGGCGTACTCGCAGGACGAGGGCTTCGTCGAGGTCGAGCGCTTCCTGGACGCGGTGCTGTCGGTGGCCGAGCACGTGGACCCGTTCCCGCGCCGGGAGCCTCCGGAGGAGGAGAAGGAGCCGCCGGCCGCCGGGGACCCGTGGAGCGACCTCTTCCCCCCGGCCAGGGCCGGGGCCGAGCCCCGGAAGCCCGACCGGAAGCGGGTCCCGCCCGAGCCGGATCAGGACCTGCTCCGCTTCTTCCTCGAGTACGGCGACCACCTGGAGGAGTGGCAGCGGGACATCCTCGCCATCGTCCGGGAGGAGACCCTGTACTTCGTCCCCCAGATGATGACCAAGATCATGAACGAGGGCTGGGCCAGCTACTGGCACAGCCGGATCCTGCGGGAGATCGGGCTCACGAACGAGGAGTTCACGGACTTCGCCCGGATGCACGCGGCCGTCTGCACCCCGGGGGGAACCCGCATCAATCCCTATCACGTGGGCCTGCGAATCTGGGAGGACATCGAGAAGCGGTTCGGCCGGGACCGCCTGTTCGAGGTGCGGGAACTGGAGAACGACGCCTCGTTCCTGCGCCTGTACCTCACCGAAGAGCTCGTGAAGGACCTCGATCTCTTCCTGTTCAAGCTGGAAGGGGACGAGTGGAAGGTCACCGACAAGACGTGGGAGCGGGTACGGGACGCCATCGTCGACTCGTTCACCAACTTCGGCCGCCCGCTCATCACCGTCGACGACGGCGACTACCGGGGGCGGCGGGAGCTGTACCTGCGGCACCACTTCGACGGGCGCGAACTCGACGTCCCGTACGCGGAGAAGACCCTGCAGCACGTGTACCACATCTGGCAGCGCCCCGTGCACCTGGAGACCGTGGTCAGCGGCCGGACCGTCGTGCTCACGTGCGAGGGCGAGCGGGTGAGCCGCCAGACCCTCTGAGCCCGGCCTGCCCGGCCGGGCCTTCTAGTTCGGGCCGGGGTAGTCGCTGACGTCGGTCACCACCTTGATGTGGTCCCTGTACCGGTCGATGTACAGGTTCCCGCGCGTGTCCAGGGCGGCGTAGAAGACCTCCTTCGGGTCCTCGACGCCGTTCTGCTTGAGCTTGTCCAGGAGCCACTGCTCGTCCAGGCCGAAGCGCTTGAGGTTCGAGGCCAGGATCCGCCCGTCGTACACCACCTCCGTTGCCACCCCTTCGTACTGGGTGGACAGGCCGAGGTCCTGCCGGGTCACGGGCCGGGCCTGCGAGCGCGGCAGCACGCTCAGCTGCCCGTTCGTCTCGAGGAGCGCGAACTCGATCTCGTTCAGGTCGAAGTACCCCCTCTCCCGCAGCATGCCCATGAGGTCGTCGGTGGTGAGGGTGGTGAGGGCGAGCTTGTCCTCGAGGATCTTGCCGTTGTGGATGAGGATCAGCGGCTCGCCGTGGGTGAGCTTGGCGAACCACCGGGACTTGAGCCCCACCAGGTGCATGAGGAGCGACAGCCCCACCCAGGTACCCAGCGCGGCCAGGCGGGGAAGCAGGGGCTGCTCCAGGTTGGTGGTGAGGTCGCCGGCGATCGATCCGATGGTGATCCCCACGATGTAGTCGAAGACCGTCACCGCCCGCAGCTGCTTCTTGCCCATGATCCGTGTGGCCACGAGCAGGACGCCGAACAGCACCGCCGCCCGCAGCACCGAGCCGATGTAGTCGCCGCCGGACACCGCACTGACCTCCTCGTGCTCGAAGGGTGGCTTTCCGGCGCTAGTGTGGTTGGCGCGCGCCCCGGCTACGCGCTGCGAGGCAATCCACACCGGACAGGAATGTCGCCGCCCGCGCCGTATACACAAGAAACAACCTGTGTTGTGGCAGGGGGGCAAGTGCGTGCACGCAAGAAGGATGACCGCCGCGCTCCTGCTGGCCGCGCTCTCGTTCGTGGCCGGGTGCGGTGGCGGGCCGCAGTCAGGCGGCGCGGGCACCCAGAAGGGACCGGGCGCCGCCCAGACCACAGGGCAGGCCGCATCGGGCGGCGAGCCGATCGTCATCGGGGTGGTCACGTCCCTGACCGGCCCGCTGGCGGCGACCGGCGTTCAGGTGGCTGCGGGCGTCCGCCTGGCGGCCAAGGAGTGGAACGAGAAGGGCGGTGTGAAGGGGCGGCAGGTCGAGGTCGTCGTGGAGGACGACGCCGGCAACCCGTCCACCGCGGTGAACGCGTTCAACAAGATCCTCGGCCGGAAGCCGGTCGCGATGTTCGCCCCCACCTTCACCCCGCTCGTCATGGCGATGTACGAGGGCATCAAGCAGGCGGGCCTCCCTGTCTTCACCTCGGCGACGGGGGTTCCCATTACGAAGCAGCCGGAGAAGCTCTTCTTCCGCCTGCGCACGAACGACGAGAAGGCCGGCCGCATCATCGCCCAGTACGCGGTGCAGGAGCTCAAGGCCAAGCGGCCCGGGATCCTGTACCCCAACAACGACTACGGCAAGGGCGGCTACCAGGTGATCAAGACCACGCTGGAGGAGCTGGGCGCCCCGCCGGTGGCGGCCGAGACGTTCACGCAGACCGACAAGGACGTCTCCGCGCAGCTCCTCAAGATCAAGCGGGCCGGCGCGGACCTCCTCATCGCCTGGACCGTGCCGGCCGACTCGGGCCTGGTGGCCAAGCAGGCCCGCCAGCTCGACCTCGGGATCCCGATCCTCGGTGGGCCCGGCTTCGGGACCGAGGAGTACCTCGAACTCGCCGGGGAGGCGACGGACGGCATCCACGTGCTGCTCGACGCCGCCGTCGGCCTCGACGAGAAGACCAGGCCCTTCGTCGAGGCCGTGAAGAAGAACTTCCCCGACGTCCCCGTCTCCTTCGTGGTCAGCACGAACTACGACGGCGCCAACATGCTACTCCAGGCGATCGAGAAGGCCGGTACCGACCCGGCGGCCATCCGCCGGGCGCTGCACGAGGTCAAGGGCTACGCCGGGGTGAGCGGCCCGTACAGCTTTGACGCCGACGGCAACGGGCTCCACCAGGGGGTCCTCGCCCGGTGGGAGGGCCGCAAGCTGGTGCCCCTCAAGACGGTGAACGTGCCGGACTGACGGACGGCGCCGGCCGGATCTGAGGTGAGCGCGTGGACGGGTACCTGCTCCAGCTCCTGGTCACCGGGCTGGCCATGGGCTCGATCTACGGGCTGGTCGCCCTGGGGTTCGTGCTCCTGGTGAACTCGGTGAACATCGTGAACTTCGCCCAGGGCGAGTTCGCGATGCTCGGAGCGTTCCTGATCTACTCGGTGGCGACCGGCGCGGGGCTGCCCTTCTGGGCGGCCTTGCCTGCCGTCCTGGTACTCGGGGCGGGGATCGGGCTGGTGTTCGAGCGGCTGGCGTACCGGCCCCTGCGCCGGGAGGACCTCGTCACCCACCTGGTCGCGACCCTGGCCGCGTCCGTGCTCCTCCGCAACCTGGCCCAGCAGATCTGGGGCCCGGTCCCGTACTCGTTCACGGAGCCGTTCGGGGATCGGGTCTGGAAGGTGGGCGGCGTGGTGATCCTGCCCCAGCACGTGCTCATCCTGGGGGTCACCGCGCTGCTCGTGGGGCTCCTCTATGTCTTCTTCTTCCACACCCGCACGGGGAAGATGCTGCGCGCCGCCTCCCAGGACCGGCAGGCGGCCCAGCTCCTCGGGATCCCGGTCACCCGCCTGGGGGCGCTCACCTTCACCCTCGCCGCCGCGCTGGGGGCGCTGGCCGGAGTCCTGGTGGCCCCCGTGTTCTTCGTCAACCTCGACATGGGCTTCGTCATGGGGCTCAAGGCCTTCGTGGCCAGCATCATCGGCGGATGGGGGAGCGTGCCGGGGGCCATCGCCGGCGGGCTGGTGGTCGGCGTGGTGGAGGTGCTCGCCGCGACGTACCTGTCGTCGCAGTACAAGGACGCCTTCGCGTTCCTCATCCTCGTGCTGTTCCTGATCCTGCTGCCCAGGGGGATCTTCGGTGAGCGCATCGCCGACAAGGCCTGAGGCGCTCTGGCTGGTCGCCCTCGCCGGGGCGCTCGTCGTCCCCGCGCTCGCCTGGGCGCCGTACAGCCAGGTCCTGCTCAACATGGCGGTCATCAACGCGATCAACACGGTGGCACTCTACGTCCTCTTCGGCCTGACCGGGATCCTCTCCGTGGCCCAGGCGGCCTTCTGGGCGATCGGCGCTTACACGTCGGCGATCCTCACCGTGGACGGGCATCTCCCCGTGTGGCTCGGCTTCGTCGCCGCGCCGGCGGCCGCTGGCCTGGCCGGCGCCGCCCTGGCCCTGCCGACCCTCGGGCTCCGGTCCCATTACCTCACGATCGCCACCATCGGCTTCGCCGAGGTGACCCGGCTGGTGCTGGTGAACTGGGAACCGGTCACCCGGGGGCCGTCCGGGATCTCGGGCATCCCCGCGCCGTCGCTCGGGGGGCTCAGCCTGGCGCCTTACCGCCTCTACTACTACCTCGGTCTCGCCCTGCTCGTCCTGGTGGCGGTGGCCGTGGAGCGGCTGCGCCGGTCCCGCCTGGGGCGGGGGCTCGAGGCCGTGCGGGACGACGAACTGGCGGCCGAGTCGAGCGGCATCCCCGCGGCCCGCCTCAAGGTGCTGGCCTTCTCCGTGTCGGCCCTCCTCAGCGGCCTGGCGGGGGCGCTCTACGCCCACCTGCAGCGGTACGTGAGCCCCGACGCCTTCACTCTCGACCACACGATGCAGATGCTCGCCATGCTCATGGTGGGCGGGCGCCGTTCCCTGGGCGGGGCCATCGCGGGCGCCGTGCTGCTCACCTACCTGCCCGAGGCGCTGCGCGGCCTGCAGGACTGGTACATGGCGATCTACGGCGGGGGCCTCCTGGCGATCCTGGTCTTCCTGCCCGGCGGACTGGCCGGCGCCGCGGCCCGCGTGCGGGTGCGAAGGGGGCGACCCGCATGACCACCCCGGCCCTCGCCCTCCGCGGGCTCACGAAGGCGTTCGGCGGCCTCGTCGCGGTCGACGGCCTCGACATGGCGGTCCGGCCCGGCGAGGTCCACGGCCTCATCGGCCCCAACGGCTCGGGCAAGTCCACGACCTTGAACCTGATCTCGGGGCTCCTGCGCCCGACCCGCGGGCAGGTGCTCCTGGAGGGCCGGGACGTGACCGGCCAGGGCGCCGCCGCCCGGGTGCGCCTGGGCATCGCCCGCACGTTCCAGAACATCCGCCTGTTCCGCCACCTGACGGTGCTCGACAACGTGCTCGCCGCCACCTACCCCCGCACGCGGGCCGGTCTCCTCGCCGTCCTCGCCCGGACGCCGGCGATGCGCAGCGAGGAGGAGGCCGCCCGCCGTAGGTCCCTCGAACTGCTCGACCTCGTGGGCCTCGGCCGGCGCGCCGCCGACCTGCCGGGCGACCTCCCCTACGCGCAGCAGCGGCTGGTCGAGATCGCCCGGGCGCTGGCGACCGGACCCCGGGTGCTCCTCCTCGACGAGCCGGCCGCGGGCATGAACCCCGCCGAGAAGCAGGAGCTCCTGGCCCTCATCCGCCGGCTGAACCGGGAGTTCGGGCTGACCGTCGTGCTGGTCGAGCACGACATGAGCCTCGTCATGCAGGCGTGCGACCGGATCACGGTCCTCAACTTCGGCTCCCGGGTCGCCGAAGGGACCCCCCAGGAGGTCCGGCGCCACCCCGAGGTCGTGCGCGCCTACCTGGGCACTCGCTTTGCCGACCCGGCCGCAAGGGAGGCCCGGAGCGGTGCTTGAGGTCGAGAACCTTGAGGTGTTTTACGGTCCCGTGCAGGCCCTCTTCGGTGTGTCGCTCCGGGTGGAGGCGGGGGAGATCGTCACCCTGGTGGGCCGGAACGGCGCCGGCAAGAGCACGCTCCTGCGGGCGATCTCGGGCCTGGTGCCCGCCTGTGGGTCCGTGCGCTTCGCCGGCGAGGAGCTCCTGGGGCGGGCGCCGGAGCAGATCGTCCGGCGGGGGGTCGCCCACGTGCCGGAGGGGCGGCGCATCTTCCCCGGGCTCACGGTGGTCGAGAACCTGCAGGTGGCGGCATACGCCGTCGGGGCGCCGGAGGCGCGGGTCCGTGAGGACGTGGGGCGCGTGCTGGACCTGTTCCCGGGCCTGCGGGCCCGCAGCCGGAGCTACGGGTGGTCGCTGTCGGGCGGGGAGCAGCAGATGCTGGCGATCGGCCGCGGCCTGATGGCTCGACCCCGGCTGCTCCTCCTCGACGAGCCTTCCCTCGGGCTGGCGCCCCTCCTGGTCGACGAGCTGTTCCGGACGATCGGCGAGATCCGCAGCGCCGGCACGGCGGTGCTCCTGGCCGAGCAGAACGCGGCCATGGCGCTCGCCCTGGCGGACCGGGCCTACGTGCTCGAGAACGGGCGGATCACCCGGGAAGGTCCGGGCAGCGAGCTCCTTCAGGACGAGGGCGTGATCGCGGCGTACCTGGGAGGCGGCGCGTAGCGCCGTTCTCGAGGCCCGTGCGTGACGCCCGGGACCGGCCGCGGCTTGCGGCCGGTCCGTCGCGCGCGAGTCAGGGGCCGGGACGGTCGGCGCATATGATGGGGCAAAGGGGCCGGTGCTGGGGCCCCGCCGTCGGCAGGTCCGCCGCGGCCTAGGCCGCGGCCCCGCACATGAGGGAGGGCTGGCTATGGACCTCAGAGAACGGCTGGAGCAGCACCGGGCAGAGGAAAGAAAGCTCCAGTGGGAAGGTACGTTCCTGGAATACTTCGACATCGTCCGCCAGAACCCGCACGTCGCCGACCTGGCCCACGCGCGCATCTACCGGATGATCGCCTCCGCCGGGGTCGAGACCGGGGAGGACAACGTCCGCCGGTACAAGTTCTTCGAGAACGATCTGTTCGGGCTGGAGAAGCCGCTCGAACAGCTGGTGGAGTACTTCGCTTCGGCCGCCAAGCGCCTGGAGGTGCGCAAGCGGATCCTGCTCCTGATGGGTCCGGTCGGGGGCGGCAAGTCCACGATCGTGACCCTCCTCAAGCGCGGGATGGAGCGGTTCTCCCGTACCGACGAGGGCGCCGTGTACGCGATCAAGGGGTGCCCGATGCACGAGGAGCCCCTCCATCTGGTCCCGGATGCGCTGCGTCCGGAGATCGAGCGGGAGTACGGCATCTACATCGAGGGCGACCTCTGCCCGTACTGCCGCCAGATGCTGCAGGACAAGTACGACGGCCGGATCGAGGACGTCATCGTGCAGCGCATCGTGTTCTCGGAGAAGAACCGCGTCGGCATCGGGACCTTCAGCCCGTCCGACCCGAAGAGCCAGGACATCTCCGAGCTCACCGGCTCGGTGGACCTGTCCACCATCGGCCAGTACGGGTCGGAGTCGGATCCCCGGGCGTACCGGTTCGACGGCGAGCTGAACATCGCCAACCGCGGCCTCATGGAGTTCATCGAGATGCTGAAGTCCGACGAGAAGTTCCTGTACGGGCTTCTCACCCTGTCCCAGGAGCAGAGCATCAAGACCGGCCGGTTCGCCATGATCTATGCCGATGAGTGCATCATCAGCCACACGAACGAGAACGAGTACAACGCCTTTGTCAACAACAAGAAGAACGAAGCCCTGAAGGATCGGATCATCCTGATCCGGGTGCCCTACAACCTGCGCGTCGACGACGAGGTCAAGATCTACGAGAAGCTCCTGCGGGAGAGCGGGGTCCGGGGCGTGCACATCGCGCCGTACACCCTCAAGGTCGCCAGCATCTTCGCGATCCTGACCCGCCTGGAGCCCTCCAAGAAGGCCGGCATGAGCCTGATGAAGAAGCTCAAGCTCTACAACGGGGAGTCGGTGGAGGGCTTCACGCGCAAGGACATCAAGGAGCTGCAGGAAGAGGCCGTCCGCGAAGGGATGATCGGCATCTCGCCCCGATACGTGATCAACCGCCTGTCCGCCGCGCTGGCGGACGACGACGTCCGCTGCCTCGGCCCACTGGACGCCCTGCGGGCGCTGAAGGACGGCTTCGAGCAGCACACCGGCATCACCCGGGAGGAGAAGGAGCAGTACCTCAACTTCATCTACGAGGCGCGCAAGGAGTACGACGAGATCGCCAAGAACGAGGTGCAGCGGGCCTTCGTGTACTCCTTCGAGGAGCAGGCGAAGGCGACGTGGGAGGCGTATCTCGACAACGTCGAGGCCTTCGTGAACAAGCAGAAGATCACCGACCCGATCACCGGCGAGGAGGTCGACCCCGACGAGAAGCTGATGCGCTCCATCGAGGAGCAGATCGGGGTCACGGAGAACGCGAAGAAGGCGTTCCGGGAGGAGATCCTCATCCGCATCTCCACCCTCGCCCGCAAGGGCCAGAAGTTCGACTACACCTCCCACGAGCGCCTGAAGGAGGCCATCGAGAAGAAGCTCTTCGCCGACCTCAAGAACGTGGTCAAGATGCTCACCAGCACGAAGACGCCGGACCCGGAGCAGCAGGAGAAGATCAACGAGGTCACGAACCGCCTGATCGAGAAGCACGGGTACTGCCAGGTGTGCGCCAACGAGCTTCTCCGGTACGTGGGCACGCTGCTGAGCCGGTAGGACAGGATACCCCCTGGGAGCACTGCCCCAGGGGGTATGCGCGTCCAGCAACTACGGCTGCGCCGTTCGCCCGTAGCGGTCCTCCAGCCGGACGACGTCGTCGAGTTCCGGGGTCGACACCTCGAGGATCTCCAGGTCCGTCGCCGCCACGATCCGGTGCCGGGTGCCCGGCTCGATCGTGACGGAGAGGTCCGGCCGGATGGGGATCTCCTCGTCCCCGAGGACCAGGGTCCCCGAACCCTTGCGGAAGTAGAGGGTCTCCTTCTTCTGCCGGTGGTACTGGAGGCTCAGGGCGTGCCCGGCGCGCACCTCCAGCACCTTGCCGGCGTAGCGGTCGGTGACCGCGTACCAGATCTCCCGGCCCCAGGGCTTCTCGACGATCTTGGGCAGCGCTTCCGCGCTCACGCGCCCCGCACCTCCATGGCCCAGCGCTCCCGCTCGCTCTCCAGGATCAGCCGTGTCAGCAGGAAGGCCAGGGTCGACTCCGCACCCTGGTTCTCGTTCACGCCGTCGGGCGAGAGCCCGTCCCGGCACCCCCCGGTGCGGGGGTCATACAGCGGCACCCCGAGGGCGTTGCGGCCGAGAAACCATTCGCCGGCGATGAGCCCCAGTTCCCGCCAGCCCTTCTGCCCGGTCGCGCGCTGGGCGGCGACGGCGGCGACCGCCAGGGCGGCCGCCTCGAGAGGCTGCTGGTCGAACTCGGCCGGCTGGCCGCCCCGGGGGAACCAGCCCCGGTTGCCGACCGGCCAGAACGTCCCGTTGCGCACGGTGGCGCCGGCGAAGAACTCCAGGCTCTCCCGCGCCACCTGCAGGTACTCGCCGGCGCCGGTCACCCGGTAGGCCCAGAAGAGAGCCGCCGGCAGGAGGGCGCAGTCGTAGGTCATCACCGGCTCGAACCAGTGCCAGCCCTCCCCGCTCTCGTGCCGGTACCGGAGGACGAGATCCGTGGCCGCCAGGATCAAGGCGCTGCGGACCCGCTGCAGGACGCTCTCCGGCAGGGCCGGCGGGGTATCGGTCAGGGACGGCCCGCCTTCGGGGTCGAGCAGGGTGGCTCCGGCCAGGATCAGCTGCGCCTGCCCCCGCGGCTGCACCGGGCGGGCGAAGGCGTCGAGCCCCCGGTCGAACAGCCGGGCGGCGACCGTGCCGGCCGGGGTGCCGCCCCACGCCCGGGCGGCCGCCGCCAGGGCCCACAGGGCCCGGCCCTGGCAGTCCTCCGAGGGTTCCTCCTCGAGCGGCCGTCGGTCGTAGGCGAAGAGGTTGTGGAAGGAACCGTCCGGCTCCTGCGCGTAGGCCAGGAAGGCCAGGTAGGTGTCGGCGAGGACCCGGGCTCCCAGGTCGCCCTGCTGCCAGGCGAGGAGGGCCACCAGGAGAGCCCGCGCGTTGTCGTCCGTGGTGTAGCCGAGCTTTCGGTTGGGCACGGGACCCAGCGCGTGCTGGATGAGACCCGTGTCGTCGGTCATGCGCCGCAGGTGCTCGAGGCGGGGCGCCGGGAGAACCGGCGCGGACCGGCCCGCCTCCGGCAGGTGCGGATCCCGGAGCCGCGGCCTAGCGGGAGCGGAGAGAGGGGACATCGGCCTTCACCTCCACGTGCGCAGTCCGGGTTTCCTGGAGCCCCGCCACCAGGGCTGCGTACTGGCGGGCGACGCGCGGCCACCCCATGGTCGCGCCCACCCGCGCGGCACGCTCCGAAACCGCCTCGCGCAGGGACGGATCCGTCGCGAGCTCTTCGATGGCCCGGGCCATGGCCTCCGCATCGCCGAAGGGGACGAGAACCCCCGCGCCGCGGCTCAGGAGTTCCTCGGCATAGGCGTACGGCGTCGAGATCACGGGGCGCCCCAGGCCGACGGCGAAGGCCAGCGTGCCGCTGGAGATCTGCTCACGCCCCGGGTATGGGGTGATGTAGATGTCCGCCGCCGCCATGTGGGCCAGGACCTCGTCCTCGTCGAGATACCGGTTGATGAAGCGGACGTGCTCCTCGAGGCCCAGGGCTTCGGTCCGGCGCACGAGCGCTTCGCGGTACGCCTCGCCCCGGTAGGCGAGTTCACCCGGGTGGGTGGCGCCGATGACCAGGTAGAGGATCTCGGGGCACTTCTTCCGGGCAAGCGCCACGGCCTCCAGGGCGAGTTCGATTCCCTTGCCCGGGCCCAGGAGGCCCAGGGTCATGAGGAGCACGCGCCCCCGGGCGCCGAGGGTTCGCCGCAGCTCGCGCACCCGCCGGGCCGGTGGGGGGGCGGGCACGCCGTGGGGGATCGGGACGGTCTTGCTCGCCGGCACCCCGTACACCGACTCCATCAGGGTCACGGCCCGCCGGGCCATCACCACGACCCGCTCGGAACGGTACGCGAGCCGGGAGAGGACCTCCCGCTGGCCCGGGGTCGGCTCCGACCGCACCGTGTGGGCAGTGGTGATGAGGGGGACCTCCAGCTCGGATGCCAGCTCGAGCACCATGCGCCCGTCCTGGCCGCCGTAGATCCCGTACTCGTGCTGGAGCAGCACGGCATCGACGGCGGCCTGGTTCAGCAGGCGCGCGGCCTCACGGTAGCTCTCCGGATCCTCCTGAACGATCTCGAAGATCACCTCGGGGCCGTAAGGGAACTCGCCCGGCCGCTTCGAGACCGCCACCACGGGCAGGGGCCCGTGGCGGGCGTCGGACAGCCCGGCGCGCAGCCAGGCCGCGAACGAGGCAAGGCCGCAGCGGCGCGGGGGCCACGTCGAGACGATCGCGAGCTTCAAACGTCTCACCTCCCCGCCGTGGCCGGGGAGGGGGCAACCAGGCACTCCCAGCACCGGACCCCGCCGGGGACGGAGGCCCCGCGGCCGAGGACCGAACTCTCCAGCTGAGCGCCGGGGCCCACGCGCGCCCCTTCCCAGAGCACGGCATCCTGCACCCGGGCGCCGGCGCCGATGCGGCTGCCCGGCCCGAGGACCACCCACGGGCCGACCACGGCGCCGGACTCGACGACACTCCGGGGCCCCAGCCAGACGGGGGGGACGAGCTCCGCCTCCGGGTGAACACGGGCGCTGGGATCCTGCCAGACCCGATCCCGGGCGGGTTGCAGGCCCACCTCCGGGAGCGGCCAGCGTCCCGCGAGGATGTCGCGATGCACCCGGAGGTAGCGTTCCCTGGTTCCGAGATCCGACCAGTATCCGTCGAGGACGGTCGCATACACCGGCTCGCCCGCAGCCAGCAGCGCGGGGAAGGTCTCCCGCTCGACGGATACTTCCCTGCCTTCGGGGATGTACTCGAGCGCGGCGGGCTCGAACACGTAGACGCCGGCGTTGACGAAGGGGCTTCGCACCTCGCCGGGCTCGGGCTTCTCCACGAAGCGGAGCACCCGACCGGCGTCGTCTCGCTCCACGACGCCGTAGCCCGAAACGTCCTCCAGGGCGACGAGACCGATGGTCACGAGCGCCCTGCGCTCACGATGGAAATCCACCAGCTTTTTCAGGTCGAACTGGTGGGCCACGTCCGCGTTGAACACGAGGAAAGTTTCCCCGATGCCTTGCGCCGCGTACCGGATGGCACCGCCGGTGCCGAGGGGTGCCGGCTCGATCCGGTACCGCACCGGCAGCCCGAGGGACTCGCCGTCGCCGATTCGATCCATGATGGCCTCCGGCTCGTGCCGGAGGGCGCAGACGGCCTCGGTCACCCGCTGCTTCGCCAGGTCCTCCAGGAGGCGCTCCAGCCAGGGCCTTCCCAGCACGGGAACCATGGGCTTGGGGAGGTGTTCGGTGAGGGGATGCAGCCGTGTCCCGAGGCCGCCGGCCAGCAGAACCGCTTTCACCTGCACGCGAATTCCCTCCTGCAACCCGGATTTCCTCAGCGCTGCATATTAGCACTCAAACTAGCTGGCTGCCAAGGTGAAGGACTGCAAAAGTGAAGGCGAAAGTTACGGCCACCCGCGGAGCCCGCAGAAAGCACGGCACGCGCACCGGGCGCCGGAGCCGCCGAAGCCGCTGGACAGCAAAAACTCCATGTTTCACTATAGCGTTGGCGGTCGTGGGAATGCAAGGTATTTCCTTCCACGAAATGGGCGCGAAGGCAGTGAGCGCCCGCCCGCGCCGGTCACCGGCCGGGGAGGAGGAGGCCCCCGCCCACCAGCACCAGATCCAGCGTCATGAGCCCCGCCGAGAGGAGGCACCAGCTGCAGTAGGCGTGCAGGACGGCGGCCTCGACCCAGGTGAGGTAGGCCGAGTACAGGAAGCCGCCCAGGGCCAGCCCGAAGGCGCCGAGCGCCGCCCAGCCGCCCGCCCCGCCGGACCGGGCCCAGAGGACGCCGAGCAGGGTCAGCGCCAGGTAGACCGCCAGCCCCACCCCCGCGACGGGGATTCCGAACAGCTGGGCCCACGGGCTCGCGTTGACGGCCCTGCAGCCGCCCCCCGCCAGGCACAGCACGGGGCCCCCCGTGAGCTTGTGCCACAGGAGGTAGCCAGAGACGGCCGCCCCGGCCAGGCTGGTCGCGGCGACGGCCCAGCCGACCCGCATCAGCGCTTCTCCTTCAGGGCCACGTCGACCAGGCGCTTGATCTCCGCGTACGGCAGGGCCCCCTCGATCTTCACCCCGTTGATCAGGAACGTCGGGGTGGCCCGCACGCCGAGCCGTGTGCCCTGGTCGTAGTCGGCCTGGACCTCGCCGCGGGTCTCGTGGTTCTCGAGGCAGCTCCGGAAACGCGCTCCGTCGAGCCCCAGGTCTCCGGCGATCTCGTGCAGGCCGGACAGCGTGAACGCACTGCGATCGCCGCTCTCGCCGCGGCGGAACAGCTCGTCGTGGTACGCCCAGAACCGGCCCTGCCGGTCGGCGCACGCCGCTGCCTCCGCCGCCAGCGTCGAGCCAGGGCCGAGGATGGGGAAGTACCGGGCGACGAACCGTACCTGCCCGGCGTCGGCGTACTCCCTCAGCAGCGGCGGGACCACCTCGCGGGCGGCCGTCGCGCAGTGGGGGCACTGGAAGTCGGAGTACATCTCCACGACCACCGGCGCGTCGGCCCTGCCCACCGTCCGGCCGCCGCTCCGGGCCGGCACACCAGCGGTGTCACCGGCGGTCGTGCCGGCCGGGCCGCCGCTGCCTCCGGCCGGCGCGTCCGGAGCCGGTCCCGTGCCGAACCAGATGGCGAGCAACACCGCCAGGGCGGCGACGGCCGCGACGGCGGCCATGGCGCCCCCGGAGATCCCGCTGCGCCGGCGCGCCGTCCCGCGCCCCGGCGGCTGCGCCGGATTTCGCCTCTTCCCCATGGACGTCCCACCTCGCGCCAGGTCTCGGGGCCCGTCCCCAAGTGTACAGCACATTTCTCCCCCGCCGCCACCGCGCGGTGTCCGCACGCTGGCTTCCAACCGTGTGGTGACGCCGTGTGGTGACGCACGTCACTGGCACGGGGGCTACTTCGGTGGAAAAGTCAATAGCGAGGTTGTAAAAAGGGAGGTTCGCTCCATGAGCCAGGACGGTGCCAAGGTCCTCGACGTCCGGCAGGTCCCGCCCTTCCAGCGGCATCCGCTGATCTTCCAGACCTTCGAGAGCCTGGGCGCGGGCGAGGCCATGGTCCTCGTGAACGACCACGACCCCAAGCCTCTCTACTACCAGTTCGCTGCCGAGCGCGCGGGGCGGTTCGAGTGGGAGTACCTGGAGCAGGGCCCCGAGGTCTGGCGGGTGCAGATCCGCCGCAAGTAGGACGGGGCCGTGCGGGGGCGCGCGCCACGCTGCGGCGGCGCTTTGGGACGGCCGTAGCCCGTGAACGGCCGCAATCCGGGCTTTCGGCGGTTTGCCCGCACGGCCGGGTGCTGGTAACTTAAGACCATACGGGTTTTCGTTACAACTGAATCCGGACCCGTCTCTTATCGAGAGCAGGCTGAGGGACTGGCCCGATGACGCCCGGCAACCGGCAGCCGCACAGGTTGGCTGCAGCGGTGCCAAATCCTGCGGTGGCCTCTTGGGCACCGGGAGATGAGAGCGGGGTGACGCGGACCCACGTACGCTTTCACCCCCCTCCGCCCGGAGGGGGGTCGACGTATCGCCAGGGGGTGCGGCTGGTGGCGCGGCTCCTGCACAGGCTGCAGCAGCGCGAGTTCACGGTGACCGTGGAGGTGGACCCGCCAAGGGGTCCCGACCCGGCCGAGGCAGTGGCGTTCGTCCGGCTCTTCGCGGACCGGGTGGACGCCGTCAACGTGGCAGATTGCCCCATGGCCAGCGTTCGCATGAGCCCCATCACCCTGGCGCACCTCCTCCAGCGCGACCTGCAGGTGGAATGCATCTTCCACCTCACCTGCCGGGACCGCAACCTGATCGGGCTGCAGGCGGAGCTCCTGGGGGCCGCGGGGCTGGGCGTGCGCAACATCCTCGCCCTGCGCGGGGACGACCCGGAGCGGGGTGACCAGCCGGACGCCGCCGGCGTGTTCCAGTGCGACGCCGCCGGGCTGGTCGCGATCGCCGCGAACCTCAACCGGGGGTACACGGTGGCGGGCCGGGAGCTCGGGGGTCGCACGGGCTTCGCGATCGGGGTCGCCACGAGCCCGGCCTCCGACGACCCCGCCCGCGAGGTCGACCGCCTGCTGGCCAAGGTGGAGGCAGGCGCCCACTTCGCCCAGACCCAGCCCGTCTACGACCCTGCCGTGGTGGAACGCTTCCAGGAGCACCTGGCCCGGCGCGGGCTCGAGAACTTCCCCATCCTGTACGGCATCATGCCGCTGAAGAGCTACCGGAACGCCCTGTACCTGGCCCGGAACGTCCCCGGGGTCCGGATCCCGCCCCGGGTGCTCGAGCGGATGGAGCGCGGCGACCGGGACGAGGGCGTCCGGATCGCCGCCGAGGTGATCGCGGCGATCGCGCCCCGGGTCCACGGCGTGCACCTGTTCCCGATGAACTCGGCCCGCCTGGTGCTCGGCCTGCTGGACCGGATGGAGGAGATGGGCCTGCGCCGCAGCCACCCGGCGCTGCGGGCAGCGGTCGGGGGGGCCACCGCGTGAACCCGACCACGGCGGCCGGCCCCCGTCCCGCCATCCTCATCCCGGCCCGCCCCGTCGTGCCCTCCCGGGCGCGGGTGCTCCACTACCTGGGATACCGCCGCGGGCGCACCCGGGCCACCCCGGCCGCCATGGAAACGGTGGAGCGGGCCTCCGAGCTGGCGCGCCGCCTGGCCGTGCCCCGCGCGGCGGTCTTCACCTGCGCGGTGGCCGGGGCGGGACCCGACGGGGTGGCGCTGGCCACTGGAGACGTGCTGCGCAGCCGCCGGCTGGCGGAGGGGCTTGCGGGCTCCCGGGCGGTGACCGTCGCCGTGCTCACGCTGGGCCCGGCGATCGATGAGGCCCTGGACGCCCTCTTCGCCAGGAACGAGCACGCGCTGGCCGTGGCGGTCGACGCCGCCGGATCGGCCGCCGTGGAGGCCTGGCTGGGCGAGGTGCGCGCCCGGGTCGCCCGGGAGGCCGCCGGTGCCGGACTCCGCCTCACCGATCCGTTCGGCCCCGGTTACGCCGACTGGGATCCGGCGGCCCTGGCCGGCCTGCTCGAGCTGGCCGGCGGGGACCGGATCGGCGTGGGTACCACGTCCGGCGGGGCCCTCGTGCCCCGCAAGTCGGCGGCGGTGGTGTTGGGGTGGGCGGGTGACCGTCCGGCCGCCCCGCTCTCCGGCTGTGGCGCCTGCGACCGGGTCGACTGCGCCTATCGCCTGCCGCCCCGGGGGGCCTGAAGCCCGCCGGGGCGCTTTTCGCACGCTCGTACAGGGGTGTTGGGTAGTGGACTTCTTCGAACGGCTGCGTCACGGCGTCGTGGTGTTCGACGGGGCGATGGGGACGCAGCTCCAGGCCCGGGGGCTTCCGGCGGGGGGTTGCCCGGAGCTGTGGAACCTCGAGCGGCCGGACGTGGTGCGGGCCATCCACGCGGACTACGTGGCGGCCGGCGCCCAGGTCGTGGAGACCAACACCTTCGGTGCCGTCCCCCTGCGGCTGGGCCACTACGGCCTGGCGGACCGCGTGCGCGAGATCAACGTCGCCGCCGTCCGGCTCGCCCGCGAGGCAGCGGGCGACCGGGCCCTGGTCGCCGCCTCGGTGGGCCCGCTGGGCCAGCTGCTCGAGCCGCTCGGACCCTACCCGTGGGACGAGGCTTACGCGCAGTACGCCGCGCAGGCCCGCGCCCTGGCGGAGGCCCGGCCGGACCTGATCATCATCGAGACCATCGCCGACCTGAACGAGATGCGGGCGGCGATCCTGGCATGCCGGGACCACGCGCCCGGCATCCCGATCATCGCCCAGATGACGATGGACCGCACGGGGCGCACGTTCACCGGGACGGACCCGGAGACGGCCGTGGTCGTGCTCCAGAGCCTCGGGGCGGCCGTGGTCGGGCTGAACTGCTCGGTGGGCCCCGATGCCCTGACGGGCCTCGTCGCCCGGATGGCGCGGGTCGCCCGGGTGCCCGTCTCCGTGCAGCCGAACGCCGGGCTGCCTCTCCTGCAGCCGGACGGCCGCACCGTGTTCCCGATGGGCCCGGAGGAGTTCGCCGCGTACGGGCCGCGCCTGGTCGAGGCCGGGGCGAGCATCGTGGGCGGCTGCTGCGGCACCACGCCCGAGCACATCCGCCTCCTGGCCACGGCGGTGGCGGGGCTCCGGCCGCCGCGACGCCAGGACGCCCGGGCGGAGGTTGCCGCCTTCGCGTCCCGCACCCGCAGCGTGTTCCTCCTGGAGCGAGACCTGCCCATGGTGATCGGGGAGCGGATCAACCCCACGGGGCGGAAGAAGCTCAGCGCCGAGCTCCGCGCCGGGCGCCTGGCCATGGTCCGGGAGGACGCCCGGGCGCAGGTTGCCGCCGGCGCCGTGATGCTGGACGTGAACGTGGGCGTGCCGGGCATCGACGAGGCCGCCGCCATGGCCGCCGCCGTGCGGGCGGTGCAGGAGGTCGCCGACGTTCCGCTGAGCATCGACTCGCCGGGGCCGGAGGTCCTGGAGGCGGGGCTGAAGGCCTTCGTGGGCAAGGCGCTGGTGAACTCGTTCTCCGGCGAGCCGGAGCGGCTCGAGAAGGTCTTGCCCATCGCCCGCCGCTGGGGCGCCGGGGTGATCGGCCTGACGCTGGACGAGAAGGGCATCCCCGCCACGGCCTCGCAGCGGCTCGCGGTCGCCCGCCGGCTGGTGGACCACGCCCTGGCGGCCGGGGTCCCCCGCCAGGACATCGTGATCGACGTCCTCACCCTCACCGCCGGCGCCCAGCAGGCGGGGGCGAAGGAAACGCTGCGGGCGATCCGGCTGGTGAAGGAAGAGCTCGGCGTGCGCACCTCGCTGGGGCTCTCCAACATCTCCTTCGGCCTGCCGAACCGGGGATTCCTCAACGCCGTCTACCTGGCCATGGCCCTGGGCGAAGGGCTGGACATGGTCATCACGAACCCCCTCGACGAGCGGATCATGGACACGATCCGGGCGGTGCGCCTCTTCCTCAACCGGGACCGTGACGCCCGGGAGTACGTGGCCGTCCTGGGCAAGAAGACCCTCGTGCACAGCCTGGAGGAGGCCCGCCGGCTCCTGGACCGCCCGACCGGGGGGCCGGCACCCGGCCCGGCGCTACCTGCGGGGACCGCCGGCGACGGCCCCGGCAGCGCGGGGGCCGCCGCGCCGCTCAGCGGCGGCGACCGGCCCATCCCCCCCGTCATCCACGGCCCCGACGACCCCCACGGCGCCCGGAAGCAGGCCCTGTACCGGGGCATCCTGGACGGGGACCGGGACCGGGTGCTCGAGAACGTGGAGGCCGCCCTGGCCGACGGCATGGGGCCCATGGCCATCCTGAACGAGGCGCTCATCCCGGCGATCGAGGAGGTGGGCCGTCTCTTCGGGGCGGGCATCTACTTCCTGCCCCAGCTCATGCTCTCGGCGACCGCGATGAAGCAGGCCTTCGCGCGGCTCAAGCCCGAGCTGCAGAAGGAGCGGACGGGCCGCGCGGAGATCGGCACCGTGGTGCTGGCCACCGTGCAGGGGGACATTCACGACATCGGCAAGAACATCGTGGCCGTCCTGCTGGAGAACTACGGCTTCCGCGTGATCGACCTCGGGCGGGACGTGAAGAACGAGGTCGTGGTCGAGCGGGCCCTCGAGGAAGGGGCGGACATGGTGGGCCTGAGCGCCCTCATGACGACGACGATGCCCCAGATGCGCAAGGTCATCGAACTTTTCCGCCAGCGGGGGAGCGACATGCCCGTCCTGATCGGCGGAGCCGCCACCAGCCGCCGGTACGCCGACGAGATCGGCGCCGCCGGCCACGGGCGCGACGCCCAGGAGGCCGTGCGCGAGGCCCTGCGCGTGCTGGAGGCGGTCCGGGCCCGGCGCGGGGCGGGAGCGGAGGCATGACGGAGAGCACCGCGCGGCTGGTCGTGGGCGGCCGGGCGGTGGAGGTGCCGGCCGGCACGCCCCTGCACATCGCCCTGAACGAGCACGGGTTCCACGTGGAGACTCCCTGCGGCGCACGGGGCACGTGCCGCAAGTGCCGGGTGCGCCTGGGAGGCGACGTGCCGCCGCCCTCGGCGGCAGACCGGGAGCACCTGAGCCCGGCCGAGCTCGAGCTGGGCTTCCGCCTCTCGTGCCAGCACCGGGCGGCAGGGGTCCTGGAGGTGGCGATCCTGCCCGGGGGCGCGGCCGACCCCCGCAAGGCAGGCCTGGGGCGCCTGAGCGGGCACGTGCCGGTCGAGCCGTGGGCGCCGCTCCACCTCGCCCCCCGGGGGGCGCGCCCGGTGGGGCTGGCGGTCGACCTGGGCACGACGACGATCGTCGCGGCCCTCCTCGACCTGGAGACCGGCGAGGAACTGGGCGCGGCCACGCTCCCGAACCCCCAGTCGGTGTACGGCGCCGACCTCATGTCCCGGCTCACCCACGCCATGGCAGGACCGGACGAACGGCGGGCGCTTCAGGCGCTGGCCGTGCGGGCCGTGGCTTACCTTTCCCGCCGGCTCCTGCGCCGGGCTGGCCTGCCGCCCGAGGCGGCGGTGGCCGCCGCGGTCGTCGGCAACACCGCCATGCACCACCTGTTCCTCGGCCTGCCGGTGGAGGGCCTGGCCGTCGCGCCCTACCGCCCCGTCGTGCGCGGCGGCCTCGACACCCCGGCGGCGGCCCTGGGGGACCTGGGCATCCACCCGCAGGCCCCGGTGCACACGCTTCCGGTCGTGGCCGGCTTCGTGGGGGCGGACGCCGTCGCCTGCGCCCTGGCGGCGGGGCTGGACCGGACCGGGGAAACTGTTCTGGTCGTCGACATCGGGACGAACGGGGAGGCCGTGCTGGCCCACCGCGGCGAGCTGTGGGCCGCCTCCGCCCCGGCGGGGCCGGCGTTCGAGGGCGGCGAGCTTTCGATGGGCATGCGGGCCGGCCCTGGGGCGGTGGAGTCCGTGGAGTGGGACGGGGCCGGCCTGCGCGTCGGCGTGGCCGGTGGCGACCGGGCCGTGGCCCGGGGGGTGTGCGGGTCGGGTCTCCTCGACGCCGCGCAGGTGCTCCTTGCCACGGGTGCCCTGGACCCGGACGGGCGCCTGCACGCGCGCGGGCCTCTGGCCGGCCGCATCCGGGAGGGCGCGTGGGAGGGGCTGGCCTTCGTCCTGGCCGAGCCGCCGGGCGAGCCGACGGTCGTGCTCACCCAGCGGGACCTGCGCCAGCTCCAGCTGGCCAAGGGCGCGGTCCGGAGCGGGGTGGAGGTGCTCCTCCGGAGCGCGGGCGTGACGCCGGCGGAACTGGACGCCGTGCTCCTGGCCGGCGGCTTCGGGAACTACCTGCGCCGGGAGGCGGCGCTGGCCACGGGCCTCCTGCCGCAGGTACCCCCGGAGCGCGTCGTCCCGGCGGGCAACCTGGCCGCACAGGGCGCCAAGCTCGCCCTGCTGAGCCGGGAGGCGCGCCGGCGCGCGGCGGTCCTGGCGCAGCGGATCCGCCACGTGGACCTGGCCACCCACCCCGACTTCGAGGCGGTGTTCATGGCCGCCCTCGCCTTCCCCGCCGGCGTTCGTTGACGCGGTCCACCCCCGGTGCTAAACTTTGGCGTGTACAAAGTCCCGCTGGCTGCGCGGCCCGAAGGGACTGGTCCGCAAGGAGGTAACAGCCGATGGTCGAGCGCACCGGCGTCGTCAGCTTCGGCGGCAAGCCTGTCACCCTCATCGGCCCGGAGATCAAGGTCGGGGACACGGCCCCGGACTTCACCGCCCTCGGCACTGACCTGAAGCCCGTCTCCCTGAAGGACTTCGCGGGCAAGCCCCTCATCCTGGCCTCGGTCCCGTCGCTGGACACGGGCGTGTGCGACGCGGAGACCCGGCGCTTCAACGAGGAGGCCACGGGCCTCCCCGGGGTCACGATCCTGACCATCTCCATGGACCTTCCGTTCGCGCAGAAGCGCTGGTGCGGGGCCGCCGGCGTGGAGCGCGTGATCACCCTGTCCGACCATCGGGACGCCTCCTTCGGCCAGGCGTACGGGGTGCTCGTGAAGGAGCTGCGGCTCCTGGCGCGGGCCGTCTTCGTCGTGGATGCAAGCGGAAAGGTCACCTACGTGGAGTACGTGCCGGACGCCCACAACCACCCGAACTACGAGGCGGCCATCGCCGCAGCCCGCCAGGCGGCGGCCAGGGTTTCGTAGGGTACGTGTACGCGAGCGGGCCCCCGCAGCCGGTCGCCGGCCGCGGGGGCCCTTGCGCGCGCCGGATAGGGGACCGGGCACGGCGGTAAGGATACCGCTTCAGATGGGCCGGGGCGTTCGCCACGCAGGAGGAACGCTCAGCCACCTGTCGAATGATAGCCCAGCCAGTGGCGTGCCGGAGCGGGAACCTGCCCTGCGGGGAGGGGGCGGGTGGGTGTGTGGACGGTGGTCTACATCGCGCCGAGCAAGGCGAAGGCCGACAGGATCAAGGAGATCCTGACCCGGGAGGGCTTCCTCGTGAACCTGCGGGTCGTGAGCCAGGCCGGAGGCCCGAGCGCGCCGGTCGAGGTGCTGGTTCCGCAGGGCGAGGCCCGGGAGGCGCACGAGATCCTGGCCGAACACCTGGGGCGCTCGTTCTGAGCGCGCGGCGGGGCCTCCGGGGGTCGGCCCGCCCGGCCAGACATCCGGTACGAAAAGGGAGAGGGGTCTTGAAGCGGAT